>CALUGP010000003.1 GCA_944320195.1 uncultured Prevotella sp. | reverse complement strand
AACAACCAAATTTTTACACGGAAAAATTAAAAATATATCCGCATTTTAACATTTGATTACAATACAAGGGCGAAATCAGCAGTATTACACATTAATTATATAATGCGAAAAAATTTTTTCAGGCAGACAAACACTATGAAGTCTAAAGATGGGAAAAGGTCGCGAAAAAAGAGAGTGAGAAATAAATAAAATGAAAATAGAAGGACGCTTACGGCAAATGAAAAAGCATTTGCCTGCATGTGGCAAATGCTTTTTTCATTGTTTAGCAATCAAAATTAGACATTTCAGTTTGCAGAGTCTGCGCTCTCGGGAGCTTTGTCGATGAGATCCATAAACTGGTCGAGCTTCGGGGTGATGATTATCTGCGTGCGGCGGTTGCGCTGCTTGCCGACCTCGGTGTTGTTGGATGTCACAGGATTGAACTCGCCACGGCCTCCTGCCGTAAGACGCTTAGGATCAACTCCGTAGTCGTTGATGAGAGACTGCACTACGCTTGACGCACGAAGACAAGACAAATCCCAGTTGTTACGGATGTTCTTCATCGCCGCAGAGGATGTGTTCACCGGCACATTGTCGGTGTTGCCCTCAATGAGGACGTCGTAGTCCTTGTAGTCCTTGATTATCTTAGCTATCTTGCTAAGCGTCTCGGCGGCGCGCTCGTTTATCTCATAGCTACCGCTCTTGTAGAGCATGTTGTCTGCCAGAGAGATGTAAACCACGCCCTTGAGCACCTGTACATCGACTTCTTTCAACTCTTCCTTGCTGAGAGAGCGGGTCAGGTTGTTGGTAAGTATGAGGTTGAGCGAGTCGCTCTTGCTCTTCACTTCCACCAAATGGCGTATGTACTGGTTCGACTCGTTGATCTGGTCAACAAGTTTCGAGATGTTCACGGTTGTCTGGCTGCTTGCCGTAAGGCTCTTGTCGAGCGAGTTTTGCAATGACTCGAGCGTGCTCTTCGACTGCTCCAGCTGGTCTTCGAGGCTTGCCACGCGCACGCGGCTTGCGGCCAGTTTCGTGTTGGCGTCAGCCAACTTGTCCTGCGTATCCTGATATTTGCTTGTCAGTTCCTTGTTCTCCAGCTGGCAGTTCTCCAAGTCTTTCTTGCTGACACAGCTTGTGGCCAACAAGCATCCCGCTATAAGCGAGATGGCCAAAACATTCTTTTTCATACTTAATTTGTTTACGTTTAAATTAATATTTGTCGCAAATTTACACATAAGACGGATAAGTCGCGCCAATGTCGAAAGCCGTTAACGTAATTTAACCGCAAAAACACGCGCCATGCGCGCAAACAAAACAAAAATCCAATGCGCTCCATCCATCTTGAGGCGCATTGGATATTTCACGGCCGTGCCATACATTCAGCAATACTGGAACTGATTGATCAGCGGGAACTTGGCCATTGTCTTGGAAAGCTTAATGGTCCACATGCCATACTTCTGGCGTATGTTCTGCGGCAAGAGATTGGCATCACTCAATTTCATAAGCAAATCCCTGAGAGGAGAACCCGGATTGGGCTGAGAGTCCTTCAACAAACCTGCACGGGCCAACTCCATGTTGGCCTCCATGTCGTTAATCTCTTTCTTGCCCTTGTCAACCATATAATCGTCAAGGCAGGAAAGGATAGCCGAAAAATTCTTAAAATCTACCATGACACTAAAAGCTTTATATTGAGACGCTACAAATATACATTTTTATTATGAGAAATCAAAATATTGCGGACAAAAAAGATTCTTTTCCAAGGTTTTTAAGCTTTTTTATTCCACGCGCGAACAATCCGTAACACAATTGCCATATGCAGATTGCAAACAGCAATGTCGCAACACGTATTTCTTACGGATTATAACGGCAGTGGCCATTAAGCCCCGGCAAGCCGTCAGATGTCAAGCTCGCGCGTCAGGATGCTTTCCAGCTGCTCGGCCGAGAGGCGCAAATGGAACTGTCCGCGCAATGCCACGGATATGCGGCCGGTCTCCTCTGACACCACTATGGCTATCGCGTCGGTCTCCTGCGAAACGCCCATGGCGGCCCTATGGCGCAGTCCCAGTTCCTTCGGAATGTCGAAACTATGGCTTACCGGCAGTATGCAGCCGGCGGCACGTATGCGTTTCTTGGATATTATCATGGCTCCGTCGTGCAGGGGTGAGTTCTTGAAGAAGATGTTTTCTATCAGCCTCTGGTTGATGTTTGCGTCTATCACGTCGCCGGTCTCCACAATCGCGTCGAGGGGCGATAGCCTTTCGATGACTATCAGCGCGCCCACCTTGCCGCGGCTCATGTTCATGCATGCCATCACCACGGGCATTATCGCTTCCAGGTCGGCGTTGTCTTTCTTCTCGCCCGACGAGAACAGGCGCACGATGCTCTTCACTTTGTGGTGGGCACCGAGGTTGTAGAGGAACTTGCGTATCTCTTCCTGGAACAGTATTATTATGGCTATCACGCCGACGCTTACCAGCTTGTCCATGATGCTGCCCAGCAAGCGCATCTCGAGCACCTGGCTGACGAACAGCCACATAAGGATGAACACCATGATGCCGATGAACACATTGAGCGACCGCGACTCCTTCATGAGGCGGTAGATGTAGTAAAGCATCAGGGCGACGCAGAAAATGTCTATAAAGTCTTTTATGCCGAAGTCAAACATGTCTCATCGTTTCTTTTACTGTTTTCACGGCCTCGGCACACTCCTTCACGTCGTGCACACGCAGTATCGAGGCTCCGCCCATGGCCATGACGATGGTGTTCACCACTACCGTGCCGACAAGCGAGCCGTCGGCATCTGTGCCAAGCAGGCGCGATATCATTGACTTGCGCGACGCGCCGACGAGCACGGGCAGGCCCATCTCGCGCAGGCGGCCCAGCCGGGCGAGCACGGCGTAGTTCTCGTAAACCGTCTTGCCGAAGCCGAAACCGGGGTCGAGGATTATGTCTTTCTGCCCAATGCCGCGCAGCAACCGCACCTTCAGGGCGAAGTCCTGCATGATGCTGTCCACGTTGGGGCGCGAAGACATCAGGATGTAGGGCACGCCGAGCCGGGCCGCTTCGCTGAACATGGGAGGCACGTCGGCGCAAGAGTATTCCTTATAGGCGTCCTCCTTCATCTCCTCGCAGCCGAAGGCGCCGTCAACGTTGCCGCCTGACACGTCGTTTATGATGGCCGCGCCATACTCCTCGACAGCCATGCGGGCCACCTCGGGACGGAACGTGTCGACCGACACCACGGCATCTGGCTGCGCCGCGCGCACCGCCTTCAGGGCCGTGCGCATGCGCTCCATCTCCTCCGCTGCCGTCACCCTGGCCGCGCCAGGGCGCGTGGAGTAGGCTCCCACGTCTATAATGTCGCCGCCCTCGGCCGCTATCTGGTCGGCCCTCGCGGCAATCTCGTCCTCCGTCTGGCGGCGGCTGCCGGCGTAGAACGAGTCTGGCGTGGCGTTGAGTATGCCCATAACCTTCGGCTCGGACAGGTCCATCAGCCTTCCGCCAACGTTGATTGTATATGGTGTCATGCCTTTCATATGATTGGCAAAGGTAATCAATAATATCGACACGGCGACGGTTTTGACGTTTTTTATCTAAGTATCAGCCTAAAAATGCCTGACAGGTGAAGCCTCGGTTTCAATCAACAGCAAAGACGGCAACAAACAAGCTGACGGCACGACAAGACTGCCTGTTTTGCAAAAGACGGCAAAACGGGCTGCAAAAGGCCGTCTTTCGCCTTGCAAAAGATGGCCTTTTACGAGGCAAAAGACGGTCTTTTGCAACCGCATCCGTAACCGTCTGTAAATAAGCAAGTTACTGAAGGCTGCGCCTCGGGATTGAAAATAAAACGTCGTTTCGCGCCGTTTTATTTTGCATTCCACTCGGCTTGCACTATCTTTGGATAAAATAGGCTGCGCCTCGGGAACGAAAATAAAACGTCGTTTCACGCCGTTTTATTTTGCATTCCACTCGGCTTGCACTATCTTTGCACCGCATAAAGAATGTAAAAATGGACATATCTGAACTTTACAAAATCTTTACGGAGCACCCGGTTGTGACAACCGACAGCCGCGACTGCCCCGAAGGCTCCATGTTCTTCGCTTTGAAAGGCGCGTCGTTCAACGGCAACGCGTTCGCGAAGAAGGCCTTGGAACAGGGCTGCGCATACGCAGTAGTTGACGAGAAACAGTACGCCGAAGAAGGCGACGGCCGCTACATTCTGACGGACGACTGCCTTAAGACACTGCAACGCCTGGCCAATCACCACCGCCGCGCACTCGGAACAAGGATAATCGGGATAACCGGCACCAACGGCAAGACCACCACCAAGGAGCTTATCGCCGCCGTGCTGGGCGAAAAGTACAACGTGCTCTACACCCAAGGAAACTTCAACAACGACATCGGCGTGCCGAAAACGCTGCTGCGGCTGACGAAGGAACACGAGATAGCCGTGATTGAAATGGGCGCAAGCCATCCCGGAGACATCAAGACTCTGGTGGACATCGTAGAGCCAGACTACGGCCTGATAACCAACGTGGGACGCGCCCACCTGCAGGGCTTCGGCTCGTTCGAGGGCGTGGTGCGCACCAAAGGCGAGCTGTATGACTACCTGCGCGACCACGGCAAAAAGGTGTTCATCAACGCCGGCGACCCGATACTCAGCGACATTGCCGGCTCGCTGATACGCATCAAATACGGCATGAGCGGCGTGGCCGACACCGAAGTGAACGGCGAAGTGACCGCATGCGACCCCTACCTCAACTTCCGCTGGCGCGCGGAGGACGGGCCTTGGCACAACATCGGCACACACATCATAGGCAGCTACAACCTGATGAACATGCTCGCCGCCGCCTGCGTGGGACTATATTTCGAGGTGACACCCGGGCAGGTGGACCACGCCCTCGCGTCATACGTGCCCCGCAACAACCGCTCCGAGCTGGAACGCACCGCTCACAACAGCCTCATCATCGACGCATACAACGCCAACCCCACAAGCATGGCGGCCGCCCTGGCAAACTTCCGCGACATGAAGGCAGGCAAGAAGATGGCCATCCTCGGCGACATGAACGAGCTGGGAGCCGTCAGCGCGGAGGAACATCAGCGCACGGCGGACTTCCTTAAAAGTGCGGGATTTGACAAAGTGTGGCTCGTAGGGCCGGAGTTCGGCAAGACAAACTGCACGTTCCGCAAGTTCAACAATGTGGACGAAGTGAAGAAAGCCATTGAAGCCCACCGTCCCGAAGGCTTCTGCATACTGATAAAAGGCAGCAACTCCATACACCTGTCAGAGCTGAAGGAGTGGCTGTAAGCTTTTTTAGGATTTTAAAGAAGTTATAGGAGTCAAAGAAGCCAAATCCGTATGTTTTGTCGGTTGCGCATTCATTCAACTGGCAAAACATACGGCTTTGGCTTCTTTGACTCCTATAACTTCTTTAATTTCTTATCTTCCCAGTTCCTCCCTGGCATACCGTTCAAACCGTTTAAGTCCCTCAAGCATCAGCGAACGCGGACAGGCTATGTTCACGCGGACGAATGGGCGATCGTGCTCCCCGTACATCTCACCGTCGTTAAGCCATAGCTTATGCCCATGCAACAGTTCGTCCGTAATGACCTTGGACGGCTTGCCGATGGCCGAGCAGTCAAGCCATACAAGGTAAGTGGCCTCAAGCTTGGTAACCGGAATCTGCGGAATGTTCTCCTCGAAATACCTTTTCAGGCACTCGTAGTTGCCGTGCAGATATGCAAGCAGCTGCTCCAGCCACTCCTCGCCGTGGTTGTACGCCGCCTGAAGAGCCGTCACCCCGAACGGATTAACATCGCAGACCTCGTTTATGTTGATGGCCCTGTCAATGCGGCTGCGCACATCCTCGTCTGCAGCCGTTATGTTTGCAATCTGCGTACCGGCAATGTTGAAGGTCTTTGTCGGCGCGGTACACGTGGCCGAATGCATCAGGAACTCTTCTGAAAGCGATGCGAACGGAGTGTACCTGTAGCCCGGCATCACGATGTCGCAGTGTATCTCGTCAGACAAGACGAACACACCGTGCCGCATGCAGATGTCGCCCATGCGCCCAAGTTCGGCCGGAGTCCACGCCCGGCCGGCCGGATTGTGAGGATTGCAGAGCAGGAACACCTTTACCTGTGGGTCGGCAGCACGCCGCTCGAAGTCCTCAAAGTCAATGGTGTAGGTGCCGTCGGCATAGACCAGCTTGTTGTCTTCCATGACACATCCGTTGTTCCTTATCGAAGAAAAAAAGCAGTTGTACACCGGTGTCTGCACAAGCACCTTGTCGCCGGGAGAGGTCATCGCCTTTATCACCGCCGACACGGCGGGCACCACTCCGCTGGTATATATCATCCACTCGCGCCGCATGCGCCATCCGTGCCGGCGGCCGAACCAGTTGATTACGGCCTCGTAATACGAGTCAGGCACATGCTCATAACCGAACACGCCGTGGTCAACCCTCTTGCGCAAAGCCTCTGTCACACACGGCGCAGTGCGGAAATCCATGTCCGCAACCCACATCGGCAGCACGCCGTCCACCTCTCCGCCGTCCCACTTCAGGCAATCAGTGCCCCTGCGGTCAACAATCTCGTCAAAATCAAATCTTGCCATTACATTATTATAATAAGTTACACTTGCATGCCGCAAAGTTACTAAAGAAAAACCTGAAAACATGTAAACATTCTACCTCAAGGCACAACATTTTCACAGAAAAGTGAATAAATTGCTACAAACACGCACGTCTATGAATGTTTTTTTGTACTTTCGCGGCACATTAAGTCCGTCAAGACACACTAAAATCAAGCAAGACCAAAAAACATAAAAACTACAATACGGAAATGAAACAGAACAACGTTAAGCCTGCTGAAGGCAGGTTGGGTGTCTTATGCGTCGGCCTTGGAGCCGTCAGTTCGACATTCATTGCCGGCACAATGATGATACGCAATGGCATGGGCAAGCCCGTAGGCTCCATCACGCAGATGGCAAAGATACGCGTGGGGAAAAACACCGGGAAAGAATATAAGCATGTTTCAGAGATAGTCCCGATGCCAACATTGGACGACTTGGTGTTCGGAGCATGGGACATACTGCCCGACAACGCCTTCGAAAGCGCACTGAACGCGGAAGTGTTGAGGGACAGAGACATTTATCCCGTAAAGCAGGAACTTGAGAAAATACAGCCTATGAGGGGCGTTTACGACCCCGACTACGTCAAGGCGATAGACGGAACATGGGTCAAGGACACGCGCCTCACACGCTGGGAACTGGCTGAGCAAGTGCGTGAAGACATCCGCCGGTTCAAGCAGGAGCATGGATGCAGCCGCGTTGTTGTGGTATGGGCCGCCTCAACAGAGATTTACGTGCCGCGCCACAAAGCCGTACACGACAGTCTGGAAGCGTTTGAAAAAGCCATGAAAGCCGACGACCGTGAGCACATCGCGCCGTCTATGTGCTACGCATACGCGGCAATAGCCGAGGGCGCACCGTTCATAATGGGAGCTCCCAACACGTGCATCGACATACCGGCAATGTGGCAGCACGCCGAGAAAAACCACGTCCCGATAGCAGGAAAAGACTTCAAGACAGGACAAACGATGATGAAAACCGTGCTCTCGACCGCCTTCAAGACACGCATGCTGGGCGTAAACGGATGGTTCTCAACCAACATTCTCGGCAACAGGGACGGCCTTGTGCTCGACGTTCCGGAGAATTTCAAGACCAAGGAGGTGAGCAAGCTCGGCGTCATCGACACCATATTGAAAAAAGAAGAATACCCCGACCTCTACGGAGACATATTCCACAAAGTGCGCATCAACTACTATCCGCCGCGCGGAGACGACAAGGAGGGATGGGACAACATAGACATCTTCGGCTGGATGGGCTACCCAATGCAGGTGAAAGTCGACTTCCTGTGCAAGGACTCGATACTGGCCGCGCCCTTGCTGCTCGACCTGGCCCTGCTCGGCGACCTGGCCCTGCGTGCGGGAAAAAGCGGAATCCAGACATGGTTGTCGTTCTACCTGAAGAGTCCGATGCACGATGACAGCCACGAACCGGTGCACGACCTGTTCCAACAGTACACAATACTGAAGAACGCGATACGCGAAATGGGCGGATATGAAGCCGATGAAGAGATTGACTGACAAGAAAAAAGCACTACACATGACCTTACAATCGCTGCCGATAGCCTTGGCGGCGATTGTATTTATTATATACGGAGCCACTTTCATGCCTTCATCCATAAGAAAAATGGAAAGGAGCGTGGCGCTGATAGAGAGCATATCACACTATGAGTTACAGGCCGACGGCAAGCCGATAGCTTATTTCAGAACCCTGAGCGACAGTCTTTCACCTGAAGACTGGTCGCTTTCTGCCGACTCTACCGTCATCACCAAGACTTACTCTAACGCCTGCTGGGTGAACCGGTGGCCGCTCATACCTTCGTGTCCCGGACTTCTTCTCACGGCAAACGGCGACAGCACCGTCGCCAAAAGGCTTGTTTCCGCCAACAGGATGTTGCCGCAAACGCTGGAAAAGACCGTAAACCTGATGAAAGAAAGGCTGGCGCAACTGGACCGCATGGGCGAAGAGACCGACTATTACATGAGAACCCACAACGTGAACGACGACGGATACAACGTCATGGCGGAGTATTCCGCAAGCCTGGAAGCCCGGAAGAAAAAGGTGGGAAAGTTGCTTTACGCGCTTGAAAGCGCGTCTGTAAAGAAACGGCTTGCGATAACGCTCGTCACGAAACACGCCCTCGTATGCACCGACACGGCCGGAACGGTTCTGCGGACGGCATGCAACGCCATTACGCCCGACAACACAAAACCAGTCCGCCTGCTGCAAACCGCAGACCGGCAAAAGCCCGACGGAGCAAAAGCAATATATCCGCACCAATGGCTTGCGCCGCAGACCGACACGGGAGACAGCCTCGTCATAGCGTCATATCCCGGCTGCCGGCTCAACGGTTTCAGCCCGAACGGAGCCAAGGCACAGACCTTCGGCGGAGCATGCAAAGGGAAAAGGGAGCACGATGTGCCGCCGCTGCTGGCTCCTGACGGCTCACCCGTATTCACCGCCCGCGGCCTTTTCATCGGCATCAGCATAGGCGGAAAGACTGTACCGGCCACCCACATGGGCTTCGGACTTAAGAATTTGTTGCCATGAAGAAGCCTGCCATCACACTTTCCATCATCATTCTGCTGCTACTGGCGGCGTGTGTCAAAAAGACGCCGACAGGCACCGCCATCGTATCCGACGGGCGGCAAACCTACCGCGGAGGCATGGCCGACGGACGGCCAAGCGGATACGGCGTGCTGACACGCGGCGACTCTACCCTGTACAGCGGACAATGGAAGAACGGACTGAGGCACGGACGCGCCACCGTGACAGACCGGCAGGGGCGTACGGTGCAGGCAGTGTTCAGCGCGGACACCGTCGTGCGCGGCACTATAACCGACAGCCTGGGCATCTACCGGGGCGAACTTGACAGCCTGTACCGCCCCTCAGGGCACGGCATCTGGCGCGGACGCGACGGCAGCTACTATGACGGCGAATGGCATGACGGACTGAGAAACGGCTTCGGGTGCGGACTGACGGCACAGGGCAAGGTGCAGACGGGCGAATGGAAGGGCGGCGCCTACCGCGGAGAACGCATGACCTACACCGCCGAGCGCATCTACGGCATAGACATCTCGCGCTACCAACACGGCAAGGGGCGCAAGAAATACGCCATAAACTGGAACAAACTGCGCATCACCCACCTTGGAGACATAAGCCGCAAGAAGGTAAGCGGCGAGGTGGACTACCCCGTGTCGTTCGTCTACATAAAGTCAACCGAAGGCGCGTCGGTGCGCAACCCTTACTACCTGAGCGACTACCGCCAGGCAAGACGGCGCGGCATACCCGTCGGAGCATACCACTTTTTCTCAACAAAATCCACCGCCAAGCAGCAGGCCCGTTATTTCCTGCGCCACTCGCGCTTCTCCAAAGGCGACCTGCCGCCGGTTCTCGACGTAGAGCCAACGGCCTCGCAGATACGCAAGATGGGCGGAACGGCGGCCATGTTCAGCCGCATACGCACGTGGCTCGACATCGTGCGGAGGCGCACAGGGGTGCGACCCATACTCTACGTGAGCCAGCAATTCGTGAACAAATACCTGCCAGAAGCACCCGACCTGATGCGCGACTACATGGTGTGGATAGCCCGTTACGGCGAGTACCGCCCCGACGTGCGCCTGGCCATATGGCAGCTGTGCCCCGACGGACGCGTCAGCGGCATACGCGGCGAGGTGGACATAAACGTGTTCAACGGATACCACGACCGCTTCAAGAAGTTCCTGAAAGAAGAAACGATTTCCCATTAGCAGACAAGCCGGAATGCCTTGTAAGCCAGGCAGTTATGTCTGCCATTACAAAAGGCCGTCTTTCGCGTTGCGATAGGCGGCCTTTTAGCATGCCAAAGACGGCCTTTGGGAAGGCGGAAAGCCGTCTCTTGCAAAATCATCCGTACTTCACTATCACCGTAACCTTGGTGAAGTTGTATCTCGTCGCTTTCCGGCTTAAGCCCGAAGGGCCGTCACACTTCATCATGTAGACGCGGTTCTGGGCCTTGCCGGGCACGGTGAGCACCATCGTGAGACCGGTGTCGGTGCGCCGCTCTGTAAGGTCGCCCGTGGCCGCCTCACGCCTGAAGGCGGCGATAAAGCGGCTTACGTCGGCGTTTCCCATCTCCAGAACCTTCACCACACGCTGTATCTTGCGCGTCTTGGGGTCGCGCTCCACAGCCGAGGTGAACTTGCTCTGCCCCACCGATGAGTGGTTCTCAACCAGCCGGTCAATGCTGTTCTGGCCGAAGGCCGATGCTACCATGGCGGCCAGCAGCGCAAATATAATCAATAGCCTGCGTGTAATCATTGCGGTTTCTTTTTAGTTCAACATGTCTTCCACCTGCCGGCGCAGCTCCGGGTCATCGATGCTGCGCAGCACGTCGGCCTCGGCACGGTCGGCCACAGAGCCTTGCCCCACCCTTTCTTCCACGCGCTCCGCGTCAGCAAGAGCCTGGCGTATGTCATCCTGTATGCGGCTGAGGTCGTCGGTGCGCACGCCGTTCTCTATCACATAACTGCCTTCATAAAGGCGCGCCAAAGCCTTGTCCTCGCGGTAATCAATGTAAGTCCAAACACCAAGCAGCAACAAAACTGCCGCCGCAACGCCGCACACGGCGTGCCTGAAAACTGGCACGAGCCGTGCCCTGCGCCCCTCGTCGGCCTGCATCGAGCCGAAGGCGGCGAACACGGGGCGGTACTTCTCAAGCTCCCGTGGCAGCCCCTTGCGGCTGAACAGGCGGTAGAGCCTGCGTTCCTCGGCCAGCGTCGTCTCGCCGTCGAAGAAGCGGCGCACAAGCCTTTCGGTGTCTTTTATTTCCCTGTTATTCATCTTCAAAAGTATCAAGATAATGTTTCCTCACGGCCATGCGCGCCCGGCTTAGCTGCTTGCGCACGGCGGCCTCGCTCGCGCCGGTAAGTTGGGCTATGTCTTCCATGGGCATACCGTCGATGTGGCGCAGGCGCAACACCACCTGCTGGGCGGCGGGCAGCGTGTCGATTACCTTCATTACGTGAGCGAAGGCGTCGCCGTCAACGCCCTCCTGCGGCACAGCCTGCATGGCCGTAAGCTCAAGCGGCACGGTCTGCCTGCGGCGGCGCAGGCGGTCGACGCAGAGGTTTCGCACGAGGACTCGGGCCAGCGGAGCCACCGGGCGGCGCAGCGTGTCGGCCATAAGGCACAGCTTCAGCAACGCGTCCTGCACGGCGTCCTCGCCATCCTCGGCATTGCCGAGCAGGGCGGTGGCCGCCTGAAGCAGCATGGGGCGCATGGCCTCGGCCTCGCGTTGAAAGTCCTCTTCTGTCATGTAATGCGTCTGCAGCCGGTTAAAAGGCTGATGGATTTAGAACTTGTTTAAGCCAGACGTGTTGATATGCGACACGCCCGTGCCTGTAAACTCGGTCTTGTCGGCGGTACCGGAGAGCGAGATGTCGATTTGTCCGCTCGTGTCTATATTGATGCTTTGGCAGTCTAACGCGAGCTTGAAGCGGCCAACGCCGCTGCACGACAGCTTGGCCTGCGTGCCTGAAAAGCTTATGTCATAGTTGCTTTGGCCGTCAACATTCATCGCAAGGGTGGCGGCCTTTAGCTTGCCCTCAAGCTTGTCAACGCCAGTGTTCTCCATGGCGATGCTGCCGGCGATGATGTCGCCAGCTCGCGACGACTGCCCGTAGTTGTTGTATTCAAAGCCGCCGTCGAGCTTGATTGCGCCCTTCATGCCGAGAACTCCGCTGTTGGTACAATTCAACGATGTGCCTTCGATGTTGCCGTCAAGCTCCATGTTGCCGTGGTTGACTACTTGGGTGCGGCTTGAAGTGACGTTGCAATCGCCGATGTGGAGCATCCCGTTGTTGCTGACCGACAACTCCTGCGCGGAGATTGACGGTGTCCTAACGGAGCACTGGCCGTTGTTAGAAATGGAAACGGTGGCATCCTGCCCTTTGCATGATATGCCGTCAACATCCAAAGACAGCGCACCGTTGTTGACAACTTCAAGACTCTTGGGCGCAAACTGCCCCGCCTTGAACACCGTGCTGCCGTTGTTTTGGATGATGTTCAGCTCCGGAGCGGTGATGTCAAGCGTCAAGGTGTTGAGAAAATCAATGTTCGTGTTCACCCTGCTCCCGTCTTTCTGCTTTACTACAAGGCGGTTCTTGGAGACGAAAAATTCGCTCCTGTCGAGCGCGTCCTTGTCTCCGCGCACCACCACTTTATAGTCCGCGCCGCACGTATAGTTCACAATCACGCTCGTGTTGACCGTTATCCCTGTGAAATTACGCAGGTTGAGGGAGCGCTCAACCGTACCTGTAGACGCCACGTGGGCAAGCTCCGCGTTTGGTGTTGACGACAAGTTCTTGTCTGTTCCGCCGCAAGCCGACAGCGAGAACACCGCCGCGCAGGCGGTGATTGCCAATGTCTTGATGTTCATGATATTACGTTTTAATGTGTTATACGTTTACCCTTATTACGCAAGAAGGCCGCTTTTGTGACACAAGGAGACGTGTTTTTCATGTTTTTTGCAAAAAAACACACGGCAAAGAACAATAAAAGGCTGCGCGCCCGGCGACGGGGCGGCAGCCTTCTTTGTAAAATTATATATTAAAAAGTAAACGTTCGTGTAAGCGTTCCTCCGTAAGTCTCGATGTCGACGCTCACCTCGTCGCCCTCTGTCGGCTCTATGGGAAGGCGCGAAACGGCGATGCTGAGGTAAACGGTGGCGGTGTAATACTGAGGCACTCCGGCCTGGTCGTGATACAAGGCGAGGCGCACAAGGCGCGTGCCGTCGGCCCGCTCGTCCACGCCGAGGCACACAAGGCCGAGCGTCTGCGTGCCGTATGAGCCGTCCACGGTGCCTGTCTTAACGCCGAGTTCAAGGTTCAGGTACTTGCCGTTGGCGCTCTTCCACGAGCTGACAAAGTCCAGAGGGTCGGCCTTAAGGTCATCATTCATGTCGCCAACGGCGGTGACCGGCGGCACAAGCACCTGCGTGATGCCGAGCGGCTCGGCAAGAAACGCGCCGCTGTCGGCCTCCACCTTATTATAATACAGCAGCGCACGGTATACCGTGTCGGGGCGTTCCATCCAGCCTACGGTCACCCTGTCGGTAAGAAAAAGCCGCTCGCCGGCGTCGGTCTCGACACTTGCCATATGCGCGTCGGCGTCGGTCAGCGCCTCGACAAAGTCGGCACGCATGCCGGAGAGAGGGCCGTCGCCGGTGTCATACGCCTCGTTCTCACACGCAAGAAGCGCGAAAACAAGCGGCAGGAAGATGTATTTCAGGCAATGTCTCATCGCGTGGCGTTAAGATAATTGACGGCTGGGTTGGCATACATGGTGAGCATACGCTCCATAAGATACGGCTCGTCCTTGTGCGGAATGTCGATTTTGGCTAGCTGACCGGCAAGGTATTTCTCGAAAGCGGCCTTCTCTTCAGCCGTGTACTTGTCGCTGAAAGTGCCGTCGCCACGCAGCATGTCGAGAGCTGCATAGTTGCAGGGATAAAGGCGGTAGTTGCTATGTATGCCTTGGTCGATGTGCCTTGCTATTACGTCAAACACCTCAGTCTTGGGAGTCGAGGGGTCGAGCGCGTCAAGCCAGGCGTCTATACACGGCGCACATTGGTAGTGGACACGCCCCTTGTAGCCGGTTATTCCGGTGCGCATACTCACGATGTCGTCTTCGGCTGACTTCTTCCAGCCGGCATTGTCGCGCTTCAGCTGGAACTCGCGCGCCTTCAGATAGTCGCAGGGATCATATTCGTAAGAGATTGACAACGGAACGATGTGCAGCCGGCGCAGCTTTTCAACAACGCTGCCGCGGCCTCCGCCCATTGCCATCATCTTCAGAATGGCAGGCTGTGTGCGGTCGTCGGAGTCCTTGGCGCGCCCCTCGCGCTGTGCGATCCATATGTTGTCGTGCTTTTCTTCTATGACGAAATGCATGTAATCGGACATCAGGCGGCTGGCCACGAGCGTCTCGCGCGGCGACAATCCGCGCCTTACGATGAACGACTTGTTCACCCTCACAAGGTCTTTCACCCACGGCAGGGCCAACAAGTTATCGCCGATTGCAATCTCGCATGTGGTCTTGAAGCCGTTGTCTATCAGCAACTTGTCAAGGAAACCGGAATCAAGCACAATGTCACGGTGGTTGCTTACGAACGTGTAACGCCCCGACACGTCAACCGACGATACATCCATGTCGCACCCGGTGGTGAGCTTGTCTACCAAAGACTGCACGAAACCATAACAAAACTTTATCTGGAACTCCAGGTTGGTCTTGCATGAAAGAATCTTGTCACGCACTTTCTCAAACGGCATTCCGGGCAAAGCATAAGCCAGAACCTTCCTGAACTGGGGGTCGGCAAACAACCGTTCAAATACCTGGGGCAACTCTTCCGGCTCAAAAGGACGGATGCTGTCAAATTCAACGGGTACTTTCATAGCTTTCAAGATTTAATATTACAGGTATTTAAAAACGCCAAGGGAATAATCGTTACCTTTATTCCCTTGACGTCTTAAACTTCAAAAAAATCATCTGAACTGGTTTTCCACAATGTCGGTAAGCACGTCGGTCATGCTGAGACCGGCCGCCTTGACCTGCTGCGGAATGAAACTCGTGGCCGTCATGCCCGGAGTGGTGTTGATTTCAATCATGTTCACCTTGTCCACTTCCTGTCCGTCGCTGCCCTGGCCACGGCTTATGATGTAGTCGATGCGTATCATTCCGTTGCAATGCAGAATGTCATAGATCTGGCTTGTTATCTCCTCCACGCGCTTGGTTGTCTCGGGAGCGAGGCGGGCCGGCGTTATCTCCTGCACCTGTCCGTTGTATTTCGCATCATAATCGAAGAACTCATGCTGTGTAACAACTTCCGTTGCAGGCAGCACGACACTCTTTTCACGCGTCTTATAACAGCCGATGGATATCTCAGTTCCCTGTATGAACTGCTCAACCATGACATCTTCGCTTTCCATCATGGCCTTGCGTATGGCAGGAGCAAGCTGATCCTTGTTCTTCACCTTTGACACTCCGAAGCTGCTGCCGTCGGCCGCAGGCTTTACGAAACACGGCATTCCGATACGCTCTTCTATCTCGTCGTCGCTGACAATCTCCTCGTATCCCTTGCGGATCAACAGGCTGTCAGCCACACGGACACCATATCCGCGCAGGTATTGGTTGAGCACGAACTTGTTGAAAGTCAACGCCTCGACAAGCACTCCGCTTGTGGAATAAGGCACATGCACAAGCTCGAAATATCCCTGAAGTATGCCGTTTTCGCCCGGCGTGCCATGTATCGTGATATAAGCGTAATCAAATTGTACGAGTTTTCCGTTCTCCATGAACGAGAAGTCGTTGCGGTCCACAGGCACGGTTGTCCCGTCAGGCAATTCCACGTGCCAATCAAGCCCCCTCACTACAACGATGTAAACATTGTATCTTTCCTTGTCAAAAAAAGAATAAAGCCCTTGGGCTGAGCGCAAAGAGACACCATATTCGGAAGAATCACCTCCACACACTATGGCTATTGTTCTCTTGAGATTTTTCATAAAGTATATTTATTTAAATTCATTTCCTTTTATATATACCCTCCATTTGTCGAGAAGACGCACCATGTCGTCAGGAAGCGGAGAGGTGAAGTCTATCTGTTTGCCTGTGACAGGATGCACGAAACCCAACGTTTTGGCGTGAAGCGCCTGCCGTGGGCAAGTCTTAAAGCAGTTCTCAACGAACTGGCGGTAGCCGCCCGTGCGGTTGCCGCGCAGTATCTCGGTGCCTCCGTAACGTTCGTCGGCGAAAAGCGGATGGCCTATATGCCGCATGTGAGCCCTTATCTGATGGGTGCGTCCCGTCTCAAGTATGCATTCAACCAGTGTCACATATCCGAAGCGTTCAATCACACGGTAATGGGTGACGGCGTGTTTGCCTGTCTCCGAACCAGGTGGAAACACCGCCATTCGCATACGTTCCTTCGGATCGCGCCCTATGTTGCCCTCTATGCGGCCTTCGTCTTCGGTGAAATTGCCCCAAACGAGCGCATTATAACTGCGGTGTGTGGTCTTGTTGAAGAACTGCAAGCCGAGCTTTGTCTTTGCGTTTGGGGTCTTTGCAATAACCAGCAGGCCGCTCGTATCCTTGTCTATACGGTGCACCAGGCCTACTTCCGGATCATTCGGGTCATACGTTGGCACGTCTTTCAGATGCCAAGCCACGGCATTCACGAGTGTGCCGTGCCAATTTCCACATCCCGGATGCACAACAAGACCAGCCGGTTTGTTGATCACCATCAGCTCTGTGTCTTCGTAGACAATGTCCAACGGGATGTCCTCAGGCTCAATGGTGTTGTCGTATTGCGGCCTGTCGAGCATCAGCGTGATCACATCCAAAGGACGCACACGGTAGTTGCTCTTGACCGGCGCCCCGTTGACTTGCACGAAGCCGGCATCAGCCGCACGCTGTATGCGGTTACGGCTTGTATGCTGCAGCTTCTTCAGCATGAACTTGTCAATGCGCAACGGTTCCTGTCCCTTGTCCACAACCACGCGCAGATGTTCATACAGCTGCCGCCCGTCGTCATCGTCAAACTCTATGTCGTCGATATAATCTTCTGTCATAAGGTCTTTTTTTGCAAGCTGTTCGGGCATGCATGCCTATTCCGGTCCGGTAACGACCTCGAACTCGTCCACATCGCCCTCCTGTTCCGGCGCTGTATATAACACGCCGTCCGACGGCACCGGCTCAAGCACGGAGTCTCCATATTCACCGTAAAAATCCTCCGGTTCGGCATAGACTATCGAATCGTTCATGTCACGCATACCGTCGCCAACCTGCATTATTATAATGTCATTGACCGACACTTTCTGCCCGTTGCGCAGCATCTTGCCATTCGACTTCAAGCCATACAGCCATTCCTTCTCGCCGGAGATGTACTCGGTGGTGCCCACCTTGAAGCCCATGGCTATCAGCTTTGCGCGCGCCTCACGGTAAGAGCAGTTGTCTATTATGTCGGGAATGGCCAGCATCGGAGAATGCGAGGAGTTTATCACGACATAAACCACTCTTCCGGACTTGACTTTCTTGCCCGGCTCCGGCGACTGTTCGAGTATGCAGTCAGGCGGAAGGGTCTTTACATATCCTGTGTCGCTCACCACAACTCCAAGCCCGTTTCCCGTCAATATGTGCTCGGCATCGGCGAAAGCCTTGCGCCTAACGTCCGGCACGGATATCTCCTCGCCGTGGTGCGTGTATATGTCGAGCCCGACTTTCACTCCCAGACACAACAAGACGACGACAACCAGCATCAAGGCCAGGTTGAGCCAAAGCCTCAAGCTGAAGATTTTTCTAAAGAAATCCCTTGTCTTCATCCTTGTCGTATGTTTCCTGCAAAGGTATGAAAAAAACAGAAAGAAGCAAAGACATCGCTTTACTTCTTTCCTTTTTCCGGTTCAATTTCTTACGGGCTGCGGTTTACTTTCCGTGATGCTCGTCTGAAACAGTAAGCTTCTTGCGACCCTTTGCACGGCGTGACGCAAGCACGCGGCGGCCGTTCTTTGTTGCCATTCTCTCACGGAAACCGTGCTTGTTCACCCTACGCCTGTTGTGCGGCTGAAATGTTCTTTTCATATTCTTATTTTATTTTTGTTGTTATTCGTTCCACGCTTTGGGCTGCAAAAGTACACATTTCTTTTCAAACAACCAAGGATAATATGTTTTTTAGGCATTTGTTTTATGCTTTTTTCTAAAAAAATAGTAACTTTGCAGCCTGAAAGTCAACTTTTTAGGCGGACATAACGGGACTAACGGATGAAGCGCCGGGCCTCAAAGTGCCGCCTTATCATGATTTACGGACAGGCGACAACATTCTAAATTACATATACAAAATGATTAACTCACAGGAAATAAAGAAAGGTACATGCATCCGCATGGACAACCAGGTATGGATTTGCATCGACTTCCAGCACGTCAAGCCTGGAAAGGGAAACACCGTAATGCGCACAAAGCTGAAGAACGTAACCGACGGACGCGTGCTTGAACGCACATTCCAGATAGGATTCAAGCTTGAGGACGTGCGCATAGAGCACCGCCCTTACCAGTATCTGTATGAAGACCCCACAGGCCTGATCTTCATGAACCAGGAGACTTTCGAGCAGATACCAATCAACCGCGACTCCATCATCGGCGTTGACTACATGAAGGAGGGCGACGTTGTCGAGGTTGTCACCGACACCACAGACGGCACGATACTCTACGCCGAGATGCCGGTGAAGACCAACCTGCGCGTAACCCACAGCGAGCCGGGCGTGAAAGGCGACACAGCAACCAACGCGACTAAGCCCGCCACGCTTGAAACAGGCGTCGAGGTGCGCGTGCCGCTGTTCATCAACGAGGGCGACCTCATCCAGATCGACACACGCGACGGAAGCTACCTCAACCGCGTGAAGGAGTAACTCCAATTCAAGGAGTTAGAGAATAAAGGAGCAAAGGAGTTAAGGCAAACGCTTAGAAGCATGCGATATTTCTGCAGCAAGCCATTTGTCTTAACGTCTTTGCTCCTTTAATGTTTTTCAAAACCAAGCCGGCAAGCCACCGGAAACGGCTGTCCGGCTATTTACAGACACTCGTCTTTACTCATCAACCCACGTCTATCACTCAAATCCCGACATCAATGAAATACTCATTCATCGTTCCCGTGTACAACCGCCCCGACGAAGTCGACGAACTTCTGGAAAGCCTCACAGCCCAGACCGTCAAAGACTTTGAGGTTGTAATCGTAGAAGACGGCAGCGCCACGCCGTGCAAGGACGTGTGCGCAAAATACGCCGGCAAGCTCAACCTGCACTACTACGCCAAGCCTAACAGCGGCCCGGGGCAAAGCCGCAACTACGGCGCGGAGCGCTCGAAGGGCGAATATCTCATAGTACTCGACTCTGACGTGGTCGTGCCAAAAGGATATCTCGAGGCCGTAGAAGCCGAATTGGAACGCGAGCCGGCCGACGCCTTCGGCGGCCCCGACCGCGCCCATGACTCGTTCACCGACACGCAGAAGGCCATAAGCTACTCCATGACGAGCTTCTTCACCACGGGTGGGATACGCGGAGGCAAGAAAAAGCTCGACAAGTTTTACCCCCGCTCTTACAACATGGGCGTGCGCCGCGACGTGTACCTGCGCCTCGGAGGCTTCTCGAAGATGCGCTTCGGCGAGGACATCGACTTCAGCATACGCATATTCAAGGCCGGATGCCGATGCCGCCTGATGCCCGAGGCATGGGTGTGGCACAAGCGGCGCACCGACTTCCGCAAGTTCTTCCGCCAGGTGTACAACAGCGGCATAGCGCGCATCAACCTTTACAAGAAATATCCCGAGTCGCTCAAGCTGGTCCACATGCTGCCCACGGTGTTCACCGTCGGCGTCTGCGCACTGGTGCTCACGTCGGCCGTGGGGCGCGTGCTCATGGCCTACGACGACATACACCGCTGGTACTGGCTCTGCGCCGCGCCGTGGCTGCCCATACTGCTTTACTGCCTTGTCATCATGGCCGACTCCTCTGCAGCCAACAAGAGCCTTAAGGTTGGCCTGCTCAGCGTCCCGGCGGCGTTCATCCAACTCTTCGGCTACGGCTGCGGATTCATCGCCGCATGGTGGAAACGCTGCGTCAAGGGGCAGGACGAGTTCCATGCATTCGAGAAAACGTTTTACAAGTAACAACCCACCCCAGCCCTCCCCAAGGGAGGGAGCTTTATATGACCATGGCAACGGTTTACAAGCATATTCCTTTTACACAGTCCATTCAATTTTGGTTAAAATGAATATGGTAAAGACAATACAAGAAGTATTGCACTTTGCAAACAACACATATCAGTCTCCCTCCCTTCGGGAGGGCTGGGGTGGGTATATTAAACTTCCATGAACAAGCTTTCCATAAACCAATGGGCCGAGGAAGACAGGCCGCGCGAGAAGCTCATGAAGCACGGCGCGGCGGCACTGACCAACGCCGAGCTGCTGGCCATACTCATAGGCTCGGGCTCTCAGGACGAGAGCGCCGTAGACCTGATGAAACGCGTGCTCGCCGACTGCGGCAACAACCTGAACACGCTCGGCAAAAGAACCATTGACGAGCTGGCCGGCGGCCGCTACAAAGGCCTCGGCCCGGCAAAGGCCGTAACCATCATCGCCGCCTGCGAGCTGGGCAAGCGCCGGCAGGGGGAAAAGGCGGAAATGCGCGACAGGTTTGACTCCGCCGCGGCCATATACGAATACATGCGGCCGAAAATGCAGGATCTGGACGTGGAGGAAGCATGGATACTGCTGATGAACCAGAACTTCAGGCTGATAAAAAGCGTGATGCTGTCTCACGGCGGCATCACCGAGACGGCCGTAGACATACGGCTCGCCGTCAAGTCCGCACTGCTTTGCAACGCCACCGTCGTAGCCCTCTGCCACAACCACCCAAGCGGCAACCCACGCCCCAGCGGAGACGACGACCGCCTGACGCAGCGCATGAAGAAGGCGTGCGAACTGATGCGCCTGCACATGCTCGACCATATCATTATAACCGACGGCCGGTATTACAGCTACTCGGATGAGGGACGGCTGTAAACGGCCGTTACACGGACAAACAGGCTTAAGAAGCGGCTCCGCGCCTGACCTGAACCGCAACGGGGAAAGCAGGCTTTCCAAAACACGGCAAAACGCAATGCGAAAGACGGCAAATCACAGCGCGATTCGCCGTCTTTCGCATTGCGTTTTGCCGTCTCTTACAAACCGGGCTTAGCACTGCGCCATCACTTCCCGACAACATCGAGCACGCGGCTCACCGCCAGCGCCGCGCCGTCGCAGCCCGACAGACAAGTGCGTCCGCCGCGGAGCCGCAACCAGGAAGCGTCCGTATAACGCCCAACATACTCAAAAATGGCAGCAAAGCTCACCGCCACTATTACCCACGTCGCCGCCGTGGCAGCGCGGACGGCCTTAGGCTTAGTGACCCGGAAAACATTGTTTGATTCAGTTTTCATGACACGATTATTGTTTTAATCCAAACTGCCATGCCCGTACAAACGTAAGACTCGGCCATGCAAACATACCGAAAAAATAAAGGCATGCGCCTTCGCCATAGCGAATCATGAAAAAACGTGAGTTCGCATAAGGAAATGTCCTTCCAAGCAAAAGATTATCTTGTGTCTTTGCGTTCATGCCTTTCTGTGGCAAGTCGTCATTCCGCTGAAAAGCGGAATCCATTGTTTGCGACAAGGCTGGTTGGTGTGGCATCCCTGTTATGCCTAACTTACGAACTTAAAAAAAACGTCTCCACACGCCGCAACCGTCCAAAGATACGGATGAGCAGAAGGCACGAAGCATACCAAGGCATATGAAAAAGGGCGGACCGCAAAACGGACCGCCCTCCCAACTTTTACATAAATAACACAACTGAACACTCAATGTCCCTTCGTGCGCTGACCGCTGTCAGCCTCATTTCTGATGAATGTCAATATCCCGGATTCTGGAATGCAGCCCTCTCTTCAGCCGTCATCTCCATCGCGTCGAGCTGACCTTGCGGAATCGGGCGCAGGTACAGGTAGTCCTGGATGTCGCGCGTGACGGTCTCCGGAGTCACTGAGTTTGCATCCATTCCGCAGATGGTGTAAGTCTTCGCACGCTCATGCCATGTCTGGGTACGTGCAAGGTCAACCCAGCGGCGGCCTTCGCCGAAGTACTCGCGGCTCAGCTCGTCGAGGATATAGTCAATGGCTTCGTCTTCCGAAATGTTGTCAAGATCAGGAGTCTCTGCCATCATCTGCTCGCTGAAGTCAGCCTCGTAAACCTCGTTGTTCGCATTGCTGTAACGCCACTTGCCGGCGCGTGCGCGGATCACGTTGATGCAATCGCGTGCGGTGTAGCCCGATTGCGTGGTTGCGCCCTTTACAGCAGCCTCGGCTGCCACGAAGTAGAAGTCAGAGAAGTACAGGATGTTGAACGGACGCGTGCTGGCCGCATTGGGCTGGCCCACTGTTCCGGCGTTGTCTGTGCGGTAAACGCCGAGCTTCCACAGCATCGGGTACTTCAGGCGGCTGATTGCCCTCGTGGGCACAACATAGTCGGCACGGCCCGGCACCTCGTAACCGCCAACGGCATTCTCTGTTGTGACAGGTGTACCCTCAGGCACAACTTCGTCATCTACGAACGACAGTATGGCGCCGCCCACGGGCACTTCCATGTCGTTGGCGTTGATGGCAGCGGTCAAGCTGCCGTAATTCGCCTCGTCGAGATTCCAGTTTGAGCGGAACACCGTGGTGAAAGTGCCGTCGTAGCGTGAGTCTTCCGTCTTGTTTGCGAACGTGTTGTAGAACACTTCCTGCGGCGGAGCCATACGCGTCCAAGGACGGCCAAGATCCTGAGTGGCCGCACGGAGCACCGGAGTGAAGCTTGCGCCGGTGTCTGCACGCTTGGCAGTCATGTTGGGATAGTTCCAAGTCACCATCCAAACGGCGAAGTTGTCCGGAGCGCCACCGCTTCCGTAGCTCAGAGAGCCGCCGTTGAACTCTTCGCTGTTCTCAGTATGGTCGGCATAGAGCATAACCTCGTTGTTGCGGTCGTTGGAGCCGAGGTGAACGTCATAATATGTAGGCTGGAGAGCGAACGGGCCGGGATTAGTTATACCCTCAATGGCCAGGTCGTAAGCAGCCTGGAAGTACCACTGCGCGTCGTGCCCGTCAGGGTCTTGGCGTGCACATTCCGGATAAGTCGGGATGTTCTTCGGATTCTGGAGCCACCAGCCGTAAGCCAGGTATGCCTTGGCAAGGACAAGGCGTGCGGCGTTCTTAGTCAGTCCGCCGGTGAGACGTCCCGTCTCGGGCAGGTTCTCAACAGCCAGCTTCAGGTCGGGGAACACTGCCTTCGTATAAACCTCAGGCACGGTGTTGCGCACGGAATAACGCGTTGGCGAAGTGTTGAACTTCAGCTCGCCGGCACCGAAGTCAAGAGGCACGCCTCCAAACGTCTGAACGAGGCGGAAGAAGTCGTATGCACGGAAGAAACGGGCCTCGCTGATAAGCGACTCAGCCATTCCGGCAGCAACTCCGTTCTCGATGATGCCGCTCGCGGTATTGATATAAGTGAACACATTGCCCCAAAGAGCGTCAGAACGGCTCGTCTGCGCGTTGAGCTGCCCTACGCCCGAGAGGTCGGCGTCCTTGAAGTTGCCGTCGGCGTCATGGCCGTATGTGTACTCGTCGGTACCGGTTTCACAGATACAATAATAGTACGCGTAACCGTAAGTGTCGCGAAGGTGGGCATAAAGTGCTGTCAATCCACCCTCGATACCAGACTCCGTTTCGAAGAAGCCAGGCTCATAGATGGTACGCGGTTGCTCGTCAAGTATGTCTGAGCACGAACCAAGCATAAGCAGTCCTACGGAAGCTATACCTAAGTTCCTTATTTTCATTTTAAACGTATTCATGGTTTGTCGATTTTAGAAAGTCAGATTTATACCGAATAAGAAATTACGTGTAGACGGAGTATTGTAACCCACAACCGGCAGTTTGTGCGCACCCGTGTAGCCTTCCATCGTCACAGCCATTGTGCTTCCGTCGTTGCTGACGGTGTTTGTCTCGGGGTCAAGACCGCACTCGTTGGTGAACGGAGAGAAGAGGACAAACGGATTCTGCACCGTGAAGTAAGCTCTAAGCTTGCTGATGCCGAAGTCCTTGACTGCCTTGAAGCGTGCGAAGTCATAGCCAAGGGTGATGGCGCGTATCTTCAGATAGCTTGCGTCGAAGTAACCGAGGGTGCTGCCATACTTCGGGTTGTCGCTTGACATTATGCCGCCCGGCTTCGGATACTTGGCGTCGGTGTTGTCCTCTGTCCAGTAGTCAACGTCGATCTGTCCGCGGCGTCCTGACAACATGTTGAGGTAACCGTTGGAAGAGTGCAAGGTACTGATGAGCGTACCACCAATCTGGAATGCTCCGATAACAGAGAAGTCGAAGCCTTTGTATGAAACGTTGGTGTTGAAACCTCCTACGAGATCAAGCTCCATGTCCTGCACCTGCATGTCGTCGGCGCCGATGGCGCGTACGGGCTTGCCGTTCTCGTCATATTCACCGGTGTACTCAACCTTGATCATACCAACGTTGCCGCCCGGCTCGAGGATGTCGAGATACGGGTCGCCTTCCTGCCAGAGGCCGATTTTCTTATAGTCGTAGATCACGTCTATCGGGTGGCCTACGAACCAACGGTTGTTCCTGTCTTCCTGTGCGCCTGAAGCAAGTTCCACGAGTTCGTTGTGGTTGAAGTAGAAGTTCAGTCCCGCATCCCATGTCCATCCGTTCTTGTTGTCGATGATGATGCCGTTAAGGCTCATTTCGAAACCGGTGTTGCGTGTCTTTCCGACATTGGCCATATAGCTGCCCACACCTGAAGTGGACGGGAGCGAAACGCTGAGAAGCAAGTCCTTGGTGTTCTGGACGTAGTATTCCATCGTACCGCTCAACCTGCCGCTGAAGAACGAGAAGTCAACACCGAAGTTCCATGTTGACGAATATTCCCATCCGAGTTCAGAGTTGGGAAGGGTTGAAACATAGTAGCCGCGGAGGAAGCCTGTGCTTGCCGGCCCGAAGTTGTACGGACGGCTGCTGAGCGCTCCGAGCGTAGAATACGGGTCGATACTCTGGTTTGACGTCTCACCATAGCCTACGCGCAGCTTGATGTTGTCAATCCACTTTACGTCTTTCAGGAAGCTTTCGCGCGAGATGTTCCAACCTACAGAGACTGCGGGGTATGTATGCCACTGGTGTCCCTTGGCAAGGCGTGAAGAACCGTCTGAACGGACAGCCGCCGAGATCATGTACTTGTTGTCGTAGGTGTACATTATACGCGCCATCCATGACATGAGTCCGCTCTGCCAGTAGCTCTGGTTGTTGGGGTTGACCGAAACTTCGTCGGCTGCTGCGCCGATGTTGTAATACTGGAAGTAATCGGCCGGGATGCCGCGGCCAGACATGTACGTGCGCTCAAACGTTGTCTGCTCGGCTGAGTAAAGGCCGGTGAAGTTCACGTGGTGTTTCTCCGCGAATGTGCGGTCGTAGGTGAGAAGGTTCTCAACTACCCAGTTTCTCGTAACGTCCTGCTGTACCGACGCGCTGTTGGGAGAATCGGGGTTGGTGCTGGTCACGCCGGTTCCGGTGAACACGCCCGTCTTCGATGTACGGTAGTTCAAGCCGACGTTCACGCGATAGCTGAGTCCCTCGATCCACGGGCACTTGACCTCGGCGAACATGGTGTTGTAAGAACCGAGTCCGCGCTCCTCGTTCAGCCATGTGTCCTGAAGGCTCTCGGCCACGTCCTTCGTGAGCACCCAAGTCTCGTCGAGAGGCATCTTGATGGTGCGCTTGAGGTTGCCTTCCTCGTCGTATGGAGAAGCCAGCGGGCTCATCGACAGCACGTTGTAGATGCCGACGTTGCCACCCTTGGTCTCGTGGTAGTTGGTATTTGTAGAAAGTCCGAAGCGGAAGTACTTGCCCACGCTCTGGTCGAAGTTGCCTCGGATGGAGATACGGTCGTAGCCCTGAGTCGGGATGACGGCCTCGTCGTGGTAGTAGCCCGCGCCGAAGCTGTAGCTTCCGCCCTGTGTTCCGCCCTGTATGCTGACGTCATGGCTGTGGCTGATGCCCGTGCGGTAGAACAGGTCCTGCCAGTCCGTGTCCGTGTCGTTGCTCTCGTCGAGTGTGTTCTCGTAGAGGCCGGCGTACTCACGCATCTCGGCATACTTCTTTCCGTTCATCATCGGGTACTTGTGGAACACGGTCTTGAAGCCCACGTAAGCGTTGTAGCTTACCTTGGCCGGCGAGCCCTGCATGCCCTTCACCGTGGTGATGAGGATGACACCGTTGGCACCGCGGCTACCGTAGATGGCGGTTGCCGACGCGTCCTTCAGGATGTCCATCGACTTGATGTCGCCCGGGTTGATGTCAGAGAGCTGGCCCATGAAGGGTATTCCGTCGAGCACGATGAGCGGGTCGTTGCTGGCGTTGAGCGAACGCTGGCCGCGGATGCGTATCTGCATCTCTGCGCCCGGCTTTGAAGAGGTCTGCGTCATGAGCACACCTGCGACGCGGCCCTGGAGCGCCTGGGCTGCGTTGGTAGCCGCAATCTGGTTCAGCTCAGAGCCGCTGATGTTAGCCACAGAACCGGTAACGGCCTCGCGCCTCTGCGTACCGTAACCGATCACAACCACTTCGTTAAGGTTGTGCTTCTCTTCCTCAAGGGTGATCGAGAGGCTTGTCTTGGTGCCTACCTTTATTTCCTGGGTTATGTATCCGATGTAAGACACTTCGAGCACGTCGCCCTGGTTGGCCTGAATCTTGAAGTTGCCGTCCATGTCGGCGATGACGCCGGTGGACGAGCCTTTCACTTTAATCGTGGCTCCTATCAGCGGACCGGCAGCGTCGCTGACTGTACCGGTCACCGTCACCTTCTGCTGCACGGCCATGGGAGCGCTTGCGCCCGCATTCTCCGGTGGAGCTGAAAGTGAAACTGCAAAAGCGTTAGAAGCGGCGCAGGCCATTCCCAAAGCCAGCACTACGCCCTTCAAGTTTGATTTAGATCTTGAATAATCCATAGTCTTTTGAGTTATCAAAGTTAAACAATATAGTATTAGAAAATTTTTGTCAATTATATAATATGTATCGGCACATTTCCGCGGCAGGCAGGCACATGCGCCACGGCCGCAGACAAACGCCACGCTACGGCCCGGCAAGGAGCGGCCGCGTTCGTCGGCACATCTTGACTGTACACATTGACAATCTGGGGCAGGTTTTCATAATAACAGATTAGGTGTCACACGGACAGGTTGGTAATGTTATTTTTGGTAAAGATTATTTTCGGAATACAAAATTAAAGTATTTGAATTAACGCTGCATTCTCAATTGTTTCATTTGTGTTTCTTATTGTTGCAGAAGCTTAAAACAGGCTCTTTTGAGCCGAATTTTAAGCATTTTGATTTACGTTGCGCCCCGTTTGCGCTCCTCCAAGCGCAAACCTAACGGGCACCGACCCACTAGCATGCAACGGCTTTCGCCGCGGCATGAAACAACATGAAACGTGGCAAGCCACCCTATAGGCTTGCGATTGACGGCCTTTCGCCTTGCCGTTAACGGTCTTTTACAATGCAAAAGGCCGTCTTTCACAATGCGAAAGACGGCCTTTTGGAATACAGCCGGCCACCAGCGTGCCAGCAGGCACTGCTTCATCGTTCTGAATAGAGCACCTGTATGACTGTCTGCCCCACCGCTCCCAGCGTGGCGCGGTCGATATGCTCCATGTCGTCTGACACGGTGTGCCACGTCGGCCCGAACGTGCTCTGGGTGCAATCAGGGTAAAACGCGATGATGTCTATGGTAGGAATCTTGGCCTTCTCGTTCACCGGCACATGGTCGTCGGTGACCATTCCGCCGTCACGGTCGACGAAATAGCTGCTGAAGCCAACCACCTCAGCGGCCGACCATACCTTCTTCACTATGTCGGGAGCGTACTGCATCGACATGCCTTCACGCCAGAACTGGGCTCCCTGGCCGCCTACCATGTCGAGCAAGATGCCGAAACGCGCCTTGTAGCCCTCTTTATGGGGATTGGCCGACCAGTGCTGGGCGCCCAAAGCCCATGAGTCGCCAGTGTCGGCAACGTCGCTCCAGCGCGGCACGCCCCAGTCCTCGGCGTCAAAGCAGACGAAATCCACGCCCACGGCCAGCTTCGCAGTGTCGGCATGAAGCAGCCTGGCCACCTCCAGCATCACGGCGACACCGCTCGCGCCGTCGTTGGCCCCCAGCACAGGCTTGCGCCAGTTGGCGCTGTCAGGGTCGTTGTCGGCCCACGGGCGGGTGTCCCAGTGGGCGCAGAGCAATATGCGCTCGGCCAGCTCGGGGCGGTAGCTTGCAATGATGTTGGTGGCCTTCAGCGGCGTGCCGTCATATCCGTTGAGCGTAACACGCTGCCCGGTCACGGCCATACCATAGGCCTTGAACTTGCCGGCGATCCACTCGCCGCACCGCTCGTGCCCCTCGCTGTTCATAGTGCGCGGCCCGAAGCCGCACTGCTCCGCACAAAAGGCATACGCGCTGTCGGCGCTGAACGCCGGGCCTGCCGGCTGCGTCACGACAGCCTCGCCGTCGCCTGAAGCGGCCTTCTTGTTGCTGTTGCACGACGCGGACACTGCCATGACGGCCAACAGAAATATGAATCTTACAACATTTACCATCGTATTACAATCTATAAAAGCAACATGTAAATCAGAAAGAAGCCGTCTCATACTCAGACTGGGCAATATTAAAGCCTTCCTTCTTCGCCTGAAGCCTCACCTGCCTCATCGCCTTCTGATACTGCCTCAACAGCTTGGCGTCGGCATTAGCCACCCTGCCGTCACCGGCGGTCTTGGCCTTGACCTTATGGCGGACCCTGTCCTCATAAGCGTTTTTCGCCTTCAGCTCCCATTTGTCATACATGCTTTGGTAATAGCTCCGGCTCTTGCCTGACGGCACGCTTGCATCAACACCGCCGTCAACATCGGCCGCGGCCGACCCTCCCTTAATGTCATTTATCATGGTGTTGACAGTCAGACCGGCCTGCACGAAGTTGCCAGCGGCGCTCAACAGCTCGCCGCGCATGATTCTGTTCTGTTCCCTGTTTGACGCACGGAAGGACGAGATGTCGGCATTAGCCTGTAGGGAGTTCTTGAAAGGAGCAAACTTTCCGTCAGTCCATTTCCCCACTTTCCACACGTCCGGCGAATAGAACACCATGCCTATGCCATTACGCACACCGTTTCTCATCGTGCCATACACTATCCCTCCGTCTTCTTGAAGCGTCAGTCCGAAACCGTCCTGCTTGCCGCCAGACATCTCGCCAAAATACAAAGACTCGCCGATTTCGGCAATTGCGAAACGATGATTGTCGCCGGCTGCAGACGAAGAGCCTGACGGCTTGTCGTTCACGAACTTGCCTTTGAAGACAATGTTGCCTGAAGAGTCATAGCATACACCACGCCCGCTCTTCTTTCCATCGCGCCAGTTGCCCACATACACAACGGCGTTTTCAACGTTGCTGATGCCTTTTTCCTGCGATATCAGCATTCCGCGCCCCGAGATTTCATCCTCGACAAAGTCGCCAATATAGACCGTGCCGCCCTTTCCGCGCTCAATGCCAAAACCGTTCTTGCGCTTACCATTGTAATTATATTGCCCCATGTAATCCTTCTTGTTGCCATCACCGAAAAGAATGTCTGAAAGATTCTGGGCCGAAGCAACAAGATTCACGGCCAACAACATGACGGCGACACACGCCAGCCTACTTGCCTTCATAAACAAAGTCTTCGTTAATCGTATATTTCTTGCTCTTCTGAGCTTTCTTAAGCAATTTCAGACCTGCCTTCTCTTCAAGGTTCTCAATGTAAAAGGTCTTTTTCATCGAGGCGTTCACCACGACATAATAAGTCTCGCCATCCTCGAGATTCAAATTAAGCTCAGCATGGTAAGTTCCACGCGCCGACGAACAGTCCACACCGACAACATAGCTGTCTGGATTCTTGAAAATCACCTTGCGCATAACCATGTTATACATTATAGGAGCCGAAGGGGCACTGCTGACAGCCTTCCCTTCCGGCACAAGGGAAAAAGCTTTTTCCCCATTCAGCGTGAATATGTATTCACTATTCCAGAATCTGAAGTCCACAAAAAAGTAAACCGTACTTTCCGCATTGGCTGTTTGCGCAGCAGCCATGAACATCAATACAAAAACAAACGCAACTTTCTTGAAAATAGTCTTCATAATAAAATTCTTTTTTTACGGTTTTCAGCCCTATATAACCGTGGGATTATAATTAGAAATGCAGGCCGACACACCAATATTCCAAGTTGTTAACCCTACGAAAAATTGGCATGGCACTTCATCTATTAACGCCAGCTTGCTGCACCTCGGCCATCACCCTGAGCCAGTTTCCGCCCAAGATTCGGGCGATGTCGGGCTCGCTGTAGCGGCGGCGGAGCAGATGCAGCGTGAAGTTTATCATCTCGGAAGAGTCGGCAAAGCCCCTTACGCCGCCGTCACCGTCGAAGTCTGTGCCCAGTCCCACATGCTCCACGCCCATTATGCCGATGGCATGCTCAAGGTGGGCAATGGCGTCCATCACGGTGGCTTCAGCCCCGTCGTTGCGCAGGAAGCCGTGATACAGCGTGACATGGGCCACCCCTCCCTTCGCAGCAAGCGCACGGAGCTGCTCGTCGGAGAGGTTGCGCGGCACGTCGCAAAGCGCCTTGCAGTTGCTGTGGCTGCACACTATGGGCTGCGCGCTGATGTCGAGCGCGTCGTAAAAGCTCTTCTCCCCGGCGTGGCTCATGTCAACCATTATGCCAAGACGGTTCATCTCGCGTATCACCTGCTCGCCGAAACGGCTCACTCCGCCGTGCGTGGAGCAGCCGCGGGCACTGTCGCAGATGTCGTTGTCGCCGTTGTGGCACAGCGTGATGTAGACAACTCCGCGCCTTGCGAAGTGCTCCACGTTGGCCAAGTCGCGCTCAAGAGCCAGGCCGTTCTCTATCCCGAACATTATCGAACGCAACCCGGCGCGCTTGTTTTCATACAGTTCGGCGGGCGAAACGGCTTTGTCGACAAAGCCGGCATTGTCACTTATCATGCCCTCAAGCGTGTCAAAGATGTGCTCGGCGTATGCTTTCGGGCTGTCAAACCGCGGCTCCACCTTGTCGGCGAACGCCTCGCCCGGCTTGGGTTGTGGCAGATAGGCGGCCATGATGACAGCGTCCTGCCGCCCGTCGGCCATCTTGTGCAGGTCAACGAGTATGCGTGGGTCGCGCCGGTCGAAATGAATGCCTTGGGAGAAGAACATCGGCGTGTCGCAATGCGTGTCTAAAACGAGCGTCCTACGATGGATTTTCTTTGCCTTAACAAACGTCCGCGCCTCGCCGACAAGCCACTTGAACAAGGGCAAACCGTCGTCGCCGAGCCATTCGGGATGCCACTGCACACCCATGACCGGCCTGAATTCGTTGCTCTCGACGGCCTCTATCACGCCGTCGGGAGAGACCGCAGACACCGTGAAACGCCGTCCGCAGGCACGCACTGCCTGATGATGGAATGAATTGACAGCCAGTGTCTCCGTATCATACAAGGAGGAAAGCACCGACCCTTTCATTATTCTCACGCTGTGCGTAGGCTCGCCGCGGTCGGCATCCTGGCTGTGCTTCAACAACGGGCGACAGCCTTCCGCCTCGTCAAACGGCCTTAACCGCCCAGTGGAAAAGCCCTCGGCAATGTCCTGCTCAACGTCACCGCCAAGCGCGGCGGCCAGCACCTGTATTCCGCGGCATATCCCAAGCATGGGCAACTGGCGGTTGTATGCCAGGCGGACGGTCATCAGTTCGGCCTTGTCACGCTCACGGTTGATTGAATGAAGACGCGGCGACGGTTCTTCGCCGGTCCATAACGGATTGACATCTCCGCCGCCTGTAAGCAGCAGTCCGTCAATGCGCTCAAGCGTGTTGATTATAGAATCTTCGTCAGCCAGCGGCGGAATAACGACCGGCACGCCGCCGGCCGCGGCCACAGACTTGTAATAACGGTCTGCCAGGCGCACCTCGCCGTCGGCGAAATTGCCCGTAAGCCCTATCACAGGCCTGCGCTCCGTCTCGGGGAAACGCGAATAAGCGCTCTCGAGACAGCTGTCAAGGTCAAATGATTTCATTTTACGGAACGCATTGTCATTTCCTCAAGTCCTGTGGAACAGGCACCTCCCTCTTGATGCTTTGTTCAAGAGATATGAGCGTCTCTGTGGCCACTACGCCTGGAATGCCTTGCATTTGGTTGTTCAGCAGGTCCATAAGCTGCTCGTTGTCACGGGCGTACAGCTTCACGAGCATGGTGTAAGGACCGGTTGTGAAGTGGCATTCCACGATTTCCGGAATATGCTCCAGGCGCTCGACAACTGCCTTGTACATATTGCCGCGCTCAAGGGTTATCCCGACATAAGTGCATGTGGAATAGCCAAGGCTTTTCGCGTTGACGTCGAATCCGCTGCCTGTTATCACCCCGTTCTCTATAAGATGTTGGACGCGCTGGTGTATAGCCGCGCGCGAAACGCCACATTCTGCCGCCACATCCTTAAACGGGATGCGGGCGTTCTTAGACAATATGCTAAGAATCTTCCTGTCCAGACTGTCTATTTTTTCCATTTCTCAAGGTTTATGTTTTTGTTTTTCTTATCTATGTCCGATTATTGTGACATTTTAATTCAAGTGAGCAAATATAGTCATTAAAAATGAGACGCGCAACATTTTGACATTATTTTTCGCCGTTTTAAGGCATTATGAAATAAAAAAGGGAAGCCTCCAACAGCTTCCCTCCTTGTTTATTGACAAACGAGAGTTATTTGTCAGGCTTTGCCTTCGATGTGTTTTCAGGTTTGGCCACGCCTACTCTTGACTTTCCCGTAGTGGTTTTGGGCTGCGCATTGGTTGCATCCGCTTTCTTCACTCCAACCACTTCAACGGTGAACACCAATGTGCTGTAAGGCCGTATCTTGCCCATCGGGCGGTCGCCGTAAGCCAGTTTGTAGGGTATGTACAGTTCCCACTTGCTGCCTGCGGGCATCATCGTGAGCGCCTCGGTCCATCCCTTGATTACCTGACTGGGGCGGAACTTTGTCACCTGGTCATCCCTTTCATAACTGCTGTCGAACACCGTGCCGTCCAAAAGGCGGCCTTCATACTTGACTGACACCTCGTCGTCAGCGCCGGCAATGTCGCCCTCGCCCTTTACAAGCACCTTGTATTGCAGTCCGCTGGGCGTGGAAACCACGCCGGGCTTCCGCCTGTTGGCGGCCAGGAAGTCCTCGCCGGCCTTGCGGGTGGCGGCGTTTCGCTCTTCAACGGCCTGTTCGAAAGCCTTGTTGAAATAAGCCTGCGCCTCAGCTTCTGTCATCACGCCGCCCTTGCCTTGCAGCGCGCTGATGAAGCCTTCGTTGAACACGCGCTCGTCTATCGAGTCGTTACGGCCGGCAAACTCGTCTTTGAGGAAGGGCAGCATGCGCTGACTCACCATCATGGCGATCTGCTCTCCGGCGTAATAGGCCTTTATGTCCTCGCCAAAGCCCTTGGCCATGGCATCCCTGTAACCGCGGATGAAGTCGGCCATGAAGGCCGTGTCCACGCCGAGGCTCTGCTTCAGATAAAGCATCAGGCCGTCGGTGCGCACCACTCCCGCCGCGTAGCTTAGAGAGTCTGAGGCCGTCTCGAGCTTCGTCCCTTTGTCAACGGCGGCCACGCCGGCTGTCCTTGCGGCAGGTTTCTCCCTCCCGGCGGCGTAGGCCGTATCGAAAAATACGCCCGCCATGACGGCGAGCGTAAATATTGATCTTATGTTCATTGGCTTGGAAACTTTATTACTTGCGGCCCAGGCCGATGAGTTCTATCTTGAACACGAGAGTAGAGAAGGGCTTTATCTGTGATGTCTCGCGGTCGCCGTAGGCCTTGTCGTAAGGTATGACAACCTCCCATGTGCTGCCCACGGGCATGTGGGTGAGTGCCTCAGTCCATCCCGGTATCACCTGGTTGGCGCGCAGCGACACAGGCTCCTTGCGCTCGTAAGAGCTGTCGAACACCTTGCCGTCGATGGTCTTTCCTTCATAATGTACGCGCACGAGCGACGTATCCTTCGGCATTTCGCCCTTTCCTTCCTTGATGACGCGGTAGAGCACGCCGCCGTCAAGCTTCTTCACGCCGGCCTTCTTGGCGTATTCTGCCATGTACTTGGCGCCGGCCTCCTTGTTCTTGCCATACTGCGCTTCCATTGACTTGGCCTTGATAGCCTGAGACTTTATCTGCCATATCTGCTGCGCCTGCTCGGGAGTCATGACGGTCTTCTCGCCGTTGACGCCGCAGATGAGGGCGGCCATGAGGTTCTTCATTGATATGCTCTTGGTCGAGTCGTCGCCGAAGAGGTCGTGGTTGATGGCCTTCACCATCTGGTTGGATATCTGCTGGCCTATCTGTATGCCGGCATAGTAGGCCGCTTTCTTCTTGTCGTCGCCAGAGTTTACGCCGACGTTTATGCCTTTGATGAACTCGTCGATGTAGGCTGTGTCGATGCCCATACCCCTGGTGACGTACTCCTTGAGGCTCTGTCCCTGCATCACGCCCATGGCGTAGCTCACGGTGTCGATCTCGCTCTTAAGGTTTGCCTTGGGCGTGGAATTGCCGCAAGACATGAACATTGCGGTAGCGGCTACCGCAACGGCTGCAAATGTAAGTTTTTTCATTGATTGTTGATATTATTGATATTGATTTTTCACACTACCTCTATCAGCTCCACGTCGAACACGAGGGTTGCGAACGGCGGTATCGACGCGCCCGCGCCGCGCTCGCCGTAGCCGAGCTGGTAAGGAATGAAGAAGCGGTATTTGGCTCCTTCCTGCATCAGTTGCAGGCCTTCGGTCCATCCGGCGATGACCTGGTTTAGGGGGAACACGGCCGGTTCGCCGCGCTGAACGCTGCTGTCGAACACCGTGCCGTCGATGAGGAAGCCCTCGTAATGGCACTTCACCTTGTCCGTCGCCTTCGGCTTCTGGCCGTTGCCTTCCTTCAGCACCTTGTATTGCAGGCCGCTGGGCAGGGTCACCACGCCTTCCTTTGAGGCGTTCTCGACGAGATACTGCTCGCCCTCGGCCTTGGCCTTCTTGCCTTTCTCGGCCATTTCGGCGTTGACTTTTTCCTCCTGCCGGCGGAAGAATTCCTGCACTATTGTCTGCGCTTCGCGGTCGGCCACCTTGATTTCGCCGCCTGCCAAAACGTCCTTTATGGCCGTGGCGAAGTCGTCTATGTCCAAACCCGTGGCTCCCATCTGCGCCAACTGGCGGCCGATGCCCAATCCCAAAGCGTAACTTAACTTGTCCATTCTTCTAATCTTTGATTTTCTTTTATACCTTATTAAAAACCCTGCAAAGGTAATGTTTTTATCGGATTACAGCCGCATTATTATGGAAATTTCACTAATTTTGTGGGGAAAACACCCACCCCAACCCTCCACAAGGGAGGGAGCTTGATATGCTTCAAAGGTTGACAAAGCCGGAAATATGGCCTTCACAATCAGTCAAACAGCATAAAAGGCATTCAAGCCCCATCACTTTGGGAGGGCCGGGGTGGGTATAAAATCAGCGATACAATGAAAAAGCTTTTCGTACTTACCGGTGCCGGAATGTCCGTTGAGAGCGGACTGAGCACCTTCCGCGACGCCGACGGCCTGTGGGAGAATTACCCCGTGGCGCGCGTTGCCACGCACGAGGCGTGGCTCGAAGACCCTGTCTACGTGAACAACTTTTACAACATGCTGCGCCGAAAGCTGCTCGACGCCAGGCCGAACGAGGGGCACCGCCTGGTGGCCGCGCTCGAACAAAGGTATGACGTGACCGTGGTGACGCAGAACGTGGACAACCTGCACGAGATGGCGGGCAGCTCGCGGGTGATTCACCTGCACGGGGAACTGATGAAGACGTGCTCAAGCCGCGACGTTGACGACCCACGCTACTGGCGCACGATGACACCCGGCGACCTCGACGTGCACCCCGGCGAAAAAGCCGGCGACGGCTCGCCGCTAAGGCCCTACATAGTGTTCTTCGGCGAGGCCGTGCCCAACATCAGCGTGGCCGCCGGCTACGCGCAGCAGGCCGACCTGTTCGTAATCATCGGCACGTCGCTCAACGTCTACCCGGCGGCGGGCCTCGTGCAATACGCCAGACCGTCAACGCCGATATACCTGATTGACCCGAAGCCCGTAATGGCCGCCGGACACCACGACGTGCGCCACATACAGAAGGGCGCGTCTGAGGGCATGCGCGAGCTGTCGGCCATCCTTCTCGGAGACGAATAGCGGCATGGCATGGCACCATCCGCAACCGATTGAAATTCAGCATATTACAAACCGCCCCGCAAAAGGCCGCCTTTTACACGCTGAAAGACGGCCTTTTGCATTGCGATTGACGGCCTTTCGCATTGCGATTGACGGCCTTTCGCATTGCGATTGACGGCCTTTTGAACACCCACCCCAACCCTCCCAAAGGGAGGGAGCTTGGCATGCCTTGCCGTATCAGGCCCATTTGGCCTATCAGACTCATTAGCCCGATAAGCAAGGCAAGCAAAGTGCAAGGCATTTGTCTTTAACTTCTTAGCGGCCGAATGGAGCGGCAACTTCTTTATCCGCTCTAACTTCTAACACTTAAAATATCACGTTTCTCTTCACCGTGTGCGATATTTTTCTTAATTTTGCGCCAATATGCGAATTTAGGGAAACAACAAACAAATATATTGAAAGACATGGAAGACTTGGAAAAAGACGGAGTGCGGCTGCCAGACAACGCATTCCGCGAACTGAAAGAGGGCGAGGAGTACCGCCCCGTGATGGACCCGCGCAAGGCCTACCCGGAAGTGAACGGCTGGTCGGTGACGTGGGGCGTGCTCATGACGATGCTCTTCTCGGCCGCCGCCGCATACCTGGGCCTGCGCGTGGGACAGGTGTTCGAGGCCGCCATCCCCATCGCCATCATAGCCGTGGGAGTGTCAACCGCCGCGAAAAGGCGCAACCCGCTCGGCGAGAACGTCATCATCCAGAGCATCGGCGCATGCTCGGGAGCGGTTGTGGCCGGCGCGATATTCACCCTGCCGGCAATCTACATCCTTGAAGACAAGTACCCCGGCATGGGCGCGTCGTTCCTCGAGATATTCCTAAGCTCGCTCCTGGGAGGCGTGCTGGGCATACTGTTCCTCATACCCTTCCGCAAGTATTTCGTCAGCGACATGCACGGCAAGTACCCGTTCCCCGAGGCTACAGCCACCACGCAGGTGCTCGTAAGCGGAGCCAAGGGCGGACAGCAGGCCAAGCCGCTGCTGCTGGCCGGACTGGTGGGCGGACTGTATGACTTCATCGTGGCCACCTTCGGCTGGTGGAACGAGAACTTCACCACGCGCGTGATAGGCCTCGGCGAGCAGCTGGCAGACAAGGCGAAGCTCGTGTTCAAGGTCAACACCGGCGCGGCAGTGCTCGGCCTCGGCTACATCGTCGGCCTGAAGTACGCCCTCATCATCTGCCTCGGCTCGCTGGCAGTGTGGTGGCTCATCGTGCCCGTAATGGCCGTGCTGTTCGACGGGCAGGTGCTCAACCAGTGGGACCCGGCCATAACAACGGCCGTAGGTGACATGTCGCCCGAGGACATATTCACCTATTACGGCAAATACATCGGCATCGGCGGCATAGCCATGGCCGGCGTGATAGGAATAATAAACTCGTGGGGAATAATAAAGAACGCCGTCGGCCTGGCCGCACGCGAGATGCGAGGAGGCAAGAAAGACGGCAAACAGGCGCTCCGCACACAACGCGACATACCGTTCAAGATCATAGCCATAGGCGCGATAGCAACGCTCCTGGTAGTGTTCCTGTTCTTCTGGTTCGGCGTGATGAAGGGCAACCTGCTTTTCGCCGCAGTCGGCATATTGCTCGTCGCGGTGATAGCATTCCTCTTCACCACCGTCGCCGCCAACGCAATTGCCATCGTAGGCACCAACCCCGTGTCGGGAATGACGCTCATGACGCTCATCCTCGCCTCGGTGGTAATGGTGGCCGTAGGCCTGAAAGGCACCGGCGGCATGGTCGCCGCGCTCATCATGGGCGGCGTGGTTTGTACCGCCCTGTCAATGTCGGGAGCGTTCATCACCGACCTTAAGATTGGCTACTGGCTCGGCACAACGCCAAAGAAACAGGAGACATGGAAGTTCCTCGGCACTCTGGTTTCAGCCGCAACCGTAGGCGGAGTGATGATTCTGCTCGACAAGACATACGGATTCGCCAGCGGACAGCTGGCCGCCCCGCAAGCCAACGCCATGGCCGCGGTAATAGATCCGCTGATGAACGGCGTGGGCGCGCCGTGGATTCTCTACGGCATTGGCGCACTGATAGCCATCGTCCTTACGCTCTGCAAGGTGCCGGCACTGGCCTTCGCCCTCGGCATGTTCATCCCGATAGAGCTTAACATACCGCTGCTCGTGGGCGGAGCGATCAACTGGTACGTCACATCACGCTCCAAGAACGCCGACGAAAACAAGGCGCGCGGAGAGAAAGGCACGCTCATCGCCAGCGGATTCATTGCCGGAGGAGCGCTCATGGGAGTGGTAAGCGCACTGCTTCGCTTCGCCGACATAAACCTCGTCAACGCCGAATGGCTCGCCAATCCGCTGTCACAGGTGTGCGCGCTCGTTGCTTATGTGCTGCTGATTACTTACTTCATAAAGGCAACAAAGAAAAGGTGAGAAAGTGAGAAGGTGAGAAAGTAAGAAACAAATAAAGTAAGAAGGTGAGAAAGATTGCTGCATTTCAGCACTTCTTTCTCACCTTCTTACTTTCTCACCTTCCCACCTTTACATCATGCGTCGATGTTGGCGTAAGTGGCGTTCTGCTCAATAAACTGGCGGCGCGGCTCCACATCGTCGCCCATGAGCATGGAAAATATCTCGTCGGCCTCGGCCGCATTCTCTATCGTAACCTGTTTGAGAAGGCGCGTCTCAGGGTTCATGGTAGTCTCCCAGAGCTGCTCGGGATTCATCTCACCAAGACCTTTGTAGCGTTGTGTGTGTATGTTCTTGCCGTCGTCCACACCCTCTCCATACTTGTCGAGGAACGCCTGGCGCTGCTGGTCGGTGTAGCAGTACTCTTTGACCTTGTTCTTATACGTGCAGAGGTAAAGCGGCGGCGTGGCTATGTACAAGTGGCCTTCCTGTATAACTTTCGGCATGAAGCGGTAGAAGAGCGTCATTATCAGCGTGTCGATGTGCGAACCATCGACATCGGCGTCGGTCATTATGATGATTTTGTCGTAGCGCAACTTGTCGATGTTTGCCTCCTTGTCGTCCTCGCCGTCAACGCCAAAGCGCACGCCGATGCTCTGGATGATGTTCATTACCGACTCGCTCTCGAACACCTTGTGCCACATCACTTTCTCAACGTTCAGGATTTTACCCCTCAAAGGCAGTATGGCCTGCGTGAAGCGGTTGCGTCCCTGCTTGGCGGAGCCGCCCGCAGAGTCTCCCTCGACAAGGAAAATCTCGCATTCCTTGGGGTCTTTGTTAGAGCAGTCGGCCAGTTTTCCAGGCAGTCCTCCGCCACTCATGGGATTCTTGCGCTGCACGCTTTCACGCGCCTTTCGCGCCGCGATGCGCGCCGTGGCGGCGAGAATCACCTTGTCGCATATCATCTTCGCCTCCTTCGGGTGCTCTTCCAGATAGTATGAAAGGGCCTCAGAGACGGCCTGGCGCACGGCTCCCGTCACTTCGCTGTTACCCAGCTTGGTCTTCGTCTGGCCCTCGAACTGCGGCTCGGCCACCTTTATCGATATTACGGCGGTCAGTCCTTCGCGGAAGTCTTCGCCGGCTATTTCAATCTTGGCTTTCTCTATCTGCTTCGAGATTGCCGGGTCGTTGTCGGCGTACTTCTTAAGAGTCGAGGTCAGGGCCATGCGGAATCCCACGAGGTGTGTGCCTCCCTCGATGGTGTTGATGTTGTTGACGTAAGAGTGGATGTTCTCCGAATAGTCGGTGTTGTACATCACGGCCACCTCGATGGGTATGCCCTGCTTCTCGGTCTTGAGATATATCACATCGTCGAAGAGGTGCGTGCGGTGGCGGTCGATGTAGCGGACGAACTCCTTGAGGCCGTCAACGGCGTGGAACACCTCCTGCTTCGTGTGCCCCTCTTCATCCGGACGAAGGTCGGTAAGCGTGATTTTTATGCCGGCGTTGAGGTAAGCAAGCTCACGCATGCGCTTGGCGATGATGTCGTATTTATAAAGAGTGGTAGTGAAGATCGTGGGATCCGGCCAGAACTGCTGGCGCGTGCCGCGCAACTCCGTCTCGCCTACCACCTTCACGGGGTACAGGGGCTTGCCCTTCTCATATTCCTGCTGGTATATCTTGCCGTCGCGGAACACCTGCGAAAGCATGTGCGTCGACAGGGCGTTGACACACGAAACACCCACGCCGTGCAAGCCGCCAGACACCTTGTAAGAGCCTTTGTCAAACTTGCCTCCGGCGTGGAGCACGGTCATTACGACTTCCAACGCCGACTTGTGCAGCTTCTCGTGTTCGTCTACGGGGATTCCTCGGCCGTTGTCCTGCACGGTGATAGAGTTGTCCTCGTTGATTGTAACTTCTATATGGGTACAATATCCGGCCATGGCCTCGTCGATGGAGTTGTCCACGGTCTCGTTGACCAAGTGGTGCAGACCTTTCTCGCTGATGTCGCCTATGTACATCGCCGGGCGCTTGCGCACCGCCTCCAGGCCCTCGAGCACCTGGATGTTACTGGCCGAATAATTGTTCTCGTTGTTCTGAATTTCTGCCATTTTCAAGTTAATGTATATTGACTTGCAAAAGTACGCAAAAAAAACAACATGGCGAAATTTTAATTCTTAAAAACTATTTCTTAACCGACGAGAAACAGACCGGCGGCAGACAAGGGGCGACCTGACCGGGAAACCGGCCGCACGCACGTTTTCCACTGCCCCATCCGCGCCCTTACGCAAGCCTGACGGCACAAAAAAATGGCTGCAACCCCCACTCTTGGAGATCACAGCCGCAAACCAACTTATCTCTTATTTATAATTCGCTTTATCCCAACTTGTTCACATGGCAAGCGAGGCTCGACTTCAGGTTGGCAGCCTTGTTCTTGTGGATGATGTTAGTCTTTGCCAACTTGTCAAGCATCTTCTGCACCGAGGGGTAGAGCTTCAAAGCCTCTTCCCTGTCAGTCATGGCGCGCAACTTGCGCACGGCGTTACGCATGGTTTTTGCATAATATTTATTGTGCAATGTACGTTTCTTGTCCTGACGGATTCTCTTAACTGATGATTTGTGATTTGCCATCTTTGCTTTATTCCTTTTCCTTGTTGTTTTATTGTAGTCCCTAGGAGAGTCGAACTCCTCTTTAGAGAATGAAAATCTCTCGTCCTAACCGATAGACGAAGGGACCATCGTTACGATTTTGCGGTGCAAAGGTAGGGGTTTTATTTCAATCCGCCAAACTTTTTCGCCATTTTTTCTCGCACACAGCTTATTTTTGTGTATTTTTGCATGGTTCAAACCACATAAGGAAGGCTTTTGGCCGACCTTCACAATCACAACCATTACAACACTTACGACATGCTTGTAACCACAAGGGCCATCGTGCTGCACTCATTCAGATACGGCGAGACGAAGACCGTAGTAGACCTGCTCACAGCCGGCCACGGCCGGGTGGCATGCATCGCCACGCTGTCCAAGTCGCCGAAGGCAAAGCTGAAGAAGCAATATTTCCAGCCGCTTTTCATCATAGAGGCCGTGATAGACCTGCGCCAGCGCTCCCGCCTGCAGCGACTCAAGGAGGCGCGGGTGGCCGTGCCCTTCACGTCGATACCCTTCAGCCCGCCGAAACTGGCAATAGCCATGTTCACGGCGGAGTTCCTGCGCAGCGCGACAAGGGGCGAGCTGGCCGACGAGACGCTCTTCGCCTACGTGGAGAACAGCGTGATGTGGCTCGACGGATGCGCCTCGCACTTCGCCAACTTCCACCTTGTTTTCATGATGCGCCTGGCCAGGTTCCTCGGCTTCTACCCCAATCTCGACGGCTACACCGCAGGCTGCCGCTTCGACCTCCGCGCCAGCTGCTTCCGCACGGACGCGCCAACGCACGCCGACTGCCTGCCCCCGGAAGAGGCCGAGAAGATAAAGCTGCTGCTCAGGATGAACTACGCCACGATGCATCTCTACAAGATGTCGCGCACGGAACGGGGCCACATGGCCGACATCATATTAAGGTATTACCAGATACACGTGCCCGATTTTCCCGAACTGAAGTCGCTGCCGGTGTTAAAGGAGCTGTTCGACTGACACGGCCTTTCGCCCGACCGGCAACCGCCCTCCCGTAAACCAATTCCTGATTGGCGGTTCATCCGCAAACCTTTTGGATTAAAAATAAGTTCTATTAATAACACCATCCAACCTTAATCCAGGCGGTCGGTAACTGTCATTCCGCGCTCCGACGCGGAATCCAGAGAACATCCTATACATCAAACAGCATATGCGGTATTTACTGGATTCCGCGTCGGAGCGCGGAATGACAGTTACCGACTGCCTGGATTATGGCAGGATGTATTTGTAAATGAAATAATGTGTCACATTTGATAGAGCCATATGTCCATCCAAAAGATTTGCGGATGAACACGATTGACGGCCTTTTGGAATGCAAAAGGCCGCAAAACGCAACGCAAAAGGCCGCCTTTCGCACGACGAAAGACGGCCTTTTGCAACCACGCTGATTATCAACGGCTTAAGAAGCCGACTTCTTCCGTGACTTTATCCGCGACCTCATCGTGCGCAGCGCACCGTCCGTGAGGCACAGTATGCGGCGCATGTCGTCGCCCGTCACACCCATGTCGGCCAGCATCAGATAGAAAATGTTTGTCGACGAGAGGCGGCTGTATCCCTCTTCCGCCTCGGCCACGGCCTCGGGGCGGCGCGTGCGGTAATACTCTATGAACTCGTCAAAGTCCTTCTTCTTCCACGTTGCCGTGGTGCCTCCGGCCATGATGCCGTCATAAAGGGCCTTGCCGCTGTTTATCACGGCCGCCTGTTCGTCCTTCAGGCGGCGTATCTTTCGCTCCAGCTCCTTGGCCTCGCGGGCGTGGCGGCTGTCCTGCCGCTCCAGCGCGGCTACCCTCTCGGTGTGTTCCTTTATCTTGCGGTCGGCCTCGGCGATGGTTCTTTTGGCACGGTTAAGCGTCTTCCGGTGGAACGACACGCCCGCAGCCGCCAGCACGGCCACGGCAAGCGCGGCCATGACGATGCCCGCAGTCTCCTTGCTCTTCACGCCTTCGGCATACTCCTTATGCTCATATTCGCGCTGCATCGTCACCGTCTCCTCAGTCGGCCGCTGAGCTTCCATGCTGTCCTGCATGGCCTTCGCCTGCCGGTAAAGCCTTGAAGCGGCCTCATAGTCGCCCTTGCGCTCGGCACGTTCAGCCAGGAACTGGCACATCTCAGCCTTGGTCTCAAAGTCTGCATAGGGTTCGGCCAACCTCATGAGAGAGTCCGCCTCGCGGTCTTTCCCTTGCCGGTAGCAGTTTTTTGCGAGGCTTGTGTAAGTCACGGCGCATGGAAGCAGTGACACCGCTGTACGCAGCAACGGCTCGGCCTTGCCGTAAAATCCAGTTTCAGAATACAGATAACCGATGTTGTTTATGAACGGGGCACGTTCGTCTTCACTGACAATGTTTAAATAAGGTTCTATTTTTTGCATGTATATTAGTGCGCTGTCGAGGTCTTTCCTGTAGTAATGGCACATGGCGATGTTGTTCTGTGCCATGCATTTCCAGTCTATGTTGTCGGCGCGTTCGGCCTCGGCCAGTCCTTTTCTTGCATACTCAAGTCCTGTCAGCGGCGTCCCAAGCATGGCGTTGATGTATGCCATGTTGGTGTATACCATTATGAGGAGCTTCGTGTCGCCCGTTTTCTTCGCCGTGCTTTCAGCCATTTTCATGAGCATCAGGCCGTCTGCCAGGCTTCCGCGATTCACAAGGCATCCACCTTTATAATAGTAAGCTTCGGCAAGTTTGGCATTGTTCCCCGTACTTTTGTAATGTTTTATGCTCATGTCTATAAGCGAATCATTGCTTGGTGTCTTGTCGCTTGTGAAAATGATTTTGGTTAACAACAAGTTGTAATATGCACTTTCTTCATCTGTGTCCAGTGCGTCATGTGCCATATTGGTGATGCACTGGTATGCCGAGTCGGTTTCGCCGTTGACGACGAGGCTGTCTATTTGCGCAAGCACATCTATCGTTTTGTCTTTTTCGTTGCAACTTAGTGTGACGCAGAGTATCACTATTATTGCTGTAAAAGCGTTCCTCATAATCTGATGTTTGTCGTGCAAATGTATGATTTTATTGTCAAACAGACAAGCACAGAGGGCTTTTACTTACATTTGTTTGTTACAATTTTACGTGTCAAATTGAATCTTTATCGCCGTAACCGCCTGAGAGTCAAGCTATTGCATCTGCCGATACGTGTAACATCCTACGGTGATGCGTGACACGGATGTTTGGGAATATGTTTGTCCTGTATTATATTTGCAATGCCGTTTTGTACTGTTATGCACCGTACAGGCAAGCAATATATAAGGTTAAACTAAATTTAAAGCTTATGTTCAAAAAGTTTATCGTTGCGGCTGCGGCCGTGTTGTTCACGCTCGGCGCGTCCGCCCAGGCCTCCACCCGGGGTGGAGATGCGGCGCAAGGGGGTGCCCCCTCGTTCTGGAAGGATGTGGTGATAGAGTTTAATGTGGGTGCCGGCACTGGGCACAGCGGCATGTCTCCGCTGGAGATAGGCGGCACGCTGGGTTATAGGTTCCTGCCGCGCATGTACGCCTTCGCGCACGGCGGTTGCCTCTACGGCATGTACGACAAGGACCACGGACGGGTTTACACCAAGAGCGCGACGCTGGCCGGAGGCCTGGGCTACACCTTGTTCAAGGCCGGCAATGTGGATGTAGACCTGCGCGCGTCGGCCGGCGGCAGCGTGGGCAACGCCGACTGGAAGCACACGGTGTATGACGGCGGCGTGGCGTTCCGCATCGGCGGCACGGGCAGGCTTAAGCTGAACGTCGGCCTGGGATACCGTCACATCACTTCGCATACGGCCGGCATCGGCACGTACAACGGCCTTTACGGCACCATCGGCGTAGGTTTCTGACGGCGTATGGATATTGCCGCTGTTGCGATTGACGGCCTTTCGCCTTCCAAAAGGCCGCAAAACGCAACGCAAAAGGCCGTCTTTCGCATGACGAAAGACGGCCTTTTGCAAGTTGTTGGGTATCAGCGTGTTCCGCGGTTGGGTTTATCTCCTCAGCCAAGGCTCGGGATTCAGCTTGGCCGTGCCGCGCCGCAGCTGGAACTGCAGGATGTTGTCAGCCCCGACGGAGCCGATGGCCTGCCCCGTGCTTACCTGCTGGCCGCGGCTCACGCTGACCGAGCCGAGGTTGCAGTAGACGGAGATGTAGTTGCCGTGGCGCACCATGACGATTATGCTTCCGTCGAAGTTGAACACGGCGCTGACCTCTCCGTTGAACACCGAGCGCACCGTGGCGCCCCGTTGTCCCTGTATGTTTATGCCCTTGTTGTCGAGCGTCACGTTGCGCAGTCCGGGCACGTTGTACTGCCCGAAGTGGCTCACTATGCGGCATTGCCCGGCCAGCGGCATGGGCAGTCGGCCTCGGTTGCGCTCGAAGCTGCCGCTCAGCTTGCGGTCGTTGGTGTCCATCTCTGATGCTGCCGTGGCCCGTTTCTTGGCCCTTTCCACCTCGCGCTCGCTGCGTTCCTTGTCGGCGCGCGCCTTGCGTTCGGCCGCAATGCGGTCGGCTTCGGCCTCGCGAGCCTTGCGTTCGGCCTTCTCGCGTGCCGCCTCGTCGCGTTTGGCGGCCTCCCGTGCCTCGGCTTTCAGCTTCTCTTCGCGTTCACGCGCCTCGGCTATTCGCCGTGCGTTCTCACGCGCCCTGGCCTCGGCTTCGGCCTTCCTGCGCGCCAGTTCGGCGGCCTTGCGCTTCTTCTCGGCCTCCAGCTGGGCCTTGCGCCGGGCCTCGGCTTCGGCGCGTGCCTTTGCCTTGGCTATCTCTTCAGCCACGAGCCGGTCTATTTTCGCGTTCAGCTCGGCGTCTTTCTTTCGCTGGTCGGCTATTATCCTTTGTATCGTTTTCTGCTGGCGCTGCAGGGTGTTGACCATTTTCTTCTGCTCGTCCTGCTTGCCCTGCAGGGCTGCGTGCTCGCGTTGTCCCTTGGCCAGGAGGGTGTTTTTCTGCCCGCGCACCCGTTGCAGCTCTTCGCGCTTGGCCTCAATCTGCTGCTGCTTGGCCTTCACCATCTCGCCCTGCGACCGCTGGAAGGCGGCGTATTCGCGCACGAAGCGCAGCCGGCGGTACATCTGGGCGAAGTTCTTTGCGCTGAAAATGAACATCAGCTTGTCCTGCACGGTGCGCTTGGCGGCCAGGTAACGCATAGACTTCACATACTTGGCCTTGCGCTCTTCAAGCTGTTTCTCGAGCGTGGCAAGCTGGCTTTCCAGCATGCTTATGTTGCCGTCGATGTGGTTTATCTCGTTTTGTATGGTGTCGATGGCCTTTTTGTGGCGGTCAATCTCAGAGCCTATGGCCACCAGGTTGCCCAGGCGTTTCTTCACGTCGGCCTTGTTGGCACGCAGCAACTGTTCCTGTTCCTTTATCTTGCGCTGCACTCCGGCACGCTGGTTGCGCAGCCCCTTGATGGAGTTGCTTTGATACTTGGCCGTTTTCTTTTTCTTTGTTGTGGCGCGTTTCTTGGTTACGCGCGTGGTCTTCGCCTTCTTCCGCGTAGTCTGTTTCTTTGTCTGCGCTGAGAAGGGGAATCCTATTGCCAGTGCGAAAAAAAGTATGAGGAGTCGTTTCATTTACAGTTTCAGGAGTCGTTTCATTAAGTCTTCTACGCTTACTTGCTTGTATTTTGACGACACGGCGGTGTAAGTCTCCCAGTCGCCGTCAGTGTCAATGCCGCCAAGCGACATGCCGAGCGACACGCCTTTGCCGCCTTTCAGAGCCTGGCTGTCCAGCGTCAGCGTGATGTCCGTGGGAAATTTCTTGCGTCCCAGGGTCTTGAACTTGCCGTAGTCACAGGTCACCGACGTGCCCTTAAGCGACTTTCCTCCGTATGTCGCGGCAACGGATTGTATGAGTCCGCTTGTCTTGTCGGCGCTCCATCTGTATGACATGTCGCCCCGTTTGAGCGATATCGTCGCGTCCTTGGCCGTTCCGTTTACAGCAACGTCAAACTGTTTGAGCGAAGAGTCGGTGATTTTCTGCCTGCCGGGGATGAAGAGCCTGTTCCAGAAGAGAGCCTGCAGGGTGTAGAAGTCAAGTCCGTTTTTCTGCAAAAAGCCAACGTCGGCATAGCTTGCCTTGACGTATTCCTTGTTCATCCGGTCCATAAGAAGCACGTAGTCCTTGGTGAATTCAAGCCTTCCCACCTCCATCAGGCCGAAAGGAGTGAGCTGTATGCGTATCACCTCGTCCTTTTTCATGCTCAGAGAGCCTGACACAGACATGTCCTTGGAACCGGTGCTGATGGTGAACTTTATCTTTGACGAAATGCAGTTGGCATAGACTTCGTTGTCATATACTTTCCTCATGAAGTCCAGCCTGCCCTCCTCCGTGTCGGTTATTGCGCCCGTCGTCGCAACGGCTGACATTCCTCCTTCGGCCAAGGTCTTCTTCGTGCCGCATGAAACAAGCGCGAGCGAAGCCGCAAGCAACGCGAAGCCGCAAAACAACTTGATGCTATTCTTCCACATATTTCTTAAGTTTTATCTTTTTCCTCAGCGCCTTGCCGTTCTCCGCTCCTGCCTCCAGCGCCTTGTTCCAATACTCTATCGCGCCGTCTATGTCGCCGTTCATGGCGTGTATGTCGCCCGCATGCTCTATTATTACGGCGCTTTCGGTAGTGTCGTTGTCTATCGCCATGTCTATGTATTGCAGCGCTTCGGCATACTTCTTGCGCTTGAACAGTATCCAGGCGTAAGTGTCCAGAAACGTTGAATTGTCCGGCTCGGCCTGCACTGTGCGAAAACTCATCTGCTCGGCTTTGGCCAGTTCGCGGTTCTCTTCAGACAGGTAATAGGCATAATTGTTAAGGCAGCCAAGGTTGTCGTCCTTCCATTGCAGGCAGCTGTCATACGCGGCGTAGGCTTCTTCGGCTTGTCCTTTGTCGTGAAGGATGTCGCCCATGATTGCGTAGAAGTCCGAAACGAGATCCTTGTTGCTTTGTCCGTCAATCTGACTGACGCCTTTGCGCAACACGTCGAGCGCCTTGTCGTCATCGTCTTTTTGTACGTAAGCCAAGCCGAGGAAGTAATAAAAGGCCATTTCATCGGGGTTATAGTCGAGTGCCTGACGTGAAAGCTCGGCCACGCGGTCAAAGTCCTGCTTGCCCCATTCCGCCTGTATGAGCTGCAGGCGGGCCGCGGCGTTGTCGGGAGAGATGGCGAGCACCGTCTCGAGAACGTTCGAGATGGAGTCTTGCGGCATCTTTTTCAGCGTCATGTAGGCGGCGTAAAGCTCGGCCATGTCAGAGGTTTCTTGTGGCTGCGAAAGTATTTTCTTGAAAAGTCCGAGCACCTGCGTGCTGTCACCTCCTTGACTTTCATTGTCGGCTACAGCCTGCCTTATCAGCACAATCTTGCTTTCCAGCGGCGTTTTCTCACTCAACAGCATCGCTTCTTGCAATGAGTCGGCCTCTTTGACCATCTCCTTTGTCCTGTAATAGTCAATCATCGACATGCGTGCGTTGGTGTTTTCCGGTTCGGCCCGCAGCACTTCGGCGTACTGCTCGCGCGCTTCCTCGCTCTTGCCATTCTGCAAGAGCCAGTTGCCCATCATCACACGGTAGTTCATGTCGTTTGGATATTTGGCGGCCATGGACTTCAGTTCGTTGAATTCCTCATGCTTCTTGCCTTGCAGGGAGTACACTCTCATCTTGGCAAGCGTGAGGTCTTCGTTGGCGCCTTCAAGCGCTTCCATGCGTTCGAGTACGCCGAGCATCTTGTCGTAGTCCTTCTGCCGTCCGTAGAGTTGCGCCAAGATGTCGAGCACATCAGAGCGTTCCGGGCTGTTGTGCGCCAGCTTCTCATAGGCTTTAGTTGCCTCGGCAAAGTTATTGACGCTGATATATCCCCCACCGAGGCGTTCAAGATAGGCGTTGTTTCCAGGGTTCAGCTCTGACGCTTTCTTGACATCGGCGAGTGCAACGGAGTCGTTTTTGAGTATGCCGTCATAAAAAGAAAGCATGAAGTAAGCCTCGGCGGCGTTTGGATTGATGCCCAAGCTGTGTTGCAGCAGGTCGTAGGCTGCGTCGAAGTTGCCGTCGATCTGCTGCTTCACGGCCTCGAGATAATAAATCTTGAAGCGCAGGCTGTCGTTGTGGCTGACGGCTGGCAGGGTGGCAGAGGCTGTGTCCGCCGGCAGATATGCGGTTGCGGCATACCTTGCTCCGCCGCAACCTGCGGCGAGGATGGCTACCGAAAGGCATGTCAGTATGTGCAGAATAATACGTGTCATGTATGTTCCTTGATGAAAGGATGTTGCTTATTTCACTCCGGTGTGTCCGTATCCGCCGGCTCCGCGCTCGGTGTCGTCCAGTTGTACGGCCTCTTCAAGCTCCGCCGTTTCATGCCGGGCTATGACCATCTGGGCTATGCGCTCGCCTGCGTTCACGGTGAAATCCTCGCCAGACAGATTGACAAGCAGCACCATCACCTCACCCCTGTAGTCGGAATCTATCGTTCCCGGAGAGTTGAGCACAGTCAGTCCATGCTTCAGGGCGAGGCCGCTGCGCGGGCGTATCTGCGCCTCGTATCCCTCGGGCAGCGCCATGTAAAGCCCCGTGGGGACGAGTTTCCGCTCAAGCGGCCGCAGCGTTACGGGGTTGTCTATGTTGGCTCTCAGGTCCATGCCGGCGCTTTGCGGCGTGGCGTATGCGGGCAAGGGCTGGCGCCCTTTGTTTATCACCTTGACTTTGACCATTGCGTTTCCTTACATTATTTATAAGGTGCAAAAATAACGAATTATATTCACATAGATGTTGTTTTACGGCTAAAAAGAAAGAATTTAGCCATTTTTAGATTACTTTTGCGGCGCAAGGTAATTCATAATTCGCAATTCACAATTCATAATTGGACTGCGCATATTGTGGCGTGGCGTGCCTGGTGAGTGTTTTTGACATTGTGGATTGTGGATTGACGCATTGCCCTATTATGAATTATGTATTATGAATCATGAATTTAAAATATGATGAATTGGGAAAGACTTATATCAAACAAGCGGCTCGGACAGGAGCAACGCCACTCGGAGCGGCACGACGACCGCTCAGAGTTCAAGCGCGATTATGACAGGTTGATATTCTCGGCACCGTTCCGCCGCATGCAGAACAAGACCCAAGTGTTCCCCCTGCCTGGCAGCGTGTTCGTGCACAACCGCCTTACCCACAGCCTCGAGGTGGCCAGCGTGGGGCTTTCGCTTGGCAACGACGTGGCCCATGCCGTCATGAGAACGCGCCCCGAACTGGCCGGCACGCTATTTCCGCAGATAGGCACGGTGGTGAGCACGGCCTGCCTGGCGCACGACATGGGCAACCCTCCGTTCGGGCATTCGGGCGAGAAAGCCATACAGACATTCTTCACCGAGGGCGAAGGCAGGGAGTTGAAAGACAAGGTGAGCCCCGGGTTCTGGGCCGACGTGACCCACTTCGAGGGCAACGCCAACGCCTTCCGCCTCTTGGCCCACCGCTTCAAGGGGCGGCGCGAGGGCGGCTTTGTCATGACTTACACCACGCTTGCGTCCATAGTGAAATATCCGTTCGCATCAACCGTCGCAGAGAAGGGGCACGGCAAGTTCGGCTTCTTCATTCCAGAAGCCGGCATCTACCGTAAAATCGCCGATGAATTGGGCATAATCCGCAAGTCGGCCGACGGCCTTCCGATGGAATACGCGCGCCATCCGCTGGTATATCTGGTAGAAGCCGCCGACGACATCTGCTACGAGATAATGGACATCGAGGACGCGCACAAGCTGAAGATAGTGACATTCGATGAAACCGAGCGTCTTTTCCTTGACTTCTTCGATGAAAAGGCGCAAAACCACATCAGGCAAAGAATACTCGACGAGGGCATCACCGACGAGAACGAGCGCGTGGTCTACATGCGCGCATGCGTAATAGGAGCGCTCGAAAGGGCATGCGTGGACGCCTTCATGCGCCATGAGGAGGAGATAATGAACGGCACGATGGAGGGCGCACTGGTTGACAAGATAGAGCCGAAGCTTGCCCGTGCGTATAAAAAATGCGCTATTTTATCGAAAGAAAAGATATACAAGAGCAAGCCCGTGCTCGACGTGGAGCTGAGCGGCTACAAGATCATGGCCACGCTGATGGAGGCCATGGTCGACGCGGCGGCCAACCCGTCGCGCTTCTATTCGCGCCAGCTCATAAGCCGCGTGAGCAGCCAGTACGACATAGACGCTCCCGACCTGGAGACCCGCCTGATGGCCGTCATCGACTATATCAGCGGCATGACCGACGTGTACGCGCTCGACGTGTACCAGAAAATCAACGGCATCAGCCTGCCGATAGTCTGACCTTGCGGAACACCTTGTTTCAGGGCGCGATGCAAAAGGCCGTCTTTTAGCTCTTAAAAGGCGGCCTTTTAGCTTGCAATTAACGGCCTTTCGGAATGCAAAAGGCCGCAAACCGGAAAACGGCCGGCAACGGCTCTGACACACATGTGCGCAAGGCCATCCGCAAAGGCATGCCGCACAGCCGGCCGACAGGCCTCCTCGCAAAACATGGGGCAACGGGAAAATGCAGGCGGGGGAAACGAAAAAAAACGAACTGACAAGCATAATCCGGCAAAAAACAGTTAACTTTGCAACAAGACGGACACACTAATACCATAAACAATGAGGATACGACCATTATCTATCTGGCTTGCAATGTTGTCCAGCCTGACGCTGACCCAAGCCGCAGAACTCAAGAACCTGAAGGTTGAATACGCGTCGTGTCCTATCGGCATCGACACCGGCACGCCACGCTTCAGCTGGCAGATAAAGGCCGGGAAAAGCGAATTCGGGATAATGCAAAAGGCGTACAGGCTGAAGGTTTACGCCGAAGACGGCACGCGCGTATGGGATTCAGGAACGAAGCAGGATGACAGCTCGTTGAACATAGAGTATGGCGGAAGCGCGCTGCAGCCACGCACATGCTACCGATGGGAGCTTGACGCATGGACGAACGAGGGAACGAAACTGTCTGCCACGTCGCGGTTTGAAACAGGCCTGATGGTCCGCAACGACGCGGATAAGGCATGGAACGGCGCGAAATGGATAGGCGGCGGAAGCGGCGACATGGTGCTTTACTCGCATTACCTGCCCGTGTTCAGGCTCGACTACGTGTTCAGGCTCGACAGCGCGACGCAAACCGTGAAGACGGCGTTTACCTACGGAGCCAACGACGAACGCCTGATGAACGCCGGCAAAAACATATTCGGGCTGGCAAGCAAGCCCGGAGAAACATATATAAAGGTGGAACTGGACGCAGACTCGACAAGACACGGACAAGCGGCGAAGGTAAGGATATACCGCGCCGGGTATTGCCCTGACGACAATCCGGACAGGCCGCTCGCCGAATTCGACGTTCCCACAGGCCTGTTCAACAAGGACAACATGTACGGCGAGCACACGCTGAGACTCACCAACAATCTCGGACACACATGCCTATACCTCGACAACGAGGAAAAAGAGATAGGCTATGCCGGCCTTAACCCCATAGGGCAAGGCGGCGACTTCATCGCTTTTCCGGTCGTCGGGGATGTAGGCTTCTGCCGCCGGGGCGACGCCGAGACGGCCATAAAGCTGGAAATACGCAACTACCGCAGCCCTGGAAACATCCTGGCAACGGTAGCCCCACAAGAGACACGAGCCGCAGACAGCAGCGGCATGCGGCTTACCGACCCGAGCAGAAACGCCTCGCCGATGGTGCGCACGGCCTTTTCAACCAAAGACAAGCGGATAGCCAAGGCGCGTCTGTATGTCACTGCGCGCGGAATATACGACTTTTACATAAACGGCCGACGCGTGAATGAAGGCTACTTCAACCCCGGACTGACGCAATATAACAAGTCGCACATGTACCAGACGTATGACGTAACGCCCTACATACGCAACGGGCGCAACGCGGCCGGCGCCGTAATGGCCGAAGGATGGTGGAGCGGCGGCATCACGTTCACGGGCGAGAACTGGAACTACTTTGGCGACAGGCAGTCTGTCCTGGCCCAAATCGTGATAACGTATGACGACGGAGAGACGGAGAACATCGTCACCTCGCCCGGCAAATGGAAGTTTTACGGCGACGGACCGGTGACTTACGGCAGCCTGTTTCAGGGCGAAGTGTATGACGCGCGGCGCGAACTTGAAGTAAAAGGATGGAGCACGGCCGAATATGACGACACCTCATGGAAACCCGCGCAGGAAGTGGCGCTGGAAGGAACGGCCAGCCATGACGGAGGCTGGAGCCACCTGAACCCTGGCGACTACTCGCAATACAGGCTCACCGGGCAGACCGGACAGGGCGCAACGGCCGTCAAAGAGCTTGCCGCCCAGTCTGTTGAAGAGGTGCGCCCGGGGGTGTTCGTTTACGACATGGGGCATAACATGGTGGGCGTTCCGCGCATAGAGCTGAGCGGATGCAGGCCCGGGCAACGCATAAGCATGCGCTACGCCGAGGTAAGATATCCGGACATGCCTGAATACGCCGGCCTTGAAGGCATGCTGATGCTTGAGAACATAAGGGCCGCGATGGCGCAAGACGTCTACATCGCAAGGGGCGGCAAGGAGACCGTCGCGCCGCGCTTCACATGCCACGGATACCGTTTCGTCGAGATTACGGGCATCGACCGCGCCCTGCCTCTTGCCTCTGTCAAGGGCACGGTGATAAGCTCTGTGGACAGCCTCATGTCTTCTTATGAAACGTCAAACGGCAAGGTGAACCGCCTTTGGCGAAACATCGTCTGGTCAACGTATGGCAATTTCCTCTCCATTCCCACCGACTGCCCTCAGCGCAACGAGCGCATGGGATGGATGGGAGACATATCCGTGTTCTCGCGCACGGCCACTTATCTTGCCGACGCGCCCCAGTTTCTCCGCCGCTACCTGCTCGCCGTGCGCGACCTTCAGCGTGAAGACGGACGCTTCGAGGACATCGCCCCGATAGGCGGAGGCTTCGGCGGCATGCTGTGGGGAAGCGCGGGCGTCACCGTTCCGTGGGAATGCTACGTGCAATACGGCGACAGGGCGCTGCTGGAAGAGCATTATCCGGCGATGAAACGGTATGTCGGCTACCTGCTTGACAAGTGCGTGAACAAGCAGACTAACGTGCTTGACCAGGGACCGGCATGGTGGGGCAACCTTGGAGACTGGCTCGGGCCCGAGGACGGACGCAACGACGGAACGCTGCTGTGGGACGCTTACTTCATATACGACCTGTCGCTCATGAGCCGCATGGCGGCCGTGCTCGGGAATGAGGAAGACTCGGCGTATTACGCCCGGCTGCGTAATGAGAGGGCTGAGTTCTTCTGCCGCACGTACATTGACCCGGAGACGGGCGCGACGCGATCTGCCGACGGCAAACGGACGGTGGACACACAGACGTCATACGTGCTTCCGCTGGTGTTCGACATTGCGGCCGGAGACCTAAGGAAGAAGGTGGCCGAGCGGCTGGCCAACACACTGACACGCGCCAACAAGGCCGACAACGGCACGACGTGTCCGCCTTACTCGCTGATGACAGGCTTCATAGGGACCGCGTGGATAAGCAAGGCGCTGTCTGACGCCGGACTCGACGGCATGGCCTATCGCCTGTTGCAGCAGACTGAATATCCGTCATGGCTGTATCCGGTGGAGCAGGGAGCCACGACGATATGGGAACGGCTGAACTCATACACGCAGACAGACGGATTCGGAGGGAACAACCGGATGAACTCTTTTAACCATTACTCGTTCGGCGCGGTGGGCTCGTGGATGTACAACTATTCGCTCGGAATACAGCCCGACGAGCACCACCCCGGCTTCAAGCATTTCTTTCTGAAGCCTACGCCTGACCCCACAGGCAAGATGACCTACGCCCGCGGACATTACGACTCGGTGTACGGAAGGATTGAGAGCGGATGGGAAATCATGCCAAAGTCAGCCAGATACTCATTCACCGTACCGGCGAACACCACAGCCACGGTAATCATCCCTTGCCCTGACGGCGACAAGGTGACGGTCAACGGAGAGGAATTCAAGAATACGCGCGACTGCAGACGTGACGACGGACGCATTGAGATGGAGGTGCTGTCGGGAACTTATCTGATAGAGACGACAATGCCTTGAACCATAGGTTACCGCCGCCAAAAGAGCGGCCAAGGCTTGGCTGCGTAACACATTGACATCCAACGATTTGCAAAAGGCCGTCTTTCATCGTGCGAAAGACGGCCTTTTAGCGTGCCATTGACGGCCTTTTGCAGTGCAAAAGACCGTCAATCGGAAAGCAACCGGTGTGCTCAGTACTTGAAGGAGCTGCCCCCAAGGAACTCGCGCAGCAGCGACGTGGGCGGCAGCTGGCGGTTGGGTATCGGGGCGATGTACTTCAGGAACTTCAGCAGGCGATACGCCTCGGCATGCTCCTCGGCGTTCTCGGGCACAAGTTCGAGCAGCGGCTCGGCCTGGCTTTTTATGACGGCAAGCTCGAAGAGCAGCGCCGTGTTGAACATCGCGTCGGCATTCTCCTGGTAAGGGAATATCCACTTGTTCTCCCCTGCGCGCACGCTGGGCCAACGCTTGATGGTCTCCTGCGCGCTCACTCCGCGGTACTTGTAGTCTCGTATGATGCGGCGCAGCAGGCGGTTGTCGGTCGTAGGGATGTAGTTGTGGGTGTCAAGCAGGATGGTGGTGAGCGCCGACGCATAGACGCGGAACTTCTGTTCTTCCGGAATCTGTGCCGTAAGCTCGGGGTTGAGAGCGTGTATTCCCTCCACCACCAGCATCTCGTCGTCGGCCAGTTTCAGCCTGCGTCCGCTCTTCTCGCTGCGCCCTGTCTGGAAGTTATAGCGCGGCAGCTCCACCTCGTCGCCCCTGAACAGGGCGCTGAGCTGGCTGTTCAGAAGCGGAAGGTTAAGTGCATAGAGGCTCTCATAGTCATATTCGCCGCGCCCGTCCTTGGGCGTAAGCTCGCGGTCCACGAAGTAATCGTCGAGCGAGACGGGCACGGGCTTCACTCCGCACGTGAGCAACTGTATGGAAAGACGCTTGCAGAAGGTTGTCTTTCCGCTTGACGACGGACCCGAGATGAGCACCATGCGCACGCCGCGCCGCGTCGAAATCATGTCGGCAATCTGTGATATCTTCTTCTCCTGCAGCGCCTCAGACACATTGATAAGGTCGGTGGAACGTCCCTGCATCACAGCCTCGTTGAAGTCGCCCACGGTAGACATGCCGAGGATATGCTGCCAGCGGTGGTGTTCCTTGAAGATGTCGAACATCTTGTCCTGCCTCACCAGGTCGCCCAGACGCGACGGATCGTCGCGCGACGGAATGCGCAACAGCAGGCCGTCATAATACTTTTCAAGTCCGAAAAGATACAACTGGCGCGTGTTCGTAAGCAAAGTGCCGTAATAATAGTCCTTGTATCCGTCTATCTCATAATACGTAGTGTAAAGCCGGCCCACGCTTTTGAGCAGCTTCACCTTCGACTCCAGTCCGGCCTTCGAGAACATGCTGATCACCTCCTCGGTGGTGCTTTCATGCCGGCGGATGGGCATTGCCGCGTCAATAATCCGCCTCATGCGCCCACGCACGGCCTCGGCGTCAAACTGGTTGACAGGCCGCCCTATGTCGATGTTGCAGTAATAGCCGTTCGAGACGGGAATGTCTATCACCACGTCGGCTCCCGGCCACAGGTCGTGCACGGCCTTGCAGAGCACGAAAAAGAGCGTCCGCGTATAAGCGCGGGCGCCCGACGGCGACGTGATGTCAAGATACTCAAGATCCTTGTTGTGGTAAAGACGGTAATGAAGGCCCTCCACCTTGTTGTTAACCTTCACACTGATGGGACCATAGTCCATCTTTAAATTTAATTCACGGAAAACCTCAGAAAGAGTGCTTCCAATTGGGACGTTTAGCGTTTTTTTATTATTTTTGCAACGTATTTGTATCATTTGTTTCATCTTTCACGTGCTTTTAGGTTAAACGTTGGTAAAGATACTCCGTTTTCCCGACACCGCACAACGTTCGACAACAAATTAATTTAAAATATGTCGATTTGGATTTTTTTTAAGATTATCGGGTCATTGGCCCTCCTCATCTACGGAATGAAGGTGATGAGCGAGGCCTTGCAGAAGATGGCCGGCTCGCAGTTGCGCCACATCTTGGGCACAATGACCAAAAACAGGTTCACCGGTATGTTCACCGGCATGTTCGTAACATCGGCCGTGCAGTCGTCGTCGGCCACCACGGTGATGACCGTCTCGTTCGTAAACGCCGGCCTCCTGACCCTTGCCCAGGCCATTTCCGTCATAATGGGAGCCAACATCGGCACCACGCTAACGGCCTGGATAATGAGCCTCGGCTTCTCGTTCAACTTCATGAACGCCGTCTTTCCCGCCTTCATCGTCGGAATACTGCTCATCTACACACGGCGGCACAAATACATCGGCGACTTTCTTTTCGGCATAGCGTTCATGTTCTTCTCGCTGGCTTTGCTCAGCCAGACGGGCAACGAGATGGATCTTGGCCACAACCAGGACCTGATAAGCTTCTTCAGCTCGTTCGACACGGGCAGCTACGCCACGATAATCGTGTTCCTGCTGATAGGCACCGTGCTTACGTGCATCCTCCAGTCGTCGGCCGCGCTGATGGCAATAACGATGATGCTGTGCTCGAGCGGGGTGCTGCCGATATACCTCGGAATAGCCCTCGTGATGGGAGAGAACATCGGAACGACGGCCACCGCCAACCTGGCCGCACTCGGAGCAAACACCCAGGCGCGCCGCGCCGCGCTGGCACACCTGGTGTTCAACGTGTTCGGAGTGCTCTGGGTGCTGTGCCTGTTCTATCCTTTCGTCAACACGGTGTGCTCCATCGTGGGCTACGACCCGTCCACGCAAGTGCTCGACGCGGCACGCCTGTCGGTGGTGCTGGCCGCCTTCCACACGGCGTTCAACGTCTGCAATACCGCCATCCTGATATGGCTGATACCACAGATAGAGAAAACCGTGTGCTGGATGATCAAACCCAAGGCAAAAGAGAACGACGACGAATTCCGCCTGCGCTACATCGGCGGCGACACGATAATGAAGACTCCCGAGCTGTCGGTGCTCGAGGCGCAGAAGGAGATACAGCTCTTCGCCGAGCGGACGCAGAGGATGTTCGGCTTCGTCCGCGAACTGCTCAACACCAAGAACGACGCCGACTTCAACAAACTGTTCAGCCGAATAGAGAAGTATGAGGGCATCAGCGACAACATGGAGATTGAGATTGCAAAATACCTCGACCGCGTAAGCAACGCGCACCTCAGCGACGAGACCAAGGCGAAGATACGCGCCATGCTGCGCGAGATATCCGAGATTGAGAGCATCGGCGACAGCTGCTACAACATTGCGCGCACGCTGAGCCGCAAGGAAAGGGGGAAGGAAGACTTCACCGACAGCCAGTACGAGCACCTGCACCAGATGTTCGAGCTTACTGACGACAGCCTAACCCAGATGAACGTCATGCTGGCCGGGCGCAAGGACAAGCTGGACGTGAACCGCTCGTTCAACATCGAGAACGAGATAAACAACTACCGAAACCAGCTGCGCAGCCAGAACATCAACGACGTGAGCGCCAACGAGTACACCTACGCCATCGGAACGATGTACATGGACATAATATCAGAGTGCGAGAAGCTGGGCGACTACGTGATCAACGTGGTCGAGGCGCGCATGGGCACCAGGCAGAAAGACGCGTAAGCCCCTGTCCCCCACACGCCCCGAAGGCATGTGGCAGACATGGAAAAACGGCGTTCCGCCAAGCGGAACGCCGTTTTCGCATGCCGCATGGACTGTCATCAGCCAAACACTCATGCGCCGCTTCAATCCGATTGACGGGTTCATCCGCAAACCTTTTGGATTAAATATAAGTTCTACTAATAACACCACCCAACCTTAATCCAGGCTGTCGGTAACTGTCATTCCGCGCTCCGACGCGGAATCCAGAGAACATCCTATACATCAAACAGCATATGCGGCATTTACTGGATTCCGCGTCGGAGCGCGGAATGACAGTTACCGACAGCTTGGATTATGGCAGGATGTTTTTGTAAATGAAATAATGTGTCACATTTAAGAGAGCCATATGTCCATCCAAAAGGTTTGCGGATGAACCAAAAAGACGGCCTTTTGCAGCACAAAAGGCCGTCAATCGCGGGCTGAAAGGCCGTCTTTTACAAGCCAAAAGACGGCCTTTTGCAACGCCGCTGATTCTCAATGGGTTACGCGGCTGCGACGAGTCGTTCCGCAGAAGGACGGAACAGCGACTGCTAATAAATGATAATTATGGGGCGGAAAGGGGCGGCGTATCGCTTTTTTCCGTAATTTTGCACATGGCGCAAGGCTCTGCCAAATGTGTCACAAGTGGCATCACAGTGTGCTTTGGCACACTTTTTGGTACTCTGTCAGCAGACTATTCATTTAAAAACGATACGATTATGTTAAACAAGAAGATTGAAGAGGCTCTCAACGAGCAAATCAACGCCGAGATGTGGTCGGCCTACCTGTATCTTTCAATGGCCGCCTACTGCCATTCCATAGGCCAGCCGGGCATGGCCAGCTGGTTTGAAGTGCAGTTCCAGGAGGAGCAGGACCACGCCAAGATACTGTTCAACTACGTGAACTCGCGCGACGGACGCGTCACCCTTAAGAAGATTGACGAGGTGCCGACGGAGTGGGACGGCATCCTGGACGTGTTCAAGAGTACGCTGAAACACGAGCAGAAAGTGACCGAACTCATCAACAACCTGTACGCCCTCACCCACGAGCACAACGACTTCGCGACGCAGAGCATGCTGAAGTGGTTTATCGACGAGCAGGTGGAAGAGGAGGAAAACGCCAAGACCATCATTGACAACATCAAGATGATCAAGGACAACGGCTACGGCATCTACATGCTCGACAAGGAGCTTGGGGCGCGCACATACACGCAGGCAAGCCCTCTGAGCAGCAGTGCAGAATAGGGAAGGCATACCCAACTGACACCCACCCCAACCCTCCCGAAGGGAGGGAGCCTGATTACCATCGTTGGGATAAGTATGAAAAATCCGTCAAAACGCAGTGTTTTGACGGATTTTTCATTTTAAGATATGAATTGAAAATAGTTTATATCACCCTCAAAAGCATTCCAGGCTCCCTCCCTTCGTGAGGGTTGGGGTGGGTGTCAGTTGGGTGTCGGGTTACAGTCCTATCCCCATTTTTTCGAACATCTCGAAGTCTTTTTCGCTCCTCAGCAGCTTTTTCACGGGCACAGCGCGGTTGTGGTCGTCAAGATATATGCACGGGGTGACGGCGAACCGCGTGCCAGCCAGCGACAGGCTGTCGCGGCGCAAAGGAGTATCGATGCCAGCGATGGCCAGCGTCGTGTGGAACACCGACTCGCTCGTGGCCACACGCTTCTGGCTGTTGGCCCTCAGCGCGGCCTCAACCGGGGCGTATGCCTTGCGGTAAGCGGGCGACATCCACACCATGAGCGGCACGTGAAGCTCATAGTATGACGGCACGGGCGAGGCGTGGAGGAAGAGCCGGCGGCTGTCGTCGAAGATGTTTTCGCCGTGGTCTGACGTGTACAGAAGAGCCGACTGCGCCCCCGTCTTGCCGAGCATGGCCGTCAGTTCTGTGAGGAAGCGGTCCGTGAAGCGTATCGTGTTGTCATACGCGTTGACCAGCTGCGCCCTGTTCTTTGGCTTAGCCTCAGTAGCGTCGTCGGGCCTGAAGAAGGCCGCCCGGCGCGGATAACGCTCGCGGTAGTTGAAGTGGGAACCGTACATGTGGAGCACGATGAACTCCTTTCGCCGCCCCTCGGCCAGAATCCCGGCCACCTCGGGCAGCATGGCTTCGTCGCCCAAGGCCACCGCCTCGGGGTCGCGCTCCTTTATGAAAGTCCACTCGTCGGCCTCTTCGCCGAAAAAGTCGATGAACGAACGGTTAGGTCTCTGGTTGGAGATGAACGCCGTATGAAAGCCGGCTTCCTTGAACGCGGTGATTATTCCCTTCTGAGTGTATATGTCGTCAAAGTCGCTTGCCGATACGGCCGAGAGCAGCATGGGCACGCTCTTGTGCGTGGTGTTAGACTGGGTGACGGCCTTCGGGAAAGCCACCAGCCCCTGTTCTTTCTGCAACAACGGCGTTGTCTCGCGGCCGTAGCCGTACAGGCCGAAGCTGCACGCACGCGCAGTTTCGCCTATCACGAGCACATATACCTCGCGGTCAGCCGCCGCATGGGTGGCCTTGGCGTTGAAGCGGAAGTGGGCTGAAGTCTCGGCGTAGGCGTTGGTGTCGGCCGTGCGCTCAACGGCAAGCCCCAGGTTGTAGAACACGTTGACGGGATACAGGTTCAGCTCGGCGCGATAGTCGCGGTCGGTTGCATACGCCGCGCCCATGGAAACGAGGCCTGCGGCGAACGCGATGGCGGCATACCGCCGCTGCCTTAGTATGAAACCGCGCTCCAGGCGGTCTTTCCTGCGTATGGAAACTACGGCTATAACGAGCACCGGCACGTAGACTATCACCACGCCGAAGACGGCCGGAATGAGGTTGTCAAGCAGTTCGAAAGCCTCGCCCGGGTTGGTTGTCACCAGATTGAGGAACATGTCCACGGCTATGATGGAGTGTCCGAAAAGATAAAGCAGCACCAGCTGGAAGGCGGCGAAGAACACCAGCAGGAACAGCGCCCACACCATCTTGCCCGGACACCGGCCGAGAGTCATCAGCAGCCAGACGGTTGCCACGGGCAGCAAAAGGTTGGCCACGTTGCCCATCACGCCCATGCGCTCGGTGATGCAGAGCGCCACGTTGGGCAGCGCCAGCACCACGATGGTGATAAAAAAGAGGCTGCGCGCAGAGGCGCAGCCGCGTAGTATTGTCTTTATTGCTTTCATTTCAAGCTGATATTGGGAAGTCTGGGAGAACAGGGAGGACAGGGACTGGCTTAGAAGGCCTCGTTGATGTTGAACACGAAGCCCTGCATTCCGCGCTTGCCGAAGCCGTAGTCAAGGCGCACGTTGCCGTTTTTCTTGAACTCCCAGCGGTATCCTATGCCCCAGTTTGGCAGCAGGCGTTCGGCGTGTATGGCGCTGAACTTGTGGAAGACGGTGCCAAGTCCGCCCCAGATTACGACTCCGTTGCGGTGCCATATGTGCTGTCGCAGCTCCACCTGGGTCTGCAATATGTGCTTGTCGCGGTATCTTCCCTTGTAATATCCGCGCATTGTCGACGAATTGCCCAGCAGCGACATGGTGGCCCAAGACGGGTTGCCGAAGTTCAGCGTGCCGCGAAGGTCGCCGCCGATGACGGCCCCTTCCCACAGCCGGGCGTATGTGTTGAAGCGGAAGTCGGTAGTAGCGTATGCGTAGCCGCTGCCCAGGAACTTGGGACGGAACAGCTGAGTGACGTTCAGGTAGACTCCGCGCGTGGGGCGTGTCATGATGTCGCGCGAGTCGTATGCCAGCGAGAAGCCCACGCCGATGTTCCACACGTGCCTGTCTTGTCCGCCCAGCAGCTCGGGACGGTCTATCTCGAGGATGTCGGCGAAGTCGTAAGTGAGCGACGGGCCGATGAACACATTGCGCGCCACTTCCCACAGGAAGTTGGCCTTCGCGCCGATTTTCCACCTCTTCATCAGGCCTTCGTTGGCGTCGTTGTTGCCCATCTCGTAGCCTATTCCCCAGAATTTCTCCTTGAAGTAGTTGGCCGCTATCTCGTAGTCTATGCGTCCCTTGTCATACGGGAACACGTGTGTGCCGAATATGCCGACGGTGTATGAGCTCTTGGTTGTTATGTCGCCGAATATCGAGACGTTGGACGGCTGCGAGATGGTGTCGCGCCGGTCTTGGCGGTAAAGGCCCATGCCTATGATGCCGAGGCCAAGCCCCGTGTCAGAGCTGAAGTGCGGACCGGGCAGCACGCTGAAGTCGAACTTCTTGTGGTTCTTGTTCTTGTTGGTGTTGTTCAGATAGTCGAGCACCCAGTTTATCAGTCCTTTTTTCTTCTTCACGGTGTCCGGCTGTTGCTCGGTACGTATGGTTGTCGTGTCTTGCAGTTCGTCGACGGGCGCGACAGCTCCTGCCTTGGCGGTGCAAAGCATCAGTAAGGCGGCGAGTAGCAGTCTTGTCATTGTATGTTGTTTTATGTCTGTCAGTAAACCAGGCGCACGTTGTCAACCCATAGGGTGTTGCCCGGCGAGCCAATGTAAGCCCCTCCGTGGCTCGACGAGAACTGCAGCATGAGGTGCGTGGGCGTGTCGTGTGCCGAGGCCCATCCGGTCTCCTTTACCGGCACACTCTTGCCTTTGCTGTTGCGTGCGTAGTCCGTCGTGCGCAGCCCCATGGTCGAGGCGTCGTAGTGCGGATTGTTGCGGATGTCGCCGTAGAGTATCTCGTAGGTGGCGCCGTCAACCCATCCGCCGGTGCTCTTGCCGTATCTTACCACCATGGTGCCCACGCGCTTGGCTGTGATGTTGCCCTTGGCGTCCTCTGCGCGCTTCTGCAGATAAAGCACCACGACGGCGTAGTCCTTGCCGGCCACGGTCTTGCCTTTGCTGAATCCGTTTTGCCTTATCCTGTTGGCCGTGCCGGCGGCCTTGAACATGTAGTCGAACCTAAGGGCCTTGGGCCGCTTGGTGAAGCGTATGCCGTTGTTCATGGCCTTGGGGCCGTCCTTCGTCCCCGTGATGGGTTCCTTCATGTCGCCGAGAAACAGGGAGCCGGCGGCAAGCACCTTCATGTTCATCAGTCCCAGCACGCGCACCTTCTCGATGTGCGTCTCGAGCTTGGCGCAGTAACCGCTGCCGTGCTTGTCGCGGTAGACCGAGTTGTTGGTCTTTACCACGCCCATCACTTTCGCCATGACGTTTGACGTGCCCCAGGGCGAGCCTCCGCCGTTGACGTAAGGCTTGTTGCCCTCAATCGTGCGGTTGGGCCCCACCTCGTAGAGCGTCTTCGTGTCGCCCCCTATCACGGCCGACTCGTGTATCTTCCGTATCGTCCAGCTGTTCATGTTGCCGTAAGGCAGGTATTCTTCCTTCTCTGCGGCACCGGCGTTCATCGTGGCTAAGCAGGCGATAAGCGCGACAAATATATTGCGTGTATGTTTCATCGCGGTTACATTAGTGGTAAAATACACGTGCAAAGATATGAAAACTATTCTTATTAAAATAGTTTTTGCCTCTGTTTTTTGTGTAAAAACGTTAAGCCGGACACTTTTCCTGCAAAAACGGACACAACTGAAGGGCATCGCCCAATATCCGGCCCGCAACCGAGTGGAACGCAGGCCGCGGCCTTCCGCTTTGCAAAAGGGGTTCATCCGCATTTTAGGTGTATAGTATTACTGTACCTTCTTTTGTCTTTGTGATAGCATTTTATGTACGCCTCCTACTTTAATCCAGGCAGTCGGTAACTGTCATGCCGCACTCCGATGCGGCATCCAGAAAACACCCGATACGCCAAACGAAACAGGCTGCATACACTGGATGCCGCATCGGAGTGCGGCATGACAGTTACCGACCGCCTGGCTTGTGGCAGGATGTACACATGAAATGCTATGGCAAAAGCAATAGGCAATGCTGTTATCGCATACACCTGAACTGCGGATGAACCCGACTCATGGCCTTTCACACTGCAAAAGGCCGCAAAACGCACGCCAAAAGGCCGTCTTTCGCAAGCTAAAAGACGGCCTTTTGCAACCCCACTGATTATCAGGCAGTTAGACGAACCGGCTTTCACCGTACACCTGTCGCCGCCGAAGAGGGCGGATTGTTTTCCGCTTTTGCCTGAGACGTGGTGTGGGCAACATCGAGAAACAACGGAAAACAAGATAGCGGCTGCAACGCGGAAGAGGGATGAAGGGCTGACAATCAAGTGTAAATGAACGTGAGTTCCGGCATAAAGATTTATCTTTCCAGGTTAAAGGCAATCTTGTCAATTTGCTTTCAGCCATGCCTCTGACTTGCAAAAAGCTGACAGGAATGTCACACTTATCAGTTTTTTGCAAGTCGGTGGCAAGCCGTCATTCCGCAGAAAAACGGAATGACGGCTTGCCACCGAGCGGCAGAAAAGCAATGCGGTAAGAAATTATATAATTAGTAAAGATGATTCCTTATGCCGAACTCACGTATGATTAACGTTCCAATGACCAATTTGGGCAAAGGCAGAAAGCATGAAAAATGCCGCGAAACGGATTTCAAAATCACGTTTCGCGGCATTGCATGTCACGCCAGCAGGCGCTTCACTATGCCCGAGATGACGCCGCCGTCGGCGCGGCCGGCCATCTGCTTGGTGGCCGTTCCCATGACGCGGCCCATGTCTTTCATGCCGGTTGCGCCGGTCTGGGCTATTATATCCTTCACCGCCGCCTCTATCTCGGCCTCTGTGAGGGGCTTGGGCAGATACTCTTCTATCACCGCCACCTGGGCCAGCTCCGCGTCGGCAAGGTCTTGCCGGCCCTGCGCCGTGAACGTGACGGCCGACTCCTTGCCCTGCTTCGCCAGCTTGGAAAGCAGCTTCAGGGCGTCGGCATCCTCCAGAGTGTCGTTGGCTCCGGGAGCCGTCTTTGCCTCGAGAAACACTTTCTTTATGTTGCGCAAGGTCTCGAGACGCACCTTGTCGCGGGCCTTCATGGCCTCCTTGATGTCGTTGCTGACTTGTTCAAATAACATGATAATTAAGAATTAAAAATTAAGAATTAAGAAAACGTGCCTGTAAGATTAATAAACAAAGAGTAAAGAACAAAGTGGACGCAGCCTAATAAAAGACGGCGTTTTTCTTAATTCTTAACTCTTCATTCTTAATTTTCAAGCGAACCTGATTATGCCTTGCACCTTGCTGTCTTCTTCAGCCTCAGGTTTCTTCACCTGTCCCATGGCCTGGTTCTTTATCTCCTCAAGTTCCTGGCGCGTGCGCTTGTATGTAGGCGTCGACTCGATGGAAGAAATCACGTCGTCGTTGTCGAGGTCTTCTTGGCGGAAAATGTATATGTGGGGACGGCGCTTGTACTTCGACGTCTTGCCGTCGCCGCCGTAGATGCGCTCGCGGCGCGCCCGGCGCTCGGCCGCCTTCTCCTCTTCCTCGGCGCGGCGCTCGTTCTCTTCCTGCGTATGCTTCTTCACGTGGCTGCTCATTCCGTCAACGTCCTCTATGCCGAAGCCCGTGGCCAGGATGGTCACCTTTATCTTGTCGCCAAGCTCGGGGTCGGTGGCAAGCCCCCATTTAATCTCGAACTTGGTGTCAAACTTGGCCATAAAGTCGTTCACGTCGTTCATCTCCTCCATCATCAGGCTGCCCTTGCTGCTGCCCTTCTCGCCGCTGAAAGATATGCTCAGAAGTATCTTCTTTGAGTTGAAAATGTCGTTGTCGTTAAGCAAAGGCGAGTTAAGCGCGTCGTCGATGGCCTTCTTAACGCGTCCTTCACCCTCGCCGTAGCCGGTGCTCATGATGGCCACTCCGCCATCCTTAAGCACGGTCTTCACGTCGTTGAAGTCGAGGTTGATGAGTCCGTGCACGGTTATTATCTCGGCAATGCTCTTCGCGGCCACGCTCAGGGTGTCGTCGGCCTTGCCGAAGGCGTCGAGGATTGACAGCTCGGGATATATCTCGCGCAGGCGCTCGTTGTTGATGACAAGCAGCGCGTCGACGTGTTTCGACATCTCCTCAACGCCGTCGAGAGCCTGGTCTATCTTCTTCTCGCCCTCGAAACGGAACGGTATCGTCACGATGCCGACGGTGAGTATGCCGAGTTCTTTTGACACACGGGCTATCACCGGGGCGGCTCCCGTGCCGGTGCCGCCGCCCATTCCGGCCGTGATGAACGCCATCTTCGTGCCGTCGCTGAGCATCTTCTTCACGTCCTCGATGCTCTCCTCGGCCGCCTCGCGCGCCTTTTCGGGCTTGTTGCCCGCGCCAAGGCCCTCCTTGCCAAGCTGCAAGTGCACCGGCACAGGCGAGTCGTTGAGCGCCTGGTTGTCAGTGTTGCAAAGCACGAACGACACGTCGTGAATGCCCTCGCGATACATGTGGTTGACGGCATTGCCTCCACCGCCTCCCACGCCGATGACCTTTATTATGCTTTTCTCTTTCTCCGGTTCGCCGTAATCGACGATACTACGTCTTTCAGTCATATCTCAATATTCGTTTAATCATGGTGAAACTTCATGTTGCCGCAAACGCCTGGCACGCCTTGAGCCGCGTCATTCCTCGGCCACAAGCCCCTTCAGGAACGACTTTACCTTCTCAAAGCGCTTCTTCATGCCCTTCTTCTCTTCCTCCTCGCGGCGCGCGGCTTCCTCGGCTTCGCGCTTGGCGGCTTCCTCGGCGGCCTTGCGGCGCTGTTCCTCGGCCTTGTTCTTTTCAGCCTCGGTAAGCACTACGCCTGGGCCAACCTCGCTCGCGCTACGCGGATTCTGATGCGGGTCGACAGGCTTGGCGGCAGGTTTGGCAGGCTTGTCAGGGCCGAACAGGTCGCCATGTTCGGGCGTTTCCTCGCCGGCACAGTTCATGTCGCCCTTGGCCAAGATGCCAAGAACCGTGTTCATCATGCAATTGTGCGCGTTGATGTCCTGGTTGTTTGAAGTGATGGTCTGCGAAACAAACTTCGCGACACGTATTTTTTCTATGTGCGTATGGTTGCGGAACGCCTTGTCGATGTCCTTCATGTTGGCTCCCCCTCCGGTCAGGATGATGCCTCCCAGCAATCGGTCGGCATACTCTGACGGCACCTGATACCACACATTTTCTATTATCTCCTGCAGCCTTCCTTCCACAATCTCGATGAACTTGCGGCTCTCCACGCTGCGCTCAGAGTCGATGGGAAGCATCAGCGAGTTGTCAATGTCATTATTGTCGGTGTACGCGCAGCCATATTTCAGCTTCATATTCTCGGCCGTACTTTCGTCCATCTGCAACGAAGCTATATCCTTTGTTATGTTGTTTCCGCCCAAAGGTATCACCGACAAATGGCGCAAGATGTTCTTATAGTACACCGACACGGTGGTTGTATCAGCCCCAAGGTCAACCAACACGCAGCCCGAACGCCTCTCGGCATCGGTAAGAACACTGTCGGCCAACGCCAAAGGAGCAAGGTACATCTCGGCTATGGCCACGTCGGCCGACTCAAAACACTTGTTCAGGTTACGGTAAAAGGCCTTGCGCCACAATATGTTCAGGAAATTGCCTTCAAGCTTGCTGCACTGTATTCCGACCGGATCTATCTGCAACTGGTTGTCAACCTTATATTCCTGAGTGGCCGCATCGAGGATTTCCTGGTCCTGGTAAGTCATGTTCCGGTTGGTGTCCATCAGCTCGTTGACCATCTCCTGCGACACTATTGTGTCTGCCGGAAGGTCCTTTACGATGACATTCTTTACGCTGCGGATTGACTGGCCGCCGACTCCAACATACACTTGTGTTATCTCAGACTTCAACGCAGACGACAGCTTTTTCACCACATTGGATATGCACTGCACCGTCTGGTTGATGTTGTAAACTATTCCTTTGCGGATAAAAGAGGACGAATCCTCCTTTACCACGGCAAGCACGGATATGCTTCCGTCGAGGTTCTTCTTTCCCGCAATGCCTGTCACCTTGGATGATCCAAGCTCTATTGCTACGATAAAATCCTTTGCTGCCATACGCTTGTTTATTTTGTTTTCCTTTATTCTAATTCTTCTTTTTGCATATTATCTGGTTGTCGAACTCAAGGTCGATGTACGAATACTTGTTCCAACCCACCTTGCCAAGGCCGTACTTGTAGAATTTCTTGAGCCTGTCGAGCTTCGTTTCCACGAAGCCGGCAATCAAAGCCTTGCGTTTGTTGATGTATTTCGTCTGAGGAAGAGGGCCAAGATAGACGATGTGGTCACCCACCCTTGGCACCAGCTCCACGCCCAAGTCGGGCAGGATGTTTATCTGCACTATCTGGTTACGCCAGAACTCATCCTTCATTATCTCGATTGCAAGGTTGGCAAGATACCTCCGCGAATACCATTTCGTTATGTGGCCGGTGGCTATTATCAAGTCTGACGTGTAATTGGAGTTGGGCATTATGCCGCCATGGTCGTCCAGATAATAGTCTTCCCCCATTGCGTTCTTCACGCGGACGATGGGCAGACTCTGCGTAATGCTTATGTTGACGCAGCCGTCTTTGGTCTTGTAGCACTGCGCGGTCTTCACGAACGGGCTGTCTTTCAGCTTGTCTTCGATGTCGCGGGGATTGACATCCTTCATGCGTTTCTTGAACGGATACAGCCTACTGCGCTCCAAGATGCGCTTTATCTCGGCCGCACTCAGGAATCCGTTGGTGCTCTCGTCCTCGATGCTTATCTCCACTTTGGTGCATACCGGGTAGGCTTCCTTCGGGTTGTTGAAGGAAGTCATGGCCAGCAACACGTAGACAGCCAGCACCACGCACAGCGTAACGGACAAAATCTTTTTCAGCCTTGGCCTCATCTGCTTACACCTTATTTATACTTTTCCAACAGTATCTTCTCTATCTGCGGGACGTAATTGTCAAGATCGCCGGCTCCCAATACCACCAGCACCTCGAAGTCGTTGTCCCTCACGAAGGCAGGAACGTCCTCCTTGTGCACCATGGTTTTCTTGACACCGGGCGCCAGATTGTCGTATATCAGCTTTGAAGTCACGCCGGGAATCGGCTCCTCGCGCGCCGGATAAATATCGCAGAGCACCACCTCGTCGAGCAGGCTCAGGCTCTCGGCGAAGTCCTTGTAGAAGTCGCGTGTGCGGCTGTAAAGGTGAGGTTGGAATATTGCGGTAATGCGCCTGTTGCTGTAAAGCTCGCGTATGCTCATCACGCTTTGGCGTATTTCCTTGGGATGATGGGCGTAATCGCTGAGGAACACTATCCGGTCTGTCTTTATCTTGAAGTCGAAGCGGCGGTCAACGCCCTTGTAAGTCCTCATGCCATACCTGAGTTCCTCAGCCGTGCAGCCGGCCAGCTGGGCCAGAGCCATGGCGGCTATGCCGTTCTCAATATTAATAGGTACGGGCTGGCCGAGGTGTATGCCGCTCACGTTTTCCACGGGCGAAACCAGGTCGAATGTAATCTCCCCGTTGTCTATCACGATGTTCTCGGCGTGGAAGTCGCCTTCGTCGCGCGAGTAGTCGTACACGCGCACACCTTCCTGCACGCGGCTGGTCATCTCCAAGTCCTTGTGGATTATGAGCGCGCCGCCGGGCTGTATCAGCTCCGTGTAACGGGCGAAGCTTTCCAGATAGGCCTCCTTGGTGCCGTAGATGTCGAGATGGTCGGGGTCGGTGGATGTGATGACGCTCATCCACGGGCGCAGCCAATGGAACGAGCGGTCGAACTCGTCGGCCTCGATCACCACGTAGTCGCTCTCCTTGCTGAGGATGTAGTTTGACGCGTAGTTCTTCGTTATGCCGCCTAGGAAGGCGTTGCAGTCAACGTGGCTCTGGTGCATTATGTGGGCGCACATGGCCGAGGTGGTTGTCTTGCCGTGCGTGCCGGCCACGCATAGGCCCTTGTGGGTGCGCGTCAGCATGCCCAGCACCTGCGCGCGTTTCTCCACGTCGAAGCCTTCGGCGCGGAAACGGGCCAGCTCCTTGTGACTCTCGGGTATCGCCGGGGTGTACACCACGAGCGTTGTCTCGCGGTTGCGGCAGGCATGCGGAATCTCGTCAACGTTCTCGTCATAGTGTATCAGCATGCCTTCGCGCTCAAGCCTGGCGGTCAGCTCGGAAGGAGTCTTGTCGTATCCGGCCACAACCACTCCCCTGTGAAGGAAGTAGCGGGCTATGGCGCTCATGCCTATTCCGCCCGCGCCTATGAAATATACTGCTTTGATGTCGTTCAGTTCCATTGTAGTTTTTTAGAAGTTAAAGGCAAATGCCTTGCATCCTTGCAACCAATCTCACCTTCTCACCTTTTCAACGTCTCACCTTTCATTGCCAGTTCCACCACCTTGTCGGCTATCACGTCGGCCGAGTCGGGCAGTCCCAGCTTGCTGATGTTGGCCGAGAGCGAGGCCAGCCGGGCGTCGTCTTTCACCGTCTCCAGTGCCAGGCTTATGACCTTGGCCGGCGCGTCGGCGTCCTTCACGTACAAGGCGGCGTCCTTGTCAACCAGCGCCATAGCATTCTTCGTCTGGTGGTCTTCGGCCACGTTGGGCGAGGGAACGAGGATGACGGGCTTGCCTATGAGGCAGAACTCTGATATGCTGCTGGCTCCGGCACGGCTTATCACTATGTCGGCGGCCTTGTACGCCGCGCCCATGTCGGCTATGAAGTCGGTCACCTTGAGCATGGGCAGGTCGGCGCGGCCGGCCAGGCGCTCGTCTATCGAAGCCTTGTAATACTTGCCCGTCTGCCAGATGAACTGCACGCCAGAGGCCTTTATCTCGTCAAGGTGCTGCATGACGCTCTCGTTCACCGTCCTTGCTCCGAGGCTGCCGCCAACGATCAGGACGGTCTTCTTCGTCTCGTCCAGGCCGAACGAGCGCAGGGCTTCGGCCCGTGTCAGCTTGGTGTCGAGCAGCGACTGGCGCACGGGGTTGCCCGTCTTCACAATCTTGTCGGCGGGGAAGAAGCGTTCCATGCCGTCGTAGGCCACGCAGATGCAGTCCACCTTCTTCGCCAGAATCTTGTTTGTCACCCCGGCATACGAGTTCTGCTCCTGTATCAGGCAGGGCACTCCGTGCCTGGCGCACTCGTTCAGTGTCGGTCCGCTGGCATATCCGCCAACGCCGACGGCGGCCATCGGGCGGAACTCGCGTATTATCTTCCTCGCCATGCGCTGGCTCTTCCATATCTTGAGCAGCACGGCGAAATTCCTCAACATGTTCTTGCGGTCGAATCCGCATATGGGCAGGCCCACAATCTTGTAGCCCGCGGCCGGCACGCGCTGCATCTCCATGCGCCCCAGGGCTCCGACAAAAAGTATGTCGGCGTCGGGATGCTTGGCGCGTATCGCGTTGGCTATCGACACGGCGGGGAATATGTGTCCGCCGGTGCCGCCTCCGCTTATTATTATCCTTAGTTTCTGGTCCATAAAACCTCGTACCTTATTATTCGGCAAAAGTAATCAAATTTTTTCTTTTACTGCAATTTTGAGTGATATTTTTCCGGCTTGCCGCCAAAATATTGACCTACGTCCAAGCATCGGCGCGCAGGCCGCAAGCCTTGTCCGCCACGTGCGCCGAGGCCCGGCCGGGCAACGTGCGCACGCCTCCAGCCAGGCGAAGCGGAGCCGCCGCGAAGCCGTTTTGCAACCCGTTGGTTTTCAGGCGGTTACAGAAGGCGTTGCAAAAGACGGCAAATCGCAGCCCGATTTGCCGTCTTTCAGCGTGCGAAAGGCCGTCTTTCGCAACGCGGTTTGCCGTCTTTTGCAAAACGCCGCGCCGCCGCTTGCATGGCGCGGCGGCGCGGCGCGAGACGGAAGGACGCGAAATGCCAAGGTGGAACGGGCACTGGGCTTTTCGCGACAAGAGTCAATCCAAACCGCCGTCTGCCTTTCTTTGTATCGCAAATATCGGCGATATTGCGACTTTTTGTCATGAAACAAAACGTAAAAATACCGTTTTGTGCTGAAAAAAAGAATATTTATCCGTAAAACATTTTGATAATTCAATAAACTTTCCGAACTTTGCAAATTGATAGAATTCACGCCGCCCGACAGCCCGGCCGAGCCGTTTCAAGGCGCGGCCGGGCGGCGGCAGGTTACAAAATGTAAGCACAAACAAGCGAACGCTAAAACACTTGATTATGGCAGAAGAATTGGAAGTAAAACAATTGGACGATGTCGTAGTGCGCTTCTCAGGAGACTCCGGCGACGGAATGCAGCTCGCCGGAAACATTTTCTCCACCGTGTCGGCTACGATAGGTAACGGTATCTCGACGTTTCCCGACTATCCGGCCGACATACGCGCACCGCAAGGCTCGCTCACGGGCGTGTCGGGGTTCCAGGTACACATCGCCAGTGGCCGCGCCTACACGCCCGGCGACAAGTGCGACGTGCTCGTGGCCATGAACGCCGCGGCACTGAAGACACAGTACAGGTACGCCAAGCCGCAGGCCACCATCATCATCGACACAGACAGCTTCGGGCCGAAAGACCTCGAGAAGGCGCAGTTCAAGACGCCTGACTACCTCGGCGAGATGGGCATCGACACCGACCGCGTCGTAGCCTGCCCTATAACACAAATGGTGAAAGACTGCCTGGCCGACAGCGGAATGGACAACAAGGCCATACTGAAATGCCGCAACATGTTCGCGCTCGGCATAGTCTGCTGGCTGTTCAACCGCGACATAAGCTTCGTGGAAGCCTTCCTGCGCGAGAAGTTCGACAAGAAGCCGGCCATAGCCGAGGCCAACATCAAGGTGGTCAACGCCGGATACGACTACGGGCACAACGTGCACGCCAGCGTGCCGGCCACTTACCGCATCGAGTCCAAGAACAAGGTGAAGGGCCGCTACATGGACATCACCGGCAACAAGGCCACCGCATACGGCCTGATTGCAGCCGCCGAGAAAGCCGGGCTGAAGCTCTACCTCGGCTCCTACCCCATCACGCCGGCCACCGACATACTCCACGAACTGGCCAAGCACAAGTCGCTCGGCGTGATGACCGTGCAGTGCGAAGACGAGATTTCAGGCTGCGCAAGCGCCATAGGAGCCTCGTTCGCCGGCGCGTTGGCCGCAACTTCCACTTCAGGACCGGGCATCTGCCTCAAGTCTGAGGCAATGAACCTGGCAGTAATCGACGAGTTGCCGCTCGTGGTAATCGACGTGCAACGCGGCGGACCGTCCACTGGCCTGCCCACAAAGAGCGAACAGACCGACCTGCTGCAGGCCCTCTTCGGCCGCAACGGCGAGTCGCCCATGCCCGTGATAGCCGCCACCAGCCCAACCAACTGCTTCGACGCGGTCTACGCCGCGGCCAAGATAGCGCTGGAGCATCTCACCCCCGTGGTGCTGCTCACCGACGCCTTCGTGGCCAACGGTTCGGGAGCGTGGAAGCTGCCGGACATCGACGAGCTGCCTGAAATACATCCGCACTATGTCACTCCCGACCAGAAAGGACACTACACGCCCTACCAGCGCGACCCGGAGACCGGCGTGCGCTACTGGGCAATACCCGGACAAGAGGGCTACGAGCACATACTGGGTGGCCTCGAGAAAGACGGCAACACCGGAGCCATATCCACCGACCCCGAGAACCACGACAAGATGTGCCGCCTGCGTGCGCTAAAGGTGTTCAAGATACCTGTGCCCGACCTTGAGGTTCTTGGCGACGCAGACGACGCAGACCTGCTCATCGTGGGCTTCGGAGGCACCTTCGGCCATCTGTATTCGGCTATGACGGAGATGAGAAACGCAGGCCACAAAGTGGCGCTGGCCCACTTCAGCTACATCAACCCACTGCCCAAGAACACCGCCTCTGTGCTGACAAAGTATAAAAAGGTGGTCGTAGCCGAGCAGAATCTCGGCCAGTTCGCCGGATACCTGCGCATGAAGATCGACGACTTCGCCCCCTACCAGTTCAACCAAGTGAAAGGCCAGCCCTTCGTTGTGGAAGAACTCGTAAAGGCGTTCACTAAGATAATTAAGAGTTAAGAATTTAATCAGGAGTGAAGGAAAGAAGGAGTAAAATAGTAAGTGGAAGTGATTTGAAAGTTTAGTAGTGGCTTATTTGGCCTATTTGGCTAATCAGGCTCATCACAAGGAACGACCGACAAAGATATTGCCGTTAACAGCCCTGACTCCTTTAAAGTCTTCAACTTCCAAAAACATACAAGCAATGAGTTACACTGCACAAGATTATAAGAAGGGACAACCGCGCTGGTGTCCCGGTTGCGGAGACCACTTCTTCCTGGCTTCGCTCCACAAGGCGATGGCGGAAATCGGCGTGCCGCCTTACCAGACAGCCGTGATTTCAGGCATCGGGTGCTCAAGCCGACTGCCGTATTACGTCAACACATACGCCATGCAGACCATACACGGGCGCGCCGCGGCCATCGCCACGGGCGCGAAAGTGGCCAATCCGGACCTCACGATATGGCAGATAAGCGGCGACGGAGACGGCCTCGCCATCGGCGGCAATCACTTCATCCATGCCATGCGCCGCAACATCGACCTGAACATGGTGCTGCTCAACAACCGCATCTACGGCCTTACGAAAGGCCAGTACTCGCCAACGTCGCCGCGCGGCTTCGTCAGCAAGTCATCGCCTTACGGCACAGTGGAAGACCCGTTCCTGCCGGCTGAGCTGTGTTTCGGCGCAAGGGGGCACTTCTTCGCACGCGCCGTAGCCACCGACGCAGAGGGAACCGTCGACATACTGAAGGCAGCCTATTACCACAAGGGCGCCTCGGTGTGCGAGATTCTGCAGAACTGCGTCATCTTCAACAACGGCTGCTATGACTCCATCTACAAGAAGGAGGGCCGCGCAAAGAACGCGATCTACGTGCGCCACGGCCAGCCCTTGGTGTTCGGAGAGAACAACGAGTACGGCCTGATGCAGGAAGGCTTCGGCCTGAAGGTGGTGAAGATAGGCGAGAACGGCGTTACATTGGACGACATCCTGGTGCACGACGCGCACTGCCTGGACAACACCCTGCAACTGAAACTGGCCATGATGGACAACGAGCACGGCTTCCCCGTGGCGCTGGGCGTCATCCGCGACGTGGAGGCTCCCACCTACGAGGCCGCCGTTCACGAGCAGATAGAGGAAGTGAAGGGAAAGAAGAAGTATCACAACTTCGCCGAACTGCTTGAGACCAACGACACTTGGGAAGTGAAATAAACACCCACCCCAGCCCTCCCGAAGGGAGGGAGCGTGGCTACCGTTGTGGAATCAAGTATAAGAAAGCCGCCAAAACGTAATGTCTTGGCGGCTTTCTTATTTTAATACGTGGATTGAACACATTTGAAATCACCCATAACAGCATATTAAGCTCCATCTCTTGGGAGGACTGAGGCGGGTGTTTACTGACATATACATTGCCCGTCAAGCAAATTGATGTACGTCTGTATCGCATCGTCAATTTCCTTAATGCAGATATATTCGTCGGCCGAGTGAGAGCGGCTTGACTCTCCCGGGCCCAGCTTCAGCGACGGGAAGGGCATAAGGGCCTGGTCGGAGAGCGTGGGCGAGCCGAACGGGCGCATGCCCATCGCCATGCAACGGCCCACAATGGGGTTGTCCATCGCTATGCCGGAGGACGACAGGCGGAACGAGCGTGCGTGCAACTCGCTTTTCATCCTGGTCTTAAGAAACTCGAAAACGTCCTCGTTCCTGTAATTTTCATTAGTCCTTATGTCGATTGTGAAGCGGCATTCGTCGGGCACCACGTTGTGCTGCGTGCCGGCGTTTATTATCGTGACGGTGGCCAGTGTGGGGCCGAGCATGGGGCTGACACGCTCAAAACTGTACGAGCGCAGCCACTCGATGTCGTCAAGCGCGGCGTATATCGCGTTGACACCCTCGCCCCTAGCGGCGTGCCCCGACCGTCCGCGGGCCACCGCGTCGACCACCATCAGCCCCTTTTCGGCCACGGCCGGCTGCATGCCCGTTGGCTCGCCAACTATCGCCATGTCGATTCTCGGCAGCAATGGCAGGGCGCGGCTGATGCCGTTTTGTCCCGAAACTTCCTCTTCGGCGGAGGCCAGATATACAAGATTGTACGGCTGCTCACGCTGCGACAGGTGGCGGAACGCCTGCATGAGGGCCACCAGTCCGCCGCCGCAGTCGTTGCTGCCCAGGCCGTAGAGGCGGCCGTCCACGATGTCGGGCGAGAACGGGTCGCGCGTCCAAGAGGCCACGGGCTTCACCGTGTCTACATGCGCGTTGAGCAGCAGCGTAGGCTTCCCGTTGTCATAATGAGGGCTTACGGCCCACACGTTGTTGCCCACGCGCCGCGGCATGAAGTCGCAGCAGACCAGTTTGGCCTCAACGACAGAGGCCGCGGCGGCCTCGTCACGGCTTACCGAAGGCGTGGAAACGAGCCGCCGCAACAGCCCGACGGCATCTTCAAGATAATCTTTTTGCGTCATAATCATGTGGCAAAGATACGCAAAATATTCAAGAAAACATGACGGTGCGCCTCCATTTTGAAGCGCGTAAAGGAATCCCGGCTTCTTAAAAACGCATTATTTCTCTTATTTAAAGTTAATTTTTCGGGGGGGGTAAATATAAAACGCCTATATTTGTAACGCATTTCCGGCAATTCCGGTTCCCTTTCAGGACACAGGAAAGTGTTAACTTTATGTACAACATTAATAAAAACAAAACATCATGTTCAAGAAATCAAAAGTTTTACTGTTGGGCCTTGCGGCCTTGGTGATGGCATCGTGCGGCGACGTGGCGTCCAAGCTGGGCGGCATGAAGACCGACTCGCCAGAAGTGTTCGAGAAGGCAAAGGAGCTGGCCAAGGCCAACTTCGACCCGTCGAAGTGGAAAATCGTGTCGGTGGACTGGAGCGAAGGCATCGGGAAAGACGAACTTACGGGCAAGGTTTCGTCGATACGCTTCTACATGATCGACAATGACGGCAAGGCGTGGCAGCAGTCGTTCAGCGCCCAGTTGGGGTGGAAGGCAGGCGACCTTGACGACACAAGCTTCGCCAAAGGCGACAAATACAAGGATCCGAAGGAGTATCCCGCGCTCGACCTGGAGAAAACCGACGCGGCGAAAATAACCAAAGTCATAGAAGACGCGAAGGCAATGATACCCAAGGGATACAAGTTCAAGTCGCTTGGCCGCTTCTCGATGAACACTTATGACAGCGAAGCCATTGAACTGGTGCTCAACGTCGTTGAGGAGGGGAAGGAGACGGTGTCGAACGCCGGACAGACTTCCATCGTGTTCTACGAGCTGCGCTACACTGTCGACGACAGCGGCAAAGTGACCCTGCACGAATAAACTGAGCGCCGACCCACGGCCGCACAGATTGCAAAAGACGGCTTTTCGCGCTGCGAAAGGCCGTCTTTTGTCGTGTAAAAGGCCGTCTTTCAGAACGTAAAAGACGGTCTTTTGCAACGCGACGCGTAACACACTGGCTATCAACAAGTTACCAGACAGCGCCATACACATGCCCGACGGCAGTGGGAATGGCGGCCGCAAAATAAATCATACATTGTTTTGCGCTTTTCGATATTTATGCTATTTTTGCATAAGGCAACGGACCAACCCTTAAAAAACGACACGCCGTATGCAGACAAAATGCCACCTGTCGGTGCTTATACACAAGCAAGCCGAGAAATACGGAAACCGCCGCGCGCTCATCTACCGCGACTTCGGCGGCACGAAATGGAAGTCGGCCTCATGGCGCGACTTCTCGCGCAAGGTGCGCCACGTATCCAACGCCATGCTCAACATCGGCATACAGGTGCAGGAGAACGTGGGAGTGTTCTCCCAAAACTGCGTGGAATACCTCTTCACCGACTTCGGCGCGTTCGGCATCAGGGCAGTCACCGTGCCCTTCTACGCCACGAGCAGCGAGCAACAGATACAGTACATGATCTGCGACGCGCAGATACGCGTGCTCTTCGTGGGCGAGCAAGAGCAGTATGACAAGGCCCGCAGGGTGTTCGCCCACTGCCACACCCTGGAGAGGATAATAGTCTTCGACCGCCGCGTGGAAATCAACCCCGCCGACAAGTCGACAATCTACTTCGACGACTTTCTCACCCTGGGCAGCAACAGTCCGCGCCAGTCGGAGGTGGAAAAGCTGTACGGCGAGGCCAACGACGACGACCTCTGCAACATCCTCTACACCAGCGGAACCACCGGCGAGAGCAAAGGCGTGATGCTCACCTACGGCCAATACCACGCCGCCATGGAGGCCAACGGCAAGATAATACCCGTGCGCGAGAGCGACAGGGTGATGGACTTCCTGCCCATGACGCACATCTTCGAGCGCGCATGGCTCATACTCAGCATGGAGATGGGCGCCGAGATAGTGGTCAACACCAACCCGAAGGAAATACAACAGGCCATGCGCGAGACGCGCCCCACGTGCATGTCGGCCGTGCCGAGGTTCTGGGAGAAAGTCTACGCCGAAGTGACCGACCGCATCGACCGCGCCACGCCAGCCCAGCAAAAGCTGCTGCGCAAGGCCTGGGCCATAGGCCGGCGGCACAACATAGAATACCTGGCGAGGGGCAAGCGCCCGCCGCTGTCGCTCAGGATGAAGTACGCCCTGATGCACCGCACGCTGTTCAAGATAGTAAGGAACGAACTGGGGCTTGACCACCCCAACATATTCCCGACGGCCGGAGCCACCGTGTCGCCAGAGATAGAGGAATTCGTACACAGCATAGGCATCTGCATGATAGTCGGTTACGGGCTTACCGAGAGCCTCGCCACCGTGTCGTGCGACCGCCGCGGACGGCCGTTCACCGTCGGCTCGGTGGGAAGGCCAATCAAAGAACTTGACATAAAGTTCGGCGAGGACGACGAGATTCTGCTCAAAGGCCCCACCGTAACCAAGGGATACTACCACCGCGAGGAACTCAACAAGCAGGTTTTCGACGAGGAAGGATACTTCCACACTGGCGACTCAGGCTACATAAAGAACGGCGAACTGTTCCTGAAAGACAGGATAAAAGACCTGTTCAAAACGTCAAACGGCAAATACATCGCGCCGCAGATGATAGAGTCGAAGCTCATAGTGGACAAGTTCATAGACCAGATAGCCGTCATAGCCGACCAGCGCAAGTTCGTCTCCGCCCTCATAATACCGGACTACGCCCTGCTCGAAGAATACGCCGGCAGGCACGCCATAACCTTCTCCTCGCGCGAAGAGCTGTGCGCCGACCCGCAAATCCACGAGATGATGGCCGAACGCATAGAGACCCTGCAACAGCAACTGGCAAGCTACGAGAAGATAAAACGCTTCACCCTGCTGCCCGACCACTTCACAATGGAACGCGGAGAGCTTACCAACACGCTGAAAATCAGGCGCAAAGTGCTCGCCAAGAACTACGCGAGGGAAATAGAGAAGATGTACGAAGAAGAGGCGGACACCCAATCCGAAACGTCATGACCCCACCCCATACCTACCCAAGGGAGGGAGCTTGATTAGCTTCAAGGGGTTGCAAGCCAGGCGCATCAGGCTCATCCGGCACATCAGCCCCCATCGGGCCTATCCATAAAGACAAACCGCATAACCGCAAGACCCGACAAACGCATAACAATAAAACAAATGATAACAGCAGAACAGCTAAAAGATGTGATGGAGCGCGCCGACGCGCTGCACCGCTATCTTGACATAGACAAGAAGAAAATAGAACTCGAAGAAGAGGAACTGCGCACCCAGGCGCCCGACTTCTGGGACGACCCCGCCGCAGCACAGGAGCAGATGAAAAAGGTGAAAGGCATACGCCGATGGGTAGACGGATACAAAGAAGTGCGCACATTGGCCGACGAACTGCAGCTGGCTTTCGACTTCTACCACGACCAGATGGTTACGGAAGAAGAAGTGGACGACGACTACGAAAAGGCCGTTCACGCCATCGAAGACCTTGAACTCAAGAACATGCTGCGCCAGAAGGAAGACCCCATGGACTGCGTTCTTAAGATAAACAGCGGTGCCGGAGGAACCGAGAGCCAGGACTGGGCGCAGATGCTCATGCGAATGTACATGCGATGGGCCGAAGCCCACGGGCATAAAGTGACCATAAGCAACATCCAGGAAGGCGACGAAGCCGGCATAAAGAGCGTCACGATGGAGATAGAAGGCGGCGAATACGCCTACGGTTACCTCAAGAGCGAGAACGGAGTGCACCGCCTTGTGCGCGTGTCGCCGTTCAACGCGCAGGGCAAACGCATGACGAGTTTCGCCAGCGTGTTCGTCAGTCCGCTCGTCGACGACACCATCGAAGTTTACGTAGACCCATCGAAAGTAAGCTGGGACCTTTTCCGTTCGGGCGGAGCCGGCGGCCAGAACGTCAACAAGGTGGAGACCGGAGTGCGCCTGCGCTACCAGTATGTAGACCCAGACACCGGCGAAGAGGAGGAAATCTTGATTGAAAACACAGAAAGCCGAAAGCAGCTGGAGAACCGGAACAACGCCATGCGACTCCTGAAATCACAACTGTATGACCGGGCGATGAAGAAGCGTCTCGAGGCCCAAGCCAAGATAGAGGCGGGCAAGAAGAAGATAGAATGGGGCAGCCAGATACGCAGCTATGTCTTCGACGACCGCCGCGTAAAAGACCACCGCACGGGCTACCAGACCACAGACGTCGACGCGGTGATGGACGGCAAGATTGACGGTTTCATCAAGGCATACCTCATGGAGTTCCCTGTAAACGACGAAGATTGACTTTGAAGAAGAACAAGAAACCTTAACTTAAACACATAATAACTATGAGTCAGAAAAGCAAAGCACGCCACGCTCAGCGCGAGGCACAGCAAGAGAGACAGGCAAAGAAAGTGATAGCATGGATATTTGCGGCACTCGTGGCGCTCGCAGTGGTATTCCTTATCGTGGCAATGATGAGCTGACGCGGCATGAGCGGTATCGAAATTGAGCGCAAGTTCCTTGTACACAAGGCCGGACGACCGTACAAGGAACAGGCTTTCGCCAGCAGCCGCATCACGCAAGGCTACATCTGCAGCGAACGCGGGCGCACCGTGAGGGTGCGCATCCGCGACGGCCGCGGTTTCCTTACAATCAAAGGACCGTCTGACAAGGCCGGGATGTCACGCTATGAGTTCGAGAAAGAAATAACGACAGACGAAGCGCGGCAGCTCATCAAGCTGTGCGAGGCCGGACTGATAGACAAGACACGCTATCTCGTGAAGTGCGGACAACACATCTTTGAGGTTGACGAGTTCCATGGGAACAACGACGGACTCGTCGTGGCCGAAGTCGAACTGAAAAGCGAAGACGAACCTTTCACGAAGCCGGACTTCATCGCGGACGAGGTGACGGGCGACCGGCGATTCTACAACTCGCAGCTGATGAAAACTCCGTTCAGTGCCTGGCGCGACGATTTGCCACAAGAATTCCGATGACGGCGGCAAGCGTCGCGCCGGTCGCATTGGCCGCGAAGTCGAGCCAGTCGCCGCTGCGCCGTCCTCCGGTGCACGTCTCCTGCAACACCTCAATGGCACCGCTCATCAGCACGGGAGCAAGCCATGCCCATAAGAAAAGCCGCATGCGGCTTATCGTTCTGTGCGATCTCAGATACTCAATCCATACCGCCAGGCACGTGCCGGCATACATCGCAATGTGCGTCCACTTGTCAATAAAAGCCACATTGTCGAGCGGCGTATGCGGCGGAGTGCAGAAACACAATACCCAAATGGCAGCCAAAAACAGGCAGGAAACGGGGTATTTTCTTATCAAATGACCTACAAAGTTCATTTTTACTTATATTTTGCTGCAAATTTAAGATGTTTTTCATACATTTGCAACTGATTGACTGATAAAAGTAAAAGCAACTTTCACGCTCTTGAAAGCCATCCGGCTGCACCACACCCGACGCAGGCACATGGCCGATAGGGCACAAACTAAAAACACTACCATGACACATTTGGAAAGAGCGAGCTTCGGAACAAAGCTCGGAGTGATACTTGCCACGGCCGGTTCGGCCGTCGGACTGGGCAATGTCTGGCGTTTCCCTTACATGACAGGAGAATACGGCGGCGCGGCGTTCATAATCATTTACATAGGCTGCGTGCTGCTGTTCGGCATACCGTGCATGGTCAGCGAGTTCATAATAGGCCGCCATGCGGCTTCAAACACGGCCCGGGCCTACCACTCTTTGTCTGGAGGCACACCGTGGGCGGCCATCGGTTACTTCGGCGTATTCACCGGAGTGCTCATCACGAGCTACTACGCCGTGGTGGCGGGCTGGTGCCTTCAGTACATCATAGCTTCCGCATTGGGACACCTGAAAGGCTCGCCCGAGTTCTTCGCAAACTATTTCAGCACATTCGAGAAAGACCCGTTCAAGCCCGTATTGTGGACGGTGGCAATCATACTGATAACCCATTACGTCATAGTGCATGGCGTGCGCGACGGCATAGAGAAGGCGTCCAAGCTCATGATGCCGGCACTCTTCGTGCTGCTGCTCATCGTCGTAGTGTCGGCATGCATGCTTCCGGGAGCCATGAAGGGCGTGGCGTTCCTCTTCAAGCCAGACTTCAGCAAGGTGGGCGGCGACGTGCTGCTGGGGGCGCTGGGACAGGCGTTCTACTCGTTGAGCATCGGCATGGGCTGCCTCTGCACCTACGCGTCATACTTCAGCCGGCAGACCAACCTGATGAAGTCGGCCGTACAGATTGGCGTCATAGACTCTTCAGTGGCCATCCTGGCAGGACTGATGATATTCCCGGCGGCATTTTCCGTAGGCATAAACCCCGACTCCGGCCCGTCGCTCGTGTTCATCACACTGCCAAACGTGTTCCAGCAGGCCTTCGCCTCGGTGCCCGCGGTGGGCTATGTGGTGGCCATCGCGTTCTACGCACTGCTGGCCTTGGCGGCCCTAACGTCGCTGATATCACTGCACGAGGTGAGCACCGCGTTCGTCCACGAGGAGATGCACACCACCAGGAAGCGCGCCGCGTGGGTGGTAACGGGCACGTGCTCGGTGATAGGAGCGGTGTGTTCGCTGTCTCTGGGCAAGTGGGATTTCCTGAAGATAGGCGACCGCTCGCTGTTCGACCTGTTCGACTTTGCCACGGGACAGATAATGCTTCCGCTCGGCGGATTCCTCACATGCCTGTTCGTCGGCTGGTATCTGCCGCACAAGATGGTGCGCGACGAGTTCACCAACTGGGGCACGCTGCGCGGCAAGCTGTTCCACACTTACCTGTTCTGCATCAAATACGTGTGCCCCACATGCATCCTGCTGATATTCCTACACCAGTTCGGCCTTATCTGAGAAACGCCGCGCGACAGCCGGAACGCATGACCTCACAACCGTAGAACCGAACAAAACGGAAAACAAGTGAAAGACTTTTTCTATCTGCAGCGCAACGACCGGCGCGCCTTGTTGGGCGTGCTGGCCGTAATCGCCGCGGCCATTGGCGTGATACACTACGCCGGACGAGCCTGCGACGAGGCTGAGCCGGCAGCCGCCGACAGCACCGTGCACAAGGCTGAATACGCCGAGAGGAAAGAGGGAACAGCCCACAACGCCACATATCATTACGCCGAAGAGCGCAAGACGGAGCTGTTCACATTCGACCCGAACACGGCCGACAGCACCCAGCTGCTGCGTCTCGGCCTTGCGCCATGGCAGGTAAGAAACATTTACCGGTATCGCGCCAAGGGCGGGGTGTACCGAAAGAAAACAGACTTCGCACGCCTTTACGGCCTCACTGCGGGGCAGTACAAGCTGCTTGAGCCATACATCAGCATATCCGGCGACTACCGCCCGGCCGCCGAGGTGTACGCGCAGCCTGAGCCTGACACGTACAAACGCGACACCACGCGGTATCCGCTGAAGCTCAAGCCCGGGCAGACCGTCAGCCTGAACACGGCCGACACGGCCCTGCTGAAGCGCGTGCCGGGCATAGGCGGAGGCTTCGCCGGGGCGATAGTGAGATACAGGGAGCGGCTGGGCGGATATTACAGCACGCGCCAGCTGCTCGAAATTGACAACTTTCCCAAGTCCGCCCTGCCCTACTTCACCGCAGACGCGTCGGCCTGCAAGAAGCTGAACGTGAACAAAATGACGCTCAGCCAGTTGCGCCGCCACCCCTACATTGGCTTCTACAGGGCCAAAACCATCACAGACCACCGCCGCCTTCACGGCCCCATACACGGGCTTGACGAACTAAGCCTGTACCGCGACTTCCCCCGTGAAGCCATAGAGCGGCTGAAGGCATACGTCGAATTCTGAGGCATTGCCACACATCACACTACGCGCCGTGCCGCCTTCCACACATCGGAAGGCGGCACGGCGCGTCTTTGCCTCCGCCCGTCATCGTGCCGGGAAGAACGTCTCGGGCTCGCGCCTGGCCGAGAATGCGGCCTTGAACTTTGCGCCGAAGGCGGCGTAAGCCTCGCCGCGGAACATGCGCGCGCCGTGCGGACACACCACGATGCAGCGTCCGCAGGCGATACATTTCTTACTGTCAGTAGCGCAGGGCGCGGCCTCCGGTATCGCGCCCGTGGGGCAGAGGCGTGCGCAGGTGAGGCACTTCACGCACTTCGACTCGTCGCCCGTGGGGCAGAAGGTTGACGCGCCGCCCTGCTTGTAGGGGCGGTTACCCTTCACTTTCAATGCGGGCAACAAGCGCACGTCATCCGTAGCGGCAAGCAGCGAGGCGCATTCGTCCGCAAACGCGGCCACCTTCTTCATGTCGCCGTCATCGGGACGGCCGGCCGCAACGTCGGGAAATATGCAGTGGCGGCCTATGAACGCGCCGGCGGCAACGGCGCGGAAGCCTTGCGCCTCGACGCAGTCCTGAAGCTCTACGAGCGCATCGTCATAGTCGCGGTTGCCGTAGACGCACACCGTTATGGCCGGTGTGCCGTCACCACGAAACGCCTTTAACGCCTCGGCCATGCGCCCGGGGATGCGCCCGGCATACACCGGGGCGGCGGCCAAGAGCAGCTCCCCCTCTCCGCACGACACGGTTTCGCCCTCTGGCAACCGGCATGTGACGTCGTGCTCCACCACCCTGCCGCCTACAACGCGCGCCACCTCGCGCGCCACCTTGCGCGTGGTGTAAGTCGCGCTGAAATACACCAAGTGTACAGTCTCTATCTTCATAAGTTCTCGCTTTTTAAAAAAATGGTCCGAAATCTTGTTCTCCCTGCAAATATACTGATAAAATCGTTACGGCGGAAGGGCTGCGGCGCGAAAACGGCCATTATGCCTCGTCCTCCCGGCCCCATATGGCCTATAAGGCCCATAAAGCCTATTCGCCCTATAAGGCCGATGAGCCTGACAGGCCGTATGCGCCACACGTAAATGACGGAAAAGCCGCCCGTGTAACTCTCTGATAATCAACGATGTTGCAAAAGGCCGTCTTTTGCACGCTAAAAGACGGCCTTTTGGCGTGCGTTTTGCGGCCTTTCGCAAGGCGATTTGCCGCCTTTGGGGGATCATCTGCAAACCTTTTGGATAGACATATGGCTCTATTAAATGTGACACATTATTTCATTTACAAAAACAGCCTGGATTAAGGTTGGATGGTGTTATTAATAAAACTTGTATTTAATCCAAAAGGTTTGCGGATGAACCGCCTTTGGCAAACAGCCCGGCGGCCGGATGCATTTCCTTTAGCTTTTTTATCAGTAAAAAAACGCGGCAAGCCGCCTTTGTTCAAATTATTTTCAGTATTTTTGCAAAACCTTAAACAAGGCGTTTGCAAACTCGAATTTACAAAACACATATATACTTATAAACTACAAAACTATGGATTTAGTACAACAAATCATCGCGCGCGCAAAGAGCGACAAGCAGCGCATCGTGCTCCCCGAAGCCACGGAGGAACGCACGCTGAAAGCGGCCGACATGGCGTTGGCCGAAGAAGTGGCAGACATCATACTCATAGGCAACCCGGAGGAGATAAACCGCCTGGCCGGGGAATGGGGACTGAAAAACATCGGCAAGGCCACCATCGTTGACCCCGAGAACAACCCCAAGAGCGAAGAGTATGCCGCCCTGCTGGCCGAGCTGCGCAAGAAGAAGGGCATGACCATCGAGCAAGCCCGCGAACTTGTGAAGAATCCGCTCTACCTGGGATGCATGATAATCAAGACGGGAGGCGCCGACGGCCAGATATCTGGCGCGCTGAGCACCACCGCCGACACCCTGCGCCCGGCCCTGCAGATAATCAAGTGCGAGCCCGGGATAACATGCGTCAGCGGCGCGATGCTGCTCATCTCCAAGCAGAAACAATACGGAGAAGACGGCATCCTCGTAGTGGGCGACGTGGCCGTGACGCCCGTTCCCGATGCCGGACAGCTTGCACAGATAGCCGTGTGCACCGCCGAGACTGCGCGCTCGGTGGCCGGATTCGCAGACCCACGCGTGGCAATGCTCAGCTTCTCCACCAAAGGCAGCGCATCCCACGAGGTCGTAGACAAAGTGGTAGAGGCCACCAGGCTGGCCAAGGAACTTGAACCCACGCTCAAGATAGACGGCGAGCTGCAGGCCGACGCAGCCCTCGTGCCCGAAGTGGGAGCCAAGAAAGCACCCGGAAGCGACATCGCCGGCAAGGCCAACGTGCTCGTATTCCCCTGCCTCGAAGTGGGCAACATCTCCTACAAGCTCGTGCAACGACTCGGCGACGCCGAAGCCCTGGGCCCCATCCTACAAGGCATAGCACGCCCCGTGAACGACCTCAGCCGCGGCTGCTCCGTCGACGACGTGTACAAGATGATAGCAATCACCGCCTGCCAGGCGATGGACGCAAAGAAGAAATAGCGACAAGGCAAGCCCCTCCCCGGCCCTCCGGAGGGGAGGGAGCTTGACACACCTTGCCATATTCCACTGCAACCGCCGGCAAAGGCGTATCAGGCCAACCAGGCTTATTGGGCTTATATATAATCATTTAACAAAAAACTATAAGAGAAACTATGAAAATACTTGTCTTAAACTGCGGCAGCTCGTCCATCAAGTACGCACTTTACAACATGGACGACAAGTCTGTCATGACATCGGGCGGCGCCGAGCGCGTCGGCCTCGAGGGGGCGTTCGTCAAAGTGAAGATGCCCGACGGCACCAAGAAACAAATAATGCACGACATCCCGGAGCACACCGAGGGCGTGAAGTTCATCTTCTCCCTGCTCACCGACCCTGAAATCGGAGTAATCAAAAGCCTTGACGAAATCGACGCCGTAGGGCACCGTATGGTGCACGGAGGCGAGAAGTTTAACAAGAGCGTGGTAATCAACGACGAGGTACTCAAGACCTTCAAGGAGTGCATCGACCTCGCACCGCTGCACAACCCGGCCAACCTCAAGGGCGTTGAGGCCGTCAGCGAGCTGATGCCCGGCCTGCCGCAGGTAGGCGTTTTCGACACTGCGTTCCACCAGACGATGCCCGCCCACTCTTACCTTTACGCCATACCGTACGACCTGTACAAGCAATACGGCGTGCGTCGCTACGGCTTCCACGGCACGAGCCACCGCTACGTGTCGCAGCGTGTGTGCGACTTCCTCGGCGTAAAGTATGAAGACAAGAAAATCATTACCTGCCACATAGGCAACGGAGGCAGCATAGCAGCCGTTGAGAACGGCCGTTGCGTAGACACGTCGATGGGTCTCACGCCGCTGGAAGGCCTGATGATGGGCACCCGCAGCGGCGACATCGACGCCGGAGCGGTGACCTTCCTCCAGAAGAAGCTCGGCCTGGACGCCGACGGAATGTCAGACCTGCTCAACAAGAAGAGCGGCATATTGGGCGTGACGGGCATCTCTTCAGACATGCGCGAGATAGAAGACGCCATTGAGCACGGCAACGAACGCGCCAAGATGGGCCTCGACATGTACAACTACCGCATAAAGAAGTACATCGGAGCTTACGCCGCTGCCATGGGCGGATGCGACATCATAGTGTTTACCGCAGGCGTTGGCGAGAACCAGTACAGCACCCGCGAGGCTGCCTGCGAGGGTTTGGAGTACATGGGAGTGAAGCTCGACGTGGAGAAGAACAAGACCATCCGCGGCGAGGAAGCCGTCATCTCTACGCCCGACTCGAAGGTTACCGTATGCGTAATACCGACCGACGAGGAGCTGATGATTGCCACCGACACGATGAACCTGCTGTGATTTAAAGGTGTGAAGGTGAGAAAGTGAGAAGGTGAGAAAGCGCAAGCGTTCCATAATATACAACGAACGCGTCTGTGCTTTCTCACCTTCTCACTTTCTCACCTTCACACCTTTTCCTACAGTCTGCTTTCTCCCTCGACGTATTCTTCGAGGAAAAGGTGCTCGCCGTCGAACACAACGTAGGTGAACTGCCATATCCAGTCGCCTATAATCATCATCCGCGTCTTGCGCGAAAGCATGAGGTCAAGCTCTATGTGGCGGTGACCGTAGATGAAGTAGTCGATGTCCGGGTGGGTCTTCATGTAGTCTTTGGTGTAGCGCACGAGGGCTTCCTTGTCCTCGCCCTGGTATGGAGGCTCCTTCCCGTCAACGCGTTTAAGGCGGCTGTGCTTGGCCCATGTCAGCCCGAACCACACTCCCCATCGCGGATGCACGGCGCTGAAGAGGCGCTGGCATGTGCGGTTGTGGAACATGCGGCGTATGAAGTTGAACTTCGGGTCGTGGTCGCCAAGGCCGTCGCCGTGGGCCAGATAGAATATCTTTCCGTATATTTCGGTGGTTATCGGCTTGGTGTGCAGGGTGACTCCGCACTCCTTCTCGAGGTAGTCGTAGGCCCAGATGTCGTGGTTGCCGGTGAAGAAGTGCACCTCGACGCCCATGTCCGTCAGTTCGGAAAGCTTGCCGAGGAAGCGCGTGTAGCCCTTTGGCACGACGTATTTGTACTCGTACCAGAAGTCGAACATGTCGCCGAGCAGGTACACGGCGGCGGCTTTCGTCTTTATGTCGTCGAGGAAACGCACCAGGCGGCGTTCCTGCATGCGTGCGTGGTCGATGGCCAGCGAGCCCAGATGGGCGTCTGACAGTATGTAGATGTTCTTGCGCATAGGCGATAGCTAAGTATTTGACATCCAAACCAACAGTACCTAATACTCGCCCCTACCCTCCCGAAGGGAGAGAGTTTGGATACCTGTTTTTATCGGTAGTGGGATGTAATTATATGTATTTTACGGTTCGAATGTTTTTTGTAAATCTTCTTCTTCCCACCAATGTCGCATATCAAGCTCCCTCCTTTTGGGATGATTGGGGTGGGTGTCAGTGGTCTCTGTCTTGTGTGTTTACTCCAGTCCCAGCTCGAGCCGCGCCTCCTCGCTGAGCATGCTTTGGTCCCATGCCGGCTCGAATACCAGGTTGACCGTGGCCGACCTTACCCCGTCGAGCGCGTCGACCTTCTGCCTTACGTCCTCGAGGATGAAGTCTGCCGCCGGGCATGTGGGCGCGGTGAACGTCATGTCGATGTCAACGGTGGCGTCGTCCTTCACGTCTATCTTGTAAATCAGCCCCAGGTCGTATATGTTCACGGGTATTTCGGGGTCGTAGACGGTCTTCAGCACGTCTACGATTTTCTCCTCTATGCTGGTCTTTTCTTCCTGTGTCATCGCTTGATTGGTGTTTGTCAAAGACAAAGATAATGCAAGTTGAGTGAAATACAAAATTTATTTCATGTTTTTTGGCACGGCTCGCCTCGCGCCCTTGCGCGCCTGCATTGGACGCCACTTGGCGCGACTTTATAACCATCTGATTATCAGGCACTTTGCAAAAGGCCGTCTTTCGGTCTGCAAAAGACGGCCTTTTAGCTTGCGATTCATGGCCTTTTACACGACAAAAGACGGCCTTTCGCAACACGAAAGGCCGTCTTTTGGGAAACGCGCAGCCGCGTGCCGCGTTGTGTCAGAGCTGTCCCGACTCAACCATCAGCACCACGCGCTCGGTCAAGCGGTCGGTTTTCTCGGGGTCATACTTCTTCATCAGGCTTGCGCCGAAGGCCCATGCGAAGGCCTGGTAGAAGCCTGCGCGCACGGGACTGATGAACGCCCGTATCAAGTCATACGCCGAAGAGTTGCACTCGCGGTAGACAAGCTTGATGAGGAGCTTGCCCTGCGAATACGACAGTTTCTTCATCCTCGGCTTGTATCGGCGCATGATGTCGGCCTCGACGCGCTTCATGTGCTCGTCGCGCGCACGCTTGTCGGGCAGCGTCTGTAGGTATTCGTAAGTCTCGATGATGATTTTGTTCACCTCCTTGGCTATCGGCAGCACCTTCTTCACGTTGTACACAAGGCGGTTGTAAGCCGCGCGCCGCCTGGCGTTCTTGAACACGGGCTGCGGATATACGTACACGTTGTTCAGCTCGACGTACTGTATGCTGTCGCCGTCGACAAGCACCTTGCCTACCTTCACCATAGGGTCAAACGTGGGATTGTCCATGTCCACCTCCTTGTCCTCGGGCTTCACGCCGTCCTTTTCCTCGTCTTTCTGGGCGCAGGCCACGGCCGGCAGCAGCACGGCAAGCATCAGTATGATCAGTGATTTAAACCTCGTCATGGGTGCAAAGATAAATACAAATCCTGAAGTTATTGGCTTACAATGAGTTAAAGAAATTATAAATATGAAGAATTTGGAGGAATCAGGGAAGTTGAAGAAGTTAGAGCCAAATGCCTTGTTGGCTGTAACTGAAACAGGCAATGGCTCTAACTTCTTTAAATTCTCTAACTTCTTTAAATTCAAAAAACTACCGGCAAACCTTCCTTCCCACCCACATCAGCGCGAAATAGAAGGCCGCGCCCGTGGCCCATCCGGCCAGCACGTCGATTGCGTAATGCGCCTGTATGTACACGGTGGACAGGCACAGCAGCACGTAGAACGGCAGGAGGACGTAGAAGAAGCGGCGGTTGCCCGTGCGCCATGCCAGCAGCATGAGCACCGTGCTTATGCCCACGTGGCTCGAAGGGAACGCCGCCGTGGGCCTCTCGCCGGCCGCCTTGGCGCTCTCCACCATCTGGTAGAACACTCCGTCGGCATATCCCGGCGTGGCAAGACAGTCCTGGAAGTAGTTGAAATGGTCTTTCACATCAGGGAATACGCCCTGTTCTATGTTGCCAAGGCCCACGGCCTCGTAGTAGAACGTAGGCCCAGTGACGGGCAAGACGATGTAAATGAGATAGTAAATGAAGAACGACGCGAGCACGACGAACGCCGCACGCTCGTACTCCTTGTACCTGCAAAAGAAGTAATAAAACACCACCACGGCTATCATCGGGTAGTAAGCGGCGTATCCCATGCTCATAAGCTCGCTCACCACGGGCCAAGGCATGGCCTTGCAAAACAGCAACGCGGGCTGGCATCCGAACAAGTCCTGCTCCCAACGGGCGAACAGATGGTCGAGATTTGGCAGCATGCGGTTTATCTCGTAAGTGTCGGGATACCACCATCCGAGCAGCGCCAGCTGCACCGTTATGCGCAGGAAGAGCGTCAGCCGGCACGGCATCATGCGGTAGACGGCCCACATTCCAGCCGTCATGGCCGCTATGCGGACACGCCCCCAAATCATTTCGTTGGGGTTCTCGGCCTTCGTGTATGTGAAGAAAACTATCAACAAGGTTAGCACCAAGTATCCCATCATGACCCATTCCATGGCCAGCAGGCCCTTCTTGGGATTCTTCTCAATGGAGAAAAGCTGCTTGATGAACTTTATCATTATCGTCTGATTATTGTTTGGACGGCTTAAAGCCACTTGTTTTCCTTGTACCACTCAATGGCCTCACGCACTCCTTCGGCCAGTCCGTAGCGCGGCCTGAAGCCCAGTTCGGCCACGGCTGGGCCTATGTCGCACCGCCAGTTGCGCTGCCTCATTATCTTATACTTGTCGTTGTTGAGCGCCGTCATGCGTCCGGTAAGCCGCCCCACAGCCTCTCCCGCGGCGGTGATTGCGCGCAGGAGCCACAGCGGAGCCTTGACGCGGAGCAGCCACGGGTTGCCCAGCTCGCGGCGTATCAGGTCGCTGAAAGCACGCGAAGGATAGACATTGCCGTCACTGAGATGGTAACGTGAGCCTGTGTTGCCGTGGTCAAGAGCCAGGAACACGGCCTCAACAAGGTCTTTTACGTATATGAAAGTGAGGTCTTGCGGACGCAGGCCGGCGGCGAAGTCCACATGCTTCTTTATGCTCTCGGCCATCATGAAGTAGTCTCTCTCGCGCGGGCCGTACACTCCCGTGGGCCTCAACACTATGAAGGGGAAGCCCGGCATGCCGTCAAGCGCGCGCTCGGCCTCGAGCTTGCTGCGCCCGTAAGCGGTGTCGGGACGCGGCGTGTCGGCTGCGGTTATCTCGGTGTATGGCGCCGTTTCGCGGACAGGACCGCACACGCTGAGGCTGCTTATGAACACGAAGCGCTCCAGACCAGGGCAGACGTCTCTTACTGCGGAAGCCAGGTTGACGGTGCCTTGAGTGTTGACACGGAAGAAGTCGTCAGCATGCAGGCACTTGGTTGCGCCGGCCGCATGGACGACATAGTCGGGCATGACCGCCGAAAGCTTGCCGCGCAGGTCGCCCGCATCGTCAAGATTCAGCTCGACGAAGCGTATCCGGCCGTCACGGAGATACCTCCTCGAACTGCCTTTGCGCACCGCCGCCCACGTCTCGAAGCCTCGCCTTAGCGCCTCCTCGACTATAAAACTGCCTATGAAGCCGCTCGCTCCAGTAACCAATATCTTCTTCATGCCATTTGGAACATCAATAAAACGGGCGCAAAGTTAAGTAAAATATTCGACATTTGCCGACATTGTAATGATTAATGGGTTTTTGTTTCAATTTTATTACAACACTGACTGGCAGGCAGCCTGCGGCCCGCCCTGCAACGCCCTGAGACAAAGGGGTTTGCGAAAGGCCGTCTTTTAGCGTGCAAAAGACGGCCTTTCAGCGTGCGTTTTGCCGTCTTTTACAATGCGAAAGACGGCCTTTTGCAAAACCTCACATCGCCAGGCTCACCGTAAAGCCATACGCGCCGCCGTCAAACGGCACAGCCCACGGCGTGCAACTCACGTCGACACGGCTTTTACTTTTCAGCGACTCGCGGCACGGATTGCCGGCAAAGAGGCCTATGACTTCGTTCACCGGGTCGACAAGAAACGCCACGACGTTGCCCCAAAAGCGCGAGCCCCACAGGCGGTAGCCGTCGCTCACTATCTTGCGCTTTATCTTATAGAACGCTTCTCCCAGCAAAAGGCCCGACAAGGGGGTAAGTATCAAATCCTGGATGGACGGCTTTTCCATGAACGCCTCTACGCCGTATTCCCATAACACGTTAGAGATGGCGAAGCAATAGAGGAACGAGCCGAGCTGGTTGAAGCCGATGCTGCGCGCCCCCATGTAGTAGACCGCGCCGGCATAGGGGTGGAGTATGTAGTTGAAAATGGGGTTGTCGCCGTCCCACACGGGGCCGCGGCTTACGTGATAGCTCCACCGTTTCCAGAAGGGAATGGACGTTATGCGCTCCTTGTTCCACGCCGTGGCGTTCTCGGGGAGCAGCTGCAGCACGCCGAGCATGGTCAACTCGCCGGCGGCAAGCACGCCTGTGTTAAGCCACAACCGGCCCCAGTCGGGGCAGCTTGCCTTGCGTGAATAGGGCAGGTCGTATATGTTCACCTTGGCCTTGGCAGCCCGTGGCAGGCTGTCAGTGAGGCTTTTTACCGCCAGCACACTGTCTCTTACGGCCAAAGAGTCGTTTTCAGCATGCGCGGATACGGTAAAGACGGTGCCGGCGAATGCCAGCAACACCCTTGCCAAGACGTGTATAAATTCTTTCATAGGCGTTCGTGTCGATATGGTTTGTCGCCGCAAAGTTAACAAAAACGCCTTCACCGGACCTTGTCAGGGCATGTAATAAAGATTTAGAAAACTTAAAATGTATTCATAGTTTTCCAATTTTGACCCAAATTTTGCCTGTTTTTACACAAAAGAAGAAGTCGGCATAAAGGTAAAAAGGTAAAAAAGTAAAAAGGTAAAAAACGCCGACGCGAACATCTGCACCTGTTTTTACCTTTTTACTTTTTTACCTTTTTACCTTTAGATGATCACTTCACGTACTCCGCGAAGTCGGTCATGCGCATGTCGCCCTTGCGTGCCAGCGTGTCGTGCATGGCGAAGGCGGCGGTAAGGCGGTGGCGCGTGTGGCCACCGGTGGCGATGTTCAGGTAGTCGCGCAGCAGCGGACGGTAGTCCGGGTGGGCGCAGTTCTCAATGATGAGCTGCGCGCGCTGTGCCGGCGACTTGCCTCTAAGGTCGGCCACGCCCTGCTCTGTCACGATGACGTTTACGTCGTGCTCGGAGCTGTCCTGGTGGCTCACGAAGGGCACTATGGAGCTTATCAGTCCGCCCTTGGCCGTAGACGGGCAGGTGAAGATGCTGATGTAGGCGTTGCGCTCGAAGTCGCCCGAGCCGCCGATGCCGTTCATCATCTTGGTGCCCGATATGTGTGTGGAGTTGGCGTTGCCGTAGATGTCAACCTCGATGGCGGTGTTTATTGCTATGACACCGAGCCGGCGGATCACCTCTGGAGAGTTGGATATCTCGCTGGGGCGCAGCGTCAGGTGCTGCTTGAAGTAGTCTATGTTGTCGTAAATCTGCTTGAGGCAGTCGTTGGAGACGGTCAGCGAGCACGACGAGGCGTCCTTCACGCGGCCCTCGAGCATCATTCCGACCACGCTGTCCTGCAGAACTTCGGTGTAGACGTTGAAGTCTGGCACGCTCTTCTCATGCCCCAGCGCGCCAAGGATGGCGTTGGCCGTGCTGCCCACGCCGCTCTGCAGCGGCAGGAACGACGACGGGATGACGCCGCGCTTCATGTCGGCCAGGAGGAACTGGGCCACGTTGTGGCCTATCTGGTCGGTCACGGGGTCAGACGCCTTGAAGGCGCGCGCCTCGTCGGCGATGTCGCATTCCACCACGCCTACTATCTTGCTGGCGTCTATCTCGACGTAAGGCGTGCCTATGCGGTCGCTCACGCGGGTGATGGGTATGGGCTGGCGCAATGGCGGGTCGAGCGGTTCGTACACGTCGTGCAGCAGTTTCGCGTCCTTGCTGTGGAAGGAGTTAAGCTCCAGTATCACGTGCTTTGCCAGGCGCGCCACGGTAGGGCTGATGCCTCCGGCGGCCGTAAGGTAGGCGCGGCAGGTGTCTGCGCCCTCGTCGATGTCGCACACTTCGAGTATGGCCCAGTCCACCTGGCCCATGAATCCGTAGCGCAGTTCCTGCGCCATCTGGCTCAGGTGAATGTCGTTGTAGGCTATCTCGCCGGCGTTGACGTGGCGGCGGAAGTCGGGGTTGGTGGTGTAAGGCGCGCGGTAGCCTATCGCCTGCGCGTTCGAGAGGTCTCCGTCGGCGCTCTGCCCTGTGGACGCTCCGGTAAACAAGCCTATCTTGAACTCGCGCCCGGCGGCGTGCTCGGCCTCGGCGCGCTTGGCCAGCTCGTGTGTGACGGCCTTCGCAGTGCCGGCCGGAGTGAATCCGCTCAGGCCTATGTTCTGCCCGTTCTGTATCAGTGCGGCAGCCTCGGCCACCGTAATGCGTTTGTATGCCATAATGGTTTATATTTAGGTTTAAGTTTTCAGATGCTACGCAAATCGGATGCAAATATAATAAATTTTCGGCTATCCCGGCACCGTTTTTCGCGAAAACCGTAACCCGTTGACTGCCAACACGTTGCGGAAGGCTCTGCAAAAGGCCGTCTTTCAGCCTGCGAAAGACGGCCTTTTACACGCCAAAAGACGGCCTTTTGGAAGGCGAAAGACGGCAAACGGGAAAACGTTTTTGCAAAATAATCATAACAAACCGCCAGTATGTGCCATAAATTTCGTAACTTCGCAGAAAATGCGGAGGCCTTTGTCTCCCTTGTAAACCGTCTGAAACAACGAGAAACAACCATAACTTATGAAAGAAAAAAAGAACAACAAGAGGCTGACCAAGAACAAGCTGGCCGAGATGTTGCAGGACCTGTTCATGCGGAATCCCGACAAGCAGCTAAGCTTCAAGCAGATATTCAAGGAGCTGCGGCTGACCACCCACCCGGCAAAGATGCTCGCCGTGGACGTGATGGAGGACATGGCGTGGGACGACTTCCTGAGCAAGACGAGCGAAAACTCTTACAAGCTGAACCTCAAGGGGCAGGTGCAGGAAGGCAAGTTCATACGCAAGCCCAACGGAAAGAACAGCTTTGTGCCCGACGACGGCGGCAAACCGGTATTCGTGGCGGAGCGCAACTCGAAGTCGGCGCTCACCGGCGACCGAGTGCGCGTAACCTTCATGGCGCGCCGCCAGAAGCACATCAAGGAGGCAATGGTCACAGACATACTGGAACGCGCACGCGACCAGTTCGTAGGCCGGCTGCGCCTCGAGCGCGACTTCGCCTTCCTCGTGCCCGACGGCAACGTCTTCGCCAACAACATCATCATACCCAAAAACCGCCTGAAGGGCGGCAAGACCGGCGAGAAGGCCGTGGTGAAAGTGACAAAATGGCCCGACGACGACAACAAGAACATCATTGGCGAGGTGGTTGACGTTTTAGGAGAGCAGGGCGACAACGACGTGGAGATGAATTCAATCCTGGCCCAATACGGACTGCCATACAAGTATCCAAAGCGCGTCGAGGAAGCTGCCGACAAGATAACGGGCGAAATAACCGCCCAGGACTACGCCGAGCGCGAGGACTTCCGCGATGTTACCACGTTCACCATAGACCCCAAGGACGCCAAGGACTTTGACGACGCGCTGTCAATAAAACAGCTCGGCGACAATCTCTGGGAGGTGGGCGTGCACATCGCCGACGTGTCACACTACGTCACCGAAGGTTCCATCATAGACAAGGAGGCGCAAAAACGCGCCACGAGCGTCTACCTGGTGGACCGCACCATACCCATGCTGCCCGAGCGCCTGTGCAACTTCATCTGCTCGCTGCGCCCCGACGAAGAGAAGCTTACGTACAGCGCCGTGTTCGACATCGACGCCGACGGCGAGGTGAAAAGCTGGCGGCTGGTGCACGCCGTGATACGGAGCAACCGCCGCTTCGCCTACGAAGAGGTGCAGCAGATACTCGAAGACAACGGCGTGAAGGACGGAACGGGCGAGCCGGCTCCGGCTTCCGGCCCCGGCGGATACCGCGGCGAATACGCCACCGAGCTGGTCACGCTGGACCGTCTGGCCAAGAAGCTGCGCGCCGCAAGGTTCAAGCACGGCTCCGTAAAGTTCGACCGCGAGGAGCTGCACTTCGACGTCGACGAGAAGGGAAGGCCCGTGCGCTGCTACTTCAAGAAGTCGAAGGACGCCAACAAGCTGATCGAGGAGTTCATGCTCCTGGCCAACAGATATGTAGCCGAGAGCGTGGGCAAGGTGAAGAAGGGGCAGAAGGCCAAGACCCTGCCCTACCGAATACACGACCAACCGGACCCGACGAAACTGGAAACGCTGCGCGAATTCGCCGTGAAATTCGGCTACAAGCTGAAGACCGCGGGCACGAAGGGCGAGATAACGCGCAGTCTCAACAAGCTGATGGACGACTGCCATGGCCGCCGCGAGCAGAACCTGATAGAGATGGTGGCCCTGCGCGCCATGATGAAAGCCAAGTACAGCATACACAACATAGGGCACTACGGACTGGCGTTCGAGTATTACACCCACTTCACCAGCCCCATACGCCGCTACCCGGACACTATGGTGCACCGCCTGCTGACGCGCTACCAGAACGGCGGACGCAGCGCGAACAAGGAATACTACGAGGAACTATGCGAACACGCGAGCGACATGGAGCAGATAGCCCAGAACGCCGAGCGCGACTCGATAAAGTACAAAATGGTGGAATTCATGGCCGACCGGATAGGCAACACATACGACGCGCACATCAGCGGCATAACGTCTTACGGCATATACTGCGAGATTGACGAGAACCACTGCGAGGGAATGGTGCCCATGCACGACCTTGACGACGACTACTACGACTTCGACGAGCGCAACTACTGCCTCGTAGGCCGCCGCCACCACCACAAATATCAGCTGGGAGACCCCGTCCGCATCGTGGTGGCAAAGGCCAACCTGGAGAAGAAGCAGCTTGACTTCGCACTGGCGGAAGACTAAAATTCAATTCATAATGCACAATTCATAATTCATAATCGGGCATGTGCCGCAGCATTGGTTGCACTCTTCTAATATACTGCCAACCGTCACGGCGCATGCCCGATTATGAATTATGAATTATGGATTATAAATTGACAGAAAGCAAAATGCCGTCTTTCGCATTGCAAAAGGCGGCATTTTGGCGTGTAAAAGGCCGTCTTTTAGAGCGTAAAAGACGACCTTTCGCACGGCATCTGCAAACTCGCTGACTGCCAACCACTTACGGATGCCGACATAAGCGGTGGCCTTTCATTGCCGAAACGGGCACAGCGAGACCTGAAAGAACCTTTTTACCTTGAATAAACCAACACCAACTTAAACACTCAAAAAACCATTTTCTTTCAGACCCTGTTGACTATGCTGCCAGGCAGCACGGGCATGGCGCCGCTCTGCGTGCACACGTATGCCGACACGTCGACGGCCAGCTTGTGCGCCTCGGCCACGGGCATGCCGCTCAGTATGCCCGAGCAGAAGGCTCCGGTGAACGAGTCGCCCGCGCCAACGGTGTCTGCCACCTCGACGCGCGGAGTCTCCTGGAACGACACGTTGCCCGGAGTGAACACATAGCTGCCGTTGGTTCCGCACGTCAGCACGAGCATGTCAAGGTTGTACTTGCCCAGGATGAGCCAGCACTTGTTGCGCATGTCAAGGCCCGGATAGTCAAACATGCGGCCTATGATGACCAGCTCCTCGTCGTTGATTTTCAGCACGTTGCAACGGCGCAGGGAATCGCAGAGCACCTCCTTCGTATAGAAATTCTGCCTCAGGTTTATATCAAATATCTTCAGGCGGCCGTTGTCTGAGGGCATGGTGTCGAGAAACTTGTGTATCGTCTCGCGCGAAACCACGTTCCTTTGGGCCAGCGACCCGAAGCACACTGCACGGCAGTTGCGGGCCAGCTCCTCAAGTTCGGGCGTGAAGGGGATGTTGTCCCACGCCACATTCTCGCGTATGTCGTATGTCGGGATGCCCTCCTCGTCGAGCGTAACCTGCACCGTTCCCGTGGGATAAGGCACGCGCGCCATGTCATACTCAAGCCCTTTCTCGTCGAGCGCGGCCAGCGTCTCGTCGCCCAGCTTGTCCTCTCCTACTGCGCTGACGGCCACCGAGTTGAATCCGAACTGCCTTGTGTGATAAGCGAAATTGGCGGGTGCGCCGCCCAGTTTTTTGCCTTCGGGCAGGACGTCCCATAACGCCTCGCCCAGTCCTACGATTATGTCTGTCTTCATGATTGTATGGTTTTAAGCCCCCTCCCGGCCTCCCCGAGGGGAGACGACGGGATGTATGATGTTGCCATTGCCACTCACCTCCATGAAGGGAGGCCGGGAAGGGCTTGTCTTTTTATTCTTTAATTCTTTTAATATAACTGAAAAGATAGATTACGCCGACGGCCATCACCGCCACGGCACCGGCCTGTCCGGCTGCGTCGGAGGCGAATCCCATGAGCAAGGGGAACACCGTTCCGCCGAAAAGTCCCATTATCATGAGGCCCGAAACCTCGTTCTGCTTCTCGGGTTCAGACAGCAACGCCTGCGAATATACCAGCGAGAAGATGTTTGAGTTGCCGTAACCCACAAGGGCGATGGCCGTGTAGAGCACCGCCTGCGACGTGCCGAAGAACATTCCGAGCATGCTCAGAGCCATCATAACGACGCTGATTACGAAGAACGTGCGGTTGTTCATGACACGCAGGAAGAACGAGCCGGTAAGGCAGCCCACCGTCCTGAAGATGAAGTAAAGGCTCGTGGCGAAGGCCGCCTCGTTGAGAGTCATGCCCAGACGCTCCATCAACAGCTTCGGCGCAGTGGTGTTGGTGCCCACGTCGATGCCGACATGGCACATTATTCCGAGGAACGACAGCAGCACAATAGGCTTGCCGAGCAGTCGCAGGCAGTCGCCGAAGCCCGACGCCTTGCCCTCCGCCTTCTCCTCATGTATCGGTGTGACGAAGAGCAAAAGGGCTGAAAGCACGCCCACGACGAAGTAAACCAAGAACAGCACTTTCCACCCGAAGCCGAACGAAGGCATGGCCGCCGTGGCTCCCCACATGGCTATGTAGGGCGCGAGGAACGACGCAATGGCCTTTATGAACTGGCCGAAGGTGAGCGTACTGGCAAGGTTGCCGCCCTTGACGACGGTAGAAATCAACGGGTTGAGCGACGTCTGCATCAGCGCGTTGCCTATGCCGAGCAGGCAGAAGGAGGCCAGCATCACGCCGAAACTCTCTCCGAAAAGCGGCATGACGAGCGAAACCACGGTCACGATGAGCGACAGCAGCACCGTGTTCTTGCGCCCTATGCGGTTCATCAGGATGCCCGTGGGCACGGAGAAGATGAGGAACCAGAAGAACACCATCGACGGAAAGACGTTGGCCACGGAGTCGCTCAGCCCGAGGTCGGCCTTCACATAGTTGGAAGCTATGCCCACAAGGTCGACGAAACCCATCGCGAAGAAGCAGAGCATCACGGGCACCAGCTTCATATTACTTGTTTTGTTGTTCATTTTTATACGGTTTTACGGTTATAGGGTTATGCGGTTTTGAGGTTTTACGGTTATGCAGTTATCGGTCTGTCTGGTTTCAGTGAAACCGTATAACCGCATAACCGTACAACCTTATAACCTTACTTCAACTTATACACATTCATCTTTTTGACGGTGAACGAGCCGCGCACGGACTCGAACTTCATCCGGTTGTAAGGCTCTGAGGGGAAGACGATGTTGGTCATCACGAACTTTCCGCCGTCGCCGAAGGCCTCGATGCTGGAGCGGTCGACGAAGAGACGCAGCGTGAAGTCGTCGCCTTCACCCACGGGAGCCGCCGTCATGGCAGGGAAATCGCGGCTAAACGCGGTCTCGCCGCTGTTGCTTCTGTCCATGACAAACTGCCGCATGGCTGTGTCATAGTACATCAGGACGCTCTCGCCCTTGCCGTTGAGCAGGGTGAAGACGATTTTCTGCGCGCCGTTGCTCTTGATTTCCATCTCTATCTCGTAAGCACCGTCGTTGCCGTCGAGCAGGTTCTCGATGCTGTATGCGTCGCTTACGTTGAACTTCTTGATGCTCTTCACGTCCTTGCGGGCGGCCTCTATTTCCTTTGAAGGCGCGTTCCTGAGCAGCAGGTCGCCGCCTTGGCGGTAGAGTGTGAGGTCTCGCGCTATGGTGTTGGCCGAGCGGTACTGCTTCGTAGGCACTACGGCGGCATACTGCCAGTTGCTCATCCAGCCGAGGGCCACGCAGCGTCCGTCAGGCGCATTGCTGAAAGTCACGGTGGCGTAGTGGTCCTTGCCGTAGTCCATCCACTTGGTCTTGGTGGGGAACTGGTTGGTGAACTTCTTGCCGTCGAACGTTCCCACGAAGTACTGCGTGGCGCTTCCGCCGAACGGTCCGCCGGGATTGATGTTGCAGATGAGCACCCAACGCTTCTCCTTGGTGCCCTCCACGGGCAGCTCGACGAGGTCGGGACACTCCCAAACTCCGCCGTGCGCTCCCTGCTTCAAGCCGAAGTCGCTCTCGTGCTTCCATTCTTTTAGGTTCTTGGACGAGAAAATCTGCATCTGCTGACCTACCGCAAGCATCATCACCCAGTGCTTTCCGGGGGCGTACCAAAACACCTTCGGGTCTCGGAAGTCGCGCTCGGTGGAGGTCAGTATGGGGTTGCCTTCGTACCGGGTGAATGTCTTTCCGCCGTCGGTGCTGTACGCGATGCACTGCATCTGGTTGTCGCCCCATGGCGTGGGCTTGGCCGCCGTGTAGAAAGAAACGATTGTACCGGCGCCGAAGCCGGCGGTGTTGTCAGTGTCAACGACTGACGAACCGCTGAACACAGCGCCCCATGCGTCGGCCATAACGGGGTCGCCCTCAAACGTCCAGTGCACCAGGTCTGTACTTGTAGAGTGTCCCCAAGTCATGTTTCCCCACACGGAGCCATAGGGATTGTGCTGGAAATACAGGTGCCACACGCCGTCCTTGTAGAACATTCCGTTAGGGTCGTTCATCCATCCGTAGGCCGGAGTGTGGTGGTACAGCGGACGGTACTTCTCCTTATTGGCCGTGTCGAACGTGTCAGAGAGCTTCATCGCCTTCCAGCAGACAGCCTCGGCAGGCATGCCCTGCACGTCAATCTTCACGTCCTTGCCCTCGAACGCCTCAAGGCTGAAGGGCACATAATAGTCTATACGCTCGCGCGCCAGGCGCACGTTGGCCAGCACTCCCACCTGGGTGTTGCCAGAAATGACGCCCACCTTGGCCTCGGGAGCGTCGTCCTGCACGGGCAGCAGCAGATACTTCCTGGCCTCGGTGACGGCCACGATGTTCTGTTCGCTTGCCAAGTGGCTGACCTTCAGCTGCGGCGCGGCCTGCAAAGAGGCTGCCGCAAGGGTCACAGCAAATGTAGCAAAAATGTTTTTCAGTTTCATGATTATCTATTATTTAATGTTCCATATCAAGCTTGTTTCACGCCGTCAGCATGTCGCCTTGTAACCGCCTGAGAGTCAATGGTTTTCCAATATGCCGCCTTTCAGCCTGCAAAAGACGGCCTTTTACAGTGCGAAAGACGGCCTTTCGGCGTGCGAAAGACGGCCTCTTACAGTGCCGTTTGCCGTCTTTTGCAAAAGTAGCAAACAACAGTAAGAATCCTTTACAAATTTATTTCAAACGCTATAAAAAAGCGTTCATGCAACAAAATTCGCACGTTTTGAACTGTTATTGGCATAAAGCCCATGCCGACGGCAGCTCAGTCAACCACTATCTTCTTGCAGGCTATGCCCTTGGAGGTGGCTATTTTGGCGACGAGCACGCCCCTGTAGGCGACGGGTATAGCCCCGCCACCCACATTGAGACGCTCTGAAACCAGCATCTTTCCACTCAAGTCATACAGGCTGAGCACCGCTCCGGCCTGCGCACCAGCGTAAACCACGGCTCCGTCGGCCACGGAAAAGCTTACATCATCAGCCGTTCCGGCTGACGTGATGCCGGTGGCGGATCCGTTGTTCTCATCCAACACCCATGCCTCAAGCTTGTTTACGTGCGTTGTTCCGTCGGCAAACGCCTCGATGCCGTTGGCCTCCGGGTCGGTGGGGAACAGGCGCATGGAGAACGCCCAGGTGTCGTTGATGAACACGTCCATGATTGAATGGTCGATGAAAGCGTTGATTTTAAGCGTTTCGCCCTGTGCGATGCTGCGCGGAAGGGGGCTGCTGTACTTGCCGTCATACACTCCGCCGTCGTTCACCCAGCGGTCAATGCCCGAGGCATCTACGGTCAACGTGTTCTCCGCATACGAATAATAGAGCCTTACCTGCTTGTCGCCGTGCTTGAAGAGGTTGAAACCGAAGTCGCCCGAACCTACCACGAACTCGCCGCAAAGCTCCACCTTGCGCCCCGAAACGGGGTCGAGCGTCTCCGTGCCGGCAAGATCGAAGTCGGCGCGCGAGTACTTTCCACCGGTGCGCATGGCCTGAAGGCCGCTGTAAGGCCGCTGCACGAGCGTGCCGTCAGATGCCAAGCTGACCTCGCGCGGCAAGCTGTAGCAGTGGGCCCAACCCATCTCATAATTGCGTTCGCCGGGCAGTTTGTCGGGCACGATGCCCATGAGCAGGGTCTTGCCGTCACGCTGGAAGATGGTTGGCGAGAGCAGGCCGTAGCCTTGTTTGCTGAAGCCGTCAAGCTCGAGCTTGGCCGGCTTGTCTATGGTTTGGGCCGTAGGGGTGAACGTTCCGTCGGCGGTGATGTCGCCGACCCAGTACAACACCTCTACTCCGTCCCTCGTATTGAGCGGCGTTGTGGTGAAAAGCCACTTGCCGTTGAAGTTCGTCACGTTTGACATCTCCCAGAACGTGCCGTGCACGGAGGCCGAAGTGCCGCTGAAGAAGGTGCGCCCGTCGTTGCTCCATGTGCCCGTCTGGGGGTTGTATTCGTGCAGGGTCGTAGTGCCGATGCCGTTCTTCGCCGAGCCTACTATTATGTATTTCTTGCCATTGGAGGTGAAGAAATAAGGATCGCGGAAGTCGTCAGAGAGTCCCGTAGGCCGTCCATTGATGATTGGGTTGCCGTCAGCCTTGCTCCAAGAGGTAAGGTTCTCGTCACCGGGCAGTGCCATGTCGACGGTGGCCTTGGCGTTGTCAACGCCGGTGTAGATAATGCCGGGCTTGCCGCCGGTAAGCTCCTGGTCGGTGAACACCGCTCCCGACCAGCATCCCTTGATGTCGTAGCTCTCGCCGGGAGCTATGGCTATGCGGTCCTCATGCCACTTGTAGAGGTTGTCGGAGTATATGTGCCCCCAGTGCAGGCGGCCCATGTAGGGGCCGTTGGCGTTTTTCTGGAAGAACAGGTGATAACGTCCGTTTGAATAAGCCATGCCGTGGCACTCGTTGGTCCACGCCGTGGCGGGCATTCCGTGGAACGCGGGGCGCATGATGTCGGCGGCGTGGCGGCTCGCCGGTATGCTCAGGTTGGCCGGATTCTCGGCCTCGGGCTGTGCGGCCTCAGCCTGCGTCAGTACCTTGTTATATATTGTGATGTCGTCGATTAGGCCGTTGAACGTGTTGAGCAAGAACTTGTCCTGCATCATGTCCTCCGGGCTTTTGCCTATGAGGAAGTCGCCGCCGTCCACGTTGATCGGCGACATGCAGCGGCTCTCGGCCACCAGCTCGCCGTTGCGGTAGAGCCTGGCTTGGCGGCCTTCAGCGTCTATCGTGGCCACAAGGTGGCTCCATTCATAGCGCGGCAGAGTCAGTCTCTCCGAGCCGTCGGCGGCAGAAAGGGTCACCGCCCAGCCGCCAGTGTAGCACTTGAAGCCGTACTCTCCGCTGGGCGTGATGGTAAAGGCGAAGCCCGTGCGGCCGGCATCGTCGAGGTTGCCGGCTATCCATGTCTCGGCGGAGTCATACTCGGCGGAGTTCATCATGGGGTAAGTCTCCGGGGCGCACCACAGCGACACAGAGAGCGCCGATGTGCTCATGGCCGCAGCGTTGACCCGAGCGTTGACGTATGTGGAATATCCGTCGAGGCGCAGGGCCTTGCCCACGGCCCCGTCGATGTTCTCGGGCGCAAGGTTGTGGTTCACGGCGAACGCCTGTCCCGACACGTTCTCTATGACGGTATTGCCGTCGGCGAGCGTCATGTCGAAGCGCGCGGCCACGTCAGTCTGGGCCGTGGCGGCTGTCATCGATGCGCACAAAAGCAAGGTGTTTACAGTTCTTTTCATAATAATCCGGGGTTGTTTCAGGTTATTTTGGATGCTGTTTGTAAGTGCCTTGCAGCCAGGCAGTTACCAATACATGCCCTTTCAGGCTGCAAAAGGCCGTCTTTCAGGTTGTAAAAGACGGCCTTTCGCAAGGCAAAAGACCGTCTTTTGCAAAACCGGCGGACAGCGGCGTCACTGTTTCAGGTACTCAAGGCAGTTGGCTGTCATCTTTTCAATGTTGCCCTGATAGTCGTTCACGCGGTCGTTCTGGTTCCACTCATATGAGTTGAGTCCTATGGCAACGATGCGTCCCAGGTAGTCGCCGTCGGGATTGAAGTCGACTATTCCGGCGCAGCAATAGTCGGCAACGTGCGCCCATGTGGCCAGCACCGAGCAGTTGGCGGCCGTCTCGAATCCCTTGACAACGTTGGGAGTGTTGGATATTTCGAGGGCTGTGACGTTCAAGTCCCACATGCAGTTGTGGTCTTCGCGCATGCCAGGGCCTTCCATTCCGTATCCGTCGGGATAGCCTGTGACCGACGTTGGCAGCAGCTCAAGCCCGGCGTAGATGGCATGGCTCTTGTGGTCGTAAGGCTCGCTCTGGCCGCTTCCTATCACGGGATTGAGCGTCCAGATGTCAGTGCCGACACCACCCTCGCCCGAACCGAAGAGGTTTGGCGCGCGGTTTTCAGACACGCGGCCGATGGCCGCCACCAGTTGGGTTGCGTGTTTGGTAAGGAGCAGGTTGCCTCCGTTCTTCACATACTCGGTGAGGGCTGCTATGACGTCGGGCTGCACAAGCTCCGAGGGCAGGTTCTGCCAGCCCTGGGCGATGCCCACACGGTCAACCTGTATCCATATCTCGCCATACTTGTCGGGCGTAATGTCGCCGGCCGCCATCTCGGCAGGCGTAAGCACCTTGCCGTCGCCGTAGTTCTCGCGGAACCACTCGAGGGCGGCCAGCTCGTCGTCGTCGAGCGTGGCCTCATCGGCCTGCGGCAGAAGCATGGCCGCCGGGGCGAAGTCGGCGTCGTAACGAGCCTTCACCGTAGAGCCTTCAGACATGCGACCGTCGGCGTAACGCGCCTTAACGGTGAAGAACACGTCCATGTTTTTCTCTATATGGCGCGCCAGGTAAGAGCTTGCCGGAGCGTCAAGCTCAGCCTGCATCGCGCCGTTCTTGTCGACCCTTACGCCCAGCAGGCCGTCGGCCTGGGGCAGAGTCCACGTCAGGGTGACGTTGCGTCCCTCCTGCGTCATTGCAAGATCCTCAACCTTCGGAGTTGTGGCCACCTGCTGAATGTCCACGTCGGAGCAGGCTGCGAGCGACAAACCAGCCAGTGCCACGGCCATTGTCTTTATGATGTTTCGTTTCATTGTCGTCTTGTTTTTAATGTTATGGTATTACTGCTGCGGCTCGTCGTACGCTCCGTTGGCGGCGTTGTCAACCTCCTCGAGCGGTATCGGGAAGTACACCTCGTCGGCGTTTATCGAAGAACCTTCATAATATGTGCGCAGGCTTGACTCGCTCTGCATGTAATTGTTCACAACGTCGACCACCGTGCCCCAGCGCACAAGGTCGAACCAGCGGTTGCCTTCCATGGCCAGCTCGAGGCGGCGCTCCATGCGCACCGCACGCCGCGCGTAGTCCTGAGTCCAGCCTTCGGCCGGATAAGGCTCCACCACATAGTTCGCACGCATCGGGTCGAGGTCTACCGGAGAGTATGAGCCGTCAATGCTCCTCTTGGCCTTCTCGCGCACTTGGTTTATCAGGTTGCGCGCCTCGTCGAGGTTCTGGTTTGTCTCAATGAGAGCCTCGGCCTTCAGAAGAAGAATGTCGGCATAGCGTATCAGGCAGAAATTAAGGCCAGACGCGCCCCAAGGCACGATGCCCGCAACGATGTTCGGGTCTTCGGGAGCAAGCTGCCCCTTCTTGCCCGAGTACTCGCCGTAGATGTCATAGGCGCGGCACCAGTTCCTCGTGTATGTGTGACCGCGGAACGGGAAGCCTATGCGGCCTACGGTAAAGTCAAGGCGCGGATCCACGTTTCCCTGATAGTCGCCAGTCACGTTGACGCTGTTGTCAACGTCGCCGGACGTGCCGGTAAGGTAAGGCAGGCCGTCCTCGTTGGTGCGGAAGGCGTTAACCAGGTTCTGGCTGCCCAGGAAAAAGTCGTCGCCGTTGCCGTAAAGGTTGCCCTCGCTGATGGTGCAATTCAGCATGTTGGGATAATTGTAATGCGCGTTGTCGGCCGTAACGGCGAACTGGATGGCGAGAATCGACTCGTATTTGTTGTCATTCTCAACCTTCGACATGTCCAGGAAGTTGGGGTAAAGCTCGTATTTGCCGCTGCCGATTACGTAGTCTGAATATGTTATTACATCGTTCCAGTCGGCCGAGTTGTTGTTTACAGAAGCGGTGAAGGCACTCACCTTGGCCATTATCGCAGCCGCAACATACTTGTTGAAGCGGCCCGCGTTCTGCTGGCTTGCGGGCAATGCGCCGTAAGCCTCACGCAAGTCGTTCTTTATGAAGCCGAAGATTTCATCGCGGCTGTACTGGTACGGAGACACAGAACTCGGGTCGTCAACCGTCTCGTCGAAGTAAGGGATGTTCTTGAACACGCGTATCAGGTCGAAGTAGAAGTATGAGCGGAGGGTCTTCAGCTCGGCAAGCAGCGACTCCTTGTTCTCCACGCTGGTGCCCTCAATCGCCCTCATCGCCTTGTGAACACGGCTGATGGCATAGAAGTTGTTGCGCCACTTGTCGCGGACACAAACGTTGTCGCTGCGCAGGTTGGAAACTTCCAGGTCGTGGATGTTGCTCTCCATTGACAACGCTCCGCCTCCTTTGTAGGCGTCATCAGAGCGGACATCAAAGATCCAGTTGGTTATCGGGCCTTGGAATGACTCGTTGTTGCCGAAGAAGTGGCACTCAAGGCCGGCGTAAGCCGACGTGAGAAGGCCGTCGATTGACGTAGAGTCAAGCTGCGCGTCGGTGAATGTGCCCTGCGGAGCGAGGTCGAGCATGTTGTCGCATGACGTGAAGAACGCCGGAGAAACGACCACCGCCAGACCAAAAGCGGCCTTTGCTATGTTGTTTTTTAACGTTTTCATAATTCCGAATATGTTTGTTTCGTTGTTAGAACTGAAGGTTTAATCCGATGGAGAACGTGCGAGAACGCGGATAAGGAGAGTTGTCGACGCGTGCTCCGTAGCTGCTGAGAGGAAGCTCGGGGTCGAGCCCTGAATAGCCCGTTATGGTAAAGACATTCTCCACTTGGCCGTAGATGCTGAGGCCTTGGCAGAACTTCTTGGACAGTTTTGACGGCAAATCATACTGCAGCTTGATGTATTTCATCTTGAAGTAAGAACCGTCTTCTACGAAATAAGACGACATTCGCATCTCGTTGTTGGCGTCGGTAAGGGCCAGAGCTGGTATCGACGAGTTGGGATTCTCGGGTGTCCATGCGTTCAGTATGCCTGCTCCGTGGTTGATGTCGCGCAGACCCGTGCCCATGAAGTCGAGCTGCTTCTTTACTATATTGTAAATGTCGAAGCCGAATTCGCCGGTGAAGAACGTGCTAAGTGTGAACTGCTTGTACTTGAAGCTGAGGTTAAGGCCGATGGAGAAGTCGGGGTTAGGGTCGCCGATTACGCAGCGGTCGTTCTCGTCGATGACACCGTTGCCGTCAAGGTCGCGGTACTTTATGCGGCCGAGACCTTTGCCAGACTGGTCTGCATGGTTGTAGACCTCCTCCTCGGTGCGGAACAGTCCGTCGGCCACATAGCCGTAGTAGACACCCATGGGCTGGCCTTCCATGATGCGCCAGTCGCCCGCACTTATGAAACTTACATAGTCGTTGAGCTTCTCAACCTCGTTGCGGTAGAGCGAGAAGTTGAACGATCCGTCCCAGGAGAAGTCTCCGTACCGGGGGCTGTGATAGTCGGCCATGAGCTCGAAACCGTGGTTTTTCATGCTGCCGGTATTGCGGTAAACCACCGCATTCTCGCCAGCCACGGCAAGCACGGGCGGCTGCGTGAGCATGTCTTTGGTGTTCTTGATGAAGTAGTCGAGAGAAAGTCCGAACGAGCTGTTGAACATGCGCAGGTCGAGACCTATGTTGGTCTGTGTCGTTGTCTCCCACTTCAGGTTCTTGTTGCCCGACGCCGAGACGATGACTCCTCCTACGACGGAGTTGTTTGTGCCCATGATGTCATATGCGCCGTTGCCCGACGTGTAGGCGTAAGAGGTGTATCCGGCGTAGAAGTTGTCAATGGCGGCGTTGCCGTTCTGTCCCCATCCGAAGCGTATCTTCACGTCGTTTACGATGTTGTTCTTGGGGAAGAACTTTTCCTCTGACAGTCTCCATGCTGCCGAGAAGGCTGGGAACACGCCCGAGTTCTGGCCTTTCCAGAGGCGTGATGTCTGGTCGCGGCGTATTGTTGCCGAGAGGAGATAGCGGTCGGCGTAGTTATAGTCGGCCTTGGCGAAGAGCGAGAAGAGCGCCCACTGGTTCTTTCCGCCGCCGTTGGTCTGGTCGCCGGTGCCGGCGCCAATCTGCATGAAGCCCTCGTCTTCAAACGCATAGTCGTAGCGTTGGGCGGAAAGGTCCTGGAAGGTGTACTTTATAGCCTCAACACCTGCAAGCACATTGAGGTGGTGGTTGTCTATGTCAAGGTTGTAGTTGGCGGTGTTTGTCCATGTCCAGGTGTCTCCCTGTCCGTATGCACGGTTGACGCTGTTGCGGTCTGAAGAGTTCACCTTGCGGTTGAGGTTCTTGTTAAAATACTGCACATGCTCGATACCGATGTTGCTCTTGAGGGTGAGTCCCTTTACAGGATACACCTCGATGAAGCCGTTGCCGAATATCCGCCAGCTGTCGTTGTTGTTGTCGCGGCCGTTGTAGACGGTCTGCACGGGGTTGGCGAAGTCTGAGTTGCTGAGGTACATCGGGTTGGCGAAGTTGCCGTTGATGTCATATACCGGTATGGCTGGATGCTGGAAGATGGCCATTGCGGGCACGCCGCGGTCGGCGTTGGTGGTGAATCCGCGGTCCTGCCAGTTGGCAACCATGAGGTTCTCGCCTATCTTGACGTATTTGCCTATGTTGTACGTAGAGTTAACACGGGCCGAATAGCGGCGATAGAATGTGTTGTCGACAAGGCCGTCCTGGTTGACATAATTGAGCGAGAACATCACAGTGCCTTTCTCGCCGCTGTTGGATACGCTTGCCGAGAGGTTATGCGTCCATGCCGTTGAGTACACCTCGTCCTGCCAGTCGGTGTTGGCGGCCTTCACCGTGTGGGCCGCGTCGAGCCATTCTCCAAGCTGCGGGGTCGCCCCGTTGCCGTAGAAGGGGTGGGAGGCTGTGACGTTTGAGTTGTGCGCTGCGGTCCAGTAGGCCTGTCCCCACTGCTCGGCGTTGAGCATGTCGTAGGTCTTGGCCACCGTCTGGAGGCTGAGAGAGTAGTTCACGTTGACAGAGAGCTTGTCGCCCTTGCCTTGCTTCGTGGTGATGATTATCACTCCGTTGGCGGCTCGCGAACCGTAGATTGAGGCCGACGAGGCGTCTTTCAGCACCTGTATCGACTCTATGTCAGCCGGGTTGAGAGAGTTGAGATTCTCAGTTGTGGCCACGCCGTCGATGATGTATAGCGGCGAGTTGTTAGGGTTGACGGTGCTCATGCCGCGCACGCGGATGGTGGAGCTGCCGCCGCCGGGGGCCGCGTCGTCGGCTATGGTCACTCCGGCAAGCTTGCCCTGCATGGACGAGAGCATGTTAGGATTTGAGGCGCTCATTGGCTCGTCCATGTCCATCACAGCCACGGAGCCGGTCAGGTCGGCCCTGCGCTGGGTGGTGTAGCCGGTCACGACGAGCTCTTCCATGATGTTGTTGTCCTCGGTCAGGACGACGTTGAGCGACGGACCGGCGGTCACCGTGGCCGTCTTGTAGCCTATGTAAGAGATTCTCAACTTGGCTCCTTGAGCCGTTTTCAGGCGGAAGTTGCCGTCAAAGTCGGTCACGGTGGCGTTCTTCGTGCCTTCCTCCGTCACCGAAGCGCCGATGATGGCTTCGCCCGCTTCGTCTTTTACGGTGCCGCTCACGTCCGCCTGCTGGGCGAAAGCAGTAACACCAAGAGCGACGAACGCTGCGCTGAGCAGCATTCTCTTAATGTGTTTCATCATAACTTTATGTTTTAACGGTTAGTAAATAAATTCACTGCCGCAAATTTATCGCGTTACCGAAAACCTTTATTACAATATCGTTCAAAAGCTTATAAAAAATCGTTCATGCAACAAATTTGATACGTTTTGTACGATTTTTCACAGCGGCGAAGCCTCTCTCACATGACAACCGGCATGTCATTGACAATCAGCAGATTACGTTGCGGTTTGCAAAAGGCCGTCTTTCGGCCTGCAAAAGACGGTCTTTTACACGGCGAAAGGCCACCTTTTAGCCGCTAAAAGGTGGCCTTTCGGATTCATCCGCAGTTTATTTGGATTGATTTTCTGTGTATCTACAACAAGCCGTCTACTATAATCCAGGCGGTCGGTAACCGTCATTCCGCGCTCCGACGCGGAATCCATAAAACATCAAGGATGCCCAATAAAGCCTATTATATTCACTGGATTCCGCGTCGGAGCGCGGAATGACGGTTACCGACCGCCTGGATTTATAATAGGGTATATTGGGCTAACGACATCAATCTATAGCCAATAAAAAACATATGCCCACCCAAACAACTGCGAATGAACAGCTTTTCGCAAAACATCGGTTTGTCAACGGTGCTTCACGAGTTCTCCCTCACCTCGCCCGGCTGCACTCCGAAGTAGTCCTTGAAGCACTTTGAGAAGTAGGAAGGAGACGAAAAACCAACGTCGTAAGATATCTCGGAGACTGTCATCTTGGTGGTTTTCAACAGGCGCTCGGCCTTCTTCAGGCGGGTGACGCGTATTATCTCGACTGGCGACTGGCCTGTAAGCTGCTTCACCTTGCGGTACATCTGCACGCGGCTAAGCCCCAAGGCGGAGCTTATTGTCTCGACACTCAGGCTGGAGTCTGACATGCGCTCGCGCACCACCTGGCCGAAGTCGGCCATGAAGCGGCTGTCTGGGTCGGCAGCGTCCTTGGTCTCGTCGTCCGCGCCCGAGGCGTAGACATATTTCAGCCGCTTGCGGTTCTCCAGCAGGTTGCGCACGCGCGAGAGCAGCACCTTGCTCGAGAAGGGCTTTGTTATGTAAGCGTCGGCGCCGCAGTCGTAGCCCTCGGCGCGCTGGTTTTCCTGCGCGTTGGATGTCAGCAGTATTACGGGCACATGGCTGGTAGCCGTCTCCGCCTTGACGCGGCGGCACATCTCGAGGCCGTCCATGACGGGCATCATCACGTCGCACACTATGAGGTCGGGCACGGTTTTCAGCGCCATGCCAAGTCCTTCCTTGCCGTCGGCTGCCTGGCGCACGTCATATTCGCCGCCAAGCAGATGCGCAACGTACTCGCGCACATCAACGTTGTCGTCGACGACGAGGATGAGGGGACGGGCCACCGCAGCCCCGTCAGGCTCTGACACCACACCATCGGCACCCGACACCCACCTCAACCCTCCCGAAGGGAGGGGGCTTGACATGCCTTGCTCCGTATATACTGATTTATGTTCAACGTCATTTAACCATTCCCTTGAAGGCATTTCAGACTCCCTCCCTTCGGGAGGGTTGGGGTGGGTGTTTGGTTTCTTTGCCATAAGCGGCAGCACAACCTTGAACTCCGAGCCTTCGCCCTCGACGCTCTTCACCGACACACGGCCGCCGTGAAGCTCAGCGAACGCCTTGACAACGGCCAGCCCCACGCCCGTGCCCGAGCCTCCGCCGCGCACGCGGTAGAACTTGTCGAACACGCGGCTTACCACATCCTTGGGTATGCCCACGCCCGTGTCGGCCACCGTTATTTCCACGTTGCCGCCCCGGCGGACGGCCTCCACCGTCACCGTTCCGCCCTTGCGGTTGTACTTCAAGGCGTTGCTTATGAGGTTGTAGCAGATGCGCTCCACCTTATAATAATCGGCCTTGACGGTCAGGTCGCCGTCGGCCTTCTGCACGATTGTCACCTCATACGACGCGGCCAGCGGCTTGAAGTCGTCCACCCACAGCCTTACTGCGTCGGCGAGGTTGAACTCCGTCACCGTCAAATCCATCTTGCCGCCCTGTATCTTGCGCAAATCAAGTATCTCGCCGACAAGCTTAAGCAGCAGCGCGGCGTTGCGCCTGACGATGCCGAGCATATGTTTCTGCCGCCCGGTAAGGTTCTCGTCGTCAAGGATACGCTCCACCGGGTCTGCAATCAGCGTCAGCGGAGTGCGCAGGTCATGGCTCATGTCGGTGAAAAAGGCCATCTTCGCCTCCGCAGCCTCGCGCTCCATGCGCCGCCTTACCATAACCATGCGGTAGAAAGCGGCGAACGCAAGAATCACAAGCAAAAGTATGATTATGCACAGAAGGAAATAAACCTTCTGGTGACTGTACTGTGTGAAAAAGAAGTCAACGCGTCCGTGGAGCTTCTCCAGACGGCCGCTGATGTGGCTCATCTCCTCCGCCTGCATCAGCATTGTCTCCGCGTTGTCCTTCGTTACGAGGGCGGCCTTCATGTAATAGTCGCGGCCATAGGGGCGGCCTTCAAGTATGTTGAGGGCCTGCTGCATCACGATGTCGCCGCGTGTAGGGTAAATGTATGACGCGTCGAGCACCCCGTCGCGCACCAGCTCGATGCCTCCTCCCTTGCCGGGAAGCGCGTCAATACCTACGAAAAGCATCCTTTTCTCCAGCCCCAGGCGCCTGGCCGCCTGCCATGCGCCGTGCGCCATGCGGTCGTTCTGCCCGAAAACATAGTCGGGCACGATGCCATTGGCAAACATCCTGGCAGCCACCGAGTCGCCGCTTTGCTGCAACCAGTTGCCGCTTTCGCTGGCCAACAGCTGTATGCCCGGATGCTTACTGATGGCCGCCACGAATCCGTTATGCCTCTCTATGGCCGGCGACGAGCCTTCAAGTCCGCGTATCTCTACCACCGTTCCCTTGCCTCCAAGGCGCGTGGCAATGTACTCCCCGATGGTGCGTCCTATCTTTTCATTGTCCGCTCCGACGAACGCCGTGTACTTGCCGGAGTCCGTCTTGCGGTCGAAGAGCACCACGGGTATGCCGCAATCATAAGCCCGGTCGATGGCCGGAGTCACCGTGTTCATCTGGTTCGGGGAAACAATCAGCAAGTCGACGCCCTCGTCCATGAAGGCGTTTATCTGCCCTGTCTGCTTCTTGTCGTCATCGTCGGCCGAGACAACGCGCAGCTTCACGTTGTCGTGAAGGTACGTGGCATCGCGCAGCTCGCCGTTAAGCTTCTTGCGCCAACTGTCCTCGCTGCACTGGGAAACACCTATTATATATGTTTTCTTGCCGTTGGAACAGGAAAGGATGAGGGATAAAAAGAAAATGAGAAACAAACACGAAGCCCCTCCCAGCCTCCCCGTGAGGGGAGGAATAAGGATAGCTTTGCAGATGTTTCTCACCTTCTTCATATATGTATAACTTTGATTTACGGCCACGCTCCTCCCCTCGGGGAGGTCGGGAGGGGGCTTATTACTTGTCAAGCCGCCACACGCTGCCGTCTTTGGTGTCGTTCACCTCGAATCCGGCGGCGGCCAGTTCGTCGCGTATGCGGTCGCTCGTGGCCCAGTCTTTGGCAGCTTTGGCCTTGGCGCGGAGGTCGAGCACCATGTCAACCACCTTGCCGAAGGCTTCCTCGCGTTCCTTGCTTCCGCCCGCGTCGGCCTCTTTCAGTCCGAGAATGTCGAGCGCGAAGAGGCGCATCACGCCGTCAAGCTCTGCGAGGTCGGCGGCTGAAATGGAAGCTTTGTGGTCGAGTATGATATTAATAAGGTGGCAAGCCTCGAAGAGGTTGCTTATCACGATGGGGGTCTGCATGTCGTCGTTCATCGCGTCGTAGCACTTCTGGCGCAGTGCCGGCACAAACTCTTTCACCTGCGAGTCGCTCTCCGCGGACGGCTTTATGCGCTTCAGGTCGGCTATGCCGGCCATCAGGCGGGCCAGTCCCTTCTCGCTGGCAAGCAGGGCTTCGTCAGAGAAGTCCACCGTGCCACGATAGTGAGCGGAGAGAATGAAGAAGCGGATCACCATGGGCGAGTAGGCCTTTGACAGGAGCTTGTGCTCTCCCTTGAAGAACTGTTCGAGCGTAATGAAGTTGCCGAGGCTCTTGCCCATCTTCTGCCCGTTGATGGTTATCATGTTGTTGTGCATCCAGTATTTCACCATCTGGCTGCCTTGAGAGGCCACGGCCTGGGCTATCTCACACTCATGATGGGGGAACACGAGGTCCATTCCGCCGCCGTGTATGTCGAAATGCTCGCCCAAGTACTTCCTGCCCATGGCCGTGCACTCGCAGTGCCAGCCCGGGAAACCGTCGCTCCAGGGGCTCGGCCAGCGCATGATGTGCTCCGGCTGAGCCTTCTTCCACAGGGCGAAGTCGGCCTGGTTGCGCTTCTCTCCCACTCCGTCGAGCTGTCTGCTTGCGTCTTTCACGTCGTCAAGGTTGCGGCCTGAAAGGATGCCGTAGCGGTGGTCCTGGTTATATTTCGCCGTGTCGAAGTATATGCTTCCGTTGCTCTCGTAGGCGTATCCGTTGTCCAGAATCTGCTTCACCAGCTCTTCCTGTTCGATGATGTGGCCCGTGGCATGCGGCTCAATGCTGGGCGGCAGCACGTTGAGCGCGGCCATGGCGTCATGGTAACGGTTGGTGTAATACTGCGCTATCTCCATCGGCTCGAGCTGTTCCAGGCGGGCTTTCTTCTCTATCTTGTCCTCGCCTTCGTCCGCGTCGTGCTCCAGGTGGCCAACGTCGGTTATGTTGCGGACGTATCTTACCTTGTAGCCTAGGTGCTTCAGATAGCGGAAGAGCACGTCAAACGTTATCGCTGGGCGCGCGTGCCCGAGGTGCGGGTCGCCGTAGACGGTAGGTCCGCAGACGTACATGCCCACGTTGGGGGCGTGCAGCGGCTCGAAGCGTTCCTTACTACGGGTCAGCGTATTGTAGATTAAAAAGTTCTGTTGCATGATGATTTAAATTTTGTTCAAGCCACAAAATTAGCACAAATCAGGCTAAATGCAAAATAAATGGCGAAAAAGTTGTTTTTCAATTGACGGCCTTTTGCGTTCCAAAAGGCCATGAATTGCAAGCTAAAAGGCCGTCTTTTGCAAGCTAAAAGACGGCCTTTTACAAGCATGCTGACTATCAGGCACTTAGCGACAGGCCTGTATCGCCGTTCTTATTTGGCTAATTTTGCCCATCAGGCTTATTGCATTTATAAGACCAATGAGCCGGATTAGCCTGATAAGCCGTATGCGCCCTTAACGCAAAAGCATACCAAGCTCCATCCCTTCGGGAGGGTTGAGGTGGGTGTCGGGTGGTTTGTGGTTGGGTGTCAGCAGCCTACAGACTTACCTGCACGCCTACTACCGCCTCCCTCGGGCGCAGCCCGTACCAGCCGGTTGACTGCACCACGCCGCTGTATGTGGTCACGGCATAGCGGCGTTTGTCGAAGATGTTGCGCAGCTCTAACGACAAGCGCACCTTCTTCATGCGCCACACCACGGAGGCGTCGGCCAGCAGCGTGTTCACCGTTGTGCCTTGTTGCAGCTCGTTGCGGTAGTGCACGGCCGACGCCGTAACGTCAACCCGGCCTATTGTCTGAGTGTAGGCGAGGCTCTGTTTCCAGTCGAACAGGCTGTTTCCGCCCATTCCATCGGTATTCATCTTGTTCCATGAGAAAGTTGCGCGGTAGGTGAACATGCCGAAACCCGGCGTGAACACCAACTCGGGCGACGCCGAAAAGACGTGCGACCAATAGTCGGTCACCACCCCGCCGGACAGCTGCTGGCCCGTGCCGAAGGTGTAGTTAAGGTCTAACTTCGTTTTAAGACGAATGGCGAAAAAGCCTTTCGACACGAGCGCCCGTGCCTGCAAGGCCTGTCCGTGCCAGTGGTGTGCGACGCTGCGGAGCAGGTACTGCCCGTCGGTTATCGCCATGTCGGTCATCACGTTGCCGTGGTTGTAGTTGTAAGTGGCACTGAAGCTCATGAACATCTCTGTCACGGGGCGCTTGTAGTCATAACCGGCCGTGGCGTAGAACGTGCCCTGTCGGGGCACAAGTCCATGCGTTATGACCTGCGTGCGGTAGTCACGCATGTAGCTGGCGACGGCATAATCGGCCATTCCACCGCTCGTCATGTTGTATCCCGAGCTTGCCGTCAGCTCGCCGCGGCGGCCAGTCTTCACGTTAATGCCCAGCGAAGGCGAGGCGTCGAGATGGTGAATGCCGCGGTCGGTGAACATCTCCCAGCGCACTGGCACGGCCAGCCTGACCACCGTCCCCACGCGCCTGTACTGCCATGAGGGCGTGGCGTAGGCCAAGAGGTGGGTGTGGCGGCCCTGCAGGTTGAGATGCTCGGCGGTAAATCCAAGGGTGTAGCGGTGGGTCAGAAAGCGGCGGTTGAGTGTCAGCAGGGCGTAGTGGTCGGCGTAATAGAGCAGGTTCGTGAGCTTCTGCCGCAGCCCGTCAACGGTCGTTTCGTGCGGCGCGTAGTGGAAATCAACGTTTGAATACACCTGCCACGAATGCCTTTCGCGGCTGAAGAGGCGCGTAAACGTGTTTTGCGCGTGCAGCTCCGGCAACTTCACCCGTTGCCGTATGCCGCCGTCATCGCCACCATCGATGCGCGTAGAGCCGTCAGCCAGCGTGCCTTCAATGATAAAATACTCGTTGCCGTAAGCCTCGGCGGTGTTCGTATTATGGTTGAAGTCAGCATAAATGCGGTCGCGCCGCATGGTGGAATTGGCGGTTTCATCGGTAGTTACGGGGTCTTTTCCGTCGAAATAATATGTCGATGTGTTGCCCGTCTGCTGCGTCTCGTCGGCGTGCAGGTAGCCTGCGGTGAGGCGTTGCTCGCTTCCGGCCTTGGTCTTGCGCGTCTGTTTCACGGCGAAGTTATACGAACTGTTGAAGCGCAGACGCTCCGCATCGATGGGAGCGGCCAGCTGCGGCGCGGCAAACCACTGCGGAACGTCCACCCCTCCGCCGTAAGCCGCCGCGCCGCCGGTAGCCAGGAGGGCGTCCGCCTGCGTCAGGTCGCGCCCCGAACGGTCGTACATGGCGGCATACATGCGCTGCCGCCGCTTGCCTATTTGCAGCGCGTCGGCTCCTCCCTGCGGTCTGGTGTCGCCTAAGGGTGTGGCCACCACCGCGCCGGGACGCAGCGTGAACATCCACTTGTCGCGGGCTTCGGGGCGCAGGCGGATGTTCATCGCCACGTCATCAGTGAACACCTTGCCCTGTAAAGCCTTTACAGGCTGGTCGTGTTCGATTACCTCCGCGCGGTCTACATCACGCGCTTTAAGCAGCTCGTTGAGCTGGTTGTAGCGGCCTCCGGCCAAGTCAAGGTCTTCAACGGTAAACCGCGACACGTCTTTCCCGTTAAAACTTACGGTTCCATCGTCGGCAACGTCTACGCCGGGCAGCTTCTTGAGCACGTCCTTCAGCGTGTTGTCGCTTGCCGAGGTGTAACGCTTCAGGTCGAAGAATGTTGTGTCTTGCCGCCCGAAAACTGGCAAACCTTTCACCTGCACTTCTTTAAGTGCAAACGCTTTTGGTGTCATTTCCACCACCATTTCGCGCCCTTTCACCGCCGCCACGCGCTTTTTCGCATAGCCGAGAAACGTCACTTGCAGGCTGTCTCCGCTTTGCGCTGACACGGAGAAACGCCCCTTTTCATCGGTCTTACCGAAACTTACGGCGCGCCCGCCGCGCGTCAGCGTCACCGCCGCGCCCTTCAGCGGCTGCCGCGAGAGGCTGTCAACCACGCTGCACGTGACCTTTGTCTGTGCCTGTGAAGGCAAGGCGGACATAAAAAGGACTGCTATAAAAAACAATTTCATCATCGACTTCATCATGATTTTTTATAAAACACACAACGGCAATCCAGCTCCCTCCCTTTGGGAGGGTTGGGATGGGTGTCTCATTGACGGTCTTTTACATTACAAAAGGCCGTCTTTTACACGCTGAAAGGCCACCTTTTGCAGACTAAAAGACGGCCTTTTAGAACGGCATTGATTATCAAGCAGTTACGTAAAGGTGAAGAGGTGAAAGGGTGAAAAGGTGAAAAAGAGGCCTACCTGTTTGTCACCCGCCCACTATCCGGCTCCTCCCCTCGGGAAGGTTGTGAGGGGCTTCCACTCTATTCCACCTCTATTGAGTTGTAAGGCTCGTTCTTAGGGTTTGCCAACTCGTTGCCTTGCTCATCACGTATTTGCACTCTCACGTTGGGGTTGTTGGTGATATACCCCACAGGGTCGGCGAAGTAGCGGCGGCGTATGCCCTCAAGCTGCTTGCGGCTGACGGCCTCGTACTTTCCACCTTTATAATATATAGGTGCAGGCGGAGCTACTTCCGACATGCCGACGGCATCGAACACATAGTGCCGCGGTGCGTCGTAGGCTCGCAATATTAGTCCGGGCAGACCGCCAAGTTTCCACGGCCCGGCATCAAAGGGTATGTCTTCGGCATACCAGGCGTACCATGTGCGCCCCTTGTACGTGGCCGTGGCGAGGCTGCATCGGTAGCCGAGGATGACGGTGGAGCTGTCGGCCACGGGCTGCCAAAGGGGCGCGGCGTAGTCTTCGGTACACACAAAGCGGTCCATGCCAAACCTTTCAAGCAGCGCGGTCTTGCCTTCTTCAGGGTAATTCTTGTACAGCCGCCACTTAACCTGCCCTCCACCGGAGTACGAGTTGCCGCCGTTCTTCATCACTACGGCGTTGACCGAGTCGCTCTGGTACTCCATTTGGCTGTAAAACAGCGACACACGGCCGCCCAATTCCAATCGCATAGTCTCCTTGACGGCTATGTCTGGTGCATTGACCGTGTCCTCAACCATGCGCAGGTCGTAGTAAACAATGTAGCGTGCGGTGTCGCAAGGCTCGCCCGGTTCAAAGTCGGCGGCTGTGAAAACATCAATTTGCGCCTTGCCCAACGTGGCGGCAAGCAGCGCAAGCAATGATAACAAAAGTCTTTGCATAACGTAAAGTATTTATGGTTTTGCCGCAAAATTACAATATAAACGCCGATGAAACCGCGCATTTCTATTACTCGCGTATTACTGAAAACATTACTAAAATATTATAAGAGGTATGCACGTGCGCGGAATTTCTTACTTTTGCAGGAAACAAAGGCACATTGACAGATGAACAAACGGATAAAGACAGTGTGGGCGCTAAGTGTCGCCACGATGGTGTTGATACTTCTCGGACAGGCTTACTGGCTGATGAACCAGTACCGGCTTGTCACCGACATGCGCGTGGAGCAGCTCAAAACGGCGTGTATGGAGGCAATTGACAAAGAACAGCAATGGCGTTACGACACGACCGAAGGCGGCGACACGCTGGAAAACATGAAAAAAAAGACTTACACAATAGACTTCCGCAGCAAGAAGACAAGCGGCAAGGCAGACAGCAATTATGTAAAATCCAGCGTGACATTCATACTGCCTGGCAACAAGAAAAGAAGGGTTTTGAAAGACATGAGCATAAACGATGCTATGGATTTGCAGAACAGATACATAGCGTCAACCTACCGACGCTTTGACAAACACAACATGGACTCAACGCTCACGGCCGCCGGACACGACACCACGCAGGCCTTCAGGTTCTACAAAACCAACCGCTGCATGGTGAAACCGGTGTTCACCGTGAGCGGCACATTCAGCAAACGGCTCGACGTAAAATACTCTTCAAACCCACTGGAATTCGAGGCCGTGGCGTTCAGCATAGCCGTAAATCCGGGCGAAATAATAAGTGCAATGGGTTGGCAGCTGGCCGGCAGCACGCTGCTTGTGCTCGTGCTGGCTTTCTGCTTGGCGTACCAGATAAAGACAATCATCATACAGAAGCGCATAGACGGCATCCGCCACGAATTCATGAAGAACATGATATACGAAATGAAGCAGCCTCCTGCCGTTGAACCGGCGGCAAGCGAGGCGGTGAACATCGGTGAAACCGCGTTTTTCTACTCGCTTAACGAACTGCGGCACGGCGCGGAGAAGGTAATAATAACCAGCCGGCAGGCGGAAATATTGCAGCTCTTGGCCGAGCGGAAAAACACCCTCGTAAGCCGCGAAGAGCTGCTAACAGAGGTCTGGGGCGACGATTCCTACGCCAACTCGATGGCCTTGAACGTGCAAATAACTTACCTGCGGCGCGCCCTGCGGTCAGACCCTACGGTAAGCATAGAGGCAATTATAAAGAAAGGATATATATTAAAGGTAAAAAAGTAAAAAAGTAAAAAGGTAAAAAACAGGGCTTTATGCCAACCAAACGAAAAATTTTACCGTTTTACCTTTTTGCTTCTTTACCTTTCCACGACAGGTTTTACCGTTTTACTTTTTTACCGTTTTACCTTTATCTCACCTTTATTCCTTTTCCTTATAAATTACTGTGTTTGCGCCGGAAGTGATGTTCAGAGCCTCGGGATGCTCCTTTATGAAGGAATCAATGTGGCGTATGCGCTTCTCTTCGAGTATCTCGTCGACGGCGATGAGTATGCCGGTCTCCTCCACATCGCCGAAACCGTAGTTGATGGCGGTGCCAAACATCTTCATCGTGGGGCTTAATCCCATGTACGCATTGACAAGAGGCGGGATGTTGAAACCCAGCTTGCGCACCTCGCGGTTAAGTATGCGGTAGTCTTCCTTGAACGTGTCCTCGCTGAAAAGCCGTTCCAGTTCGGCCTCGTCTGTCTCTATTTTGAGCGGTTTCATCGGGATTACAAGGTTGTCTGAATCGCTGAAATGCTTTTTAAGGAAGTACAGAATCATGTCCCTGCCCTTGCGGACGTAAGAAGGATACATCGTCATCTTGCCGAAGAGATACTTTATGTCGGGGCGAATGACGGTGAGCGCTCCCAGTCCGTCCCACAGGTTGTCGAGGGCGAAGAGGCTCTTTGCGCCCATCCTGGAGCTTTGGTATGCCGGGGCAACGAACGACCTTCCAAGCTCCACCGTCCATGGAAGATACTCCTTCATGAACTTTTCCGAGAAGTGGAACATGTGGCTCGTGGCGAGCACGGGCTGGCCGCTCGGGTCTATTTCAGCGTCGCATCCCAGGAGATAACGGTATCCGCCGATGATTTCCTCTTCCTCGGGATTCCACACGATGAGCTGCTTGTAGCAGTTGTCGCACGTGTCGAACTCGTCCAGGTCCATGCTTTTGCCGCTGCCTCCGCCGGCCTCGCGGAAGGCGATTTCGCGCAGACGGCCAATCTCCTTGAGCACATTCGGCGCGTTGTGGGCCGTGACTATGTAGATTTCGTTGTGGCTCTTGTTGGTCATGCGGAGCTGACGCTCGGGCGTAAGTTCGCTTTTAAGCAGCTGTTTGTCTATCGGACGGATGATCTCTTGTTCCATTTTCTGAATCGGTTGATGATTGTTGTTGATATGGGTTGTATCCGGAAATTAAGCCTTGCTACAGCTTATACACGATGTCTTGCACGTATGCGGCCCACTGTGACGGTGTTCTTGACTTGTCGAATGTCTGCCACGGGATGGGCTTTCCTATGGCCACGCGGAACGTCTTGTCGCGGTTCTTGTACATCTCGTCGGCCAGGAAGAGCATGGCCACGTTGAACTTTACGCCCAGGCACTTGCAGATGTTGGCCAGGTTGTAGAAGAAATCGGAGTTGTGTCCGCCGAAATGCACGGGCACAACGTCCCTGTGGGTCTCGACGCTCTTTGTCACGAAGGCCTTTTTCCACGGCAGGTCGTGTATCTGTCCGGCAATGCGGCGCGAGCAGATGCCGGCCGGGAACATTATAATATGGTTGTCGCCGTGGAACCCTGCCTCAACCATTGCCGGGAAGTTGCGGCTCTGGCGGCCGGTCTTGTTTATCGGGATGCAGAGCGGAGCCAGCCCGGGCAGGTTCATGAGCAGGTCGTTCACGAGATAGCGGAAGCGTCCGCCGTAGTGCCGCCCGATGATTGCGCCGAGGGCAACGCCGTCTTGTCCGCCGAGCGGATGGTTGCTGACGAAGGTGTACAGGCGGCCGTCGCCGTCGTCGGGCAGGTTCTCCTCGCCCACGATGTCAAGCGTCATGCCCAGGTATTCGACGCAGGCCTCAAGCCAGGGCACGCCAACAAGGCCGCGGTTCTGCCAAAGAAAGTCGTTCACCTCGTCCTGATGAAGGATGCGTTCGAGCCATTTCACGGCGAACGCCGGCACGTATTTAGCCTTTGCGCCCATCTTGCCACTGAGTATCTCGCGAACGTCAATGGTCTTTTCGGTTATCACATTCATGCTCTCTCTACTAACACAATGCAAAAATAACGCAACTTTTCTAAAATCGAACATCTTTTATTAAAAAATATCAGAAAAAACATTGTTTTGCAATAAAACGGCAACATTTGTCTTACTTTAAGTAAACGGAAAGGGCGGAGACCGCGGCCGCGCATGGCGGCGGAGACCTGTGGAAATGCATAAAAATACAGTCATGCCGCATAAACATGCATTCTGAAAAGTAAAAAGACATGACAAAACAATCTGGCAAACCAGAAACGCGGACGAGGAAAAGCGCCGATGGAATGGCTGATTTTTACCGTTCAGGAAGCAAAAGGCCACTACTTGCAACGCGAAAGACGGCCTTTTACCGTGCGAAAGACGGCCTTTTGTCTGGCAAGACACGGCCTCTTACAAGGCTAAAGGCCATGTTCCAGCCCGCATTTTGCCGCATTTCAGGAAACCGAGAACTTGTCCGCAAGAGTCCGCACGCCGCAAGTCATTGGACATCAAGCACTTACGCAAACGCCCAAAATAGCGGATTCTTTACCCGAAGGCGGTTCTCGCCCGTGGCAACGGCCTTCCAGGAGCGTCAAACGGAATCCTGACAGGCGCAACGGCAGATGCGAATTGAATAAATATTCAGTTTTCCACAGGCACGGCAACGTGAGAAACCGCGGCCGATCCGCTTGCCGTCCGCCGCTTTTCCGCCGGCCGGCAAGCCCTGCTTGCACCGCCCTTTTCTCCTTATTAAATAAAAAACGACACTTTTGTGGGGAAAAGTGGTGGGTTGTGGGGAAAAATACTTATCTTTGCCGGGTGAACTGATTACCTGCAAACGCATGCGTTTTCTCGGCAACATAGAAGCAAAAATCGACTCGAAAGGGCGCGTATTCCTCCCCGCGGCGTTCCGCAAGGAGCTGCAATCGGCAGGCGAAGAAAGCCTGGTGGTGCGGAAAGACGTGTTCCAGCCGTGCCTGGTGCTCTATCCGGAAAGCGTGTGGAACAGGCAGATGGACATCCTGCGCTCGCGTCTGAACAGGTGGGACAAGAGACACCAAAGCGTGATGCGCCAGTTCGTATCCGACGCCGAGACCGTCACACTCGACGCGAACGGGCGCATGATGCTCGGCCGCAGGCACCTGAAAATGGCCGGCGCGGCGCAGGCGGTAATGTTCATCGGCATGGACGACGTCATCGAGATATGGAGCGCCGAGCTCGCAGAAGAGCCGTTCATGAGCCAGGAAGAGTTCGGCGCGGCCCTTGAAAGCATAATGAGGCAGAACGCCGACGGAACGGCGGCTGAACGCGCCGCCTCGCCCGGAGACAACAAATAAGACCACATGGCAACGACAGAAGAGACATACCACGTGCCCGTGCTGCTGAAAGAGAGCGTCGACGGGCTCGACATACAGCCCTCGGGAGTGTATGTAGACGTGACCTTCGGCGGCGGCGGACACAGCCGCGAGATACTCTCACGGCTTGGCCCTGAAGGCCGGCTGTTCGGCTTCGACCAAGACGCCGACGCCGAGGCGAACATCATCGGAGACCCGCGCTTCACGTTCGTGAGGAGCAACTTCAAGTTCCTTAAGAACTGGATGCGCTACTACGGCGTAGAGCACATCGACGGACTGATAGCCGACCTTGGCGTGTCGAGCCACCACTTCGACGACGCAGAGCGCGGATTCTCGTTCCGTTTCGACGCCCCACTGGACATGCGCATGAACAAGCGCGAAGGCATCACGGCCGCCGAACTGCTCAACACGCTGCCCGAACCGCCCATGGCCAACATGTTCTACCTGTACGGCGAGCTGAGAAACTCGCGCCGGATAGCCGCCGCCATAGTAAAGGCCAGGGCCGAAAAACCCATCAGGACAACGCAGGACCTCATCGACGCGACGGCCCCTCTCTTCAAGCGCGAGCGCGAGAAGAAGGACATGGCAAAGATGTTCCAGGCACTGAGGATTGAAGTAAACAACGAGCTGGCCGCGCTCTCGTCAATGCTCGACGCCACCGTGGACATGCTGAGGCCGGGAGGCAGGCTCTCGGTCATCACATACCACAGCCTGGAAGACCGCCTGGTGAAGTGCTTCATACGCTCGGGCAACACCGGGGGAGAGGTGGAAAAAGACTTCTACGGACGCACGCAGACACGCTTCAAGGCCGTAAACAACAAGGTGATAACACCCGATGCGGAAGAGATCGGGGCAAACCCGAGAAGCCGGAGCGCAAAACTGAGAATAGCCGAAAGAACCGAAGACTGACGGATGGACGACAAAGACAACATACAACAAGAGCAACAACACACGGCGGAAACGCCGAAGGAAAAGCCGAAAAAGCCAATGCAGCTGACACAGGCGATAAGGGAACAGGCCCGCGAGGAGGACTCCCTGCCATCGGCCAGCTACACCCTGCGCAAGATTCTGGGCGGAGACTTCCTCACGGCAGACGTCATGAGGAAGCAGACCGGCGTGATAATACTTGTCGCATTCTTTACTATGATATACGTGTCCAACAGGTACAGCTGCCAACAGGACATGATAGAGATAAACGAATTGAAAAAAGAGCTGAAGGACGCAAAGTACAAAGCACTGGCAAGCTCAAGCCAACTGACCGAGATGTGCCGCGAAAGCAACGTCCTGAACATGCTCAGGAACAACAAGGACAGCGTGCTGCACATACCCAGCCAGCCGCCTTACATCATAACAGTGCCGGAAAATGAGTAGCATGTTTGACAGGAAAAAGGTTATCAAGCGCTACAAGGTGGTGGCATATGCAATGTTGGCCGCCGGCCTGCTGATAATAATCAAAGTGGCCTACATAGCCACGGTGAAGCGCGATTATTGGATGGACGTTGCCTCAAGGCTCGTGCGCGACAGCGTCGACGTAAAGCCCGTGCGCGGCAACATACTGAGCTGCGACGGCCGGCTGATGGCCAGCTCGCTGCCCGAATTCCGCATGTTCATGGACTTCAAGGCCGGAGGCGACGAGAACGAGCAGCGTGACTCGCTCTGGGAAGCCAGCGTTGACAGCATCTGCATGGGCCTGCACGACATCTTCCCAACCAAGACCGCAGCCGAATTCAAGAAACACCTCGAGGAAGGACGCGCCAAGGGCAGCCGCCACTGGCCGGTATGGCGCAAGAGGGTGAGCTACAACACGTTCTCGGAAGTGAAGCAGCTGCCCGTGTTCAGGCTGTCGGCCAACAAGGGAGGATTCCACTACGAGAAGTTCAACGCACGCCAACGCCCCTTCGGCTCGCTTGCAAAACGCACCATAGGCGACCTCTTCGGGGCGAAAGACACTGCCCAGTTCGGCCTCGAACTGGCTTACGACTCCATCCTAAGAGGCAAAACCGGCAAGATAAGCCGCCAGAAAGTGCGCAGCGAATTTCTTGATATAACAATACAAGACCCCGTCAACGGCGCGGACATCGTCACCACGATAGACGTGAACATACAGGACTTGGCCGAACGCTCGCTCGTCGACGAGCTTAAGCTTATCAACGGGAACGTGGGCGTAGCGGTAGTAATGGAAGTGAAGACGGGCGACATCAAGGCCATCGTGAACATGACCAAATGCGCCGACGGGGAGTATTACGAGATAAAGAACAGCGCCGTTTCAGACTTGCTTGAGCCAGGCTCGGTGTTCAAGACGGCGTCGCTCATGGTGGCGTTGGACGACGGAGTGGTCGACACCACGTACACCGTTGACACCGGAAGCGGCATCTGGGACATGTACGGAGCCAAGATGCGCGACCACAACTGGCACCGCGGAGGCTACCAAGTGCTTACTCTGCCGCAGACACTGGAGTACAGCTCGAACATCGGAGTAAGCCGGATAATAGACAAATACTACGGGAAGAACCCCGAAAAGTTTGTCCAAGGGCTTGACCGTATCGGCATACGCGAGGACCTGAAGCTGCCAATCGTGGGCTACGCGCCGCCCCGCATCCGCATGCCGAAGAAGAACAAGCGCGGCCAGTACACCAATTGGAGCAAGACGGCGCTGCCCTGGATGAGCATAGGATACGAGACCCAGGTGCCTCCGATATCGACACTGACGTTCTACAACGCCATCGCCAACGGCGGCACGATGATGCGTCCGCGCTTCGTGAAGGCCGTGATGAAGGACGGGCAGATAATAAAGGAGTTTCCGCCCGAGGTGGTGAAGCAGAGCATCTGCAAGGAAAAGACGCTGCGCGAGATAACCACCATACTTGAGCACGTTGTCAGCCAGGGTCTAGGAAAGAAAGCCGGCTCGCCGTCGTTCAAGGTGGCCGGAAAGACGGGAACGGCCCAGATATCGAAAGGTGTGGCCGGATACAAGAGCGGAACGATGAACTATCTGCTCAGCTTCGTGGGCTTCTTCCCGGCCGACGCGCCGCGCTACAGCTGCATAGTGTGCATACAGAGGCCGGGACTGCCTGCCTCGAGCGGCTTCAGCGCGCTGGTGTTCCACAACATCGCGGAAGGAATCATGGCGCAAAGCCTCAAGCTTGACGTGGCCGACGCACGCGACTCGCTGTCCGTCTTGGTGCCCGACGTGAAGAACGGAGACCTCGCCGCGGCCGACTACGTGCTGAGATACCTGGGAGTGAACACCCGGAAGACATGGGACTGGCAGCATGTAGGCGGCAAGTCAATCTGGGGCAAGGCCGAGAACGACGGCAAGGCGGTGACGCTGACGCGCGAAACCGGCTATGCGAAGGGCAGCGTTCCCGATGTCACCGGCATGGGAGCGCGCGACGCGGTGTACGCGCTCGAGAGCCGCGGAGTGAGAGTAAGGCTGCAAGGACGCGGCAAGGTGAAGACGCAAAGCCTGCCGCCGGGACACAAGATAAGGAAGGGTGAGACATGCTCACTCGGCCTGGAACTATAAATAATCGCAAGAATGACACTGAAAGAGCTTATCAAGAACGTCCACCCGACAAGCGTTACGGGCGGCACGGATGTGGAAATAACAGGCGTGGACATCGATTCGCGCCGCGTGGCAGGCGGCCATCTGTTCGTGGCCATGCGCGGAACCCAGGTGGACGGGCACACGTTCATACCGAAGGCGGTGGCCCAGGGGGCGGCCGCGATACTGTGCGAGGAGATGCCCGTGGAGACAAGCGACGGCGTGACCTACGTGCAGGTGAAGTCCACCGAGGACGTTGTGGGCGAGGTGGCCACGGCGTTCTACGGCGACCCTTCGCGCAAGCTGAAGCTCGTGGGGGTGACGGGGACCAACGGGAAGACCACCATCGCCACCTTATTATATAACATGTTCCGCAAGCTGGGATACCGTTGCGGCCTGCTGTCGACCGTCTGCAACTACATCGAGGACGAGCAGATACCGACGACGCACACCACCCCCGACCCCATCGAGCTGAACCAACTGCTGCACAAGATGGTGGAGGCAGGATGCCAGTACGCCTTCATGGAGTGCAGCTCGCACGCCATAGCGCAGAAGCGCATAGGCGGACTGAAGTTCGCCGGAGGCATATTCACCAACCTGACGCGCGACCACCTGGACTACCACAAGACGTTCGAGAACTACCGCAACGCCAAGAAGGCCTTCTTCGACGGCCTGCCCAAAGGCTCTTTCGCCATAACGAACGCCGACGACAAGAACGGCCTCGTGATGGTGCAGAACACCAAGGCGACCGTCAAGACATACTCCACGCAGCGCATGGCCGACTTCCGCGCCAAGATATTGGAGTGCCACTTCGGCGGCATGTACCTGGAGATTGACGGCCGCGAGGTGGGCGTGCAGTTCATCGGCAAGTTCAATGTGAGCAACCTGCTGGCCGTCTACGGCGCGGCGGTGATGCTCGGGCAGGACAAGGAAGACGTGCTCGTGGCCATGAGCACGCTGCACAGCGTCAGCGGAAGGCTCGACCCCGTACACTCGCCCGAGGGCTACACGGCCATCGTGGACTACGCCCACACGCCCGACGCGCTGGAAAACGTGCTCAAGGCAATACACGAGGTGCTGGGCGGCAAGGGCAAGGTGATAACCGTATGCGGAGCCGGCGGCAACCGCGACAAGGGCAAGCGCCCGCTCATGGCGCAGGAAGCCGTGAAGCAGAGCGACCGCGTAATCATAACGAGCGACAACCCGCGGTTCGAGGAGCCGCAGGCAATCATCGACGACATGCTGGCCGGACTGGACGCGAAGCAAATGAAAAAGGTGGTCAGCATCACCGACCGCCGCGAGGCCATACGCGCCGCCTGCATGATGGCCAAGAAAGGCGACGTAATCCTCGTGGCCGGCAAGGGGCACGAGAACTACCAGGAAATAAAGGGCGTGAAGCACCACTTCGACGACAAGGAGGTGCTCAGGGAGATATTCGGAGAAAAGTAAACACCAAACAACGGACCTCCTGATACCAACCCCTCCACACCTGACACCCACCCCACCCCTCCCGAGGGGAGGGAGCTTGATATGCTTCGGCGGCAAAGGCGCATTGGGATTATAAGGCCTATCAGGCTCATTTGGCCTATTAGACCAATAAGCCCGATTAGCCAAATAAGCCCGATAAAAAAGGCAAAGCAGGCCGCCCTGGCAATCAGCTGATAATCAGCACCTTTGCAAAAGGCCGCAAACAGCAATGCAAAAGGCCGCAAATGGCAATGCGAAAGGCCACCTTTTACAAGGCGAAAGGCCATGAGTTGGAAAATTGGGAATTAACAAGTAAAAATCAAACAACGCCCGAACGGCGAGGCATTAGGCCTTCAACTCCTTAGCGGGCGCAACGAGCGATAACTTCTTTAACATCTCTAACTCCATATAGAAAATGTTATACTACCTATTCCGTTTCTTAGAACAGTTCGGCATACCGGGCGCCCACATGTGGGGATACATCTCGTTCCGCTCGCTGCTGGCGCTCATCCTGTCGCTGATAATCTCGGCATGGTTCGGCGAAAAGTTCATAAAGTACCTCAAGAGCAAGCAAATCACCGAGACACAGCGCGACGCCAAGATAGACCCCTTCGGCGTGAAGAAAATCGGAGTGCCGTCGATGGGCGGCGTGATAATCATCGTAGCCATCCTCGTGCCCGTGCTGCTGCTGGGCCGAATGCGCAACATCTACCTCATACTGATGATAATCACAACCGTGTGGCTGGGCTTCCTGGGCGGCCTCGACGACTACATCAAGATATTCCGCCACAACAAGGAGGGACTGCCCGGACGCTTCAAGATTGTGGGACAGATAAGCATCGGCCTCATCGTCGGCCTGATACTGTGGTCCAGCCCCGACGCCAAGATCAACGAAAACCTCGCCATAGAGAAGCAGGACGGCCAGGAAATGGTGGTCAAGCACAGGCCCGAGGCCAAGAAATCGCTCAAGACCACCATCCCGTTCGTCAAGGGGCACAACCTTGACTACGCCAACCTCATGAGCTTCTGCGGCAAGTACAAGACGGCCGCCGGCTGGGTGCTCTTCGTCATTATGACGATATTCGTGGTCACGGCAGTGTCAAACGGCGCCAACCTCAACGACGGAATGGACGGCATGTGCGCCGGCAACTCGGCCATAATAGGCGTGGCCCTGGGCATCTTCGCCTACGTGTCGAGCCACATAGAATACGCCTCCTACCTCAACATAATGTACATCCCGGGCTCCCAGGAGCTTGTGGTGTTCATGTGTGCGTTCGTCGGCGCGCTCATAGGTTTCCTGTGGTACAACGCCTACCCGGCGCAGATCTTCATGGGAGACACCGGCTCGCTGACCATCGGCGGAATAATCGCCGTCTGCGCGATAATCATCCACAAGGAGCTGATGCTGCCCATCCTGTGCGGCATTTTCTTCGTCGAGAGCCTCAGCGTGATCATGCAAGTGTGGTACGCCAAGCTCGGCACGCGCCGCGGAGTGAAGCAGCGCATGTTCAAGCGGGCGCCGCTGCACGACACGTTCCGCACCCAGCAGGAGCAGCTCGATCCCGAAATCAAATACCTTTTCAAGAAGCCCAAGGGCGCGGTGCATGAGTCGAAGATAACCATCCGCTTCTGGATCGTGACCATAATCCTTGCGGCCATGACTATAATAACACTGAAGATAAGATAATTTTAAGAAGTTATAGAATTTAAAGAAGTTATAGAATTTAAAAGCCGTATGCCCTGCCACAACCCACAAATGACGTTATCAGCAATGGTAATGGCTTTAAATTCTTTACCTTCTTAAATTCTTTAAATTCAAAAAAATAAAGACATGAAACGCATAGTAATACTCGGAGCAGGAGAAAGCGGTGCCGGAGCCGCAGTATTGGCCAAGAAACAAGGCTTTGACGTGTTCGTCTCAGACATGTCGGCGATAAAAGACAAGTACAAGAAAATGCTCGACTCCCACGGCATATCGTGGGAGGAAGGCCGCCACACGGAGGCTGAAATCCTGAACGCCGACGAAATAATAAAAAGCCCCGGCATACCCTGCGACGCGCCGATGGTAAGGAAATGCGCCGAGAAGGGCATCCGCATAATCAGCGAGATAGAGTTCGCCGGCCGCTACACCGGCTCGAAGATGATCTGCATCACCGGCAGCAACGGCAAGACTACGACCACTTCGCTCATCTACCACATATTCAAGAGCGCCGGCTACGACGTGGGACTGGCCGGCAACATAGGCAATTCGCTGGCCTTGCAGGTGGCCGAGGAACCCCACGAATACTACGTGATAGAGCTCAGCTCGTTCCAACTTGACAACATGTACGACTTCCGCGCGAACATTGCGATTCTCCTTAACATCACGCCCGACCATCTCGACCGCTACGACAACTGCATGCAGAACTACGTGGACGCCAAGATGCGCATACTGCAGAACCAGACCGTGGACGACGCCTTCATCTATTGGAACGACGACCCGATAATAAAACGCGAGCTGAAAAAGTATGACATAAAGGCCGTCTGCTACCCCTTCTCGGAGCTGAAGGAGATTGGATCCATCGGCTACATCGAGGAAGGGCAGTACAAGATAGAGCGACCCACGCCCTTCAACATGGAGCAAGAGGAGCTGAGCCTTACCGGCAAGCACAACATCTACAACTCGCTGGCCGCCGGAATAGCATCAAACGTGGCCGGAATAAAGAACGAATACATACGCAAGAGCCTGAGCGACTTCCCCGGCGTGGAGCACCGCCTGGAGAAGGTTACGAAGGTGGCCGGAGTGCAATATGTCAACGACTCGAAGGCGACCAACGTCGACGCGTGCTGGTATGCGCTGGAAAGCATGAAGACGCCGGTCATCCTCATACTCGGCGGAAAGGACAAGGGCAACGACTACAACGCCATAAAAGACCTTGTCAAGGAGAAGTGCGTGGGGCTCGTCTACCTTGGAGCCGACAACTCGAAGCTGCACGCCTTCTTCGACCCGATGGGCATCCCCGTGCGCGACACGCACTCGATGAAGGACTGCGTGCGGGCATGCTACGAGATGGCACGCCCCGGCGACACCGTGCTGCTCAGCCCCTGCTGCGCCAGCTTCGACCTGTTCAAGAACATGGAAGATCGCGGCGAGCAGTTCAAGACGCTCGTCAAGGCGCTGTGAATAATTAAGAATTAGGAGTTAAAAATTAAGAAAACATGCCTTGCAGGTAAGTCCCCTATGGTATTTTTCTTAACTCTTAATTCTTAACTCTTAACTCTTAATTAATACGACTCTTAATTCTTAATATACATAAATGCTAAAAGACAACACACAGGAAAGCAAGTTCAAGGGCGACGCCGTCATCTGGGCGGTGTTCCTGTTCCTATGCCTGATAAGCGTGATCGAGGTTTTCAGCGCGTCGAGCAACCTGTCTTTCAAGACGGGAAACTATCTCGGGCCCGTCCTGAAGCACTGCATGCTGCTGGCGGTGGGCGTGGTAGTGATGATATGCACAATGAACATAAAGTGCCGCTACTTCAAGATTGTCACCCCGTTCGCGCTGCTGCTGTCGTTCATACTGCTCATCGTGGTGTTTTTCGTGGGCGAAAGCACCAACGGCTCGCAGCGGTGGATAGACTTCCTGGGCATACAGTTCCAGCCGTCCGAGCTTGCAAAGGGAGCCATAATACTGGCCACGGCGCAGATTCTCAGCGCCATGCAGACACCGGCCGGCACCGACAGGCGCGCCTTCAAGTACATAATGATCGTGTGCCTGATGATAATTCCGCTAATCATGGTGGAGAACCTGTCGACGGCGGTGCTTCTGGCCACGGTGGTGTTCCTGATGATGTTCATAGGCAAGGTGCCCGGACAGCAACTGGGCCGGCTGCTCGGTCTCGTTACCGTGGCGCTGGCTCTCGTGGTGACCATGGTCATGGTGTTCGGCCACGACGAGCAAAAGGAAGGCTCGGCCATGGCGAATCAGGCGATGGTGGAGCAGACCGCGCCCAAAGACGAGAACATGGTAGAAAAGGTGTTCCACCGCTTCGACACGTGGAAAGCGCGCATAGACAACTTCCTGAGCAACGAATACGTGGCGCCCGAGGACGTTGACATAAACGGCCGCGACGCACAGACGTCGCACGCCAACATAGCCATAGCCTCGTCAAACGTCATCGGCAAGGGGCCGGGCAACTCCGTGGAGCGCGACTTCCTGTCGCAGGCGTTCTCAGACTTCATCTACGCCATCATCGTGGAAGAGCTGGGCATAGTGGGCGCGGTGTTCGTCTGCATGCTCTACATCGTGCTGCTCTTCCGCACGGCAACCATCGCCAACCGCTGCGCCAACACATTCCCGGCCCTGCTCATCATGGGCTTCGCCATGCTGCTGGTGGTGCAGGCGCTGTTCAACATGGCCGTGGCCGTGGGCCTGGTGCCCGTAACGGGGCAGCCGCTGCCACTCATCAGCAAGGGCGGAACGTCCACAATCATCAACTGCGCGTACATCGGCGTGATACTGAGCGTAAGCCATTCGGCAAAGAAAAAAGACGATGCCGAGGTGGCTACAGCAGCCGCCTGACGCGCCGCACACAACACGCTGGCTCTCAGCAAGATACGCAAGCCGCTGCAAAAGGCCGTCTTTCGCGATGCGAAAGACGGCCTTTTGCGTTGCCGTTTGCGGCCTTTTGCACTGCGGAAGGCCGCTTTTCACACCAGGCCTATCCGGCTAATAGGCCCAATCAGCCGGATAAGCCTGATATGAAAAGCGGCTCATCAGCAGTTCAGGTGCATGAGTGAAGCAACAAGTGAGCTATAAGACCAAGCACAACTCCGCCCTTGCAGGGACATGATTTATCTTGTCATGCCGGACTCACGTTTATTTTATATGCGCATAAACTTTTAAAACACAAGCATATGAGACAAACAACTATCGGAAGCGTTTATGATGAATGGATCAGAATGAAAAGACGGATGGTAAGGAACTCCACCGTGGCCACTTACTCGACAATAGCCGAGAAACACATCCTGCCGGCTCTCGGCTCGATGCACACGATTGACGACGCTGGCATGCAGGCATTCATCGAAACGATGACAGAAGAAGGGCTGTCGCCGAAAATGGTGAAAGACGTGGTGGCGGTGCTGAGAATGGTGATGGCCTACGGCAAAAAGCGAGGCTTCACAGAATGGCACGACTGGGACGTAAGGATGCCCCCTTCCAACGGCACGGGCGATGTCAGGGTGCTGACTTACACACAACAACGCGCACTCATGAAACACCTGCGGCTCAACTTCTCGCTGCGCGGACTGGGCATATACATGTGCCTGTGCACCGGCATGCGCATAGGAGAGATATGCGCGCTGAAATGGAGCGACATAGACATGCACTCAAGGCTGATAAGCATAAACCACACGATTGAGCGGATATATGACCGCAACAACTGGCCGAAGCGCACAAAAGTTGTGATAAACACGCCCAAGACGGCCTCGTCGCGCCGCGAAATACCCATGAGCCCCGACCTGGCGAGCATGCTCAGGCCAATGATGGCACTGGCAAACGCCGACAATTACGTCTTGTCAAACACCGCCAAGCCCGTAGAGCCGCGCATCTTCCGACACTATTACCAGCAGCTGATGAAACGGCTCGGCCTGCCCCCGATGAAGTTCCACGGCCTGCGCCACACCTTCGCCACGCGCTGCATAGAGAGCCGATGCGACTACAAGACGCTGAGCGCAATACTCGGACACGCCAACATAAACACTACGCTAAACCTCTATGTACACCCGGACATGAGCCAGAAACGCCGCTGCATCAACAAAATGATGAGGACGGTGATGAGAGAGGAAAAGTGAGAAGGTGCAACTCACCTTCTCACCTTCTCACCTTTTAATGATTTTCTTTCCGTTCCTGATGTAAAGGCCCTTGGCCAGCTTCGAAGCGTCAGTGCCGACATAGCGGCCGTCAACCGTGTATATGCGGTTGTCGGCAGGCTTGCCTTCGGGAGCCGGAGTGACGGTCACGCGGTCGATGCCGGTGGTCAAGGCGTTCGACACCCTCACCTCGTCAAGGAAGAACTGGCCGTTTGACGAGAACGTTATGCTTATTGGGCCGTTGCCCTCGATGTCAACCGTGTAGTTGGTCATCTTGCTCAGGCTAAGGTCAGCCTGCGTCCCGCTGAGCTTGGCGTCGCCGTTGACCGCAAGGCTTATCTTGTCGCCCGAAGATGTCGACACCACACCGCCCGCGACAAACGTCATGGTGGCGCGGCCGTTGACAGTGAACGCAGGCGTGGTGGCCTCGCCCTCGAACATGGCGCACTTGCTTGCTCCGCCGCCTGTGCCCGTCCAGCCCTCGTTGTCGGTGTTGAACGTGCCCTTGCCGAGCGAAGCCGGTATGTTCACGAAGTTCCCGTCGTTGCCGCCACGGCCCGAGCAGCCGTCGAACGACTCGTAGAACAGTGGAACCGTGTCCATGATGCTGAAGCTGAAGCTTACCGTGCCGTCCTCGTTCTGGGTTATGCCGGTAATCGGCTTGCTCATGAGATAAGTGCCGTCGGCCTGCTTGGCGTAAACCTCGGCGGCCGGGCGCGAGTCGTTGGTCAGGCTGTTGTTGTCGCCGTTGGGCCATGCGTCGCCGGCAACGTTATCGTTGGAAGTGTAGAAATTGTTGTCAGCCGGAATCACGGTGCAGCGCTGGTGGTCGGGGTCGTTGTTGGGAGAGTTGTTCTGCCAAGCCGACTGGTTGTAGTCGACATGGGTTACCAACAGGCCCGAGCCGGGCAGGCCGGCATCCCAGCGTCCCGTCTGTTGGCGGTTCTCCAGGATGTAGTACTCGTCGGGGTTGGCGTCGCAGCGTATTATGTACGCACCGCCGCCGTCCTCGATGCTCTTCATGCCCTCAACGGTGGTGTTTTCGGTAAGCTCCACAGGCTGTTCCCAGCCTATCCACATGCGCTCGGCGCCGGTGTAGCAGGCCGGATGGAAACCGTTGTCGTTATAGCTGCCGCTGCACATGATGTCCCATGAAGCCATGCCGTAGCCGCCAGAATAGTCAGTGTCGTAAATGTCAGGAAGCCCAAGGCAGTGGGAGAACTCATGGCAGATGGTGCCAGGGCCGTCGATGTGGGTCTCGTCGATGACAATCTGGCCGTTCTCCTCGTGATAGCGCCACGGCTGAAGCTCGCAGCTGCACGCATAGTCGAATATGCGCATGCCGTCAAGCGTCACGTAGCCGGTGCCCGCCTCGTTGGTGACGGCCGACTTGTGAGGCCATATCGTGTTGTCTTCGCCGCCGTTGGCCTGGCCCAGTCCGGCGTAGATGAAGAACACCTGCTCCACCTGTCCGTCGCCGTTCCAGTCGTATTTGGTGTAGTCAACCTCGTCGTCAACGGCGTTGAGGGCGTAGCGCAGCATCTCGCCGATGTTTGCGTCCTGATAAGGAGTGTCGCCGCCGTAGTGGGCGTAGCCCTCGGGCATCATCACCGGCCCGGCCACGTCAAACGTAAGGTTGAACACGCCGCGGCTCTGGTCGCGGAAATAGTCGCTCACCGACCCAACGAAGCCAAGCGACTCGTCTGTGTAGTCTTGTTGGTTGAGAATCTTGTCGTAAAGCTCACGCGTGCCGTGAGTGAAGCGCATGTCGGGGAATTCCACAAGCACCACCAGGCCCTTCTTCTCGCCCTCGTATGCCGAGCCGGCGCGCGTCATGCCGCCGCGTGTCGGCGAGCTATGCCGGGCCTGGCCGATGTTCGCCTTCTCGCGCAGAGCCACAGCCTTCTCCCTCAGCACGGCCATGTCGGCCACTTTATATCGCTTTGTGCCGTGGTCTTTCACGAAGCGGCGGCCGTCCTCCGCCTGCCAATAGCTCATGAACTCGTCGCCGCGCAACTCCACTCTCACCCGCGAGCCGTCGGCCAGAGTCACCGTGCGCCACTGTCCGCGCTTCGCCGGCACGGCCATCACTGCAACGGCGGCAAGGACAAGAGCCAATGTAGTAAATGTCTTTTTCATAATCAAGATATGGTTTTGAAAGTAAAAAAGGATGAAGCCGCAGCGCTCCTCACGTCCCGGCCCCATCCTTTCTAGGATTATAATGTAAGATTATTTGCGGTTAAGCTTGACATTTGGGTTCAGCTGGTAAGTCTTCATCGGTGCGAATGTCTTTTTCGTACGTCCTATATTATTCTTAAGAGCGTTGTGTCCCTTGTGTACGAAGTGTCCGTTTGCCTTGCGGCTCATGGCTCTCGCCTTGATGCTTTCTGTTACGGCTTCAGGCAATACCAGCACGTCTGTCGCTTCTATCTCGTTTGCTTTTCCGGCCATGCCGTCCTGATAAATGCTTGCGAACGAGTAAAGCAGCTCGCCTGCCGGGAATGAGATCACTCCATCTTTAAGTGTACCTTTTATTATGCCTTTCTGCTTGAGCAGGTTAAACGTAGCCTCGCCGTACTGCGGATACAGCAGGTCGTAGTTCAGTCCGCCTACTGTGCATATCATCATCGCATCGCCTTGGTCGCTGATGCCTATGGCCTGGCCACTAATATAAACGTAGTCGGGATCGCTTGCATTGATGATGATGTTGTAGTTCTTTGATGTGTCATATCCAAAGTCGCCGGCATATCCGTAAACGTCAGGAGCGTAAGGTTTCAGTATGCGATACACGCCCGGCGTTGTATTGCTTTCCTGCACCTGTACGGGGTATTGTACAGGTGGAGCGGGCTCGCCTGTCGAGGAGTTTACAAGGTTCAGGCAGAAAATGTGATCTGTGTAAAGACCTGTTCCGATGGTTGTCCAGTCGCTTGGCCCGAGGGTAAAATCGAACGCCGCTGCGCTGTAAGCCTGCATCTCGCCTTCGGCATAGCCGATGGCAACCATTGTGCATGCGCCGCTGTACTTGCAAGGCACGCGAACCTCACCGCTCTCCGTCACGGTTACGGTCTCAACCGCACCTGATATCACCTGAGCCAATGCCGCGTTTGCGTCGTTGCCCTCAACCACTGCGACCTTTGCCTCCTCGATGTCCTCGCCAAGGGTAACGTTGCCCATTGCGTAGCTGTCGCCGTCTGCGCTTGAGAACGCGCCGAGATAAGTTACGCCCATGGTGTAGTCCTTCGGGTCGTAGCCGGGGAAGGTTATGGTTACCATTTCGTCGTCTTGAGAGTAATCAAGGCCTCCTACGCCCTCAATATTATACATTGGTGCAAGCTGTACTATTGCAGGGGTTCCATTTTCTTGATATTTAGTAACAACATTGTGCGACCATTTGCTTTCATCTTGAAAATCTTTGAAATGTACAGGGTGCATTATCGACATTGCCCCACCATATTGCGGATTGACAATACCGGTAGCTGTCTCGCTGAAGTAAACCAAATCTTGCATTGTTATACTTATGCCATTAAGGACATCACCGGGTTGAAGTATCTCTAATTCAAGGTATTCAGCCGGTTCTCCGCTAAGTTCATATCCTTCTTCAGCGTACATCTGTGCAATTTCGTCATAAGGATGCATTACTCGGAATTGGTTGGGGTTGTTCTGGTTTTGCATTATCTCCACATCTACATAGCCTGTTATGAGGTATGCGTCAGAGAAGCGTCCTTTACCTATTGACACATATGGCGAGGGCATGCCTGCGCTGAATGTGTAGGAAGAGTTGCCGTAAGGAGTGGTGTAGTCGGCGTCGGCGATGGCGATGGTGACGCTGTTGAACACGTCATACTCCAGCTTCGCGGGGTCGTAGCTCAAGTTAAACTGCACCGCGCTGTCGCCCTGTGCGAACGTTACTGATGAGGGGATAGAGTAAATGCCGCTCTCGTCGCTGAGTGTGAGGTTGACGGTCAGCTCAGAGCTTGTGTCGATGCGGTTGAGTGTAAGGGCGAAATTGCTTTCGGTGTCGCTAAGATTCAAGGTAGAGCCGAGCGCGTTGCTGAAGTACACCTGCTGCCCTTCTACCTTGTCTGCCGCCGAGTATTCATACTCTTCGGTACATGACCCTAACGAAAGGGCCATGACCGAGAGGAACACAATTGTGAAAATATTAAATATCTTATTCATAGATTGTCATTTTATTAAAGATTCATGTGCACTTATTGAACCGTGTATTTTTCCGACGGATCGGGATTGTTGTATCCTTCAAGAGCATAGTTGTTCATCATCTCGTTTCGTGTGATGACAATGTTCATCCAGGCAGGGCGTCCGTTTGTGTTATAGCGTGAAAGCGGTTCAAACAGTGAACCGTCGTAGGCACGTGTAACAGAGTAATTAAGACGTTTGATGTCGAAGAAAGTCTGACCTTCGCCCCATAACTCAACACGCTTTTGGAACACGATTTCTTCTACAACATCATCAGTTGAAGAAACATTACATGTGTATTCGGGGTCGCGATATGTAGTCATGAAACTTTCCACAAGCTGCTTACCACGATCTGCCGATTGGTGTGCTGCCGCCTCTGCTTCGATGAAATACATTTCTTCAACGCGCATGATAGGCACTGATGCCGCAGCACCTGTCATATAATCATCGGCATTGCCCTCATTGGGACGGAACTTGAGCGCGGCATATTCGGGTATAGCGCCTTCCTGTCCCGGCAGGTAGAGGTTTTCTCCTTCAAGCGCGCTTCCCGCAGGAGCCACAAACTCTTTCTTACGGAAGTCGGTGTCACTGATACGGTTATACATGCTCAAATCTATGTAGTTGTACATGTTTGTACCGAATCCGGTGTAACCGAAGGTGGTCTGATTGCTTACCCATGATGTCCAGTTCACGATTCCTGATGTCACAGTACGGCTTTCTGAGTTCTGCGTAGCACCCCACATCCATTTTGAAATGTCATTGAAACCAGTTGTGATGTTGAGGCAGTCATTCTCTGTCATAGGAGAGACTGTTGCAGTATTGATAGCCAAGCGAGCATATTTCTCCGCGTTGGCATAGTCCTCAACCCACATATACAAACGTGCTTTCAGACCATATACGCAGGCAAGGTCAGGAAGGGTCTTGCCATTGGTTGACTGAATATTCACTATGTATTCCTCAGCCTTGTCGAGGTCGCCAAGTATGAAGTCGTACATTTCCTGACGTGTGGCACGCGGATTATTACGAGCGTCCTCTTCGCTCATGCCTGCCTCAACAATGGGCACCGTGAGGTTTGTCACGACCTTGCCGTCAGAATTCTTTCCGTCGGGGAAGATATCGTTGGGCAAGAATTCCAGCATACGAGCCAGATCAAGATAGCAGAACGCGCGGAAAGCATAGCCTGCGCCGAGATATCCCAGCTGTGCAGACGTTGCGGTCTCGGGATCTACACCGCTGATTACGTTATTGGAAGTAAGGATGAAGCCGTAATAATAGCTCCAGACATATCCTGCGAAGATGTAGTCCTCACCCAAATTCTGATTTCTTGAGAATGAGTTGAAGTGTGATGAATGGTCACCTACGAGAGCAAGATCTCCCGTCATCAAGTCACGCTGGTACATCTGTGATCCGTAACCGAAAGCTCCGTGCCAGTTATTGGTGTTAAGCAATCCATTATCAACAGAGTTGAACGATGCCGGCATGGCCTGCACAAGCGCCTCGGTAGCCGTAGTAGATCCGCTTACCTGGCCCTCGGTGGCTACCTGTGTAACCTCTATCTCGTCCATACATCCTGTGAGCGTACCAGTAACAAGCGTCATGGCAAGCACTCCGGACATAAGTTTAATATTTCCTATTTTCATGTTGTTGTAATTTTTTCAGTTAGAATGTAACGGTAATACCTCCTGAAATCGTGCGTATAGCCGAATAATAGTCAGAAGAAGCCGAGCCTGTGATGCTCTGACGCGGGTCGAGTCCCTGGCGCTTTGACCATGTCCAAAGGTTGTCGCCTACAAAATAGAGACGCAAGCCTTGGATGCCGATCTTTGACGTAAGCGACTTGGGCAGAGTGTATCCCAGCGTGATGTTCTGCAAGCTCAAGTATGATGCGCTTATGAGGAAACGGTCTGAGGACGAAGCCATATTTACGTCGTTGTACTGCATACGAGGAATGTTGCTGCCAAGATTGTCAAGGCTCCATGCGTTGAGCATGTCCTCGTGAATGCTGTAACCTTGCGTAAGATCCATAAGGCTGGCATAAGTAGAGTCATAAACCTTACCGCCAATCTGGTATGTGAAGTCTACAGAGAAATCAAAGCCTTTCCATTTCAAGCTCGTTCCGAAACCTCCGTAAACATCGGGCAGTGCGTCGCCACAGAGATATTGGTCAGCCTCAGAGTATGTTGTTGTTGTAGTCCGGCCTGTAATCACCTGGTTACCGTTATCGTCAGTGCTGTAAACATTCTTGTAATACATTGCCTTACCGTTATCGGGGTCGCTCGGGTCGTTTTCATTGTAGTAAACTCCTGCGTATTTCGGCATGTAAATGGTGTATCTGGAAATGCCCTCACCATAGAAATATGTACCTGAAGCGTATCCGTCTACGCCGTCAACGTGCTGTGTCTTACGCTCGGGAGCGAGTTTGGTTATCTCATTGTGATTGGTCGTCAGGTTGGCATAGAGCGACCATGTAAGGTCTTTCGTGCGGATGATGTCACCGCTAAGAGACATCTCAAAGCCATGGTTCACCATGTTTCCAATGTTAGTGTAGTATCCGGTCCATCCGAAAGACTCTGGCAGCGAGAACCATGACAGCATGTCGATGGTCTTGTTGTAATAGAACTCTGCCGTACCAGAGAGGCGACCATTGAAGAAGCTGAAATCAACACCCACATTGAACTTTCCGTTCTTTTCCCATGTTATCTCTTCGTTTCCGAGTGATGAAGGAACAAGTGAAACCTGATCATTCGAGTTTGTAATGCTATAATAAGAGGTGAATAGCAGGTCGCTGATGTTGTCGTTACCGTTCTCTCCGTAAGAGGCCTTGAGTTTCAGCTCGTCAACCCACGGGGCGTTGAACCAACTTTCCTTGTTGATGAGCCATCCGCCGCCGATCGACCAGAAGTTACCCCATTGGTGATCCGGGTGGAAACGTGACGAAGCCTGGCGCAGGTATGAGCCTGAAACGAAGTACTTTTCGTCATAGTTGTACTGTGCGCGGCTGAGCCAAGACTCTGTGTTGTAGTCAGATGTATATGAAGAGCCGCTTCCGGGAATGATTGCTCCGGCAAGCTCATGGTTGTCAAACGAGAACACCCTGCTCATACCATAATAGAGGTCATAGCCGCGGCTGCGGTAGTACTCGTGGCCTACCATGACTTCGATGTCATGCTTGCCGTATGTCTGGTGCCAGTTGATACGCTGCTGATAGTTGTATGACCATGTGCGCATGTGTTCCTTGGTTAAAGTACCGCCGTTAGATGCATACTGTCCGAACCACGGGTTTACGGCGTTCGTATAGCGTGACTCATTGAGGTAAACGTTGTTGATTGACGTGATTGTAAAGCCGTAAGGCAGACGTATCTCGGCCGTACCAGTACCGTTGAACATGTTGCCCTCAGTGTTGTTCTCGTTCAGGATATTGTCAGACAAAGGGTTGCCAGTGTTCATATATGGACGAACCAAACCGGTGTATGCGCCATCTCCGTAGTCGTAAACATTTATCTTCGCCTCTTCGTCGTAAAGAATGTTGCCTTGCGCATCACGCACGTAAAGGGGATAAATTGGTGCCATGTAAGTAGTTGAGAACACGTTACCCACGCTTGCTCCGGCACCGTCGTCGCCAAGGTAGTTGCGGCTGTAGTGCGAATAAGTAAGGTTACCGCCGATCTTGAACCACGGCTTAGCCTGATAATCCGCATTAAGACGGCCAGTGAAGCGCTCATAGTCTGAGCCTACTGTGATACCGTCATTAGACAGATAGTTCACAGAGCCATAGAAGCTGCTCTTGTCAGTGCTGCCCGATGCAGATATGGTGTACTCCTGACGCAGGCTGTTGCTGAATGTGGCATCCTGCCAGTCGTCCGGAGTAAGCAGGTAAGAGTTACCATTGTAGTTCCTTATGCTGCCGAGCGTGGCGTTGGGGTTGAGTTTGCCGTTCTGTCCGATGAGGTACTGTCCTTCAGGAACGGTGTATACGTTATAGCCCAGACCGTAGTTCTTCGTATTAGCATCGGCCTCGATTAGGTGCTCGTTGGCCCACTGCCATGCCTGCGTGGCGTTGGTCACTCCTATGCTCGGAGTGTTCATGGCGTAGTTATAAAGACCCTTATACCATGCCTCGTAGTATCCGGCGGGCGAGTTTATGGTCTTGTAAAAAGGAGTTGCGCGCGAGTTTGATCCCCATTTGGCATCAACTGTAATAGTTGCGTCCTTGCCCTTCTTTGCTGATTTCGTGGTAATGAGGACAACTCCGTTACCTCCGCGCGCACCGTAAAGAGCTGTAGATGCCGCGTCTTTGAGCACTGTAATGCTCTCTACATCGACAGGGTTGATATCGTTGAAGCTTCCGTCATACGGCGAGCCGTCAACAACAATAAGAGGATCACTGCCCGCGTTGATTGAGTTGACACCACGGATGCGGATAGTAGGCGTTGAACCGGGAGCACCAGTAGGAGAATATATCTGCACACCTGACGCCTTACCCTTAAGAGCGTCTATAGGGTTTGTTACCTGTACTTTTCCTATATCTTCAGAACTTACCACCGCTGCCGAGCCGGTGAAGGCCGACTTCTTGGCCGTACCGTAGGCAACGACCATCACCTCGTCGAGGTCTGTCTGGTCAGGCTCGAGCCTTACGGTGACGTTGCGTCCGCGGACGGTGACGTCCTGCGTCACCATTCCGACGTAAGACACTTGCAGCTTGTCGTGGCCCGACGGCAACTGGAGCGAGAACTTTCCGTTGGCGTCGGTCACGGTTCCGGCCTGCGTGCCGGTCACGCGGACCGTCGCTCCGATGATGGGCTGGCCGTCCTCCTGCGACACCACCGTGCCCGTGACTGCTGTTTGGGCTAGTGCCATCCCCACGCATAGGAACAGCGAGGCCAAAATCATTGTTAGTCTTTTTTCCATAAATACTCTCTCTAATTAAATAAATAAGTTATACTTTTGTTACAATTTGCAAAATTAAAGATAATTTCAATATAAACGAAACAAATCTGAAAAAAATGCGTTTATAACTTCTTATTTTAACAAAACACTAACAATTTCACACGTTTTGCTGCTTAAAGTGTAACTGTGACAGCCTTTTTTCTGTCATTTTGCACGTACAGGAGTTGCATAAAAAGTGTATAAGCATCACCTTTATGCAGTTTTTTTGCGTCAGACGCGTGTGTTTCCGGCTGTTTGTCGCAGGTTTTTGCTGACAATGGCGCGTCGTTCGCGGCAAATCGTTTTTACGCCTGTTTGGGCGCACGGCGTGGCAAAATGTCACTTAGGAAATGTCGGCCCTGGCGGCGGTTCTGGCTCGGGCAGAGGGCGGTTTGCGGCCTGAGCGGTGGCGGTTTGCGGCCTTTTGCGATGCAAAGGGGCATGAATCGCATTGCGTTTTGCGGCCTTTTGCATTGCGGATGGCACTTTTTCCGGGCGGCGAAAGGCGTCTGCCTGGGCGGTGAAAGCGGTGTTTCGTGGCGGCGAATGCGGAAAAACAGGCACAAGACGGCCGTTTTTCATTGCACACTGTGGCGTGTTTCAGGCTAAAGCATTGCGTGACAGGCATTTGCGCTTGCACACTTGTCCTTGCCGTATTTACGTCCCGGCGTCTTTTGTTTTCCGCCGACGGCCTTCTCGCGCTTCAACGGGAATCAAAGTGTAAGCCGTAAGGGCGTTTTGCGGTGATTAGTGTCAGAACGCGCGTCAACATTAAGAATACCGCCCTTGTAGGGACATGATTCATCATGCCCGCACGTTTCGCGAGAGACGTATTGCACTGATATTCAAATGTTTATACGCCCTTGCGTGGTTCATCCGCAAACCTTTTGGGTGGCCGTATGGCTCTATTAAATGTGACACATCATTTCATTTGCAAATACATCCTGCCATAATCCAGGCTGTCGGTAACCGTCATTCCGCGCCTTGACGCGGAATCCAGTAAATACCGCATATGCTGTTTGATGTACTGGATGTTCTCTGGATTCCGCGTCGGAGCGCGGAATGACAGTTGCCGACTGCCTGGATTAAGGTTGGATGTTGTTATTAATAGAATTTTTAGCGTCGTGAGTTCGGCATAACAGGGATGTCACACTTGTCAGTTATTTGCAAGTCGGTGGGTAATCAGTCATTGCCTTAACGGCGACTTTCAGTTCCGCTGAAAAGCGGAATCCAGAAAGCAGCCATAGGGGTAAGCCGCCTTTGTCTTTTCGACTGCGCCTTTATATTATCGACTGGATGCCGCATCAAGGTGCGGCATGACGGCTTGCCACCGACCGCTTGGATGAGGGCTCCAAACACATTCTCCCTATTCCGGACATACCTTATTAAATATACGCGCGCGAGATATTAGTTACAAAGTTGTAACTTATTTATTTAATTAGAGAGAGTATTTATGGAAAAAAGACTAACAATGATTTTGGCCTCGCTGTTCCTATGCGTGGGGATGGCACTGGCCCAAACAGCAGTCACGGGCACGGTGGTGTCGCAGGAGGACGGCCAACCCGTCGTCGGCGCTACGGTGCGCGTCGAAGGGTCTAACACCGGCACGGTGACCGATGTTGACGGAAAGTTCAGCATCAACGCCCCGGCGGACTCTTATCTCACGGTGACCTACATCGGAATGAAGGAGGCGCGCGTGAAGGCCGGCCGCAACATCAGGATAACCCTCGAGAGCGACGACAACGCGCTCGACGAGCTTGTGGTCACCGGCTACGGTTCGGCCCGTAAGCTCGGAACCATCGCCGGATCAGTCTCCACTGTGTCGGGCGACGCCATAGCCAACCGCCCCGTTGCCAACCTGGGCGACGCTTTGCAGGGCCAGGTGGCCGGTTTGCAGGTGTTCACCTCTTCGGGCGAGCCTTCTGCAACGACAAGCATGACCATACGCGGTACCACGTCAATCAACGCCTCGACCGAGCCTTTGTTCATCCTCGACGGCAGCGAGATATCCGCTCAGACGTTCACTTCGCTCAACCCCAACGACGTTGAGAACGTGACGGTGCTCAAGGACGCGTCTTCAACGGCCATCTACGGTTCGCGCGCCGCCAACGGCGTTGTCATCATAACGTCCAAGAGGGCCAAGTTCGGCGAGGCTCCGAAGATCAACGTCACGGCACAGTACTCCATCTCGGAGGTTGCCCACGACGGTTCCGAGGTGATGAACGTGGAGCAGTGGTTCCGCTTCCAGGAGATGATGACCCCGTCATACGCCAACAACCAGTCGTTCCAGGACATGAAGAACTTTTACCTGAAGAACAACCTGGGCACAGACTGGAAGAAGAAATACCTGGGCAACACGGCCCCGACCACTCAGATTGACGCCAGCATAAGCGGTGGTTCGCAGAACATGTCTTACTATGTTTCGTTCTCACACTACGATGCAGACGGTCTTTATGACGACTCATGGATGCGCCGCGAGACGCTGCGCGCCAACCTCGAGGCCAACATCACTCCGTGGCTGAAGATTGGAACCAACTCAAACCTGGCTTACAACAAGGAGCAGACCACCCTGTGGAGCAGCTCTGCCAACAGCGTCTACAACAAGTCTTTCGCAGCCAACATGTACCTGCCCACGCAGCCCGACCGCGAGATTCTCGGCCTGGCGTACAACCCCGACGGCTCGATAGACTACGCCAACAGCGAGTTCCTCGGCTACGGCGACGAGCTTAAGATTTACGACATGCTCGGCTACATATCACCAGACTATCTGTCGAAGATACAGCCCATCGTCTACAACCGCGTCCGCCTGAACGAGAACGCATACGTAAACATCAACCCTGTCAAGGGACTCAACATCCGCTCGGCTGTCGGCCTTGACTGGAACGACCGCCGCGGCAGCCAGAAGTATTACAATACAATTGCTGACGGACTGCCGACAATCAACCCAACTGGCTCTGCATGGGAGAACTTCTCACGCTTCTACCGCTGGACGGTGACAAACACCGTTGAATACAAGTTTGACTTCCTGAAAGACCATCACATGACCGTGCTGCTCGGACAGGAGTCAATGACCAACAAGACAGAGTCGTTCGGAGTAAGCGTTAGTGGCCTTACCGACAACCGACTGATGCTCATGTCGGCCGCCGCACAGAGCGGTGTCGACGTTCCTTCGCACTCTATCAGCGAGGAAGTGCGCAACTCTTGGTTCGGCATGCTCAACTACAACTACAAGGAACGCTACTTCCTCGACGCCTCAATCCGCCGCGACGGCTCTTCGCTCTTCGCCAAGGGACACCAGTGGGGTACGTTCGGCGCTGTGGCTGCAATGTGGAACGTCACCAACGAAAAGTTCATGCAGTCAACCAAGAGCTGGCTCAACGACTTGCAGATCAAGGCCAGCTACGGCTCTACCGGTAACTCCGGCATCGACCCCTACATGGCTCTCGGCCTCGTTGCGGCCAACGGCTCTTACAATGGCAACCCCGCAACGGCCATCGCAAACCCGGGCAACCGCGACCTGTCTTGGGAGGTTGTGAAGACTCTCAACATCGGTCTTACCGCCCGCCTGTTCGACCGCTTGGACCTAAGCGTTGAGTTCTACAACAAGCAGACGTCAGACATGTTGATGGAGATACCTTATTCTTACACCACAGGTTTCACCGGAGGCTGGGGCAACGTCTCAGAGATGCGCAACCGCGGTGTGGACTTCACCATCGGCGTTGACATTCTCAAGAACAAGGACTGGTACTGGAACGTCCGCGTGAACGGCAACTACAACTCAAACAAGATAACCAAGCTGTTCCAGGGTCTTGACAAGCTGGAATACGGAGACTTCGCCCAGCTTGAGGTGGGCCGCTCTTTCAACGAGTTCTATATGGTGCGCTGGAGCCACGTGGATCCCGTCGACGGACAGAGCGTATGGCTCGACAAGGACGGCAATTACACCAAGACATACTCTGAGGCCAACCGAGTGCAGACCGGAAAGCAGTCCATCGCTCCCTGGTCGGCCGGTCTCTCCACCACCGTTTCATGGAAGGGCCTGCAGCTCGACGTGCAGTTCTCTGGCATGTTCGACCGCTACATGTGGAACAACGAGCGTTACCTCTTGGAGAACCCTGTTAATGCCGGATCGGCAAACATGACCACAAAGATGCTCGACATGTGGATGGAGCCGGGCGACATCACCGACGTGCCCGCCGCCGACTGCCAACGCCAGCTTGACACGCAGTTCCTCGAGAACGCTTCATATGTCCGCCTGAAGCTGTTGCAGCTGTCTTACACGCTTCCCAAGAAATGGATGGACGCCACCCACTTCATCAAGGGCGTAAAGGTGTTCTTCACCGGACGTAACCTCTTGACCTTCACCGGCTACTCAGGCTACGACCCCGAGGTGAACAGCTCTGTAACGCTCGGCGACTATCCTAACACGCGCCAGTATTCGTTCGGTGCGCAGATAACATTCTAATAAATGTGTCACATCAAGAAGAAAGAAGATATAGATATGAACAAAAAGATATTATTACCGGTGATGGCGCTTGCGCTAACGTTCACTGCGTGCGACATGGACAAGACTCCTTACGACTCGATTCCTGACTCAGAGGCACTGCAGACGCCCACCGATTTCGAGAACCAGCGCAACAGCCTTTACAGCGGCATGCGCTCTTGCGTGTACTCCCCCTCTTTCTGCAACACGGCAGACGTGCAGGGAGACGAGTTCAACTCGGTGATGGGATATTCAAATACGTACAACACGTTCTATAGCTGGAACATCGGCCCCAGCAGCACTGCCGAGGTTGAAACAGTGTACAGCAACCTGCAGGCAATCATCGCACGCGCCAACTTCATCATCGACGGCTACAACAAGTGCGACATGTCCAACACTAACCTGTTCACTCCCGCGACGCTGGCAGAGATAGAGAACATCAAGGGCGAGGCCTTCTTCATGAGGGCTTACTGCCTGGCCGAGCTGGCAAAGTTCTTCTGCGCCGACTTCGACGAGAGCACGGCAGACCAGCCCAACAGCGGAGTTTCTTACCGTCTGGACTACTATCCGTCGTCTGATGCCGGCACTTATCCCGCACGCAAGACGCTGCGTGAGACCTACAAGCAGATAACCGACGACCTCGACAGCGCCGCCGTCTACATCAACGCGGCAGGCGAGCAGAGCAGCTTTTACGTAACCACAGATGCCGTTACAGCCCTGCAGGCTCGCGTGGCACTGGCAATGGACAACTACCAGACAGCCGCACAGAAGGCGATAGAGGTGATCAACTCGGGCACCTACACGCTGGTCAACTCTCCGGAGATGATGCAAGACTTCTGGTGGGACGACTTTGACACCGAGAGCATATTCAAGCTTGCCGTCACAAGTGCCAGCGACCGTGCCGGACAGACTGGCGCGTTGTTCCTTCCCTATCAGGAAGGGCAAGTGCCGGACTACATCCCTACACAAGACGTCATCGACCTTTATGCCGAAAACGACATACGTAAAGGAACGTACTTCGTTGACACTCTCGTAAACACCAATGCCGGAACAAGCGGCATTGTATCTGCCCTGAACAAGTTTACAGACCACGGTTTCCTTTACACTCAGAACCAGCAGGACGAGTACTCTCGCTTCATGGTAGAGCCGAAGGTGCTCCGCATCTCAGAGATGTACCTCATCGCGGCCGAGGCTTACGCCATGCAGGGCAACGTGAGCGAGGGCGCCAAGTGGCTGAACGACATGGAGCGCGAGCGCATCACTGACTATGATGACAAGACTTTCGCAACAAGCGACGTGCTGATGACCGAAATCAGGAACGAGCGTCAGCGCGAGTTCATCGGCGAGGGCGTGCGCCTGTTCGACCTGAAGCGTTGGGACATGGGCGTGACCCGCGGCACTCCGCAGCAGGAAGACCTCTGCAACCTGCCCGGCTCAAGTACATCGACAGACCTGACAAGGCCGGCCGGTCATAACCATTTCATATGGCCGATACCTCAGCACGAGATCGACGCCAACCCGCAAATAGTACAGAACCCCGGCTATTAATCACATTAAAAACGCAAGAAGATTATGAAATATATAAAGTTATTCATGATTTTGGCGGTGGCCCTGCCGTTCTTCACGTCTTGCTCTGAGGACGACGACGTGAACTCGGCGCAGTGCACCGTAGGATTCGGAAGCACAGAACTCGTTGTTGACGAGTCCGCCGGAATATTCAATATTCCAATATCCGTGACCGGAAGAAGGAACGGACCGATATACGTTAAACTCCAGGCCGAGGGCACGGGAGAGAATCCGGCTGTCGAAGGAGAGAATTTCCAGATAATCGACAAGACCCTGAAGCTGGGCGGCGACACGCTGGAGACAGGCACGTTGAACGTCGAGGTGCAGATACTTGACGACACCGAGATGAACGAGAACCGCCAGTTCACCCTGACCATCGTCGACGCTGACGGTGCTGAAATAGACGGAAACCAGATTACCGTGCAGGTTATGAACAACGACGGTTACTACAAGTCGCTCTTCGGCGAGTGGACACTGACGGCAGAAGAATACGATGTATCAGGGCAAACTCCTGTTTACATTGGCACAAAAACATGTGATGTTACAATAAGCGGTGCTGAAGATGAAAGTGATCCCGCTTATGAAACAACATTGACAGCCACAGTAAACAACTTCTTCGGAGACGGAACTTCCTTTACACAGGGATGGGGATACACGTTTGATAGCATGCAACAATCCGGTCTGATTGGTTGGACATGTGACCAGTCAATAGTTGGAACAGCTACAGACGGAGCACCTTTGTTCTTTGTTTTTGATCCAGGTGATGGAAGCTTCTATACCGGTAATTTCATAGGTCAGTGGGCTCTTGGAGAAAATGGAGAATCTGCAACTGTAGTACAATTCCCTTACACTCTATACGCAGTCACATTGGTTGATGGCGGTTACATAAGTTTGTATAATGCATATACAAATGTAACGCTTCAGCGTAAGTAAGTAAATTTAATAAAAGACAAGGCATATCCTTAGCAGGGTATGCCCTGTCTTTTATTATGTCTGATGCAACCTAAATCCTATCTTTCATGAAAAAGCATATACTTTTACTTTCTTTCATGCTCGGTTCGCTCATCGCGCAGGCCGCTCCGCGCAGCCTTGAACAGATGATGGAGGCGGCAAAGGGCGTGATAAAAGCTCCTTCTGCAACGACGCGCGGCGGCTCGGCTCAGATGGAAGTGCTGCAACAAGGCCGGCAGTTCACCGTAGTAGGCTATGCCAAGGGCGGCTTCGCCGTTATAGCGAACGACGACAGGTTCAACGCCGTGCTTGGCTATTCAGACACAGAGTTCTCGCCGGGCGACATGTCGCCGGGCTTACGCTGGTGGATGAACGCGGCCGACGAGGCCTTGCGCCACAGCCTGGCGAGCGGCGCGGCAGTGTCCACAGGGGCGGAGCTGCGTGATGCGGAATACCCAGAAGCGGTGGGAGAGCTGCTCAAGACGAAGTGGGACCAGGCCGAGCCTTACAACCGCCGACTGGTAGAACTGTCAGGAAAAGACTTGCTGACGGGCTGCGTGGCCACGGCCATGGCGCAGCTGATGAAGTATTACAACTACCCCGAGCGCGGCCAGGGATACAAGGGCTACGACATAGGCGGCAAGCACGTGAACGTGATATTCGGCCAGAAGCCATATGAGTGGGAGCTGATGCGCGACGTGTACGGCCGCTCGGGCTACACCGACGCAGAGGCAAACGCCGTGGCTGAGCTGATGTTTCACTGCGGCGTATCCGTAGACATGAACTACAGCGAGGACGGAAGCGGCGCGATGAGCAACGACGCGGCCATAGCCATGAATGACGTTTTCGGCTACGACACGCGCTTCATGAAGCGCGACGTTTACACCACCGCGGAATGGATGGATGCCATTTATGCCGAGATTGCGGCCGGACGACCCATCCTTTACGGCGGAGCCACGCCCCAAATGGCCGGCCACGCCTTCGTGTTCGACGGCTACGACGCTGACGGACTGGTGCATGTCAACTGGGGATGGAGCGGCTCTGGCAACGGCTACTTCGACGTGGCCATACTCAACTCGGGCCAAGGCAACTTCTCCGAGCAGCAGGACATGATACTCGCCCACGTGCCGGGCGGGCCGCTGTTGCCCACAAGTTCGCAGTGGGGAATCGTGCCTGAGCTGACGTGGTACACGTCTACCGGGCAGACATACGACACGCAAGGCTCGTTCACCGTCAGCCTCAACGCAAACGGACTGGCCTATACCGCCTCAAACCTGATGAACTGCGACGCTTATCCGTTCAGCGGCGAGATAGCATTGCTGGCACGACCAGAGAACGGAGGCGCACTGCAGAAGCTGGGCAGCACCACTGTTAAGGACATAGATTATTACAGCCTGATAAACAACAGCAGCGAGACTTATTCGTCTACTGCCGACATCAGCGGCCTGCCCGACGGCGTCTACCGTGTCTACCTGGCTTCAAAAGCCACGACGGAGACGGAGTGGCAGCCCGTGCGCAGCAACGAGACGGTAGTGAACAACTACCTGCTGACCGTTAGCGGCGGCGCGGCCACCGTGGCCGAGGGTGACCCGGGATGGACCACGGGCATCGAGAACATCGGGGTCTCTGCGGCCAATGGCGACGGCATGGTGCGCGTCTACACCGCTGACGGCGTGCTGGTCTTCTCTTCAAAGGCCGACGCGTTCAGCCTGGACGACGTTCCGGCGCACGGCATTCTCATTGTGAAGCGCGGCGCGGAGACGGTGAAAGTGGTGAAATGAAGGTGAGAAGTTGAGAGGGTGAGAAGGTGAGAAACGGTAAAACGGTAAAAGAGTAAAACGGTAAAACGGTAAAAAGTAAGACCGTAAAACCGTGAGAGTTTTGCCTGTATGATGGCTGCCGGGAGCGCATGCGGCGCATGCCTGCCAACTGCCTGACAGTCAGCATGTTTGTAAAAGGCCGTGTTTTGCATTGCAAAACGCGGCCTTTTAGCGTGCCATTGACGGCCTTTCGCAATGCGTTTTGCCGTATCTTGGGATCATCCGCAGTTCTGGTGTATGCGATAACAGCATAGCCTTTTGCTTTTGCCATAGCATTTCATGTGTACATCCTGCCACAAGCCAGGCGGTCGGTAACTGTCATGCCGCACTCCGATGCGGCATCCAGTGTATGCAGCCTGTTTCGTTTGGCGTATCGGGTGTTTTCTGGATGCCGCATCGGAGTGCGGCATGACGGTTACCGACTGCCTGGATTAAAGTAGGAGGCGTACATAAAATGCTATCACAAAGACAAAAGAAGGTACAGTAATACTATACACCTAAAATGCGGATGAACCGCAAGATACGGTTCATCCGCAATTTGTTTGGATGACATGACATTGTTTCTACAAGCAAACGCAAGCTGAATACACCCATTGCAGGGGCATAATTTAATGTCGTGAGTTCGGCATAACAGGGATGCCACACTTGTCAGTTTTTTGCAAGTCGGTGGCAAGTCGTCATTCCGCTGAAAAGCGGAATCCAGAAAACATCATAGAGGAACACCGTCTTGGCGGCAAACACTGGATTCCGCTTTTCAGCGGAATGACGACTTGACACTGAGTGACAGATTTTTCGTCACGGCTGATTTGCAATCCCCGACTTGCAAAAAACTGACAAATGTGACATCCCTATTATTTTCTTATCACGGCTGATCTGCAATCCGCCGTTAGCGAGTATGAGGATTTGCAATCCGCCAAGGCATTGGCGCACAGCTGTTCATCGGATTGAAAATCCTCATGCTCAGCCCCTCGGATCGCAAATCCGAAGGGACAAAATGGCGCACTGCGGCTGCGCAAAGATGTGCGCCAGACTTTGCGGATACGGGAAAAAGGTGTATATTTGCATCCGGATAGAAACAGGAAACAGCATGGACGTAAAGATAGACGAGAGCTGGAAGCGGCACATCGGGGCCGAGTTCGACAAGCCTTACTTCGCCTCTCTGGCGGCTTTTGTGCGCGACGAGTACCGCCGGCACAGGTGTTATCCGCCGGGACGGCTGATATTCAACGCCTTCAACCTGTGCCCGTTCGACCGCGTGAAGGCGGTAATCATAGGGCAAGACCCCTACCACGAGCCGGGCCAGGCGCATGGACTGTGCTTCTCGGTGAACGACGGGGTGGCCTTTCCGCCGTCGCTTGTCAACATATTCAAGGAGGTGCAGGCCGACACCGGGGCGCTGGCGCCGCAGTCGGGCAGCCTTGTGCGCTGGGCCGAACAGGGTGTGCTGCTGCTCAACGCCACGCTGACCGTGCGCGAACATGCCGCCGGCAGTCATCAGGGACACGGCTGGGAGGAGTTCACCGACGCCGCAATCAAGGCGCTGTCCGCAGGCAGGGAGCACCTGGCATTCATCCTTTGGGGCAGCTACGCGCAAAGCAAGGCGAAGCTGATAGACCAGTCGCGCCACCTCGTGCTGCGCTCGGCCCACCCCTCGCCGCTGTCGGCCTACCGCGGCTTCTTCGGCAACCATCACTTCAGCCTGGCCAACCAGTATCTTGAAAAATATGGAATAGAGCCGGTGAAATGGTGAGAAGAATTAAGAGTTAAGAGTCGAGAAAATTAAGAATCAAGAGTTAAGAATTAAAAATATGCTTTGTCGCAGCGTTCAAGGGTATTTTTCTTAACTCTTAATTCTTAACTCTTAGTTCTCTTAATTTTCTTAACTCTTAATTCAAATCGTGCATTTTTTCTTAACTATTAATTCTTAACTCTTAACTCAAATGTATAGCACTATAGTTCAAGTTGGCGACGTGCTTGTGTCGTCTGACATCATAACAGAGTTTTTCTGCTGCGACCTTGACGCCTGCAAGGGCGCATGCTGCGTGGAGGGCGACGCCGGAGCGCCGGTAAAGCTCGATGAAATCGGCGAAATCGAGGATTCTCTCGATGCCGTGTGGGGCGACATGTCGGCCGGTGCGCAGGCCGTGGTAGACCGCCAGGGGGTGGCCTACACCGACCGCGACGGCGAACTCGTTACGAGCATCGTGGACGGGCGCGACTGCGTGTTCACCTGCCACGAGGACGGCGTGTGCCTCTGCCTGCTGGAAAAGGCGTACAGGGACGGCCGCTCGAAGTTCTGCAAGCCCGTCAGCTGTGCGCTCTACCCGATACGCGAAAGGACGCTTTCCAACGGCCTTGCCGCCCTCAACTACCATAGCTGGAGCGTCTGCGAGGCGGCCCGCACGAAGGGCAGGGAGCTGGGGCTGCACGTGTACGAGTTTCTCAAAGGCCCTCTTGTGCGCCGCTTCGGGCAGGAATGGTATGACGAGCTCGCCGCCGCGGCGCAATTGCTGAACGGCCGGCAAGCAGGCAGGTGAGAAGCCGCCCAGGCCTTTCCCGCGGCCGGCCTTCACGACTTGCGGTAACTCATGGGCGACATCCCTACGTGTTCCTTAAAATATTTGCCAAGGAACGACTGGTTGGGGAAGTTCATCTCACGCGCTATTTCCTTGATGCTTTTGGTGGTGTTGCGCAGCTGTGCGCGCAGCTCCATGGTCACATAGTTGTCTATCCACTCGTTGGGCGTGCGGCGGCTCACGGTCTTCACCGTCTCCGAGAGGTATTTCGGCGTAATGCACATCTGGCGTCCATACCACCCTACGCGCCTTTCCGTCTTGAAGTTCCGCTCCACGAGGCGAATGAAGTCGGCGAAAATCTTTTCGGCCCTCATCTGCTTCTCGCCGTTGAAATACGGTATGCGGCGTATCGCGTTGGACAGTTCGCACACCATTGCGGCTATGATGTGGCGTGCCACGTCGCGCCTCAGGCCGTTGGCTTCGTCCTCCACTTTTTCCTTTATCAGGCGGTAGTAAGCCGTCATTATGTCCACCTCGCGCGGCGTCAGGCGGAAAACGGGGAAGCTGCGCGAGAAGATTATGAGGGCCGACAGCTCGTGTATGTCTTTCAGCACTTCGTGGAAGAAGCCGGGCGACATCATCAGCCCCACGCCCTTCTGGCCGGGAGAAGCCACGTAGTCGTCCACCACCTGTCCGTCGTGTATCATCAGCACGTCGCCCGGACCGACGGCATGCTCCACCGCGTTGGCCGTGTATTTAGACTCGCCTTCCAGGCAAAGGCCCACTATTATGTCGTCAGTGCGGCTTGCCCCTCGCGGCAGGGGGAAGTCTGTCATCCGGTCGAAGAGCAGCAGGTCGTCGCCAAGACGCGGCATGCCGTCCTGCGCCATTATGCCTGAAATTGACGTTGAAGGTAGTTCCATAGGGCTGATTATGAATGCATTATCCTGCAAATATAGGTATTTATTTTGTCAGTGCAAACATATAGGCTACATTTTTTCGCATCGCTTTCAACGCGCGGCATCCTGAAATACGGTTCATCCGCAAACCTTCAGGATGGACATATGGCTCTATTAATAACACCATCCAACCTTAATCCAGGCTGTCGGTAATTGTCATTGCCTTAACGGCGACTTTCAGTTCCGCGCTCCGACGCGGAATCCAGAGAGCATCCTATACATCAAGCAGCATATGCGGTATTTACTGGATTCCGCGTCGGAGCGCGGAACTGAAAGTCGCCGTTAAGGCAATGACAATTACCGACTGCCTGGATTAAGGTTGGATGTATTTGCAAATGAAATAATGTGTCATATTTAATAGAGCCATATGTCCATCCTGAAGGTTTGCGGATGAACCTGAAAGACGGTCTTTTGACTTCCAAAAGGCCGTCTTTGACACGCTGAAAGGCCGCCTTTTAGAGGTTAAAAGACGGCCTTTTGCAACACGTCTGATTATCAGAGTGTTAGCCGGAGCCGCAAAGCGGCAGGCCGAACGCCGTGGGGACACACTGGCCGTACACAGCTCAGGCTGCGCCCCAGATGCGCCCCGGAATAAAAATAATAGTTCGTTTCTCTCACTTTTATTTTGTATTTCGCCTGGCTTGCACTAACTTTGCATCAGAGTTTTTAAGAATATACGATTATGGCAAAGAAAGCATTATTGATGATACTCGACGGATGGGGTATCGGAAAGCACGGCGAGGGCGACGTCATCTTCAACACGCCCACTCCTTATCTTGACTATCTTAACGCTGTAAGCCCGCACTCCCAGCTCCAGGCTTCGGGCGAGGACGTCGGCCTGCCCGACGGACAGATGGGCAACTCAGAGGTGGGCCACCTCAACATCGGCGCCGGACGCATAGTCTACCAGGACTTGGTCAAGATAAACCGCGCATGCAAGGACGGCTCCATCCTGGACAACCCCGAGATAAAGAGCGCCTACGGCTACGCCAAGGAGACCGGCAAGAAGCTCCACCTGATGGGACTCACAAGCAACGGCGGCGTACATTCTTCGCTCGACCACCTTTTTAAATTAATAGAGATAGGCAAGCACTACGGCCTGAGCGACGTCTACGTGCACTGCTTCATGGACGGCCGCGACACCGACCCGAAGAGCGGAGCGGGCTTCATACGCGAGCTTGAGAGCGTGTGCCACGAGAACGGCGCGCACGTGGCAAGCATCGTGGGCCGCTTCTACGCCATGGACCGCGACAAGCGCTGGGCGCGCGTGAAGGAGGCTTACGACCTGCTCGTAGAGGGCAAGGGCAAGCAGGCCACAGACATGGTGCAGGCCATGGAGGAGAGCTACGCCGAGGGCGTGACCGACGAATTCATCAAGCCAATACACAACTCCACCGTTGACGGCACGATACAGGAGGGCGACGTGGTGATATTCATCAACTTCCGCAACGACCGCGCCAAAGAGCTGACGCAGGTATTGACGCAACAGGACATGCCCGAGGAGGGAATGCACACGATAAAAGACCTGCAGTATTACTGCATGACTCCATATGACGCGTCGTTCAAGGGCGTACACATACTCTTCCCCAAGGAGAACGTGGAAGACACACTGGGCGAATATCTCAGCAAGCAAGGCAAGAAGCAACTGCACACGGCCGAGACTGAGAAGTACGCACACGTTACGTTCTTCTTCAACGGAGGCCGCGAGGCTCCCTACGAGGGCGAGGACCGCATACTCGTGCCGTCGCCCAAGGTGGCCACTTACGACCTGAAGCCCGAGATGAGCGCATACGAGGTGAAGGACAAGCTCGTGGGAGCGATAAACACCCAGGAGTATGACTTCATCGTGGTGAACTTCGCCAACGGCGACATGGTAGGCCACACCGGCGTCTACCACGCCATAGCCAAGGCCGTATGGGCCGTTGACCATTGCGTGAAGGACGTTATCGAAGCCGCCAAGGCAAACGGCTACGAGGCCATCATCATAGCCGACCACGGCAACGCCGACAACGCAATAAACGCCGACGGCACGCCCAACACGGCACACTCGCTGAACCCCGTGCCCTTCATCTACGTCACGGACAACAACAGCGCCACCGTGAAGAACGGCCGCCTGGCCGACGTGGCTCCGTCAATCCTGCACATCATGGGGCTGGAGCAGCCCGCCGACATGACCGGCGAGAACCTCATCGAGGACAACATCGTGGCCGAATAAGCGCAAAGCCACGCCACACAATAAACGTTACCGCCAAGGCCTCACAGGGTCTTGGCGGTATTATTTTGGCACCATTTATTGATAAAACATTACAATATTATGAAATTTCGGACATTTTTTCTCCGAACAACATTATCCTGAAAAGATGTAAATTTAACGCGAGTTCGGCATAAGAAGTTTATGCAATAAGCCTGCTTTTGTCAATGATGTCAATATTCAAAGACGGTTT
>CALUGP010000002.1 GCA_944320195.1 uncultured Prevotella sp. | reverse complement strand
CGTGTTCGTCGCTGCGGAGTAGTTGCCCGTGTTGGTGGCTGCGGAGTAGTTGCCCGTGTTGGTGGCTGCGGAGTAGTCGCCCGTGTTGGTGGCTGCGGAACGGTAGCCCGTGTTCGTCGCTGCGGAGTAGTCGCCCGTGTTGGTGGCTGCGGAACGGTAGCCCGTGTTCGTCGCTGCGGAACGGTAGCCCGTGTTCGTCGCTGCGGAGTAGTTGCCCGTGTTGGTGGCTGCGGAGTAGTTGCCCGTGTTGGTGGCTGCGGAGTAGTTGCCCGTGTTGGATTGTTTATTATCTTCCCACTTCACACGGTCAAGTATAAACTTAACTCCGGCTTTTATAAGTCCTTGAAGACCGATTTCGGCTTTGACTTTCAGGTGTGTGCAACAAGTCTTATCACTGTTTGACTTGTCGAAATCGCCGCTGCCTTCAACTTCGCAAAACCTGTTTAATGTCCCAGTATCATCGCATGGGGAATAATAACTTAAAACCTCGAAAGGATTTTCACAAAAATGGAAACCGGTTTCGCAGGCGACGGCTTTGTCTGTAAAGTATTCCTTGCCTATTTCGTATTGAAAGTCCCTGCATTTAAGGTTTTTGTCAAAGCCCTTATAGCCTCTTATTATTTCCTTTTCTTCCATAGTATTTACTTGTTTTTGTATCTAAGTTGTATAAACCCCTGTTTCTCATACTCTCGCAGCTCGTCCATCTGGCGGCTGTCAACCTCCGTTTCGGTCTCACCGTTAATTGTAATTCCAGAAGAAATGCCGAAACGCTGGCGGATGCGGTCAATTAAACCGCCGTCCTTGGTTGCCCAATAAATCGTCACTCGCATACCTTTCATCTGTTATTCCTCCTCGTCGTTATAGTTCTCAAACCTGTTGCCGCCTTTGACAACCAGCACGCACGTGGCTGCCACGGCGGCGATGAATGCTATTAGGTAATTCATGATTGTTGTTCTTTAATTCTGCCCGTAATCATAACAAATATCTCGCTTCTACTATGAGTTCATGAAATGATTTTAGAAAATCATCACGGACTTCAGCGTCAGGGAAAGAGAGGATTTTCTCGCAATCCAAGCTTTCACCTGTAACGACATTGTCGTTTATTCTTGAAATGTAGTATTTTAATTGGTCTGTGGCAGACCAGTTCGGAAGCCAATTCAATCGTTCCCACCAAACGCGACGGCAAATGAGAAGGTTGCAAAGTGCTTTTACCGCCGTGTCGTCGCTGTTCGGCACCATGACATTCATACTTGTTTTGTTGCCCATAAGTTCTGAACATCCTTCGACCGTATCAGGCAGCTCTTTCAACTTGAAATAAACTTCCCGTGTGCCGACAAAGTCGAACTCGTATCCCTTGGGGATTGGTATTGATTTCGTTTTTTCCATGTCATTGTTTTTCGTTTTCAACTTGCTCTATTGCGCGGAATATCTCGTAAACCACCTGTGGTACCATTGCGTTGCCCAGCGCCTTCACCGCTTCGGCTCTCCACCTTGGAAAGGTGATACCAACCAGTCCGAGGGAAACCCCATCATGTCTTGAACAAACAGGGGATTGAGTTGGGAAGTCCTCCCATCTGTCTGACGGCAGACCTGCATCGGCAAGTCTGGGTTGTTTCCACCGTACACCGTCACCTTCGCTATCAGCGAGCAACGCTTCTCTTGGCTCGGCGGCAACGTCGAGTTCTTGCCGTCCTGTGCGCAGGGTGTCGGCAACAAGCCCATTCTTGCAGCCATTCCTATCGTCGGACGTTCTTTCGCATTCGGCGATTGGCTCTTGTTCACCCTGCCCGTGCCGCTGTCTATCGCAGCCGGTGTCGGCAGCAAGCCTTGCAACAATCCAAACCCTGTCCCTCCTGTGGGGCGCTCCGACGGCACAAGCCGGAACAACAAACGGCTGGACGGCATATCCTGCACGCTCAAGACCATCGCAGATTTCATCGAGGGTGAACCGCTGCTCCTTTCGGTATATGATATTCTTCTCGAAAATATCGTCTGTGCGTCCCATCTTAGCCTCCTCGCCGGACTGTACCATCGAGAGGAGGCCAGTAACGTTTTCACCAACGACCCAAGAGAGCTGTATCTCCCGTATCGCCCGTAGCATTTCAGGCCAGAGGTAACGGTGGTCTTTATCTCCAAGTCTTTTCCCTGCCATGCTAAAGGCTTGACAAGGAAAGCCTCCTGTGAGGATGTCGATTTTGCCTCTCCAAGGGGTGAAGTCTGTCTTTGTGATGTCTTCATAGCTTACTGCATTTGGGTACCAGTATTCAAGCACTCGGCGTGGAAAATCCTGGATTTCGCAGTGGAAAAGGCTTTGCCAACCCATCCAGTCTGCGGCTATCTCGGCCGCGCCAATGCCTGAAAACAGGCTTGCGTGCGTCTTTATCATATTCAAAATCCTGTAAGTTTTGGCTCTCTTTTCTCTTTCAGTACTTGCGCCACGCGTGCTATTTCATCATCAACCCTCTTCTCCAAGGCCTTGCTCTCCTTCAGAGCTGATTGCGTGTGCGTCTTGAAATACTCCTTCTGCTTGTTTCTCATTTCCGAGACAAGATTGAAAAACTGCCTTGCGTCCATAACTCTTCACTCTTAATTCGTCATTTAATCATACGCTGCCCTCGAATATCTTTGCAAAGTTCTTAGGCTCGAATATCCAGTCGAAATCCGCCGGTAGTTTGCGACGCGATGTGCGCCCGTTCAAGTAGTCGCTTGTCATGGCGTTGCGCATGGCTGCGGCTATGTCTTCTGACTTGTAGTGCAGTACAACGTCTTCCAGCTTGCGGTGCCGCTCATACGTCAGCATCTTGACGGGCCTGATGGAACTATGATAATATTCTATCATTTCGTTGAAAAACTTGAACGTGCCAAGTATTTTCTCCTCTACCGTTTTCCCGTTTTCCTCGCACGTGTTTTTTTCTTTTTTTGTTTCTTTGTTTTTTTCTTTATTAATTTCTTTACTTTCCTTTTCTTTACTTTTCTTTACTTTACTTTTCTTGTTATCGTTTTCGCCTAAGTTAGTTATAAGTAAGTTATCGTTTTCGCCTAAGTCAGTTACGCTTCCGCTTGAGTTGTCGTTGTTGCATGCCGTGCTTTTTCCGCCATTTTCCGTGGTTTTTCCGCCATTTTCCGTGGTTTTTCCGCCATTTTCCGTGGTTTTTTCCGTGACTTTTCCGTCGTTCTTGCCCCACCGTCTTTGCATTGCCTTGCGTCCGGCCTCAGCCTGTTTGCGTGCTTTCTCGTCCTTTACGGCCATGCGCCTGTTGAAGCTTTCGGAGTAGAAGTACTTACCGTCATCGGTAAAGACAAATAACCCGAAATCCTCCACCACAGACTTTATCAGGGAAGCATCCTCACGAAGGTCAAAGGCTATCATGTTATAATCTTTGACACTCATGTAATTAGGCTCTTCCCTCAGCCTTTCCAATATCATGAAATACACGCCGTAGCCGGCCGCCTTATGTCTCATACGCAGGCGTATCAGCTTGTCGCTGTTACGGGCGTTGCTATCATGGCTGAAATAGTTGGTCTTGTTACCTTTTTTATCCATAAGACGTTTAACTAACATTCTGACAGAAAGTCGTCAACCTCGCGCATAAAATCATCTATGCCTCGGCACAATACATACTTAAACTCACCGTCGGCGCAAACCGCCTGTTGCCACCACTTTTGCGCGTCACTCTGCCTGCCATTGGCTGTCTTCATTTCTATCAGCAATCCACAGTAATGGCGGTTGCGTTTCAGAAGAATTAAATCTGCCACGCCAGGTATTACGCCCTCCGCTTTGAGCCTCGCACCAGTAACACCGTCGCGACGCCCGCCGTTCGGCACGGCAAACAGCCGCGCGAACAGATGCGGATATTTCAGCCTGAACCACCGCACACATGACACTTGTATGCAGTGCTCCTCGTCTGATGGCTGACGGCGCACGGCCTTGGCATTTGCCATGGCAAGCAGCTCGTCAAGCGTCGTCTTCCTCATGTCCGTGTGTCTTGTCTATAACCACATCCTTGCAGCCCGTTGCACTGATTGTCACCTTCTGTCCGTCGGGTATGCCGTCCACAAAGCGTTTCACCGCCTTGCTTATGGCCTTGTCCGTTTTATCAGGCTTATCAGTCCCACCAGCTTTATTAGGCTCATTCGGCTTATTTGCCCCATCCGCCTCATAAAGGAACACGTCCATTATCTTGGTTTCCGAAACTGCCTCGCAGTCCCAGTCTACCACCGTGCCCTCCATGTACTTGTTCGTCATCCGCCTTGCGTCGTCGATGTCCTTCGCCTGCACAAGCAGGTAGGTCGCAGTCTTTTTCTCCTTTTCCGTCCTTTCGTCGGTTTGGATATAGTTTATTTTCACCTTGTACCACTTGTCGGCCTGTGAGTTGTCAGACTTCACAAGCTGCGAGTAGTTCGTGATCTTCTCAGACACTACGTCAAACTCGCCGCTGAGGTAGCATGACATTTCCTTTATCACCCGGCCTTCGGCCTCGGTAAACGAGAGCGCATCTACGATATACAGCTCCGTCACCTTCTTCTGCATCCCGTTTTCCATTGTTTTCTCGTAGCGGATGCCGCATTCAAACAGTTTCATGTGTTATTGTTGTTTTAAGTTTCTTTTCCAGTTTTTCAATCATTCTCCTTATCACCCATGCGCGGCAGACGTTGCGTTGCCCCCGTCGGGTGTCGTATAGCTTTGCTGCGTCATCCAGGTACTGGATTATCTTCCGCACGTCCGTCTTGCATATCTCCATTTTCCATGAAAAGGTTAACCAGTTCGTTGAAATAAGCCTCCTCTGTCGGTATATCGTCGTCACTGTTCATTATCTGCGCCGCCGTGTTCTTCTTGTCCTGTATCAGCCTGTACACCGCCTGGTCTATGGTGCCGCCGGCTAACAGGTAGTAACACGTCACGTTGTCCTTCTGTCCTATGCGGTGCGCCCTGTCCTCGCACTGGCAGCAGTCGCAGTAGGTCCAAGGCAGCTCAAGAAAGGCCACCGACGACGAAGCCGTCAATGTCAGCCCTACGCCGGCGGCCTTGATTGAACAGATTATGAGCATAGTTTCCGCATTGTTCTGAAAGCTGTCAACAGCCGCCTGCTTCTCCACCGCGCTGTCACGCCCCGTTACGGTCACCGCGCCGGGAAAGGCCTTTACCAAACCGTCAACGACTTCGTGGAGCGAACAGAACACTATCAGCTTCTTGCCATTTTCCAGGAATGTTCTTATGAAGTCCGTAGCCTGCGCCACCTTGCCCAGCGTTGCCAGCCTGCGCAGCGTCATGAAGCGCACGAGAGCTTCCATCCTCATCTTGCGCCGTATCTCCCAGTCCGTACACTCCGTGTATTGCTGGAGGTAGGCCGCGAGGTCTGCGGCGGCGAGGTTGTATTCCGGCGCGTTGTCTATGTCTACGTACAGGTCTATGCGTGTCTTGTCGGGCAGCTGCGGCAGCACCTTCGCCTTCTCGCGGCGTATCATGCAGGTGTCGTATAACTTTCTGCTCAACACCGACAGCGGCACGGCCGGCTCCGCCTTTTTGTCTTTCGGGTCAATGCAGTAGTCCGCCATGAACTGCGTACGCCCTCCGAACTCCTGAAGCCTGCCCATAATGGAGAGTTGCGCCACCAAGTCCTCGGGACGGTTGACAACCGGCGTACCTGATAGGAGGATAATCCATTCCTTGCCGGTCGTGATCCCCTTGGTGAAGATTGTCTGTTGCGCCGACGGGTCTTTCACACGGTGGCTCTCGTCTATGATGACGCTCTTGAACATCCTTATCTGCGGACAGAACACCACGTCCTTCAACCGGAAGCTTTGGTTGCCTTTCCCGGAACTCCCATTGCTCCCAGTCCTCCCATTTATATCCCACACGAAATACTTTCTCAGACTTTCGTAGTTCACAATGGCGACATGGTGCATACCCATTTTGAGCAGGTAAGGCCATGTTGTACGCACGGAGTTGTCGAGGACCAATGCCGACTTTTCGGTGAACTTCTCGAACTCGCGCTGCCAGTTAATCTTCAACGATGACGGACAGATGACAAGACAGGGATAGGCGTTTGCAGTATCTACAATACCGATGCTCTGCAAAGTCTTGCCCAGCCCAGGTTCGTCGCCGATGATTAGGCGTTTCTTATCCAGTCCGTAGATGATGCCCTCGCGCTGGTAGGGATAAGGTTCAACGCGCAGGTGATGATGCAGTCCGTCCATTCTTTTTCTTGTTGAAGTTCCATCCGTTTAATTTATAAACACGCTTGCGAGCTTCCTCGCAGTCGTAATATGTGGGTTCGTCCTCTACGCGTGAAGCCGAGCATGACTCCGCCGACACGAACGTCCAACGGTATATCCTAAATCCGTGACCGTGGGGCTGGTAAAAGTATTGTCCTACTTTTGGTTTCATAATCTGTTACATAAAATGTTCAACTTCGGCCAGCAAATCCTCGCGCTCAAGTCCTCGTATGTACTTGTCAAGCACGAGGTTCACGCTGCCGTTATAGAACCGCTCGAACTCTTCTTCATCCATTGCCGCGAACGATATGCTCTTGTACTCGACCTCACGCTCTCCAAGTTCGTTGACAGACGACGTGAAGTAGCCGAGGTCGCGCTTGAAGCGGCGTAGCATATCGTCCACGCTGTGTATTTTCCACCGCTCGACGAGCGGAAGGGGCAGGTTGTCGTAAGTCAGCCTGACGAGCGCAAAAAACTTCTTGTGAAACTCATAGTTGCGCGGCTGGCTGACACGGCAACGGACGGTGGAGCCGACACGCAGACGCTGCTTCAAGTCATGGTCGCTGTCGTAAAGCGGTACAAGGCCGTAAGGGGTTACGCGGCAATAGATGTCCATATTATGCTGTTTTAGTAGTAAAGAGCCACCACTGGAACGCCAGCTCTTCGTACTTCTCCCGGCCACGGCTATATATATCGTCGCCACGCGTGATGAACTTCTTGAACACCTTGCAGTTCTTCTTCGAAATGGCGTAGATGAAGTCACGGTCGCTGTGTGCGATGTCCATGTACCATGCGCGGCTGCGGTCCCAATCGAAGAAGTCAACGGCCTCGTCGAACTCCGTCTGAGAGCTGGCGAAGGTAGTTTTCAGGTCGCCGCCGAAGCCGAATGCGGACAGGTACCAGTCCCACTTGCAGCGGGTGTCGAGGTGGAAAGGCCAATCGCAGTAGGTGAACTCCTGACCGTGGTTTACCATGAAGCGTTGCGTATCGGCCAATTCGAGAACTTTTGCAAGGAACGGGTCGCGGCGAGCCTCCATGCGGAGAGCGTGTTGCATCTCTTTGGCGTGATGAAACTCGTCGTCGGTGTATTGCACATCGTCCACCGTGAAGCGGTAGTAATCGACACGCGCCGGTTCGGTGATGATTGCATCCACCAGCGTGCCGAAGCGGAACGCCGCCTCGCGGTCGCCGAACTGTTGGCGTGGGTGGAGGATGTCGCGCAGTGCCGTGAGGTCGCTGTTCGACACCTCCGCACGGTTATAGTATTCATCGGGGTTATGATTCATGTTACTTTGCCTTAACTTCGTCCACGTATTCCACGCTTTCATTCTGAATGAACACCTCATCCTTGTTGGCCAGCTTCTCACAGAAGGCGATTTGCTTTTTGAACATCTTGGCCAGTTCGCCCACAGAGAGGGTGCAACCCTCCTTGCTCCACCACAGAGAAATGACAGGCATGATGCCTTCGGGATTGAGAAGGGTGATCTTCTTCGTGACTTTCGTCTTTGGTTGGTAGGTGGAAGCGGCTGCTTGGCCGTCGAAAAGAGAAGTCATTTCAGCCGTCTTGCGTTCCAATTCCGCCTTGCGCTTTTCCTCGGCCTCGCGTTCGGCACGTTCTTTCTCGATACGTTCTGCCTCGGCTTTCTGCCTTGCCTCCATTTCCGCCTTCATGCGCGCCGCCTCCTCGGCGTTGGCCTTGGCTATCTTTTCGAGGTTGGCTTTCTTGGAGGGCAGACGGTCGATGGTATAGTCAAGAGTGTCGCCTACCTCGGCCATGTACTGCTCAATGAACTGCTTGTGAAGCTTTTGTTTTATCTCCGTCTCTATTTCGGCAGCGTTCACGCCGGTCGGGATGCGGACGAACGTGCGCAGTTTTGCAAACCATTCGGACGGCAGGCCCTTGTCCACATACGCCTTCGTGCTTTTCAGTAGTGCCAGCGTATTGTCATAATTTTCAAGAGTCAGCCCGTTGTCTGCCGTCGTTATCTGGTTTATAGCATCGTTGACAAGGCGCTGGAACTGCTGTTTTAAATCGTCCTCCACGTCCATGCGGAACTTCCGCGCCGCCTCTTCCGCCTGACGGCGTTCCATTTCCTCGCGCAGCCGTTTCTCTTCCTCGGCACGTTTCTTTGCGGCGTATTGGTTACGGAACTCTTGAAGCTGGTAGCCGATAGTACCCGATTTTGCAGGGTCAATCTCATTTTCAATGGCTGTGAATGCCGTGCGTACTTGGTCGAACAGCTTGGTAACGGCTGAGCGCCGTTCATTCATTGCCTTTACTGTGCGCCGTGCTTTCTCTATGAACGATGCCGCCTGGCAGTCGAGGTCGTCGTTCATGCCCTGCTGCTGTATGGTGTGGAGTATGTTCTGCCCGAAGTTCACGCAGTTGTCACGCGATATCCTGTTCAGTTCATAGGACTTCGGGGCGGCCTGTATGATTTCGTTCATGTTCTCAGGCCGTATTATCGTCAGTTCGTTACTCATATCCTGTATTTATGAATTGTGGATTAAAAAGTGTCGTCCCCTGAAGGCTCTACCGTCACTCCCACCGACATGTCCTGCGGCGGCGCGAACGTCTGCTCTTCCTTCGCTTGCGGTGTCGGTTGAGACGTGCCCTCGGCCATTCCTCCGTATGGGTCGAAGCCCGGTTCGGGCTGTTCGTCTCCGATGACATCGCTTTCGAGCTGCGTTCCCTTGCCTATGGCTATCTTAGGATAGGTCTTGAATGCGTGCTTGATGCACTTGGCCGCGAGAAAGCCGGGGTCTATCTGTCCGCCCACGTTGTACAGGTCGTTGGCTCGCTCCACGCGCTGCCGCGTCTGGCTGTCGTAGTAGGCGTTGTTCTTTGCCGAAAAACTCTCAAGCCGTTTCCAGTCGCTTTCCGTCATCACCGAGTAGTCCATCGTGCCGTCAGGGCGTGTGATTTTAAGGAAGCAGGCTATTATGCGGTTAGACTGGCGTGGGATGCGGCAGCAATAGTTGACGTACTTACGACCGTCTTTCTCACCAAAGGAGAAGTCGTCGCCCTCGTACACGATGACAGGATTGTCGGCATACTGGATTTGTCCGGCTTTGGCCCGCAGCACCAGTTCGCCATACCCGGAAATGGTGAGGTTGCAGCGAGCCTCCCATCGGTCGCCCTGCGGCGTGCTTACCTTGTAGTTGCGCGGCAGAAGGTAACACAAGGCCTGCGCCCCCGGTTCAAGCGAGAGGCCGCGCACGGCAAGGTCGATGAACGCGAGAAATACCGACATTCCAGTACACTTGCGCAAGTTCTCCTTGTCGCGAAGCTGGTTGTTGAAATACATCGCCTCACGTTCATATACCGCCTCGCCACCTTCTTTCCAAATGGCGTTGTACACGTTGATGAACTGCTGCCTGACGTAGTCGTTCCTAACCACCTCCGTCGCTTTCAGCGACTGGATGGCTTTTGCCTGGTTCAAAGTCTCTTGGTTGTTCATGTTTGTAGCTTTTTTTGTTTGACAATGGTTAATGTTTGAAAGGGAACAGCCCCGACAGGCGAAGCCGCCCCAATCAAACATGAACTGAAATTTATATATGATTAAAATGGCTTCATGGTCGTTCCAAAAATCCCTGCCTAACCTCACGGCCGGGCAGGGCTAAACAACTTAATTGATTTGAAACAATTTGCATTGTGGCGGCAAGGGAGTCGAACCCTCCGCGCGTCGCCATGCCTCCCTGCTGCACCGCGCGTTCCGAAGCCGCCGTTGAAACCGCCGTGTCTCACGACATGGGCGGCTTGGTTACTTAAAAAACCTTCATTTAAACCATGACAAATTTTTCAAGTAAAGTAAAAGTGTTACGTTTTCATCACATCTGTTGCTATATCTTTATCTCATGCTACATTTGCATCATTTTTCATTTTTCATTTTTCATTTTCCCAATATGCAGCTCGGCGACTTAACGCCTCTTTAAACGCCATGCGTGCTACTCGTCGACATGATGTCCGGCTGTGTGCTCGCGTGTCGGGGAGCTTATCCCCCGATTGACTACCTTCAGGCTATGTATTGGTTGAGGTCGTAGAGCCTTGCCTGCTCGGGCGCACCCATCATGTCGCTTTTATTGGGTCTTGTGGCCAGAAGCGGACTCGAACCGCTCTCATAGCATCATCCTGCACTGCCATGCGTGCCCTTGCACCTTCCGGCCGTTTGCGACACAGGCGTTTCCCAACGGCTCTGTCACTCGGATTATTACAGATATTCATCTAATACTTCATCTCACAAACATTGTATCTCTATATGCCCAGTCCTCCCAGCTCTCCCGGGCTTCCCAGTCACATCCTGCAAAACTTCTCGTACTCTTGCAGCCACCTGTCGCTTTTTCGCCAAAGCATATATAGCCTGCAAAGAGCGTATGCCGCTGCAAATCCTGCCGCCTTCAATGCAAAGAATGCCGTCAAGTCCGACACATCGGCCGAGAATATTCCTACTGCCGCCAACAGCCCCAGCGCCGTCAGCGCGACAATGTGCATTATCGATTTCAAAGTCTTCATATTCTTCATTGTTCATTTTTAATTTTTCATTTTCTTCTGTGGTGACGCCGCTCTCGCTGCGTGTTGCCGGTCGTCAGCCGTCCCGTCACCTATCGCACACTAAACATCCTTGAATGTTCCTCACTTGATTTCCTATTCCTTGTTTATCGCCCTCATCACGCCTATGCTTGCCAACGCCTGTTGTATCTCCTTCTTCGAGTAGTAGAGTGGGGAGTTCTTTGCGTCTCCAGCCTTTCTTGCCCTTATCGTGCCCTTGTCCACGAGAGCCTTGAATGTCTTGTAGTCCACGAGAGCCATCTTCAGCCACGCCTTCACTTCCGCCAGCCTTATCCTGTCCTGCGCCGGTTCATACATCCTCACGGCTTCCATGAAGCCCACCTGTACGTACCGCGACAGCAGGTTGTTCAGCTCGTTGAATTCCATCGTGACTTTCATCTCCGTTTCCTCCCGTTTATCTTATTAGCCTTATCAGGCCCATTTGTCATATCAAAAGGGCAGGTATCTCCAATGAACCAAAAATATTTCATATGGAATGAAATGCGGAGATATACGCTCCTGCCCTATGTTTAGCATTATATTTGCACCGAACTAAAAATATTTTATATGGAAAATCTTAATCAAGAGTTAAAGGCTCGTCTTGAAGCCTTCTCATGCCCCGTTCACGGGCAACATCCTGTAATCACAGTTCCACTTCATGGCATGGCTTTCACTTATGCTCCGTTTTGCTGTCGACAATTTCAGGACTATGTGTTTTCTCTTGCTCCTGCCATTTATCAAGAACTTTGTCTAAAAGGTCTATGTCTTCCTTAGTCGCTCCGTCCTTGTTGACAACTATAGTGGCATGAAATTCAAACCCTTCAAGTTCTCCGAGCAAGGCTTCAATCTTTTCTCGGAGTTCTTTTTGCGTCCTTGCATTTATCATTGCCATTCCGGCCACCCCTGATGTTGTATCGCTCATATTCGTTTCCTCCTTTCAGAATTTCTTTATCATATTCAGCTCCTTTGCCAACTCTCTAACTTTATTCTCTGCCGGGGTATCAGCGTTCCATCCGAGAGCACGTGTTACAGTCATTCGGCTTACGCCTGCAATCTTGGAAAGCCTTTCAACCTCGCCTCTCCTTAAAATTATTCTCTTTCGCTTTGCCATCTCAGTTTTAATTCTTATTTTTGCCGTTAAATCGTCTTGTGTTGCATTTCTGTTTCCTTGACGTTATGCGGTTGTTCTGTTTTACAGTTGCAAAGATAGTTCTTTTTGAACTAATAACAAAGAAAATGAACTAATAATATAGTTCATTAAACAAATTTTAACTATTAAACAGTTCGTTATGAACAGAGTAGAGCGTATAATAAAGGTTATTGAATATAGTAAATGTAAGAGTCCTACATCATTTGCCCAGTTAATATGTTTTAATCAATCAAACTTGTCAAAAATATTAAATGGCAAACGGGATGTGAACAACAATCTTATAGATGCTATATGTAATAAATTTCCCGAAATTAATAGGGCATGGCTCACAGTAGAAGATGAAGATAAAATGTTCAAACAAGCCAACGAGGCATTACCACGAGCAATGGATGTCGTGGTTGGTGTTCCATTAGTAAGCCAATACGCTTATGCCGGTTATCTTACTGGCTTTGGCGACCCTGAATATATAGATACATTACCAAAAATAGATTTCACACCAGAACGTCACATGACAGGAAACTATGTCGCTTTTGAGGTAAAAGGTGACAGCATGAATGATGGCTCTGCGGATTCTTATCTTGAAGGAGAATTGCTGATTTGTCGGGAAGTTGAACCGATTTATTGGAAAGACAGTAAACTCTTCATAAACAAAAGGGATTTTGTGATAATCCACAAAGAAGGCATATTAATAAAACGCATAATAACTCACGATGTAGAAAACCACAAGATAACAATCCACTCACTAAACCCTCTGTATCCTGATGAAGTCCTTGACCTGGCTGACGTGCGTCAGATATTCTCCGTAGTCGAGTCGAGAAGGCAAAGAAGAAGGTAATTAATATTATCTGTGTAAATCTTAGATTTTATAAGCCAATAATGAAAGATGAATTAATGAAACATAAGGCATTGCCTTCTTTAGCAATATCTTTTATTGCTATGATAATAATTTGGTTCGTCTTTGGCACGGATTTTTCTATTTGGACAATCTTAAGTATATTAGTGTCTTCTCCTATTATAGGATTTTTTGCTTATTGTCTGATAGCGAATTATATTGAAGACAAAAGCTTGTTTGTGAACATAATGTGTTCTTTAATATCCGTATTTATAATATTCTCGGCTGTAATTTTAATGAAGGAATGTGGATGTATCAGTAACAACTACAATGAAAGCCAAGAGAGATTGATGGATAGACGCATGATGTTACGAGACTAAATCTAAACAAGAACAATTATAACATGAAAAGAATTTGTATCTTATTTTTTGTAGCCATGTCATTATTGTCATGTGATAACAAAATAGGAGAAAACGTCTATGTTGAAGTGTGGAATGAAGGATACAAATTACACATAGACAAACAGTGCGACAATATCTATAAAAATCATATGGTGGAATTTGTAAAGACTAAAGATTTGGCTGATAAATATGCAAGGACTCCTTTGTTGTCATTGTGTCCTAAATGTGTATCTGATGAAAATGCAGACAAATTAAAGTCGTTTATTGAAAACCATCCTGATACAACAGCAACTTATTACTAGTATTAATTTTACAACATTAATCTTAATGTGTAAATTACCCGTAAATCATTTCCGACTTTCAAATAAAAGCACTATCTTTGCCGCGTAAACAGAACGTAAAAACAACAAATAACACACACGATCCATGGAAGAAAAAAATAAAAAGAAAAAAAGGTTAAGCAGGATAGGTGAATGGCTTAGGTCTGACAGGAAGCCGCTTATGGACTTATCTGTTCTTAGTGACAAAGAACAGAAACAAATGATGAGACTTATACTTAAATGAGAGTATATCTTGACACGAACATCCTTGTGTTCCTGTTCCAAAAGAATGGGGGCGAGATAAGCGCAAGCGTGCAAGACATCATTACGGACTATGCAAACACGCTTGTAACCAGCTCTGTTTGCGTCCAAGAATTTATACACCTATGCCAGATAGGGAAAGTTTTTGGCGACAGAAAAAAGAAAGTCGTAACAGATGCAAATACTGTGTTGCCATGGATTGAAGAAATGGGGATAGATATTGTTGCTGTAACAGAAAAGCATCTTCATGTGCTTTCATCTCTGCCAATGCAGTCAGAACACCGAGACCCTAATGACCGCCTGATAATAGCACAAGCCATATCAGATCATACACCATTAATTAGTTCCGACCAAAAGTTTTCGAGATATATAAAATATGGTCTTGATTTCATACAAAATAATCGCTGATTATGGACATGCTTGCGATAACATTTATTATTGCCGTGGCAATACTAAGTTGACTCAACACTAAATTAGAAAAAGGGAAATTTGCAATTGTTGCACCTATGTTGCACCTTATTTCACTGTAACTCTTTGTTTATAAGCTTTTATACATAGATTCCGGTTCTGAAGGTCTTGGGTTTGAATCCCAACGGGGTCACGGAAAGAAATGCCAAGTAGTTGTTTATCAGCTATTTGGCATTTTTTTATCTGTCGGCTTAATGCCATATCGTGCAACGGTTTCTTCTTTCTGTTCGACCATTTCTCATCAATGTGCGATAATCTTGGCAATGTTGCCTGGTTTTCCATTTCCTGTTTTCAATTGTTCATTTACCAGCGAAGCAAGTACAACCGTCTTGCCCGTGCCTGTCGGCATTTGCACTAACACAGAATTTTCATGTTCCCAGGCGTCAAGGACATGCCGCCTTATGTCCTCTTGGTAATCGTGGAGGATGTTTCCGACTCGTTTCATTGCCGGGGAATGTCAAACAACGGTTGAAAACTAAAAAGGGCAAAGCATCCTTACATGCCTTGCCCTTTGTTCCTGAATGGAATGACGTTTACCTGTCCTTGTACATCTCGTCGTAATATTTCTGGTAATTTCCGCTCGTCACGTTGTCCATCCACGCCTGGTTGTCAAGGTACCAGCGGACGGTTTTCTCTATGCCTTCCTCGAACTGGAGGCTCGGCTCCCAACCAAGCTCGCGCTGAAGTTTGCGGGAGTCGATGGCGTAGCGCATGTCGTGGCCCTTGCGGTCGGTCACGTAGGTGATAAGGGCCATGTCCTCGCCCTCCTTGCGGCCGAGCAGACGGTCAACGGTCTTGATGACAACCTTGATTATGTCGATGTTCTTCCATTCGTTGAAGCCGCCGATGTTGTACGTGTCAGCCGTCTTGCCCTTGTGGAAGATAAGGTCAATGGCACGGGCATGGTCTTCCACATAGAGCCAGTCCCTCACGTTCTCGCCCTTTCCGTAGACGGGCAGCGGCTTCTTGTGGCGGATGTTGTTGATGAACAGAGGGATGAGCTTTTCGGGGAACTGGTAAGGCCCGTAGTTGTTGGAGCAGTTTGTCACGACGGTCGGCATGCCGTATGTGTCGTGGAAGGCGCGGACGAAATGGTCTGAACTTGCCTTCGACGCCGAGTAAGGCGAGTGAGGGTTGTACTTCGTTTCCTCGGTGAAGAACTCCGTGCCGTAGGCGTGGTGGTGTTCCGACGATGCCTTAGTGGTGAACGGCGACTCTATTCCTTCGGGGTTCGTCAGCTCCAACGCACCGTAAACCTCGTCTGTCGAGATGTGATAGAAACGTTTGCCGTCGTAACCTTCGGGCTTGCTTTCCCAGTATTCCTTGGCTGCCTGGAGCAGCGTCAGCGTGCCGATTACGTTGGTGTGTGCGAACGTGAACGGGTCTTTGATTGAGCGGTCAACGTGGCTCTCGGCGGCGAGGTGGATTATTCCGTCGATGTCGTAGTCGGTCATCAGCTTCTTGATTGTTTCATAGTCGCAGATGTCGGCCTTCACGAACACGTAGTTTTCCTTGTCCTCAATGTCCTTGAGGTTGGCCAGGTTGCCGGCATACGTCAGCTTGTCAAGGTTGATGATGCGGTACTCTGGGTATTTGTTCACGAACAGGCGCACCACGTGTGAGCCGATGAAGCCGGCTCCGCCCGTTATCATTATGTTTCTCTTGAATTCCATGATTTTTCTGTTGTTGGTTTATAAATCAAAATGTCATTTTATGAAAGGTGGCCTTTCGGTTTGCAATCCACGGCCTTTTGCCGCCTGAAACATGGCTTTTTACATCGCCGTTTGCCGTCTTTTGCAAGACGTTCCGTAAGTTGCTTATTGTCAAGCTGTTAAGAACTGCCGCCTTGTTCACCCCTTCAAAGCCTTCATGTTCGCCATGCAACGCTTCAAAGAGTCAGTCCAATATGGCACCATCACGCCGAACGTCTCTTTTATTTTCGTCTTGTCAAGAACGGAATAAGCAGGACGTGTGACGGGACTTGGGAACTCGTCGCTGTGACAGGGCTGTATGTCGCAATCTTTATTGCCTGCAAGCTCGGCGATTTTCTTTGTGAAGTCGAACCATGAGCAGACACCCTCGTTGCTGAAATGGTAAACGCCCGCCTTACAGTATCCGTTTTCCGGGTTTTCATTTTCATAATCGGCAAGCACGGTTTTTATTACCATTGCCAAGTCGTATGCGTATGTCGGAGTTCCTGCCTGGTCGAAGACAACATTCAGTTTCGGCTTCGTTGCCGTAAGGTTGAGCATCGTCTTGACGAAGTTCTTGCCGAACTCGGAATAAAGCCAGGCAGTCCTGATGATGACGTAATCGCAGCCCACGGCCTCTATGTTCTTTTCGCCTTCGAGCTTTGTCTTGCCGTAAACTCCAGTAGGCGTTCCCTTCTGGTCTTCCCGGCAGGGTGTGTTGTACGGGTCTCCGCCGAATACATAATCGGTGGAAATCTGCACGAGCAGTCCATTCACCTCTTTCATCGCCTCGGCCAAGAGCTTCGGTGCTTCGGCGTTGAGCTTACGGCAAAGGGCCTCGTCCGTTTCGGCCTTGTCCACGTTGGTGTAGGCGGCACAGTTCACGATGCACCGTATGTCCTTTTCTTTCACGATTTTCTGTATGGCGTCGGCATCAGTTATGTCAAGAAGGGTTGTCTCCACGCCTTCAACTTCGACCACATCGGTAAAAGTATAATTATCGTTGGTCTGTTTGCTTATTATGCGCATCTCGTTGCCGAGCTGTCCGTTCGCGCCTGTTACAAGTATGTTCATTGCTTTGTTTTTTGTAGTAAAGGAGTAAGGAGTATAGGAGTAAAGTGGAAATGCCTTGCTCAATTCACGATTGGTGGTTTTTCCCACCTTCTCACTTTCTCACCTTCTCACTTATAAATAAACGGGCTTTCAAAGTCTTTCAATAGGGGATGCTTCATGTCTTTTTCGCTGAGAATGGCTTGCTCCGTGGGTATGCGCCAGTCTATGCCGAGGCTTCCGTCGAGTATGCTGATACCGCCGTCAGCTTCGGGATGGTAAAACTCGTCGCACTTATACTGGAACACGGCCGTTTCGCTCAACACAGCGAAACCGTGGGCGAAACCTTTCGGGATAAAGAACTGTCGGTGATTGTCCTCGGTCAACTCTACGGCCACGTGCTTGCCGTAAGTGGGTGAGCCTTTACGGATGTCAACTGCGACATCAAGGACTTTTCCTTTGACACATCTTACGAGTTTTGCCTGCGTAAACGGTGGACGCTGGAAATGCAGACCACGCATCACGCCGTATGACGACATGCTCTCGTTGTCCTGTACGAACTCCACACGGCCGACTTTCTCGTCAAATTCCCTCTGCGAGAAACTCTCGAAAAAATATCCTCTTGCGTCTTTGAAAATGCGTGGTTCAATTATCACTACGCCGTCTATTTCAGTTTTTATTATTTCCATACGTTTTGGATATATGTTATTTCTCAAAAATAACATTGACAGTTATATGGTTGCAAAAATAGAAAATAAAAACGATCTTTTAATCGTCTTTAAATTCTTTAACTCCTTTGTCAGATTAAACTTTTATCAGATGGCTGCTCGTCTGCCGGTTTTATCTATATCATAGCAATCTTCAATACTCCAGATTTTTCTCCAACGAGTCTTCTTTCTCGCCGGGAATGGAAAGCAGGTATTTGCCGTAATCGTTCTTCAGCATAGGCTGCGCCACTTCCTTCAGCTTCTCCGCCGTTATCCATCCCTTGCGGTAAGCGATGCCTTCAAGGCAGGCCACCTTCAGGCCTTGGCGTTTCTCAAGCACCTCGATGAAAGTCGATGCCTCGGAAAGGGAATCATGCGTGCCCGTGTCAAGCCAGGCGAAGCCCCTCGCCATAGTCTGCACCTTCAGCCCATTGTCTTTCAGGAACTCCTGGTTTACGGTTGTGATTTCAAGCTCGCCCCTTGCCGACGGCTTTATGTTCTTTGCGACGTTCACGACTTTGTTTGGATAGAAATACAGGCCCACAACGGCATAGTTGCTCTTCGGCTTTTCAGGCTTCTCCTCGATGCTCAGGCAGTTGCCGTCTTTGTCGAACTCCGCCACGCCGTAACGCTCCGGGTCGCTGACACGATACCCAAACACCGTCGCCTTTCCGTTCTCCTCGGCGTCAACTACAGCCTGCTTCAGCATGTCGTTCAAGCCCGCGCCGTAGAAAATGTTGTCACCCAACACGAGGCAGGCACAATCATCGCCAATGAACTTATCCCCGATGATGAACGCCTGTGCAAGTCCGTCGGGTGATGGCTGCTCCGCGTACTCGAACTTAACTCCGAAGTTGCTTCCGTCACCCAATAGTCTCTTGAATCCCGGCAGGTCATAAGGCGTTGAGATAATAAGTATTTCCCTTATTCCCGCCAGCATCAGCACAGAAATCGGGTAATAAATCATCGGTTTGTCGAAAATCGGTATCAGTTGCTTGCTGATTCCCTTGGTGATAGGATACAGCCGCGTACCGCTGCCACCAGCCAATACGATTCCTTTCATGATTGGTTTGTTTATGTTGGCTAATTTTATTATTGTCTATTTTTATTTCTTGATAATTCATCAAACATTTTTATATGTTGCCCTACCACGCGGCTGATGTCATATTTCTTGATGACTTTTCCCAATGCCTTTTCTCTCATATTTTTAGCTTCTTCAGGATGATAGTACAACCAAATCACCTTATCCCTGACATCTTCAGGATTATCCACATCTACTAATAACCCGTCAACGCTGTCTTCAATCAAAGTTGGAATGGCATCTGTTCTTGTCGCTATTACATTCTTTTCCGCAGCCATGTATTCGACTATGGCTAATCCGAACCCTTCCCATCGCGAAAGGAGGACTGCGACATCAAATACTTTCAGGAAAGAATATGGTTCGTCCGTCCATCCTGTAACTACTAAATTCAAATTATTCTCTTTTGCAAAGCGTTCAACTTCCGCACGTTCCTCACCATCGCCGACAATAATAAAGGCCGAGTTATGAATAGCGTCATTTATCAACTTTGCAGCCCTGATGAATACATCTGGTGCTTTTTGAGGCGACAACCGTCCAATCATGCCTACCACAAAAGCGTCTTCTGCTATGCCAAGCTCTCCTCTGTCCTTGGGCACAGCGTCCCTTACGGCAGACATGTCAATTCCGTTAGGGATAAGTTCCAGTTTATTTTCCTTTGCGATATGTTCATGTAAGGCGGAATTCTTTTCGGCTTCCGATATGCATACGATTTTATCCGTAAACGGAGAAAGGCATTTCTCCATCAACAGGTAAATAAAACTTTTCAGCTTCATGTCATTATCGTATATTAAAAGCCCAACCGTGCGGATTGTACACCACCTTGCAATTCAATCCCAATGCGGCCAAGCGTCCTAATCCACCAGCAAAGCTGCTGTGGCAATACACTATGTCCGGATGCCGTCTCTTGATATATTTGCGGATTGAAATGATTTTTTTCATAACTTGTATCGGCGAGAAAGTTTGTTTCAAATCCAACTGTTCAACACCATCCACAACATTTTTATATTTTTGCTTTTCATAGTTAAACGAACAGATGAAATATTGCTTCAATCCTCGTTTTTCGAGCCTCGGCAACAGCATTTGCAAGTAACGTTCAACCCCTCCTGCACATTCTGCAATATGCAGGATACAAAGTCTTTTGTTCATAACTATTAACTATTGATTTTTCAAATCTATCATGAAAAATTGGAAAGAAATAACTTCTTATTGCTAAAGTGTAATTAAACTAATGGACATTTACCTGTTTTTCCTATAATACCGTCATAAAAACCTCTAAAACTAAATCTTATCTGATTCAATCTTTGAGGGCCATAAATAAGGCTGATTAAAAATTTGCCTATAATATATTTTAAATAATGTCGTTTATAAACTTTAGGAAAATATGGATTCTTTTGTATTAATATTGTATTTCGACAATCAAAGTATCTGCGAAAAGGCGAATACAATCCGATTTTTCTACCAAACACCTTAACCTGACTGTCACCCATTTGATGCTTCATACACGCTTTTTTTACCACAATTGTTTCAAAACCGTATTTAGCAGCCCTAAAAGCATATTCATGGTCTATATAACTGATAAAATATTTATCTTCCAACAAGCCTATTTTCTCAAAAACTTCTCTTCTAATTAAACTCCCTGAAGCTATAATATGAGAAACAACAACATAATCCTTAAAAGATTCTAACGGAACATTTGTAAATCTGCCTTTCTCAATACTCACAATCGGATAAAAGCATCCATCATCGTGAGATTTGTAGATTGGGCCTGAAAGTCCGATATTGTGACCCTGGATTATTGCTAAGTTCTCCATTTCAAACAGAGAATCAACATATCCTGAATCTATCACAGAATCTTGGTCAAAAAGTATGACATGTGAAGCACCTTCTTCAAAAGCTTTTTTTAATCCTATATTTTGAGCAAAGCCTAACCCTTCATTTAATTTAAGCCAAACAAATTGCAATTTTCTTTTGTTCTTTGCCCATGCAAACAATTCATTATGATTATTTGAATAATTATCTACATATATCAATTTGTTTACTTGCCCAACAATGGAATTATACTCTTCATCAAGCATTCTCAAATTGGGATTGTATGTGACAACAACAGCTATAATACGATTTTCCATAATCACCTACACCAATATAACACTATTTAAAAAGGATGCTTTTAAGTTTGTATTTCAAAGTTACAGGTATTAAATCTGCAAGTTCTTTTGCTATATAAGTAATCAGCATATTACCAAAACTTCGTCTACGAAAAACGACATCGGCACATAAAGATTGCTTTCTGTTCCAATTTCCGCCTTGCGATGAAACGCCTCCTCCTTCATATTCTGCAATAACAGTGTTTGTTTTCATAACATTTTCTTCAGGGAAACGAATAAAGAATAAATAATCAGAAATGATTATTGGATGGGTGACTATGTAAAGCCCATATAATTTATGGCAATTTTTCTTATATATTACACTTTGATGTATCAAAGCACCTTTTGAAAAGTTCATAGGACACAACAATCTATCTCGTTTTTGTTTCATATAAACATCTGAGTAAATAAAACTGATATTTTCAGGTATTTCATCCGCAAAAACTTTTTCCAGAACCTCATAATCAGCAAAACAATCTCCTGCATTCATAAAAATCAGCCATTCTCCTTTTGCTAATCTTACACCTTTATTCATTGCGTCATAAATCCCATCATCAGGCTCTGATATAACCTGCTGAATCTTTGACTTATAACGCTCTACAATTGCTAAAGTTTCATCCGAAGACTTCCCGTCAATTATTATATACTCAAAATCTTCAAATGTTTGATTAACTACGGATTCAATTGTCCGTTGTATATCTTTTTCAGCATTAAAACAAATTGTAATTACAGATACTTTATATTTATAAGCCATACAAATTTTATTTTTGCCAGAAGAAATAATAGGGTATAGTAGAATCGGACGAAGGCCAATTGTCATATCTCATACCAGCCTTAACCAACATCAAGAGAATGAAAATAAAATAAATGGGTCTGTATTTATTAATATTTCGCTCTTTATTATATGGCAGATATTGCGTAAACCCTAACAATACCAGCAATGTATTTATTCGTTCAATTAAGAATGTTGTATTAAAAACTAAGAAAATGCATACGGACAACACCAAAACCCTGAAGAAGAAAGTATTGACATAATCATTATCTGACAGATAAATTGTCAATATCACAGGTACAGCCCACGCCAACAACGTAATAAAGTTTTGATTAAAGTCACCAAAAGACGAACCATAAATTGACATTACATCCATGTTTGCACCAGTGAAGCTAATAGAACCTGCAAGCATTAATACTTGATTAAAAAAGTTTCCTATTTCATTTATGAAGAAGATAGAAAGAATAAAGGAGAAAAATATCATTATGTACATTTGTTTCTTGGTAAAATGTACATAATAACAAATTCCTAAAATCAACAGCAAAAACAAAATTGATTTATGGAATAGTACTGATGCTAAGACAAAGCCAAAGCTTATAAACAAATAACACTTTCTTTTAACAACAGATGAATTGTTTGTCTTAAATTTTTGATAATCTATTAACATGCAAATTCCTGTTAATAGTACGCAAAAAGCTGTAGATTGCCTAGTAGCGGCCATTAAAGTAATGAACGAGTTCGATATAATAAAGAAAACAAGCAAATTAAAAGTACATTTCTTGTCATCACAAACCCTCGTATATATCTTATAAACTAAAATAAAAAGCCAGATGGATAAAATAGTGAATAACACTGTCGGTGAATTGGTAAATAAACGCATGAATTTGACTAAAGCCAAGAAGCCTATTTCAAGGTCTGGATTCTGATTAATCTGCCCATAAAAAGAATCCTTACCCATAAAAAAATCAGCGTATGCAGGTGTATCGTTACCAATTGTATATGCTCTAAAGCCAAATACTATCGCCCACAATACGCAAATAAAAGCAAAATATCTCCTATTAAATTTACGGCTAAACTTATCTGATACAAGAGCAAACATAAACATTAAAAGCTCTAAAAAAAAGAAAATCCAAGTCATAAACTAAATACTTTAGCACTGAAAAAGCTTATTTGTTTCAATTTTGTAAAAGAACACTTAGCTACATCTAGCTGTTTTTAACAAAGACAAATATAAATCATATACAGCCTTAGTGTTTTTGTCTGAAGTAAAACGATTTAAAGCTTTTTGTCTACCTTTCTCGGAAAGTTCTATCATGAATGATTGGTCGTCAATTAACCGTTTCATACAAATTGCCAATTCTTCACTATCACCCAAATGGTAAATCAAACCATCTTCATTGTTACTTATGATTTCTTCATTTGCACCTGCATTTGAAGCAATAACAGCTAATCCATGCATCATATATTCAACCGTGACCCTTCCAAAAGCTTCATTTTTAGATAACATTAAACCCACATCCATTGTTTTCAACACTTCAGATACATTTTTACATTCTCCTTTAAAAGTTACATATTCATTTAAACCAAATTGTTCTATATGTTTTAATAACACAGACTTGTATTCATGGAATTCATAACCTATAAACGTCAAATGAAAATTATGACAATTAAATTTATGGACCAATATTTTTATAGCCTTTAATGCTTCTATCTGATTTTTTCCTTCAGCTATATTACCAACCACACAAAATTGTATCTTTGCATTAGTATGTAAACTATTACATTGTCCCGGTGGTATCTTTATGCCATTATAAATTGTATGAATTTTCTCACATGGAATTACGCTTGAAAAATAATCTTTTATTTTTTGTGATATTGCAATAAAACAATCTCCACCAGTGTAAACAAACTTTTCATAATATTTACCACCAAAAGAGTTTAAAGAAAAATCCAACCATCCAAACTCCCTTAGATGCCACACGTGCTTAATATGTCGTATTCTGCTAATTACAGCTCCAATATCTATCACGCTGCCATTTGAATGAACAATATCAAAATGTGTATTTCTTAATTTGTATAAAATGATAGGATAATAAATGATATTTAAGATGTATTTAATTATAAATTTATAGCCTGTCCCTTTAAACCATCCATAACTACAAGAAATACATTTAATTTTCAATCTTTTGCATTCTTCTTGTACGGTCCATTTAATACTTTTTCTTGGTTTCGGTGCCAAAAGGACAACCTCGACACCATAAACATCTCTTAATTCAACCATTAATTGCAGCATAGAATGATTCGCACCTCCCATTCCGTCCGCGTGAGTTATAAATAAAACTTTAAAATTTCGATTTTCCATTTTTTGCAAAAGCAAATATTAAAATTTACACACATGGGAAAGCTCGCTTATCAAGTTTCCCAAATCTTGTATAGATGTCTTATATGGATTGCGTTTTTCGTATAATATTTTGCGTGTGGCTTCTGCTTGTTGTGTCGAATATGAAGCATCCAAACATTGCTGGTTCAAATCATGTTGGATTGTAAAATGTTTTTATGTATTTAATTAAATGCTTTACTATTTTGAATGGTAACATAAATAATGCATACCATTCGTATTTTTTACCTGGCATTTTAATTTTTTTACATACTTTCATCTCTTCCAAATACAATGAAGACAAAACATTTCTAATTATCGGATCATGTTTAGCTTCATAAAATTCATTATACACATCATAAGATGTTTTAATTTGGTCAATTCTTTGTAATGAGTTGTATGTACTATATTGATTCTTTCTAAATACTCCTCCTACAAACGAATGGCATACCCCCTTACCTTCAGAAAGAAGATAATAAACCATATGAACATCCCTATAATATTTATATTTTTCTGAAACAGAAGGATCTAATGCGTTTTTTCTATAAACGCATGTTAAGGTTTTGGTAATCCATGCTCTATTAAAGGCGTATTTTAAATCGAAAGTAAATTCTGTGTTGTCATTGAATTTTTCAAAATACTTATTTGAAGCTAATATCATTTCTTTTGTCTGCTCGTCATAAATTTTGTATCTATGGCAGGATAATGTATAATCTAGATGTTCCTCCATAAAGTCCACTTGCTTCTGTAATTTCAACGGGTCAATCCAATAATCATCACCTTCACACATAGCTATGTATTTACCTTTACATGCGGAATCTATTATCATACTAAGCGTGCCGTCATGCTTTGAATATTGGTTCTCGGTTTCGTAGATGGGCTTTATTATGTCGGGATATTTCTCGGCGTATTCACGGATTATCGCTGCGCTGCCGTCTGTCGAAACGTCGTCGTGCACTATTGCCTCAAAGCGGAAGTTTGTTTTCTGCATCACGAAGCCGTCAAGACATTGGCGGAGGTACGGCTCATGGTTGTAAACCAAGCATTGGATAGAAACTAATATTTCGTCATTCATTTTTATTATACTCGTGTTTAAATAATCATTCAGTTACCTTGTCCAGAAAATCTTTTTTTATTGTTTCCCAACGTGTAAACGGTTTTCCTTCAAGATGGAACTTTTCAACCAGCATTTCTGCAAATTCATTCAGATACTGGTAAGTGTCCTCTTGCCCGGCTCTAAATGCGGCCTCGTCAGATTTTATTACACCGTCAAGCTGATTGAACTCGCAGTCTTTTGTCAGGAACGACCTGTGTTCGCTCTTCAAGACCCAAGCCGCCCCCATTTCATTCAATGATACATGGCTTTCATAATACCTGGGCGAATGGATGAACAGCACTAACAGGTCATACCATTCATACTGCTCTTTTATATAGTCAAAGATTTTTCCTCCATAAGGAACGCCAAAACCTTGATAAGAACTGCAGAATATGCTACTTTCTTTTACCCCTAAAGCCAGCATCATGTCAACCAAGGCTTTGGCAAAATCCTTGTCTTTTGTGTTGTGGCTGATAAATATTTTCAGTTCTTTCATTTCTTTTAGTTCTTTAATGTCACATTCAATAATTGGCATTTCTTCTTTTTCTTCCTTTTCATGATTACGGCTGTTTATCTGCGAGCTTAACTTGTCGAGAAACGGCTTTATCTGCTCGTCTTTCAACGCCATGAACAAGTCCAAGCACCATTCACTGCGGGTTATGCCTTTCCCTTTGCTTTCTTCCAAGTCGTTCAGGTATTTTGTGTACGATGGAGGCATGCCTGTTAGAAACAGCTTTATTCCATTATAAAATGCAGATCCGCTTATATAAAAAAGATTTGTTTCTTTCCTGCCGTCGCCAATAATGCTCCAAATATCATAGAATAATGGTTTTCTGCCTTTCCCGGTATTGAAGAATCCATATAAGTCCACATGCAAATCCGCCTGCATGTCATCGTGCAATAAGGCATAACCGCGCTCTGTCAGCGTAACCATGGGAAACTTCTCATTTGATAAATACTGATTGTATATCAACAGATTCATTATAAACGGGAAATGCCTGTCACCCAATCCGCTTTTCCTGTATTCCGCCTCTATGGCTTGACACATTACCACTTGGCCAGGAGTCCGGTCAGCAAACATACCTAATACCATTTTTATAGAATCCATCAACACTGTAGTTTCCATAAATATTTTTTGCGTGATTTGTCGTTCTGAATATTAACGTCGTCGTGATTCGGCATAAGGAATCATCTTTCCAATTATGGAATTTCTTACCGCATTGTTTTTCTGGTTCATCCGCAGTTCTGGTGTATGAGATAACAGCATTGCCTTTTGCTTTTGCCATATCATTTCATGTGTACATCCTGCCACAAGCCAGGCGGTCGGTAACTGTCATGCCGCACTCCGATGCGGCATCCAGTGTATGCAGCCTGTTTCGTTTGGCGTATCGGGTGTTTTCTGGATGCCGCATCGGAGTGCGGCATGACGATTACCGACTGCCTGGATTAAAGTAGGAGGCGTACATAAAGTGCTATCACAAAGACAAAAGAAGGTACAGTAATACTATACACTTAAACTGCGGATGAACCGTTTTTCTGCCGCTCAGCGGAATGACGGCTTGCCACCGACTTGCAAAAGACGGACAAGTGTGACATTGAAAATGCAGGTGAAAATACATTCATATGAATATTGTAACCGACTTTTAGATTCTTTCCAAAGATGGCCTTTTGCATGGTAAAAGATGCCATTTCGCATTGCCATATATGGCCTTTTGCAACTCAAAAGATGCTGAATCATATTCATTTCCAAACATGCTTTGAGAAGGAGCGTTTTACTGATGAACATAATCTTATAATAATTTCCTGTTTGTCGCCGTCATCTGTCAGTTCATGAGATAACTCTTTCATTTAAAGCATGTTACGGGCTGACAGATGTTCCTGCAATCTTTCAGTTCCAGTCAGCCTTAGCATGGATGGCTGATGGTTGCTGACACTTCCATCAACCATCTGTCAGCCGATAACATTCTATACGCCAGTGACTTAAGGCAAAAACTGACAGATGACAGAATAACGCACATCTCATACAAGTCGAGAGTAGTAAAAAACACTATATTGAACCATTGTGTGTTTAAGTCCTATGAATATTTATGATTTTTCAGATCCAATTCCAAGTACGAATAAATGTCTCCACCATATTGTTCCATGGCTCTTTTATCTAATTCTTTGAATCCAAATTCATAATAAAGCTTCATTGCTATCGGATTATTACAATACAAGCCAAGCACATTAAATTTTCTATCCTTACAAATGGTTATTACATATTCTAAAAGAATTTTAGCGATTCCTTTACGGCGATATTCAGAAAGGACGTGCAGACCCGCCACGTAAGCGTATTTCTTAATAAAATCATTACAATAAAAAACGAACCATCCCTGTATGACCCCCTCATCCATATATACCAAAACTTCACCTTTGCTTAATATTTTTTCAATCCATGATACGGGAATTTCGTAATGACTGTCTTTTTGTTCAACTTTCAATTTTTGTAGAAACTCTTGAGACAATTCGTATCTATTTGGCATATCGTTCAATTTGCGCACACAGATGTCTGAATGTTGTTGAGGCGTTATTTTTCGATTCCAACAATATATTACAGAACCATCCCTGTCATAATTAGAATTGGACTTATGCAATTCCGAGGTATTAACGATTGATTTCCCTACCAACCATGGCTGAAAATCAGCTTGTGTGAAAAAATCAGACCAATCTGCAGATTGCTGGCATAAGTAATAAATACCAGAGTATCTATTCCATCTAACATTACATGTGCTTTCAATGCTCAATGCGACCTCTATTATGCTTTTAAGATAGTCGTATCCAGTACTCAACTCTACTAATCTATTTGAGATTTCATCTCCGCCACCTCTTGGATTAACCTCAATCAAGAATATATCATCCGCATTATTAATTTTAAGTTCTATATGTGTTGCACCGTTAGTAAAATTCAAACTGGATAAAATATCTGAAATTACTTTTTCAATTTTCACCCTCAATGTAGCAGAAATTGTTGCAGGTTGATGATGTCCCAATTCTACAAAATGTGGAGCGCCAGTACTTACTTTTTCCGTAATTTGTATTACTTTGTGCCGACCATGATACGACATTGATTCAACGGAATACTCCTTCCCTTCAATGTATGACTCAGCCATAAAAACCGCGTCTTTCAAATCGTCGGGAACAGACAACTCTTTTACCGAATCATCTACGTAATTGACACCTTTTTTTGCCGCCCCCGTGACAGGTTTCAGTACGTATGGACGTGGGAAAGTAAACAGTATCTCTTCCAATTTGCCCAACTTATAACCCACCGGAGTAAGTCCTTGTATTACATTCGTTTTCTCACGCACGAATGCCTTATTTTGAATGTTCTTAATGGTCTCATACGGCGTACCCACTTTCCCTAACTTCTCTGCTACGTATGAAGCCACTAATGCCGTAGGTTCTGACGCATTTGAAACCACGCCGTCAATTCCATGTCCATTGCAATATTCCACAATTGCATCCATCTCGAATATGGAAATTGGAATAAATTTGTCTACATAATCCTTGCAAACCGCTCCTTTCGGCCATGCAAAGCAATATGTCTCCAAGCCCATTTCCCTTGCCTTCAAGCAAAGGGGCAGTTGGCCTGTCGCCGCCCCTATTATCGCTATTTTCTTTTTCATTTCACTTTAATTGTCATCCAATTATCAACATCCTTCAATGCTGCTACAAGTTCTTCCTCCGTGTCGAAGCACAACACAAGCGTGCCGATGGCATCGTTTGCCCCCATGAACGCCCTTACCTCGTCGCCGGGTTTCACACAAAGGTCAGTTTGCCTTACGTGCTTTTCCGCAAAGTCGGGGGCAATGTCGAGCGAGTCGAAGCGACCGCTCTTTTTCGTATGCAAGACAACTTCCGCCCAATGGCCGTCGTAGCCTTTTTGTTCCAAGCCAATGACTTCTTCGCCTACGGCGGCACGCACGGCGTTGGTTATCAGGTCAACGCCCGTAGCGAAGCGGAGCATCTCGGAGAGGCGGTTGCCGCCACCGCGCGGTGACACTTCCATTATGTAAGACTTGCCGTTTGTGCCTATGCGAGTTTCGATGTTATAAACCGAAGTGCGCATACCTAACAATGTAAGCAGGCGTTGTATTTCTGACGTGAGTTCAGCTTCCTGTTTCTTCGTGAACGTTGACGGCCAACTGAATGCCGAGGGCGTGTAGGGATTGGGGGCGTTGTCATCGAAACGCTGCGCCGAGAACGAGACGAACTTCAGTTCGCCGTTGACAGAGAAACAATCGGAATCTGAAGAACAACCGGCTTTCTCGATGAACTCCTCCACAATGACACGGCCCGACAGCGAATGGTCGAACGCCGTTCGCAGGGCGGCTTCAAGATCTTCAAGGCGGTCTACCCTCGTAACGCCCTTGCTTCCGGCCGAGTCCGTAGGCTTGACTATGACCGGCCACGGATACCAGTATTTCTCACTCATGGCTTCCTCAACCGACGAGAAGCCTTTGGCCAAGGGCACGTTGAAGCTGTGCTTGGCGAGGAAATCACGAAAGCGGTCTTTATTCTGGAGTATGCAGACCGATTCATACGGGCCGAAAGCCGGTAAACTCATCTTGTCCTGAACGTATGCGGCGGTGACCACACCGGGGTCTACTGCGAACGACATTATGCCGTCTATCTGCTTTTCGCGTGCCACGGTCAAAACCGCCTCCTTGTCTATTATGCTTACGTTGACATACTCGTCTGAATATTTATGGGCGATGTTGTCGGGGAGGTAGTCACACGTTATGACGTAATACCCCAACTTGTGCGCCGCCTCTATCACGGGGAGCAGGTAGCGCAAGCCGCCTAAGAGCATTATTTTCTTCTGCTTCATCGGTTATTTTACGATTGTGTCCAATACTCGTTGTATGTCCTCATCGCTCAACGCATGGTGCATCGGCAGGCAGATTACGCTATTCGCCATCTTGTGAGCCTCGGGCAGGTTCTCGGGCTTCGCACTCTCCAGTCCGCGGTAGGTGGAAAACTCGCTGATTAGCGGATAGAAGTAGCGGCGGCCGAGAACGTTCTGCTCTTTCATCTTGAAGTAAAGTTCGTCGCGCGTCATGCCGTATTTCTTGGCGTCGACGAAGATGGGGAAGTATGAGTAGTTGTGGCGAACGCCGGGCATATCGTCGAAGAAGGTTATGCCTTCCACGTTGCACAAGGCAGCGCGGTATTTAACTGCAACCTGATGACGGGCTTCGATTGCGGCGTCTACCTGACGCAGATTGAGCAGGCCATAGACCGAGCGCACCTCATCCATCTTGCTGTTAATGCCGGGGCCGACGACTGTTGTTTCGTTGGCGAAGCCGAAGTTTTTCAGGTAGTCTATGCGCTTCTTCATACGTTCGTCGTGCATCACCATCGCGCCGCCCTCGACCGTGTTATAAACTTTCGTTGCGTGGAAGCTGAGCGTGCTGAGGTCGCCGGCGTTGAGTATGCTCTCGCCGTTTACTTCTACGCCGAAGGCATGGGCAGCGTCATAGATTACTTTCAGTCCGTACTGGTCGGCTATTTCCTGTATGCGTTTCGTGTCACAGGGCTTGCCATAGACGTGTACGGGCATTATGGCCGTGGTCTTGGGCGTGATGGCAGCCTCGATTTTGTCAGGATTGATGTTGCCGGTGCGAGGGTCGATGTCAACGAATACGGGCTTTATGCCGTTCCACCAAAGGGCATGGGTCGTGGCTACGAAACTGTAAGGCGTGGTGATTACCTCGCCAGTTATGCGCAACGCCTGCAATGCCGTGATGAGCGGCAGCGTGCCGTTGGTGAACAGGCTGATGTAAGGCACTTTCAGGTATGCGGCAAGCTCCTTTTCAAGTTGCTTGTGAAAATCTCCGTTGTTGGTTATCCACTTGCTCGCCCATATCTGTTTGAGCATTTCGTTAAAGTCGTCGAGATTTGGCAGTAACGGTGACGTTACTGTTATCAGTTTGTTGGACATTGTTATTTGGGAATTTAGAGAATTTACAGAAGTTATAGAAGTTAAAGCCAAATGCTTTTTCTTCATGGATTTTTCTGGTTCATCCGGAAACCTTTTGGATGGCCATATGGCTCTATTAACCCCCAATCGGTCATTAGACCGCCAATCTTACATATACGTTTATCCGTCAGCTCTTCATCCGTCTTTCTCACTGTTGCCGTCATCTTGTTTTCCGCTTTTTCTCGATGTAGCCCGCTACATCTTCGACAAAAGCGGAAAATAATCTGCCTGACAACTGCACGAAATACGGGTGAAGTCTAATGACCGATTTGGGTTAAATGTGACACATTATTTCATTTGCAAATACATCCTGCTGTAATCCAGGCAGTTGGTAATCGTCATTCCGCTGAAAAGCGGAATCCAGTAAATACCGCATATACTGTTTGATGTACAGGATGTTCTTTGGATTCCGCGTCGGAGCGCGGAACTGAAAGTCGCCGTTAAGGCAATGACAGTTACCGACAGCCTGGATTAAGGTTGGATGTTGTTATTAATAGAACTTATATTTAATCCAAAAGGTTTGCGGATGAACCAGTTTTCTTCAGGAAGTTAAAGGAGTCAAAGCCAAATGCTTTGTTGCTTGTATTCCTTTTCTGCTTGTCACCGACAGCTTGTCAGCTTTTACCCTTTTACCTTTTATTTTTTCCCTTTAATAAACAGGCTTGTCAGTTCTGTGAGTTCGGAGAATTTAAACATGCGGCTTGACAACGTGTAAAACGCTACGCCTACGGCTATGCCGGTGCAAAGTCTTACAATGTCGCCGGGGATGAAATGGTTTACCGCAAGTATCAGGGCGAACATCGCGAGGCAGAGGACGATGGTTGGCAACAGGTCGCGCATCTGCCTGAAGAAGCCGACATTGATAAGTTTGCCAGTGTAATAAGTGTTGATGGCCAAAGCCACGAGCGAGTTGAATATCTGTCCGTAACACATCACGACGAGGCCGAACGGGGCGGTGACGCAAAGCACGCTTACGCCGAGAATCTTCTTGATTATTTCAAGGCGCAGGAAGAGGTCTGAACGGCCTTTCACCTGTAACAGGTTGAGGTTGATGGCATGGATGGGATACCACATCATCGAAAAACAAATGATTTGCAGGAGCTGTCCGCAGAAGCCCCACTGCTGGCCAAGCATGAGGTTGACAAACGGCTTGGACACGGAAGAAAGCCCCACCATGAGAGGGAACACTACGAATGCCGAGAGCTTCAAAAAACGGCGGTAGATGTCGGCGAGGCGTGCGTCGTCATTTTGTATTTCACACAGAATGGGATAAGTGACACGCTGGATTATTCCGTTGATGTTTTGCGATGGAAATTCTGAAAACTGTTGCGCCCTGGCATAATGTCCGAGACTTGACGCGCTGAAGAGCTTGCCGATGACGATAGGATAAATGTTTCGGTAAACGGTGTCGAGCAATCCCGAAGCGAGGAGTTTTGAACCGAAAGCAAACAGCTCGTGAAACGACTGCCAAGAATACACCAGCCTCGGCCTCCACTTAGAGAGCAACCAAAGCAGACCGGTGTTTATGCCGAGGTTGAGCAGTTGTTGCGTGACGAGCGACCACACTCCGAAACCGTGATACGCCATCGCAATGCCTACAATACCTGACACGACCGCAGCCGTCAGTGCGGCCTTTGCCTGGGTCTTGAAATCGATTTTGATTGTTAGCAAAGCACGCTGCACAACGGCCAGCGAGTTGAAGATTATGCTGAGGCATACAACACGCATGATAGGGCAGAGCTGCGGCGTGTTGTAAAAATCGGCGACTAACGGGGCGGAGACGTATAATATAAGGTAGAGCAGTGTACTGACCACGATGTTGAAATAGAACACCGTGTTGTTGTCTGCCTCCGTCCTGTCCTGCTTGCGTATCAGGGCCTGTGAGAAGCCGCTGTCAATGAGCGACTGCGCCACGGCGATGAAGATGGCCAGCATGCCGATGAGTCCGTAATCATGGGGCGTAAGCAGACGCGCCATCACAATCATGATGAGGAACTGCACGCCCTGAACCGAGAAACGCTCAACCGTACTCCACAGCACGCCTTTGGCCGCCTTTTGTTTTAATGAGTCAGACATGAAATTCTCACCTTTCTATATATGCAGCCACACCGTCCTGAGATACCTTCTCCAGACTGCCAAATGGGTAGTGGTGTTTATCTCCTTGCAAATATTGACGCAGGTGCTTATCAGTTCGTCCTTAGCGTTATCGATGTCGGAAATATTGGCAATCGCCATTACATTCAGCCGTTCTCCGCCAATCTTGAAATCCTTTACCGCTTTCACGCTTGACTTTTCATCCGTCAGCACATTGTATAATGTCGGGGCGTAGTTGCGGAAGGAGTCAATCAGCTTGTCATGTTGCTGTTCTCCGCCAACCAGTTTCTCGTTCGCCTTCCCGCCGGTCATAAAGTATTCGCTAAGGAAATAATCCCAGTTTGCAAAAAGAGTGAGGCTGCCGTTGTCCTCATCTTGCTTCATGCCTATGTGGGCGTAATAAGTAGTCGTGATTGTTCCACCTTCTTCCTTGCTCGGATAATACACCTCTTCAGAAATGTCAACCTTCCTTATTGTCTCGGTGAATGACTCGTGTTTAAGCTCAGCCTCGCCTTGTCCTTCTTCCATTTCAACGCCTGGCGTGGGAGTGAGGAACGGACGGATTACCAGCTTGTCCCAGTTAGACCTTACATATCCAGGATTGTCATTCTCGTAACGGATTAGGTTGAGGATTAATTCGGCGTTCTTTGTGTCAAGTCTGGCAATTCTTTGGCTTAGCTCCATGTGTCCTTTGCCGTACAGGCTTTTGCAGAAGTCAACCAACGAGGGCTTGAACGTCAGTTCATCGACAATTTCATAAAGCGTCGGGAGCGTCTGTTCGCCGTATCCGCATCCTTGCAGCATCCCAATGAGCAGGTCAACGGCTCGTTCCTTTATCGTGCCTATTGTCTGCTTGTCGCCCTCGGCGTTGTGCACTCTGACGACATGGAAATTCCAGATGTTGGGGATTGACACGGCCATGTCTTTGTTTTGGCCGAATCCGCGCATGTGGAATACCAGCCTTTTGTCGCGCCTGAACTTTGTTATGTAGCCTTCCTTGCCTGCCAATGGTCCGTCTATCACCTTGACAATGTCGTTCGGTTCGTTGGTTTTCGGGTTGAAGGCATAGTCTGAATAAGGGCGTTCAAGTATCACCATCTGGTCGGAATAATTCTCGTTGAAGTCCTTGAACATCCGCATTTCTTTTTCAGGAATGGTCAATATTGATGCTTTTTGCGTTTTTGTCTTCTTGCTGTAATCGTAAAGCAGGGCGCCTTGTGGAAAATGTTGTTCCAGAAAGTCGGTGATGGCTTGCAGTGTGGAGAGTACAAAGACAATCCCGGTGAACAGTACTCTCGCCCCTGTGCCACCCTCGCGGCGTATGCCCACGCCTGACAGCGAAGGGCAGTAAACCTCAAGTATGTTCTTCGATGCCTGCCTGTGCTTGGCGAGCAAGTCAGTCAACAACTTTTCCTGGCGTGGCTGGGTGCGAATAAGAAACCAATGATAGTCAACCCGGTTGAGCTTGTCAGTACTCATAAGTGCGTTCTTCAAATTCCCTTCATGACAACCGCATGAAAGTTACAAGGTACCTTTTCAAGATAAACATACGCGCACGGCAACTGCTTCTCAATGATTCCGTTTGCATTATCTTTTAGGCGTAACGGCGGCATCCCGGACGAAACTCAGCGGCGACGGCCTACCGTTGTTATGTGGCAAGACGTATGAAGCGTAGAAAGCTCCATTATTATATTTCCCATACCACAAGCTGATTGCATTCCTTATCAATTAAGTCTCTTTCTGAGTGGAGGCTTATAACCGTTTTATAAGTATGAAACCTCCACTTGGGTGCAAAGATACGAAAAACAGCGGATTTCAAGCGTTTTGCCGTGACTTTTTTGATAAAAATTTGTCCGCATTGTTGGACTAAAACGCGAAATGTTTGACTAATCGCCTGTTTCGGGAAAGCTAACGTTTTGATTTTAAGCGCATTACGGAAAAATCGCCGCTTCATACTTATAAAGCGGTGACAAACCTCCACTCGGAAAGAGACTTAATTGATTAAACAATGCAAACATATTGTGGTATGGAAAGTATGACAATGGGGCAGTCTGCGCTTCATGTGTCTTGCCACATAACAACGGCTGGCCGTCGCCGCTGAGTTTCGTCCGGGATGCCGCCGTTACGCCTGAAAGATAATGCAAACGGAATCATTGAGAAGCAGTTGCCGTGCGCGTATGTTTATCTTGAAAAGGTACTTTGGAACTTTCATGCGGTTGTCATGAAGGGAAAATAAAGAATGGCTTTTTCACATCATCAATTCTTCCTTGTTCTCGTTTAAAAAACGATGAAGACCGACAAGGCAAACAATGTAGACTATCGCTGGTTCATCATCCGCACCCAGCCACGCCAGGAAAAGAAGCTGGCAGACTTGCTTGTAGAACGGCAAGCGGAGGAAAAGAACATCCTCGAGGTTTATTGCCCGACGCATACAACCGTGAACGTGGCACGGGGCAAAAAAATAGTGTCGGCCCCATTGTTCACCGGGATGGTCTTTGTACTTGCCACCCAACAGGCCGTAACAGAGTTTATGGAAAGGCATTATACGGAAGGAACAATCATATACAACCACAGGAAAAAAGGAACAAGAACGAGCCTGATGACGGTGCCGGAGGAACAGATGCGCCTGTTCAAGGACTTCAACGAGAATTATTCCGACCAGATGGTGATACTTGAACGGCCTTTTTCCGACTACGCCTTCAACCCGAAAACCAACGAGCCGAACGACATGGTAAGAGTGATTGACGGGCCGCTGGCAGGCAAGGAAGGATACATCACCAAGTTCAGGCGCGACAAAAGACTGGTGTTCCACATGCGCGGATTCGGCCAAAACAAAGACATGGCGGTCTCGATATCTAACATATGGAATTTCCATGTCGTGAGACTCCACAACGCAGAAAACGACCGCCAGACTATCGGAACCATGAAAGAACGAGCCGCCGACCTGCTCATTGGAATGCTGCAAGGATGCGGATACGGCGAACAGACGCTCCCGATGCTTTATGACATTACCGAAAGGCTCGTTATAAAAGATTCCATCACAAGCCTTTGCGATGAACTTGGCAAACATGGACACGGGCGGTTGGCAGACAAGCTGGCAAACATAAACGCGGAGGAAGCAAGGCTGATACTTAACCTCATACGTTACGAAAGGGACTATCCGGGATATGTAAAGTCGAACTGGAACAAGCTGGTAATCCGTCCGTTCCTCACTCACACGCCAGGCGTTGAAATGGCAGAAGGACAAGACGAAGTACAGTTACAGCATAATTCATTCACCGAGACAATAAGGAAGGTTGACATTACAGAAGAGGCATATTATCCGAGCAAGGAAGAAGGTGGAACAATCACGACCACTTATTATGCCCACATTGGCATGAAACAAGACGAGAACAACGGCAGCTTCACTCTCTTTGCCAACTGGGATTATTTTCTTAGCGAATACTTTATGACCGGCGGGAAGGCGAACGAGAAACTGGTTGGCGGAGAACAGCAACATGACAAGCTGATTGACTCCTTCCGCAACTACGCCCCGACATTATACAAAGTGCTTGTCGGTGAAGGCTCAAAGGTAAAGGCCGTAAAAGGCATGGCTGTCGGCATAAACAGTCTTGACGTTATGGCCATAACCACAGTGCCGAACCTTGAAGAAGCAAAAGACGAACTGATAAACACCTGCATTGAGATATGCAAGGAAATAAACTCCACAACCCACCTCGCCGTCTGGCGAAGATACCTGAGAACGGTGTGGCTGCATGAGTAAAAAAGAGATGAGAAGGTGTGCCTGACTCACGTATAAGTATTGACAATATGTCAGTTCGGCATAAGAATTATTTTTTATAAACGTCGTGAATTCGGCATAACAGGATGTCACACTTATCAGTTTTTTGCAAGTCGGTGTCAAGTCGTCATTCCGCTAAAAAGCGGAATGACGACTTGACACTGAGCGGCAGAAAAACAATGCTGTAAGAAATTTTATAATTGGAAAGATGATTTCTTATGCCGAACTCACGTTGACAATATATTTATGCCAGACAATTCTTCAAACAACAAGCGCATAGCCAAGAACACGCTGCTGCTGTATGTCCGCATGCTGTTTACCATGGCCATCGGGCTTTACACCAGCCGCGTTGTGCTCAACACGCTTGGCGTTACCGACTACGGTATTTACAACGTTGTCGGCGGAGTAATCGCCATGCTTGGCTTTCTTACAGGGTCAATGGGGGCGGCTTCGTCACGTTTCATCACATACGACCTTGGCAAGGGCGACATGACGATGATGAAACGGACGTTCGGCAACATAAAGTCGATTCATCTGATGCTTGCCGGAGCGATATTGTTGTTTGGCGAAACCGTGGGGCTTTGGTTTGTGCTGAACAAGTTGCAGATACCAGAGGACAGGATGACGGCGGCATTGTGGGTCTATCAGTTTTCTGTCCTCACGGCCATGCTGGGTGTCGTCAGCGTGCCTTACAATGCCGCGATAATCGCCCACGAGCGCATGAAGGCCTTTGCGTACATAGGCATCGTCGATGCCGTATTGAAGCTTGGAATAGTGTATCTGCTTTTGGTAATACCATACGACAAACTGGCCGTTTACGCACTGTTGTTTTTCTGCATACAGGTGTTCGACCGCGTTGTCTACGGCGTGTACAGCTCGCGCCATTTCGAGGAGACACGCGCAAGGTGTGCGTTTGACAAAAAGATGTTCAAGGAGATTTTCGGTTTCGCCGCCTGGACTATGAACGGCAACCTGGCAGTCATAGGATACACCCAAGGCATAAACATTCTGCTCAACATGTTCTTCGGCCCGGCGGTAAATGCGGCTCGTGGTGTGGCCGTACAAGTGCAGGGCGTTGTGCAGAGCTTCTGCGGTAACTTCCAGATGGCGTTGAACCCACAGCTGACAAAAAGCTACGCCCAAGGCGACTTGCGGCACATGCACCAGTTGCTGAAGGTCAGCTCAAAGTTCTCGTTCTTCCTGCTGTTCTTCATCGCGCTGCCGCTGATGATAGAAGCCCCGTTGGTGCTGGAATGGTGGCTGGGCATCGTGCCAGAGCATACGGTAAACTTTCTCCGCCTCATTCTCTGTTCAAGCATGCTTGTGACGCTTTCCAACCCACTGATAATATCGGTGCATGCCACAGGGCGGCTAAAGCGTTTCCAGGCCATAGAGGGCACCATGCTTCTTTCCATCGTCCCCATAGCTTACTTGTTGCTGAAGTTTTTTGGCATAAGGCCAGAATACGTCTTCTGCGTGCATATAGGTGTAGAGATGTGCACTCAATACGCCCGTATGCGCATAGTGCTGCCTATGATTAAGATGAGAGTGGCTGATTATGTAAAAGAAGCGATTGCGCCTTTGCTTAAAGTTGTTGTGCTGGCACCGGTACTCCCGTTGGCAGCTTATTTCCTGACAGAGCAGTCTGTAGCCACATTCTTCCTCGTATGCGTCGTTTCAGTGCTAAGCGTGTCGGCATGTGTTTATTTCATCGGCTGCACGAAAAGAGAGCAAGAATTTGCGACCAAAAAGATTTCCGCAATAATATCAAAACTAAAAAGATGAACAGTCCAAAAATATCCGTCATAGTTCCCGTCTACAACGTAGAGAAATACCTCCGCCGTTGCATTGACAGCATACTTGCACAGACCTTCACTGACTTCGAGCTTCTGCTGATTGACGATGGCAGTAAAGACAAATCGGGCGAGATATGTGATGAGTACGCAAAGAAAGACAGCCGCGTGCGTGTGTTCCACAAAGAGAACGGCGGAGTAAGTTCGGCGAGGAATTTGGGGTTGGATAATGCATCGGGAGAGTGGGTATGTTTCGTTGATTCTGACGATATGGTCAAGCCAGAATATTTTGCTTCCTTTATGATGTTTCCTGATTGTGATTTGATAGTTGGAGGTTATAGAGAATTCGGGTTTTCGGAGAAAGAATATTTTATATCGTCAAAGCAAATAATCAAAATTACTAATGTTTTAAAAGAGATTGAATTCAATACCGATTTTGTTGTTATGTTTTTCCCTTGGGGTAAGTTTTTCAAGAATGATATAATAAAGAAAAACGGTATCACATTTAATGAAAAAATGCGACTAGCTGAAGATTTTGTTTTTATTATTGATTACTCTGCTTCTATAGATAAAGTTTTTTTTGTTCCGTTTAATAATTACCTTTATAGGAAAGAAGAAAATGAAAAAAAACATTTGATGAATTATGATACTTTTTCAATACATGTACAATCTTTTTTGCAGTCGTATAATAGACTCTGTATAAGTACAAATTCGAAGTATGAATATATAAAAACTCACATCTGTAGCTTGTTCTTTTATAATTTTTTGGACTTCTTGCGAACATGTCAAAAGAATAAAATGAAAGGTGAATGTTTTAGTTTTGCAAAACATTATGGATACTCCTTTATAAGGAGTATTATGCGTGGACGAAAATTCTTTAGGTTGTATCTATATTTGATTTTTGCTATGCCTTCGTTGGGATTTTATATTTTAAAACGGTAATATGAAAACACATTATGATATAATAATTCCTGTTGCAAAAAAAGATATATCTTTTATTCCTGTGACAATCGAATTTGTTATGAAGAATCTTTCAACGGATTCTTATATATACATAATAACAAGTGAAAGAAATTTTAAATACTTAAAGAATAAATTGCCGAATTCGTGCGTATTATTGGATGAAAATGCCTTGATAAATATTCTAACCTTTTCAAAGGTAAAAGAATATATTTTAGAGGTAAGTAAGAATTCTGTAAGTCGTACTGGTTGGTATTTTCAACAATTCTTGAAATATGCGTTTGCATTGTCAGACTATTGTAAGTCAGAATATTATTTATCTTGGGATGCGGATACTTTGCCGCTGAGAAAGATAGATTTTTTAAACGACGGTCACCCGCTATTCACCATAAAAAACGAATACAATAAGCCTTATTTCAACACGATGAGCAGACTGCTTGGTTTGAATAAAGTTGTGGATTACTCTTTCATTGCCGAGCACATGTTATTTAAGAAAGACATAGTTGAAAAATTAATAGAAGAAATATCACATTCAAAAGTTGAAGGTGAAAATTGGATTCAGAAAATAATAAATTCATGTGATTTTGTAAACGATAAATATAACTTATTCTCTGAATTTGAAACTTATGGAACATTTTGTACCGTTAATTATCCTGATTTATACATTCCTCGTCAGCTTAATACATTTAGAGGTGCCGGCCTGATACGAGGACGACATATAAATTCTTTCATTATAGATAAGTTGTCTATGGATTTGGATATTGCTTCATTTGAAGAATCGCATGCAATGTTTCCGTGGAATTTACAGTATTTGTTAAGAAAATACTTTAAGAAATTGTTGTTTGCGAAGAAGCACTGAGATTTACTGAATTATATGATTTTGTTACTATAAATGCGAAATAAAATTCTTTATGGAAAAAACAAATATTTCATCGTTGGCCGAACAAATGGTTTGCTCATTCATAAACGACTTGTTAGCTGATGATGAAGAAATAAAGGTGGAATATGTCTTGCCTGAAGTAAAGAAAGGATTAAGATACATAGCAGACATTTATCTTCCCCAAGGATGTCGTAAACTGAAAGTGAAGCCTAAAAGTGTCATAGAGATAAAGACGGTTGTTCTTTTTGACACGGTATATAGATACAAGAACTTGTTTGACAACTGTAAAAAAGAATGGAATGTCGGTGATTTTTATATCGTATATCTTAGAAGTCGTGTACCAGAATATAGCTTTAAATCTTATGAGTCAAACGATTTTCACATAAAATCATTTGAGGAATTAAAGGAAGACAAGAAATATGAGTATAAGGAATTTACAGGGCCAAGCGAAGAAGATAAACAAAGAATATTGATAGAAAATGCGAAACATGCTGTAAAAGAACATAAATGCACATTGTTTTTAGGGGCAGGGGTAAGTATTGATGCTGGTTTGCCGAATTGGGACAAGTTGTTGAAAAAGATGCTTGTATATAGTACAAAGCACCAGACTGTTTTTTCTAATACAGATTATGACTGCATACAATGTAATTGTGCCAATTCGTCTTTGATAGTAGCAAGATATATAAAAACAGGCTTGTTCCATTCTAAGGATGAACAATTCATACAAGAACTGCATGACTCTTTATATAAAGAAATACATCCAGAACGTCAATTGGCGGAGACTATAGCTAAATGCATAAAATCAAATTATGGTAAAAGCATTGTTGGTATAGAAAGTGTCATTACTTATAATTATGATGATTTGATAGAACAGGAATTGAATAAACTTGGTGTAAATAATTTTTCTGTATATGAGGGCAATAGAGATTTTCAAGAGAAATTCCCTGTTTATCATGTTCATGGCGTTTTGCCACAAAATAATAGCAATTTGCCAAATTCGAAAATCATCTTGTGTGAAGAAGACTACCATGATGTATATAAAGAAGCATATCTTTGGTCAAATGTCGAGCAATTGCATGCTTTAGGCAGGACTACGTGCTTTTTTATAGGATTATCAATGACAGACCCAAATTTACGGAGACTGCTTGACTTCTCGCATGAAATAAATGATGGATGTGCTCATTTTGTCTTTTTACAAAAGACAAAATTCTCATGGAATTCAAACGAGAACCAAGATGTTGAGAATGTTAGAATTCAAGAAGAAATAATGAATGATTTAGGGCTTAATGTCATTTGGTTTAATGATTTTGAAGAATTGCCTAAGCTATTGGAAAATATTTTTTGAACATTTCTTCTTGTTGGATAAATTTGAAGACTGTATAAAGAAGACTTTTGAAAGATGATGTAATGAAGGCTTTTTACGATAAACGAAAATACGATTTGTTAGACATCGCCTTTCTGATATTCGTAGTATGGTCGGCTGGTGGGGCTACCTCTTATCAAGGGTATCTTTATTCTCCAAACAGCATAACGACGATACCAATCGTATTGGTTTGTATGTACATGCTGCACAGAAAAAAGTGTACATATTTCAATCCATTACTTTTAAAGATAGTTTTTTTATTGCTAGTGTGGGGAGCAGTCGGCACGTACTGCATGGGATACAATTGTCATTACTTTTATCTGATTTACAATATCTTTTTGGCCTATACATTGTTAAAAGTTTTTGGCGTGGATGTATTCAGGTATTATGAAAAGATTGTGACAGGCCTTTCTTTAATTGCTTTGGTGGCGTTTTTTGCAGTTGTGGCGATTCCTTCTTTGGGAGGGCTCTTAAAAGCTGTTTCAATTGAGAATAGCGGTAGCTTGTGGGAGTCAAACGTCCTTTTGTTCGGCATTCAGTACATAGACCCATCGGCAGCTGTAATCTTTCCGCGCCGTAATCTCGGTTTTGCTTGGGAACCAGGGCGTTTCGCTGTATTGATTGTAATGGCTATGTTCATAAACTTAGTGACGCATGGTTATAAGTTGAAAGGAAATAGTAATTTTTGGATATTGTTTGTAACGCTGATAACCACGCAGTCCACGACAGGCTATGCTTGTGGAGCATTTGTGTTCTTGCTGTATTTCTACAATTCCAAATACAAACCTTTGGTCATACCAGCTTCAGTGGTTGTCTTGCTTGTGTTTACATCGTTGTCTTTCATGAATGAGAAAATCGCAGAAACATGGAATTGGCAGGAAAATCAAGCCGCAGACTTTGCAAGCCAAATGGATTATTACAGCCGTGAGGATATTGCTTTTGTGCCGCAGCGTTTTGAGGGTATGTTTTATGATATTCTGAATTTTATCCACAGTCCTTTGTGGGGGTATGGTATAGATTGGAGGAATTCTTATGTCAACACGGTAATGTTTCCTGGAGGACGTATATATGCGTCAGATGGGGCTGTACAAATATTCGCTTCGTGTGGGTTGCTTGTCGCATTGGGACTTTATTATTTGCTGTATAAGACTTCAGTCACAGTATCATCCGCATTCTCAAGCAAAGGCAAGTGGGCTTATTTCATATTGTTCACTTTGGTGAATTTTAGTTATAACTTCTGGGCTATAACAATATTTACAACATTCTTGTTTTATCCAATATTTACAAATGAGAAAATACAAGCTAAGTGTCATAACCGTGGTCTATAATGTGTCTGAAGCGATTGTTCCGACAATAGAAAGCATTAAGAGAATAAAGACGACGAATGTTGAATATGTTGTTATTGACGGGGCAAGCACAGATGATACAATGTCAGTGTTGAACCAGTATGATGACGTGATAGACGTTCTTGTAAGCGAAAAGGACAGGGGAATATATGACGCAATGAACAAGGGTATAGCACATTCGCATGGAGAATGGATAATATTCCAGAATTGTGGTGATGAAATGTTGTCAATTCCATGGCGGATATTGGAGAATACCACAGATGATGTGGCTGTTGTATGTGGCTGTGTGGATGATGGAACAGGTAAAATTATGAAGCCTATGTATGGTAAGGCATTATATTATGGCAACACAATTCCTCACCAAGCCTTGTTTTACAGAAAAGCTTTTAATCCGGATTTTGACATCAGTTTCAAGATTTTCGCCGATTACGACTTGAACCTGAAGATGTTGAAACGAGGATACAAAATAAAATTGATTGAAGACGTAATAGCCATCCATGCTTTGGACGGCATCTCAATGGACAAGAAACATGACAAGGAAGTTTATCGTGTTGTGTATAAAGAGCTTGGAACATATCGTATGTTGAACTTGTTTTTATATTGGAAATGGACCGGACTTATAAGAATACTGAAGAATATATGTTGACAAAAGAATTACAAGTTTCCATCGTGGTTGTCTGCATGAACAATCTCAAGAACCTTTATCCATGCTTGGAAGGCATAAGAAAGTACACGACGGTTTCTTACGAGACTCTTGTTGTGGCGTATCTTTTCTCAAAGGAAAATTTTGAAAAAGTAAAGCGTGATTTCCCGTGGGTGACATTTATTGAAAGTAACGAGATACGCGGCTTTTCTGAAAACAATAATCTTGCGCTACGTCAGGCAAAAGGTAAGTATTGCTATGTGTTGAATGATGACACGTTGATGGATACGCCTGTCATCGACAGTCTCGTAGAGACATTTGAAAGAATGCCTGAAGATGTTGCAGTTGTAAGTCCAAATATTAAGTTTCCCGATGGCCGCCCGCAATATTGCGGCAGAAAGAACGCAACATTCTGGATTTTTATGAAAAGGATGTTCTTTCCTGGTCATAGTGACTCACAGTATGTTTACAAAACCGGCATCTTTGAAACTTATAACATATCGGGAGCGGCGTTCCTTATAAAAACAAATGTTTTTAGGGCGATAGGCTACTTTGACGAGTATTATTTCTTTTGTCCGGAGGACATAGCGGTTTCAACTTTGCTACGAAAGAAAGGATATAAGTGCATGGTCAATGCAGACATAAACCAATATCACATCCAAGGCGGCACTTGGTCTGTATTGCAAACAGCAACTGATCCTGCACACTATAAGGGTCTTGTCAGATTTTATTGTGGTGAGTCTTTAGCCAAAAAGACTATCTTGACTATCTTTTTTGTCATAAGGTCAATATTCAGGGCATCAATATGGGGGGCAATATGGTGTTTTTCGTTGAAAAAGAAGGCAAAATATAAGGCCGTAATGTACATCAATGTCATACGCAGTTTGTTTTCATCGAAAACCCCTAAGGAAATATTTGTTTTATATTATGACCAAATAAAGAGATGAACCATTAGTTATAAACGACAAGCCACATAAAAAATGACAGTCAAAAGCAATGAAAATATTATTCTAGCCGATTGCAAAGTTGAAGAGATAAAGTCATTTGCCGAGGGGTGCAATGTGACAAGCAAACAACCATTCAGGATAATAACTGAAATCAGCAATTGGGGATATGATGTGAAGATAAAGAACTTTGTTAGGTATCTTTTGTATTTCATTTTTCCTTTCCGCATACTTTTAAGGCGTAAACGTTATGGCACTATTATTGGCTGGCAGCAATTTTACGCTATCAACCTCGCTTTTTTTTCACGTTTGTTCCATGTGAAAAAACGGAATACGATTGTTGTTGGAAACTTTACGTATAAGCGCAAATCAGGATTGGTTGGCAAACTGTATCACTTTTATATGAAATTCAGTTGCAACAATAAATACGTTGACTACTTACATGTGCCAAGTCATAATTATGTCCAAATATGTTCTAAAGAACTTGGAATAAATGAGAATAAGTTTATCGTAACAGGATTCGGCGTACCTGATACGTATAAAGACATGAAAGGCTTGAAAGCACCACTAGAAAATTATTCCTTCTCGATAGGCCGGTCAAACAGGGATTTTGATTTCCTTGTCAAGGTGTGGGAGCAAGGTTGCTTGCAAGATAAGTTGTTGGTTATAGCAAGCGATACTTGGAAGCCGGCAAAGGGTTTGCCTGACAATGTGATATTTCGTGATAACATAAAATATGACGAGTCGTTTGCATGGTTTAATTCCAGTGATTTGTGTGTCACATCGATTGCAGACGGCAATATTTGTTCAGGTGATACTGTCTTGCTGACGGGAATGATGTTTGCCAAGCCTGTGGTTGTAACATCACCGAGCACTCTTGCAGAAATGTATGTGAAAGACGGCATTAACGGCATCCATATATCCAAAGAGGTTGAAGATGCAGCCAAAAAGATTGCAGCATTGCTTGATGATAAAGGGAAAATGTCGCGTATAGGCAAGTCTGCGCGCGAAAGTTTCCTTTCTGATTATTCAAGAAGAAGTATGGGCATATCATTATGTTCACAAATAGATTTTGTAACAAAATAATAAGCAATCATGAGAGATTTTACGGATTCTGAGTTGGACTTGATGTTCAGCAAGGCCGCCCCGATTGACGGGTGCGACCAGGACGAATGGCGCTTGGACGCGTCAGGAGCGATTATAAGGCGGAGCTCTTATGGCCGCACGGACAGGCTGTATGGCTGGGAGGTTGACCACATCGTTCCGGAGAGCTTGTTGAGAGCCAAAGGCGTTCCGCAGGAAATGATTGATGACGACATCAACCTGCGGCCGCTGAACTGGAACAACAATGTGTCAAAGGGTGACGACTATCCGATATATAAGATTGTCATGGAGGCCGACATGTTCCAGGAAAGCAATGACACGGCAAGCAAGTTCGACAAGATAAGTGAGGCCATGCAAAGCAGGTTGATGGATTTTTACAGGGACTATATTAGTCTGTAGGAGTTTATGCGCGTCTTGCTTTTCTACAAACCTGAGAGGACTGACATTCATTAATTAATTATAATTTATTGTGCCTATTGTGCTTTTCTTTGTGCATTTTATTGTAACTTAGTGGGCGGTTTCTTAAACTTCAACCATAAACATGAGGCATCTTGTTATTCGCAATCTAGGTTCGTTGGCGGAAGCTGACGTATATCTTGAACGTATGAACATCGTGGTAGGTCCGCAGTGTTCTGGAAAAAGCAGTTTGCTGAAATCGGCGAGCTATTGTTCATGGGTTGAGAAGCGGATACAGTTGTCTCAGAATCCTGACCAGTTTAAGGAAAAAGGATATTTTGAGAAAAAATTTGTCGAGTTTCACAAATTGGCAGGTTATACATCGCCTGACACTTTTCTGATGTATGAGAATGACACAATGGCTTTCAGTTATTCATGGAGGTCAGGTGTGTTTGATTTTGAATGGAAAGGAAACAGGTGGGAATATGTTTGTCCGAAAGTTTCTTACATACCGTCAGAGCGTAACATCGTTGCGGCCATACCAAACTGGTTTGAAGTGAGTCTTGGTGACAACAACATACGTGGCTTCATGAAAGACTGGGAGGTGGCCCGTTCTTATTGTGGCGATGGCCTTCCCATATTGAACATGGGAGTGAAGTACAGGTTTGATTCAAGCAGCCGTAAGGATAAAGTCGTATTGGACAATGGCGAGCTTCTTGAGTTTACAGATACGTCAAGCGGATTGCAGTCTCTTATCCCGTTGATGACATACTTGAATTATATTTATGTTGCGAGATTTGAGGGTTCGGCGGAAAAGAGCGTTTCACGCGAGCAGGAAGAGGAAAACCTGATGACTTCTTTGTATAAAAAGGAGTTTATTGACAAAGGATTGATTGCCAAGATAGAGCCCAAGTATGAAACCGGTGAAAATGGTGAAAACATATTTGTGCTTGATAGACTATTGCATCAGGTGAACGGCAATTATCTGATATTTGACAAAAAAGAAGATATTGAGCGTTTTGATAAAATATTTAAGAACTTCACAGACATGTCGGTCAATGACGTGTTTCTGGAGGAGCCTGAACTAAACCTGTTCCCGCCGACGCAGTCTCTGCTTGTCGATACTCTTGTAGATTTTGCCAAGAGCCGGCACGGTGGAGTGCTTTTTGTAGCTACGCACAGCCCGTATGTCGTGACTTCATTCATAGAGAAAAAAGACAATAGCGGCGTAAGACTGTTCCTATCGCAAAGTTCAGACAATGGTAAATATGTCATCCGTACAGCTTCTGGCGAGGACGTTCAACAGATTTACGATTACAACATCGACATATTCCATAACATTGAGAACATAAAATGAGAATGGAGTTTGACATACTGCCGGAATGCTATGTCGACACAAATGTCGTGGCAACCATGCTTGCATTAGAGGTGCCTTCGGCCGGTATGCCTAATCATTGTATGGGATGCAACAAGGTTTGCGGAAGCATGTCTTCGGGGAAATTGAGTGATTCGTTCGCGCTTGGCATCATTGACAATGACAAGATGGAACACTCTTACGTACAAGAGTTTGGTGTTGTAGGCGCAAAAGAGCATATCCAGTTGCTGAAGCATAAATGCAGACGCCATTTTATTATTCGCATCAATCCGGCAATGGATAAATTCATTTTGGATGTGGCTGAAAGGCAAGGTGTAAGAATGAGTGACTATGGATTGCCTGGCAGACTAAAAGATTTCACCAAGTTGACAAAAGATGCGAATGCAAAAGATGATGCCAATATGAAACGTCTTTTCAAAAAACTTAAGGGCGATGTGGAAATGAAAACATTGCGCCTTGTGTTGGCATATCTTTATAATAATAAGTATTCTTATGATTTAGACGTTCTTAAGAATATTGTGAATCAATGAATTAGGTGGATGCCATAAAGGTATGCCGATGCTTTATCAGGGGTATATTAGTTTGTAGGAATTTACGGGCATCCTGCTTTCATGCAAATCATGTTTTTTCTTTTTCCGTCTGTCATCTGTCAGCCTGCGTTGTTTCCGGCTGATGGCCAGATGGTTACGGGCTGACAGATGGCTTTATTGTCTGTCAGCGTATGTTTGCTGCGCGGCTGAATAAATGTTAATGCTGTGTGATCATGTCGGATTGAAAATCCTTATACTCGTTCTCTCGGATTGCAAGTCCGGGAGAACGGAAAATGATTGTATGGAGTGCATAAGACAACAAAATATGCTCTCTAGGTAATAAATGATTGCATAATTTTTCTTATAATATCCATGAAGGTTCTTCTTATTGACGTATACAATTATAATAAGGGCGGGGCTGAGACCGTGTGCTTCAACACTGGGCGGATGCTCGAGGCGCACGGGCACAGCGTGGCTTATTTCACATTGAAGTGGCCTGAAAACAAACCCTCGCCGTTCAGCAAGTATTTCCCGGAGTCGAAGGAAACAAGGTGCGGTCCGTTCAGGCAGGTAAGGAATCTGGTAAACTACTTCTACCATTTCGAGGCCGCCAAGAAAATCGAACAGTTGGTACTTGATGAGAAACCAGACTTGGCCCATATCCATTTAATGTGGGGGCAAATCACTCCTTCCATATTCCCGGTGTTGAGGAAATACGGCGTTCCGATAATTTTCACCGTGCATGATTACCGAATCGTGTGTCCGGCCTACACATTCCGTGACGGCTGGGGACGCATATGCGAGGAGTGCCGGGGGCGGCATTTCTACAAGTGCTTTACCCATGTTTGCTGCAAGGGCAGCAGGCTTATGAGTGCGGTGATGGCCGCAGAGCAGTATTTCCGCAACGCTTTCTTCAACCCTGCAAAGTATATTGGCGGTTTCATCTATGTCAGCAAATTCGCAAGAAACATTCAAGAAAAATACATGCCAAGGCTGAAAGGCAAACCGAGCATCACGCTTTACAACTTCTCTACATCGATTGTCAGCAAACCGAAGGCCATTCCGGCTGATAAATATTTTCTGTTCTTCGGCCGTCTGTCTTATGAGAAAGGTGTGATGACATTGCTTAAGGCTTTTGAGGGCTTGCCGCAATGCAGGCTGAAGGTTGTCGGCATGGGGCCTAAGGAAGCTGAACTGAAGGATTTTGCCGCCATGAAGAAAATGCGCAACGTAGAGTTTCTCGGATACAAGCAGGGCAGGGAGCTTGCCGATTTGGTAAGCGGAGCTTATTTTGTGATAGTACCCTCGGAATGGTATGAGAACAACCCTATGACCATTGTCGAGGCTTATTCTGCAGGCACGCCGGTCATCGGCGCGCGCATAGGGGGCATACCAGAGATTATAGATGAGGGTGTGACGGGCTACCGGTTTGAAAGCGGAAATGCGGATTGTCTTAAACGTGTAGTTGAAAGTACAGCCTCGTTGTCGGAAACGGTGTATGCGGCTTTAAGCTTTGGCACATTGCATTTTGCACAAGAGAACTTTAGTCCCGAGAGCTATTACCCACGTTTGGAGGCGTTTTATAAAGACGTTTTGGATGGCCGTTGAAAGTCTTTCTCGAGTCTTTATATTGTTTGGTTTTTCTTCTCCTTTCATTTCTTGTCACGAGCAGCCACACCGCCGACAGGCAGGAGATGGCGACAATTCCTGCGTACTGTAAAGATTCTTTCAGGCTTTCAAGTTTTTTCATTTTGCATGGCGTATGAAGCCTGTGCAAAAATAGTGAATTATTTTTAATCATGAAATAATATGAAGATAGTTGTTGCCGGCACGCGCGGCATACCCGGCGTGATGGGCGGAGTGGAGACGCACTGCGAGGAGCTGTTCCCGAGAATAGCCAAGCGCGGCTTCGACGTGACCGTAATCAGGCGCAAGAGCTACGTCAACGACGGACTGAGGGAGTGGCGCGGCGTGAAACTGGTTGATATAGAAAGCCCGAAGAAAAAGTCGTTTGAGGCCATCATCCACACCTTCAGGGCGATAAACGAGGCGAAGCGGCTCGGGGCCGACATCGTGCATATCCACGCCATAGGGCCGGCGCTGCTAGTGCCTTACGCAAAGATGTTGGGCATGAGGGTGGTGTTCACCCATCACGGGCCTGACTACGACCGCGACAAGTGGGGACGGGCGGCCAAGGCCGTGTTGAAGCTCGGCGAGCGCATGGGCTGCATGTTCGCCGACGACGTGATTGTGATTTCAGACGTAATCCGCAACCTGGTAAGGCGTAAATACGGCAGGACGGAGCGCGTCCATCTGATTTACAACGGCGTGTCGCAGCCCGAGGCGTGTGACTATCCTGAGTATTTCAGCGAATTGGGCATCGAGAAGGGCAAATATATTCTTGGCATGTGCCGCTTTGTCCCGGAGAAGAACCTGCACCATCTAATTGCCGCATACGGCAAGATTAAAAATGAACAATTAAAAAGTAAAAATACGGGTGACGACATCAAGCTTGTGCTGGCCGGTGACACGGATTTTGAGGACGACTATTCGCGCCGCCTGAAGGACATGGCGCGGCGGAACGGAGTGGTGTTGACAGGCTTCATAAAGGGGCGCAAGCTGCGTTCACTGCTGACAAACTGCCGCTGCTTCTGCCTGCCGTCGAGCCACGAGGGGCTGCCCATCGCCCTGCTCGAGGCCATGAGTTATGGCGTGAAGGTGATAGTGAGCGACATTCCGGCAAACCTCGAAGTGGGGCTTGACGGCGGCGACTATTTCCCCGTGGGCGATGTCGACGCGCTTGCTGTGAAGCTGAAAGGCGTGATGGAGCGTCCGTTGGAACACGTTGATTACGACATGCGGAAGTATGACTGGGAGAGAATAGCCGGCCAGGTGGCTGAAGTGTACAGGACGAACCGGAAAGACGGCAAATCGCGCTGCAAAAGGCCGTCAACGACACGCTAAAAGGCCGTCTTTTGCAAGCCAAAAGACGGCCTTTTGCAACCCCTCTGATTATCAGCGACTTACGCGCCAGCAATGAACGGCTGTGGAAAGAGCCGTCAAAGCGTGTCGTCATGACGGTTCAAACGGCCCGTTTCAACGGCCCATGCACTCCGTTTCAACGGCCTTTTCCACGTCTGCCAGCCGCTGTCGGCGTTGCCGTCGGAAAATAAGTTCGTTATTTCTTGCCTGGACCGATAATTTTGTTTATCTTCGCAGAGACAACGGCTAAGGCGCAAACCTTAACAATCACATAACCATAATAACCGTAAAACCACATCGTATGATAGATTATTTTGCAGCCAACTTGTGGCAGTTCTGGTCGCTGGTGGTCATCGTCTGCCTGATACTTGAGCTCACGTCGGGCGACTTCTTCATCCTGTGTTTCTCCATAGGCGCACTCGTCACGGCCGTATTCTCGGCCTTCGGCATAGGCTTTTACGGCCAGCTCATAGTGTTCGTGCTGGCCTCTCTGCTGTCGCTCCTCTTTGTAAGGCCGCGCCTTGCCAAGGCGATTCACGGCAAGCGGCGCGAGCGTTTGAGCAACGCCGACGCCCTGATGGGGCGCATAGGCCGCGTGAGTGAGGCCATAGAGAGTGGCGGCTACGGCCGAGTGGCCATCGACGGCGACGACTGGAAGGCCGTGTCGGCCGACGGAGAGTACATCCCCTTGGGGCAGAACGTCCGCGTGGTGGGCCGCGAGAGCATCATAATAACGGTGACACCCACCTCCGTCCTCCCAATGGGAGGGAGTCAGGATACCGTAAATGGAAGTAAGGAGTGTCAGCTTTATTCGTAAGAAGTGATAATCAACTAAACATATTCCATTTCCTTGCAACGCTAATCAGGCTCTCTCCCTTGGGTAGGGGCGGGTTGGGTGTTGACTGATAAAACAACCAATAATTTTATATGGCATGAACACTTTTGTAATCGTTCTTATCGCGCTGGTAATCTGCGCGCTTGTGGTGATCAAGAAAAGTCTTGTCATCATCCCCCAGTCGGAGACCAAGATCATTGAGCGTCTCGGCAAATATTACGCCACGTTGAGGCCCGGCATCAACATCATCATTCCCTTCATAGACCGCGCCAAGGAGATTGTGGCCGTGCGCCGGGGCAGGTATATCTATACCGATTCTATCGACTTGCGCGAGCAGGTGTACGACTTCGACAAGCAGAACGTCATCACCAAGGACAACGTGCAGACGCAGATCAACGCCCTGCTGTACTTCCAGATTGTCGATCCGTTCAAGGCCGTGTATGAGATAAACAACCTGCCCAACGCCATAGAGAAGCTGACGCAGACCACCCTGCGCAACATCATCGGCGAGCTGGAGCTTGACCAGACGCTCACTTCGCGCGACACCATCAACACGAAGCTGCGCGCCGTGCTCGACGATGCCACCAACAAGTGGGGCATCAAGGTGAACCGCGTGGAGCTGCAGGACATCACTCCGCCCGAGAGCGTGCTGCAGGCCATGGAGAAACAGATGCAGGCCGAGCGCAACAAGCGCGCCACCATCCTGACGAGCGAGGGCGAGAAGGCCGCCGCCATACTGAAGTCTGAAGGCGAGAAGACCGCCATCATCAACAAGGCTGAGGCCGACAAGCAGATGGCAATACTCAATGCAGAGGGCGAGGCGCAGGCCCGCATACGCAAGGCCGAGGCCGAGGCGATAGCCATAGAGAAGATAACCGAGGCCGTGGGCAAGAGCACCAATCCGGCAAACTATCTCCTGGCACAGAAATATATACAGATGCTTGAGGACGTGGCGACGGGCGACAAGACCAAGACCGTCTACCTGCCATACGAAGCCACCAACCTTATGGGCAGCATAGGCGGCATCAAGGACTTGTTCAAGTCGGAGTGATTTAAAATCAGGAATTGATAATGGAGAATGGAAAATAATGATTACCTTTGCCCGGTTAAAGTTCAAGGGGGCGATGGTAATCATTATTTTCCATTCTCCATTATCAATTTTCAATTAAAGAATAAATGAAAATGTTGAACATATGTATAGTTGCCGGGGCGCGTCCCAACTTCATAAAGGTGGCCCCGTTGGCGCGTGCCGTCATCAGGGGAAAGGCTGACGGCAAGGCCGTTGACTACCGCCTGGTGTACACCGGGGCGGAGACAGACCCCACGATAGAGCCAACTCTTTTTGATGATTTGGGCATACCGCAGCCAGATGTGTGCCTCGGCGTGGACTGTGTGAACCTCAACGAACTGACAGGCAGGGTAATGTCTGAGTTTGACTCGTACCTTTCCGCCAATCCGACAGACGTCGTAATCGTTGTGGACGACCTCGCGTCTACCATGGCCGTGGCCATAGTGACTAAGAAACACGGGCTTACTCTGGCTCACCTCGTTGCCGGCACACGCTCGTTTGACATCAACATGCCAAAGGAAATCAACCGTCTTGTCATCGACGGACTGTCTGACCTGCTCTTCACCGCAGGCATCGGGAGCACCAGCATAGCCACTCGCGAGGGCGCTGAGCTTGCCAAGGTATACATGGTAGGCAACATCCTGATGGACACGTTGCGCTTCAACCGTTCGCGCCTTGTGCGCCCGGCAGTGCTTGACGGGCTGTCGGTCAACGAGAAAGAGTATATCGTTTTCACCCTGAACCGCAAGGCCTTGCTGGCCGACAAGGCCAACATGAAGGCCATGCTCACGGCCATGTGCCGCGCGGCTGGCGGCGTGCAGGTGCTTGCTCCGTTGCGCCCCGCTGCGGCGGAGACGGTAAGGCCGATGGTGGCTGGCTGCCCGAACTTCCATGTCATAGAGCCTCTCGGCTACCTGGAGTTCGGCTATCTCACAGCGAACGCAAAGGGAATAGTGACCGACTCGGGCAATGTCGCCGAGGAAGCTACGTTCAACGGCGTGCCGTGCGTCACGCTCAACAGCTACACTGAGCACATAGAGACCGTCAAGCAAGGCTCGAACGTGCTTGTAGGCGAGGACGCAGACAGGCTGGCCGAGGCCGTTGCGGACATGGTGAAGGGGCAGTGGAAGAAGTGTTCGCTGCCCGACCGCTGGGACGGACGCACCGCCGAGCGCATTCTCCAGATACTGTTTGAATTACAATAGGAGGGAAGTTGTAAGGAGAGAAGGAGCAAGTGGTTATGGTTTGAGCCGATGTTTAAGGAATGATTGTCGGCAAGACATATCTACTTACTCCTTCTCTCCTTTCTCCTTTACTCCTAAAATAAAACATAAACTCATGGAAAGAAAGATTGCATTGATTACCGGCGCGACTAGCGGAATAGGCGAGGCGTGCGCCAGGAAGTTTGCCTGTGGGGGCTATGACCTCATACTTACAGGGCGGAACATTGAAAAGTTGAAGGCCGTTGAGGCTGCGGCGAGGGGATTGGGAGCCGACGTTCAGCCGTTGGTTTTCGACGTCCGCGACCGCGATGCGGCCACAACGGCGGTCAATTCGCTCACCGGCAAGTGGGCCGAGGTTGACGTTCTGATAAACAATGCGGGGCTGGCCTTGGGGCTGGAAAAGGAATATGAAGGCGACATGGACGACTGGGAGACGATGATCGACACGAACATAAAAGGCCTGCTGACCATGACACGGCTTATAGTGCCCGGCATGGTGGAGCGCAACCGGGGCCATGTCATCAACATCGGGTCGGTGGCCGGCGACGCCGCTTATGCCGGTGGCAACGTCTACTGTGCCACGAAGGCGGCGGTGAAGGCCGTTACCGACGGGCTGCGCATCGATGTCGCCCATACGGCGGTGCGTGTGACGAACGTCAAGCCGGGGCTTGTCAAGACTAATTTCAGCGTTGTGCGCTTTCACGGGGACAACGGGCGTGCCGGCAATGTGTATAAAGGAATACAGCCTCTGACGGGCGACGACATTGCCGATGTTGCCCTTTATGCCGCCAATGCGCCCGAACATGTGCAGGTGGCGGAGGTGCTTGTGCTTGCCACCCACCAGGCAAACGGCACGGTGATAGACAGGAATCCCGACCGCGTAGAGCACTTGTCTTGACACTATTGGGGCGTATTGGCGCGCATGGCATCAACCGCATGCGTAACATCTTGATATCCAACGCATTATGAAAGGCCGTCTTTTGACTTGCAAAAGGCGGCCTTTTAGCGTGCTGTTTGCGGCCTTTCGCATTGCAAAAGGCCGTCAATTGGGTTCATGATGACGTGCAGTCACCGCCGTGGCGATGGCGGCATGCACCAGTGTGGGCAAGTGTTGGCTTGTCGTTTGTGGGGTCATCTGGTTGTGGGCTTGCCTCTTTTCTGCCATTCCAGAATGCCGCCCTTCAGGTCGATGACGTCGTACCCCAGTTCCGACAGCTTTTTTGCCGCGTCCGCGCTTCGCCTTCCGCTGCGGCAGTAGACGGCTACGCTACGGCGCTTGTCGAGCTTTTTTACTGCCTCATTGGCAAAATCCGGCTGTAAGGCGTCGATGTTTACAACTTTGTCTGATGCGATGTGGGCTTCGCAAAACTCGGCTGACGTGCGCACGTCAACCAGCTGTACGCTGTCTGCGGAGATTGCTTTTTCGAACTCGTCGGCATCGACTGTCTTGAAGTTTTGTTGTCCGCAGCTTGAAAGGCTGCATGCTAACATTGTCATGATGGATAATAATAATTTGTTCATATGACGGTTTGGATGTGATGTCCTGTGGTGTCCGGTCAAAAGGCGAAGCGCGCCACGAGGGGCAGGTGGTCGCTATATCCCTTGCGGTAACGCCATGCGCGGTATGTGCGCAGCGGCTGCACGCCTCCGTATTTGTCGTCGGGCTCAAGCATGAACGGCGCGTCGTTGACCGTGCATGAACGCAATTTGCTTTTAAGCCTGCGGCTGACTATGATGTGGTCTATGTTCTCCCATTTCCCTTTATACTTGTAAGTGCCGCCTGCTCCGTGTCCGCCTTTGGCGTGGGCCGACGCGTCGTAAAGTCCTTTGGCGCATATCTGCCTCACAGCCTGGCTGTCTCCCCCGTCATTGAAGTCGCCGGCTATGATTATCATCGGGTCGGGGCATGCTGATTGCAAGGAGTCGATGGCCGCCGCAAGGCGGTCGGCCACGAGCTTGCGGTGGGGTCTTGTGCGCCGCTCTCCGCCGTAACGGCTCGGGGCGTGTACCACGAATATGTGGAGCGTGTCGCCCGTTATGATGCGTCCAGAGGCGTAGAGGATGTCGCGTGTGGGGCGCATGCCTTTCACCGGGCGTATGCGCAAGGGGTAATGTCTTACGGGCGCGAAGCTGCCCGGAGAGTATAGCAGAGCCACGTCTATGCCGCGCTCGTCGGGCGAGGATGTCACGATGTATTCGTAATTGGAGTTGCGCAGGAGCGAGCGTTTGGCAAGGTCGCGCATCACGCTGTCGTTCTCAACCTCGCACAGGGCCACCAGGTCGGGCACGCGCCAGTCGCCGTTCTCTGTGCCGCAAGATATTATCGCCTTGGCCGTATTGTTAAGCTTGTCCCAGTATTTGCGTTCGGTCCACCGGCGGTCGCCATCGGGAGTGAACTCCGTGTCCTGTTTCAGGCTGTCGTGACGGCAGTCAAACAGGTTCTCGCAGTTCAGCTGGACGAGCGTCAACAGTGATGCAAGGAACAGCGAAAGACACATTTTTTAATTAAAAATGAATAATAAATAATGAAAAATCAAACGTATGCCACGCTTTCATGGCATATTTTCTTAAATCCTAACTCTTAATTCTTAATTCATGAATTGTCCCTGACGTTCCTCCTGATTTTCTCAAGATAGGCCTTCATCGCGTCCTCGTCCTTGCGCTCTATGATGCCGAGCAGCTCTTTGAGCTCAGTGCGTATCTGTTCCACTTGCCCCGATGTGTAGGGGTTGAAGAGAATCTCCTGCAGCAGGTAGTCGTCCTCGCTGAGCACTCCTTTGGCTATCTTCATGTGCCGTTTGAACGTAGTTCCCGGCGCGTCCTGGTGCTTCATCACGGCGGCGAAGACGAAGGTGCTGACGAATGGAATGCTTAGCGAGTAGGCTACGGTCTTGTCGTGCTCCTCGAAAGAGTATTCATATATGCTCAGTCCGAGACGGCTGTACAGGTCTTTGAAGAAGATGCGCCCCATGTAGTCGCCTTCGTTGATTATTATCGCATTCTCATGGCTTAGCTGGTTGAGGTTGGCAAACGTCGGTCCGAACATGGGGTGGGTCGATACATAACGGTGTCCGCACTGCTCGTAAAAGTCCTTCAGTCCGGTCTTTACCGACGAGATGTCGCTTATTATGCAGTCTTTCGGCAGGTGAGGAATGACCTCCTCGAATGCCGGAATGGTGTATTTCACAGTGACCGCGTTGATGACCAGTTCGGGTTTGAACGCCTCCACCTCTTCCATCGACGTGAAGCGCAGCGTGTTGAAAGTAAACCTGAGCCTCTCGGGGCTCTTTTCGTACACCGCCGTCTCATGCTCGAAGCTCAGCAAGTCGAGGAAAAAACTTCCCATTTTGCCTGCTCCCAAAACTAATATTCGCATGGTGTTGTGTTTTTGGTGGTAAGGAGTAGGGGAGTGAAGGGGTAAGTATGAATGCCCTGGAATGTGAGCTTTCTTTGTCTGTACGTTGCTGACATCCTGTTAAATCATATTTGCTTGCTCCTTCACTCCTTCCTCCTTCTGTCCTTAATAAATCATTTGTTCACAATCTCAATCTGTTGCCTTACCGACTCTTCATGCACGGCCTCGAACACGGTCTTGATGAATGACGGATCCATTCCGCACAATGCGCCTTGCGCTCCGCGCTTGTCGAGGATTTCGTTGTAACGTGAAGTCTGCAAGACCGTCATGTTGTGTTCCTTCTTATACTGGCCTATTTCGCGGCAGACGCGCATCCTCTTGGCCAGGATTTCCATCAGCTGGTTGTCTATCTCGTCGATTTGCTTGCGCAAAGTGGTTATTCCTTCTGTTGTGACGGTCTCGTCTCTTATCACGAGAAGGCTGAGAATGTAGTCCAACACGTCGGGAGTCACCTGCTGCTTGGCGTCGCTCCATGCGCTGTCCGGGTCGCAGTGGCTTTCTATGATGAGGCCGTTGAAGCCCAGGTCCATGGCCTGTTGGCATAACGGCGCCACCAGTTCGCGCCGCCCTCCGATGTGGCTCGGGTCGCAGAGAATGGGCAGTTGCGGTATGCGTCGGCGCAGCTCTATTGGTATTTGCCACATTGGCAGGTTGCGGTATATCTTCTTGTCATAGCTTGAAAAACCCCTGTGTATCGCTGCTATGCGCTTTATTCCGGCCTGGTTGATGCGTTCCATGGCTCCAATCCACAGCTCGAGGTCGGGGTTTACAGGGTTTTTCACCAGCACAGGGATGTCAACTCCCCTCAAGCTGTCGGCCAAAGCCTGCATGGCGAAGGGGTTGGCTGATGTGCGTGCGCCGACCCACAGCACGTCGATGCCGTATTTCAGTGCAAGCTCCACGTGTTCAGGCGTGGCCACTTCGGTGGCCGTCAGCATGCCTGTTTCTTCCTTTACACGCTTCATCCAGGGCAGTGCCTTTTCGCCGTTGCCCTCGAATCCGCCCGGCTTTGTACGCGGTTTCCACACTCCGGCACGGAATATGTGGCAGCCTTTCGAGGCAAGCTGCCTGGCCGTTTCCATCACTTGGTCTTCTGTTTCGGCCGAACATGGGCCGGCAATGACCGTAAGTCGTTCGTTGTCGCTCGGCAAGTTGAGCGGTTTCAGTTCAAGTTCCATGATATTGTTGTTTTGTTTTATTCTGTAGTTTCGCATTCTTTTATTCGTTTCAACGCCTCTTCCATCTTCTCGTCTTTGGCGCAAAGCGATATCCTTATGTACCTTTCGCCGTTGCTTCCGAAGATGAATCCAGGCGTGATGAACACCCTTGCGTCGTGCAGCACCTTCTCAGTCAGCTCCTCGGCGGTTGCGTAACGGTCTGGAATCTTGCCCCAAAGGAACATTCCCACCTGCTCTCCTCCATATTCGCAACCAAGCTCCTGCATTATGGCTTCGGCCAGACGGCGGCGCCTGCCGTAAGTTTCCATGTTCGCCTCGCGGTGCCATTCGTCGCTGTTGTTGTATGCTTCGGCGGCGGCAAGCTGTATTCCGCGGAATGTTCCGGAGTCGATGTTACTCTTGATCTTCAGTATCCATTGTATGAATTGCCTGTTCGAGACGCACATTCCGACGCGCCAGCCGGGCATGTTGTGGCTTTTGCTCATCGAGTTGAGCTCAATGCAGCAGTCTTTCGCTCCCTCTACTTGCAGCAGCGAGAGAGGTTTTTCGTTGAGGATGAGCGAATACGGATTGTCGTTTACCACTACGATGTTGTGCCGCCGGGCGAAGCTGACAAGTTTGCGGTAGGTCTCCATGCGTGCCGGAGCGCCCGTCGGCATGTTGGGATAGTTGGTCCACATGAGCCGGACATCAGTCAAGTCCGTGTTCTCAAGTTCTTCAAAGTCGGGTTGCCAGCCGTCGTTCTCGCAAAGGTTGTAGTTCACGACCTCGGCTCCCAGTATCTTGCTGAGCGACGTGTAGGTAGGATAGCCTGGGTTTGGCACGAGCACTTTGTCTCCCGGATTTACGAAGGCGAGCGTTATGTGGAGTATTCCTTCCTTCGAGCCGATGAGCGGTTGTATCTCGGCTTGTGGGTCGATGTCAACTCCGTACCATCGTTTGTAAAATCCGGCCATGGCTTTTTTCAGCTCAGGCGTGCCCGATGTGGGCTGGTATCCGTGGGCTTCGGCCTGGCGTGCCACTTCGCACAGCTTGTCTACTGTCTGCTTTGAGGGCGGCATGTCGGGGCTGCCTATGGCGAGGCTGATGATGTCTTTGCCTTCTGCGTTAAGCCTGTCTATTTCCTTCAGCTTGCGGCTGAAATAGTATTCGGCTACTTTCGAGAGCCTGTCAGCTGGCTTTATGCTGTATGTTTGGCTGTTTTCCGTCATCTTGGTATTCTCCTAACACTTTTAGTTCTTTGGTCAGCGGTATTATCGCGTCTATGCTTTGGCGGTAACGGGTGATGTCGTTGAATGTCACATCTACGTAGAACATGTACTCCCATTCATGGCCGATTATCGGCAGGGATTGTATCTTGGTAAGGTTTATTTTGTAGAAATACAGTATGCTGAGCACCTGCGACAGGCTGCCTTCTTCGTGCGGAAGAGAGAACACCAGGCTGGCTTTGTTTGTCTTGTCGAGGGGACGCAGGAAGTCGGCCTTGCGCGGGTCGCTCACGACGAGGAAGCGTGTGAAGTTGTGCTTGTTGTCCTCTATCGACTCTTTCAGTACCTTCATTCCGTACAGGCGGGCTGCCGAGGCGTTGCAGATGGCCGCCCATCCGCGGCAGTTCTGCTCTGAAATGAGCTTCGCCGCGCCGGCCGTGTCGGTTGCTTCTACGGCTTTCATTTCAGGATGGTCGGCCAGGAAGCCGCGGCACTGCATCAGTGCGACGGGGTGGGAGTGGACTTCCCGTATCGTCTCCCATGAGTCTTCGGGCAGGCAGCAGATGCTGTGCTCTATGTGGAGCTTGTGCTCTCCTACGATGGTTGTGCCCGAATTGCGCAGCAGTTCGTAGTTATGCAGCAGCGAGCCGGCAATGGTGTTCTCTATGGCGAGTATTCCGATGACCGTGGGGTCGCGCCTGATGTTCTCGAACACCTGCTCGAACGTCTCGCAGCAGATGAGCTGTATCTGTTCGCCCTCAAAGTATTGGTGGGCCGCTATGTCGTGAAACGACCCTACTGAGCCTTGTATTGCTATTCTCTTCATTGGCTTTTCTTTTTGTCAGATCTGTTTGTTGCTTCTCTCGATTGCTTCTGTTTTCATGTGAACCCGGCTTTAACAAAAATCCCGCCTCATTGTCGTGAAGCGGGACTTTACTGTATCTTCTTGTAAGATATGTCTGTCTTAAGTTGAAATTCACACGCAACTTCCCGCTTCACAGTGCCCTGCAAAGTAAAAATAAAAGTAAAAGAAAGATGCGTTTTGGTTGTACATTGTCGTTTATTTTATCATTTCGTTGCAAATGTAAAACTTTTAATTGAATTGTGCAAGAAAAAAGAAAGAAATTTTAATACCCACCCCAAACCCCTCCCGAAGTGAGGGGCTTGAAGTGCTTTTGTTGTCAGGCGCAATTCGTATGACGTGTCTGTATATATGGAAATATCATTATGATATATTTAAATAAAGATTGAAGGCGTTTTTGTCCAAGGTCTGACGCTGATTAAAGCCCCTCACTTCGGGAGGGGTTGGGATGGGTGTTATATCCCCAAGGGGTTCACGTTCTTGTACGCCTCGTTCACCTTGCGCTCCACTTCGCCGCTGTCGGCCTTGTCCTCTTGGTTTTCTGTCAGTTCGGCGGCGTGTCTCAGGTCGTCCTGTCCGCCGTCTGTGTCTCCTGTGTCGGCGCGTGTCTCGCCGCGCTCACGGTATGCGTCCGCGTTGAATGGGTTGGCGTCTGTCACCTTGCTGTAATATAGTATGGCCTCCTCGCTGTTCCCTTTGGCTCTTTCTATGCGCGCTTTCAGCATCAGCACGTCCTCGCTTTCGGGATAATCTTTCAGCAGACGGTCTGCGTCTTCGTCTGCCTCGGCAGTCTCGCCGGCCTTAAGCAGAGTCTCGCCACGCAGCAGGTAAGCGTCGGCATAGTCTTCTTTCAGGCTTATGGCCTTGGTCAGCATGGCCACGGCGTTGGTTGTGTCGCCGTGCCCTATGCACGCCTTGGCGTACAGGTATGTGGCCTCGGCGTTGGCCGCGTCGAGCACGATGGCTTTCTCGCATGCGTCGGCCATGGCCGTGTAGTCTTCCATCATGTAGGCCACGTTGGCCATGCGCAGCAGCACCTGCACGTTGTCGGGCTGTGCTTCGGCTATTTTCAGCAGTTGCTCGAACGCCTCCGGCAGCATGTCGGCACGTATGCAGGCTTGTGACAGGTAGTCGCGTATCTCCAGGTCGTCCTTCATCCCCAGTGCGTGCGTGAAGCAGCGTATCGCATAGTCGTGCCGCCCTGAGCGCAGGGCGCGCACTCCGTCATATTTCAACACGTCGAAGTCTCTCTCTTCGTCTGCCCGTTTCTTGTCTTCGGGCTTCTCTTCCTTGCCGCCAAACAGGGCCTTAAAGAAATTCATAGGTGTTTGTTTTAAATTGTTGATTAGGTTGGTAGACATTGGCACGTTCACTTCGCGGGAACATTATTTAACGCGCCTGCACGTTCTGTGAGGAACGCGGCTCGCTTGTTTTTGCCGCCGGATGGCGCCCTTGCAAGGCATGCCGGCATGATGGATATGCGCCTGCGGAAAGTGATTGTAATGTCACTGACTGGCAAAGTTAATTATTTTTGTCCTAACAACCAAGTGTCTGCGTGAATTTCTTTCACGCCTTCACCGTCGCGTTTGCCGCGCACTGGCTCTTTTGCCGATGGTATGCGGTTCCCCGAAAAGCCGTTTTTCCCAAGTCCATGTGAGTTTGGCGTAAGGCTGATTGCACTGCCTTTTTTACGCTGCCGCAACTTGTTGGCTGTCAGCGCTTTAAGCGACAGCCTGCTCTTCCGGCTCTTCTCGTTTTTCAAAAGGTCGCAAATCGCGTTGTAAAAGGCCGTCAATTACGCTGCAAAAGACCGTCTTTTACAACGCGATTTGCGGCCTTTTGCAACGGCGGCGAGACTGGACGGCTTTTCGGTGTGGCGGCAAGGGTCCGCCGTTCGTTTTTAAGAAGTTTTTAAGATTCGCGCTTATTTTCATGCTTTGACTGGCGCATTGAATGAAATAAAATTGCTACCTTTGTAGCTTGATGGTTGCTGACGCATTTTGATAAGACAAACAAAAACATTTATAATGCTATGGATATAATTGAAAGATTCTTGAAGTATGTGAGTTTTGACACGCAGTCGGCCGAGGACAGCGACTCCGTGCCGAGCACGGCGAAGCAGCTTGTCTTCGCCAAATACCTGCGCGACGAGCTGAAGGAAGAAGGCTTCGACGACGTTGAGATGGACGACATGGGCTATGTGTACGCCACGTTGAAGTCCAACATGAAGAAGGATGTGCCCACGATAGGCTTCATCAGCCACTATGACACGTCGCCAGACTGCAGCGGAAAGGACGTGAAGCCGCGCCTCATACGCGACTATGACGGGCGCGACATCGAGCTTTCGCCCGGCATAGTGTCGTCTGTAAAGAAGTTTCCCGAGCTGCTTGCGCATAAGGGCGAGGACATCATAGTGACCGACGGGCACACCCTGCTCGGCGCTGACGACAAGGCCGGCATTGCCGAAATAGTGCAGGCCATGTGCTGGCTGCGCGACCATGACGAGATAAAGCACGGCGACATACGCATGGGTTTCAACCCCGACGAGGAGATAGGCATGGGCGCCCACCACTTCGACGTTGAGAAGTTCGGCTGCGAGTGGGCCTACACCATGGACGGCGGTGACCTGGGCGACCTTGAGTTCGAGAACTTCAACGCCGCTTCGGCCAAGGTCATGATCAAGGGCGTGAGCGTGCATCCGGGCTACGCCAAGGGCAAGATGGTCAACGCCAACATGCTGGCGGCCGAGTTCGCGGCCATGCTTCCGGCCGACGAGACGCCCGAGACAACCGAAGGTTACGAGGGTTTCTACCATCTGCTGGGCATAGAGTCTAACATAGAGCAGGCCAAGCTGTCTTACATCATACGCGACCATGACCGCGAGAAGTTTGAAGACCGCAAGGCCTTCATCGCCGACTGCGCTCGCAGGATGAACGAGAAGTATGGCGAAGGCACCGTCGTGGCCGACGTGAAGGACCAGTATTACAACATGAAAGAGAAGATTGACCCCAACATGCACGTCATAGACATAGTGCTGAAGGCTATGCAGGACTGCGGCGTAGCGCCCAAGGTGGAGCCTATCCGCGGCGGTACGGACGGCGCGCAGCTGTCGTTCAAGGGCCTGCCGTGCCCCAACATCTTCGCCGGAGGAGTCAACTTCCACGGTCCTTACGAGTTCGTTTCCGTGCAGGTGATGGAGAAAGCCATGCGGGTAATCGTAAGGATATGCGAGATTACGGCCGAGTATAACGACTGATAGCGTTGCCGGTTGAAACCTACCCCAACCCTCACGAAGGGAGGGGGCTTGCTATGTTGTGTCCAAAATAAATGATAATGGTAATCAAGCTCCCTCCCTTCGGGAGGGTTGGGGTGGGTATTTGTTCTTAATTCTCAACAAAACATGTCCGAACTTCCTTATTTGGTCAAAGACCTTGCGCTGATACTTATTGTGGCCGGAGTGGTCACCATCGTGTTCAAGAAGCTGAAGCAGCCCCTTGTCCTGGGCTATGTGGTGGCCGGATTCCTTGTCAGTCCCCACATGCCTTACACCATGTCTGTCGTAGACAAGGCCGACATCGGCACGTGGGGCGACATCGGCGTGATGTTCCTTCTGTTCTCGCTGGGTCTTGACTTCTCGTTCAAGAAGATACTGAAGATGGGCATTTCGCCGGTTATTGCCACTTGCAGCATCGTGTTTTGCATGATGATGCTCGGCATCCTGGCCGGTCACGCCTTCGGCTGGAGCCGCATGGACTGCATATTCCTTGGCGGAATGCTGGCCATGAGCTCCACCACCATCATATATAAGGCGTTCGATGATCTCGGCCTACGGCAGCAACGCTTTGCCGGACTGGTGATGAGTGTGCTCATACTTGAGGACATCCTGGCCATCGTCCTGATGGTGATGCTCTCGGCTTTGGCCATCGGCGGCAATCCCGACGGCGGCGAGATGCTGGGCAGCGTGATGAAGATCGGCTTCTTCCTGATACTCTGGTTCGTTGTCGGCATATTCCTCATTCCATGGCTGTTGCGCTCCATGCGCAAGCTGATTAATAACGAGACGCTGCTCATCGTGTCCTTGGGCTTGTGCTGCGCCATGGCGGTTCTGTCGACGAAGGTTGGCTTCAGCAGCGCTTTCGGGGCGTTTGTCATGGGCTCTATATTGGCCGAAACTGTTGAGGCTGACAGGATAACCAGGCTTGTGGAGCCGGTGAAAAACCTTTTCGGCGCAGTGTTCTTCGTGTCTGTTGGAATGCTTGTCGACCCTGGGGTGCTGGTTGAATACGCCTTGCCCATCGCCGTTCTCGTGCTTACTATACTTGTTGGCCAGGCCGTGTTCGGCACGGTCGGCTTCATGCTCAGCGGCCAGTCGCTCAAGCCGGCGATGCAGTGCGGCTTCTCTATGGCGCAGATTGGCGAGTTCTCTTTCATCATTGCGTCGCTCGGATTGTCGCTCGGCGTGATAGGAAAGTTTCTCTATCCGGTTGTCGTTGCCGTCTCGGTGATAACCACTTTTCTCACTCCTTACATGATACGTGCGGCTGTGCCGTGTTACGGAATGCTTGAGCGGCGGTTGCCGAAGAAGTGGATTGCCGCGTTGAACAGCGTCACATTGAGTCGCCGGCCTGTCAACACAAAGCGCAAATGGAAGAGCCTGTTAGTCCAGATGGCGCGTGTTACGGTGATATACGCCATACTTTCAGGAGCGTCTGTTGCCCTGATGTTCACTTTCTTTCTGCCGTTCATACGCCATGTCTTGCCCCATTGGTGGGCAAATGCCGTTTGCGGAGTGGCGACTTTGCTTATAATATCGCCTTTCTTGCGTGCAATCGTGATGAAGAAGAACCACAGCGAGGAGTTCAAGGCTCTTTGGGCGGAGAGCGTCTACAATCGTTTCCCGTTGGTGTTCACCATTCTTGTGCGTCTCGCGATAGCTTCGGCGTTCGTCTTTTACATATGTAATTATCTGACACGCTTCACCAATGCCCTGATGATAAGCATTGCCCTGGCCGCTGTCGCGCTGATGATCATTTCGCGTTCGTTGAAAAGACACAGCATAATGATGGAGCGGATGTTCATGCAAAACCTGCGTTCGCGCGAGATTGCGGCCGAGGTTCTCGGGCAGAAGCGTCCTTTGTATGAGGGGCGGTTGCTTGACCGTGACATCCATATTGCCGAGATTGATGTGCCCGAAGATTCATTGTGGGGCGGGAAGACGTTGCGCCAGATTGGACTGAGAAACAAGTTTGGCGTGCATGTAAGCAGCATCTTGCGCGGCATCCAGCGCATCAACATTCCCAATGGAGACACGGTCGTGTTTCCGTGTGACAGGATTCAGGCCATAGGCAGTGACGAACAGCTGACCGCTTTGGGCGCTGCCATCGCGAAAGATGTGCGCCAGAAGGATCCTGACATTGAGAAGCGTGAGATGAAGTTGCGGCAGGTTGTGATCCGTAAGGGTGGCGTTTTCGATGGAAAGACCATGAGAGATAGCGGCATTAGGGACAAATACAACTGCATGGTGGTTGGAATCGAGGAGGGGAAAGAGAATCTTTCGCTCGTCGACCCGTCACGTGTCTTGGTTTCCGGGGATGTCATATGGATAGTAGGGGAGGAAGAAGATTTAATGCGTTTTAACGCTGCCAATTGAACTGGCTGCATACGGCTGTTTGCCGTGTCTTGACAGCCAAGATCGCAAAAGGCCGCCTTTCGCAATGTGAAAGACGGCCTTTTGTATTGCAAAAGACGGCCTTTCGTGATGTGAAAGGCCGTCTTTTGCAGATTCGTTTTGCCTGATTCCGTTTTGTGTCGAGAACCAAGTTGCTATGTCGTTGGTTTCCAACAAGTTGCGGCCGGATGCCCACGTGCGTGCAGACGTGCCGTCAATACCATTGCACGGCGTTGCTGAAACCGCTTCGCTTGTCGTATTTCAATGCGTCGGTAAGTGTCGCGGCGTTGCATCTGAACGTGAAGTTATACGACGTATAAGGGGCAAGCACCACCGAACAGCTCATGTTGAAGCAGTGCAGGTCGCGCTGCAATGACGCGGTGGTCATGGACATTTCGTGGTTCTCGAAGTCGTAACCTGACGAAAAGCTTATGTTCCAGCCGTCGCTTATGCGTATGTTCCCGCTGAAGTTCAGTGTCTGGGTGAACTTGTATGGATAGCGCATCGTCTTCTTGTTGAATTTGGATACGTCCTGGTTTTCGCGCATTGATATTCCGTAACCGATGGTGAGCGACCACGGCATAGAGAACCTCATGTATCCGTCCTCGTCTGTTTCAGCCATGCCGGCGTTCTCTTTCTTTGCGCCGTGTTGGCCTTTTACGAGGTCGTCGTCAACGTTTGACTCGATGTCGGTATTGTCGTAATCGTCGTCTTCTTCCTCCTCCTCTTCCTCGTCTTCGTCACTTTTGCCAAACCATTTCTTGAGCTTTTCGGGGGTAAGCGTGAACGAAATGTTCTGCGACATGCCTTGGAAGCGGCCGAACCGCCCCTTGCTGTATTCCGTGTGTGTGCCCACGTAAGGCGTGCCGTTTTCGTCAAGCTCATAGGCGTATGTGGCGAACACGGCGTTCATGTTGAACGTGTAGTTCTTCCACCACTTAAGACGCAGGCGCACTGTGAGGTCGCTCCACGGGCGTTCCTTGTCCGCCATGTTGTAGCCCATGTTGAAACCAAGCTCGTCGATGATGCTCAGCTTCTTGAAGCCGGTGGAGTCTTTGTCTGACTTCACCTTCATTTCAATGTTGTTGCCGAGGTCAAACGACAGGCTTCCGGTCTTTCCGCGCGATGGCAGACCGAACATTCCGTTGGCGAACGGGCTGTATTCAACCAGCTCCACGCTGCCGTCAGGGTTGGTCTTCTGGTACGTCTCGTAGTAGCGCGAGCCGTTGTCGGGCGCGTAGCTGAACGTTATCTGTGGAGTCATGACGTGGCGGATGGCCTGTATCTTGTCGCCGAATATCTTGCGCGAAGGTGTCCAGAATCCGTAGAGTTTTGTCGAAGCGCTTACGTTCATGCGCCAGTCAAAAACGTTGTAGAAGCCGTATGTGGTGTCGCTCCGGGCTTCTTGTGCGTCTTCGTCCCATGATTGTGTCACCTTGTTGGAGTACATCCTGTCGGTGAAGTTGAACGACGGGGTGACGTTTATATAATTAAATAAGGTGAAGTTGGCTTGTATCGGGATGTCGTGTTTGAATCCGTTTTGCCAGTCTTTTATGAGGTTCGACTTGAAGAGCATGCTCTCCTTGGTGTCTATCTTGTTGCTGAGCTGTCCGGTGTAGCTCATCGAAATCTTCTCATACCAGCGCTCCTTTCCGGCGGCGTGCTTGCGCTTGAATGGGTAGAAGCGGCTTATGGATATGTTGAGGTCGGGCAGGGTGAGGCTCACGGTGGAGTCTATCATGTTCTGGCTGAGGTTTGCCGTTCCGCTGAGTGTCATGCCGATGCTTGAGAACGTGCTGCTCCAGCTCACGCTTGACGTGCGCAGGCTCTGTGTCAGTGTCTGCGGGTTGTACATGCTTGAGAGGTTGTTGCGCTCATATGAGGTCGACGCGAAGTTTACGCTTGCCGACAGGCTGGTGTACGGGTTGGCCTTTGCGTCCTGGCGGTGGCTCCACTGCAGCTTGAAGCTTGTCTGCTCGGCGTAGTCGGGCATGCCTTTTTCGCCGTTCTTGGTGTTCTGGTAGCTGAAGAGGAAACTGCCGCTGTATTTGTATCTCTTGCGGTAGTTTGATGCCACGCTTACGCCCCATGAGCCTTTGGTGTAAATCTCGCCGAGCAGCTTCAGGTCCCATTTGTCGCTCATGGCGAAGTAGTATCCGCCGTCGCGCAGGTAGAATCCGCGCGAGCTTTCGTCGCCGTATGACGGCATGATGAATCCGCTTGAATAGTTTTTCGTGAACGGGAAGAAGCCGTAGGGGATGGCCAGCGGCAACGGTACGTCGGCCACTACGAGGTAGGCCGGGCCGAATACTACGTCCTTGCCGGGGCGCACCTTGGCTCGCGAGAGGGCTATGTAGAAGTCGGGGTGCTCCTGGTCGCACGTGGTGTAGCGGCCGTGTTGCAGGTAGAGCACGCCGCTCGAGTCGCGCTTTGACTCCTGGCTTGACAGATATCCGTCCTGTTGCGCGGTGTAAACGCTGTTGATGAAGCCTTTTTTCGTCTTGAAGTTGAACGACATTGTGTCGCTCTCATACGTGTCGCTGCCCATCACGAACACCGGCTTGCCCGTCAGCACGCCGGCCGTGTCGGCCGTTCCCGTGGCGTGCACGATGTTGCTGTCAAGGTTCATCGATATGCGGTCGCTGCTCAGGTCCATGTTCTGGTACTTCACTTTCGACTCTCCGTAGAGCTTTGCTTCCTTCGTTGTGGCATCGTAAACGAGCGAGTCGTTTGACGAGAAGTCCACCGGCGCGTCCAGGCTGTTAGACTTCTTGCGGTTCAGGCTGTCAAGCCTTATGGAGTCGTCGATGTGCTTGTTGTGCTTGTATATGGCCAGGGTGAGCGAGTCCATCTTGGTGGTGTCGGGCTCGTTTGAGAGTTTTGCCGTGTCGGCCGTCAGCGAGTCGCCGGCCTGTATGGAGTCGCCGCCGTGCCGTGCGGCGGTGTCTTTTACGGCCGTAGAGTCCTTTCCGCCGCCGTCTTTGCCGTTGCTTTGGAAAAAAGGCATGGTGGGTTCTGCCATCACGAATATGAAAGCAGACAGCAGTATGAATATGACGGTTTTAGTTCTCATTGCAAATGCAGGGTGCAAATTTACGGAATTAAAACCTAATAACGCCCCATATCCCGTTTTTTCTTTGTTATTTTAACTTTTGGGCGTATGTGCGCAAGGCTCTTCCTGGCGTTTCCACGTGCGCCGGGCTTCGCTGTTTTGTCCGTTTGCCGGGCGTAGGATGGGCCGTGCGAAGCGGCGTGTCGCAGCCGTGTAACAGTCTTGTTTCATCATGCCTTGCCGCGTCTTTGTAACGTGCTGATAATCAACGTGTTTGTAAAAGGCCGTCAATCGGCTCCCGATTTGCGGCCTTTTGGCTTGCAAAAGACGGCCTTTTGGACTGCGAAAGGCCGTCAATTGGGTTCATCCGCAGTTCAGGTGTATTGGCATTCGAGGTAATAGGGCCTCAAAGAGGTCCAACTATGCTTGGCCGCATGTGTGGCGAAGCGGAACTTGCGGTAGGTATGCAGCAATAATATACGTGAGTTCGGCACAAGGAATCATCTTTCAAATTATATAATTTCTTGCCGCTTTGCTTTTCTGCAGCTCAGTGTCAAGTCGTCATTCCGCTGAAAAGCGGAATCCAGAAAGCGCCATAGTGGTTAGCCGCCTTTGTCTTTTCGACTGGATTCCGCTTTTCAGCGGAATGACGACTTGCCACCGACTTGCAAGAAACGGATAAGTGTGACATTACTGTTATGCCGGACTCACGTAATGATATTGTCCTCGACGAGGGCGAATGTCACCCTGCAGTTCGCCCCCTTCTGGGACGGGCTTGACACCTATACGTTATACACCTGAACTGCGGATGAACCGTCAATTGGAAAACAGAGTGTGGCGCCATGCTGCCAAGTCGGCCGAAAGCGGCGTCGCAGGCAGGTCTCCGCATGCGTTTTTTCAGGCCTGTTCACGCTGCTGGCTGTTGTCGCGGCAATGTTTGTAAAAGCACAATATTTTGCCTGGCCGATGCATGATATTGGGAAAAATGACTAATTTTGCACTCTGGAAAACATTGCTTTCACAAGCAAGCAAAGACATAACGAACAAGAGACAAGACAATGAATGAAACACAGACTACATCAAAGGTGTATTTCACCGACTTCCGATGCCGTCCCGACGAGGGACGCGCCGACAAGCTGAAACGCCTGATCAAGGCCGCCGGAATGGACAAGATTGACATGGACGGCAAGTTTGTCGCCATCAAGATGCACTTCGGCGAGCTGGGCAACATGAGTTTCCTGCGCCCCAACTATGCGCGCGCCGTGGTAGACATGGTGAAGCGGCAGGGCGGAAAACCGTTCCTGGTTGACTGCAACACGCTCTATCCCGGCAGCCGCAAGAACGCCATCGAGCATCTTTACTGCGCATGGGAGAACGGCTTTACGCCGCTCACCGTGGGCTGCCCCGTCATCATAGGCGACGGACTTAAGGGTACTGACGACGTGGAAGTGCCCGTAAGGTGCGGAGAATACGTCAAGGCGGCCAAGATAGGCCGCGCCGTGATGGACGCCGACATATTCATCTCGCTCACCCATTTCAAGGGGCACGAGATGACAGGTTTCGGCGGAGCGATAAAGAACATAGGCATGGGCTGCGGCTCGCGCGCCGGCAAGAAGGAGCAACACTGCAACGGCAAGCCCGTGATTGACCAGGACGCGTGCCGCGGATGCCGCCGCTGTATGGCCGAATGCGCCAACAACGGACTCGTGTTTGACACCGAACGCAAGAAGATGTCGATAAACCAGGACAACTGCGTAGGCTGCGGACGATGCATCGGCGCGTGCAACTTTGACGCAATATCGTTCGCCAATGACGCTTCGGTGAAAGACCTTAACTGCCGTATGGCGGAGTATGCAAAGGCCGTGGTTGACGGCCGTCCGAATTTCCATGTGTCCATAGTGTGCGACGTTTCGCCGCTGTGCGACTGCCATTCGGGCAACGACGTGCCAATACTTCCCGACCTCGGCATGTTCGCTTCGTTCGACCCGTTGGCCTTGGACCAGGCCTGCGCCGACGCGTGTCTTAGGCAGACGCCACTGCCCGGCACGCAGCTTACCGAGCACATGGCCGCTCCCGGCTTCTGCGATCATCACGACCACTTCGACAACGCCAACCCCAACACCGAGTACAAGTCGTGCCTCGCCCATGCCGAGAAGATAGGGCTGGGCAGCAGGAAGTACGAGATTGTGAGAGTAAAGTAGGCAATACCCACCCCAACCCTCCCAAAGGGAGGGAGTTGGATATGCTGCCGTGCCATATCAGTTAATGTAAAAACGCTCCATCTTATTTGAAAGATGGAGCGTTTTCCGTATGTTTTATGGCATTTTAAGCCCCTCACTTCGGGAGGGGTTTGGGGTGGGTGTATTGAAGATTTCCTCCATTTCCCTGAACCGCTTTAGCCCTTCCTCGCCGTGCTTGGCCACGCTGCGCTCGGCTTCGGCAAGCGTTTTCTCGCGTTCCAGCTTTGTTTTGGAGAAGAACTTGTCGGCATAGCAGATAACCTTTTCTTCCAGAGTCTCTGGCAAAAGGTCCTCATGCGGCAGCGGAAGACGCTGCTCCTCGATTTCCTTCAGCGACAGGCCGGCTCCCGTGTGGCGTTCGCACACCCTGGCATGTCGCGGGTATCCCTCGGCGCGCAACATCTCCGCGCCCAGCACTCCGTGGCGTATGTAAGGCTCGGTGCCGAAGCATTGGATGTCGGGAGCGTCCGTCTTGATGATGCCTATGTCGTGAACCATGGCGCCCTCCATTATGAACTGACGGTCAAGACGCAGCTCCGGGTGCGCCTCGGCGATTGCCAACGCCTTGTCGGCCACGGCCTTGCTGTGCTTCAGAAGTATTTGCAGAAGTTCAGGATTGTTGCTGTAGTACTTGTGAATTATTAAATTATAGTCCATTATTCATTATTAAATACCCACCCCAACCCTCCCCAAGGGAGGGAGCTTGATTACCTTTTATTGTATAAGATGCGTAAGACAAACAAACGATGTCTGCCACAATAGGCATCAATATAAATCTACAAGGCACATCAAACTCCCTCCCTTGGGGAGGGTTGGGGTGGGTATTGGTTATCAGCTTACGAATTGATCCAGTCTCTTTCGATGTAGGCTATCACGTCGCCGCGGTTCACTCGCGAGCCTTGCTTTGCCGCAATTTCCACGAGTTTGCCGCCGAGTGCGGCCGGGATGGCCTCAAACTCGCCCCACGGGGTGTGTATGTAGCAGAACGTTTCGCCCTCCTTATAGTGCTGGCCTATGTACGGCTCAAGGCACGGGGTGCACTCGCTGCCGCCTTCGAAGTCGAAGAACACCTGTCCTTTGCACGGCGACACTATGGCGTCTGCCTTCGCATGCTTGAACGCCGCGATGTCTTCGGGCTTCAGTGTTGCGCCAAGCTTGGCGTCTTTAGCTTTCTGGAGGTCGGCCAGGAAGCGTTTTCTCGCCGCTCCGCTCTTGTAGTCGCGGTATTGCTCGGGGTGCATTGCAAGCTCGAACAGCTCCTCGTCGTCCTGTCCGTATTCCCATCCGTTCTCGTCCATCTCCTTGCGGAAGTCATCCAATGCGTCGGGAACGAGCGTGTGCGGGTCGGCGTCAGTAAACTCGCGTCCCTGCTTCTTGGCAAGTTCCACAAGCTCTTCGTCGATGGTGCCGGGTATCTTTCCGCTCTTTCCGAGTATCATTCCCCACATCGAGTCGTCCATCATCACGAAGCGTCCCTTGCCCTGCGCCATGGTGAGCAGGTTCAAGAGGGCGATGTTCTTGACGTATTGCGAGAACGGGGTTACCAATGGTGGATAGCCTACGCGCGGCCATACGTATGCCACTTCGTCGAAAAGCTTTACGAGCAGGTCGTCGGTCGACAGCTCCGGTTGCCCCTTGCTCTTCAGTATTGAGTTGATGGAGCGGTGTATTCCGGCCAAGTCCGCCATCATGCTTCCCATCATTCCGCCGGGCAGTCCGCAGCCAAGCAGAAGCGAGCTCATCAGCTTGTTGCCGGGGTTGATGAAGTAACCGAGCCAGTCGTCGATGAACTCCTGCGTCAGCGTGCGTGCCTGCATGTAGGCGTTCATGTTGATTTCGGGCACTTCGAAGCCCTCATTCTTCAGCATGCTCTGCACCGAGATGATGTCCGGGTGCACCTTTCCCCACGACAGAGGCTCGATGGCCGTGTCGATGACGTCGCCTCCGTTCTCGCACACTTCGAGTATTGACGCCATTGAAAGGCCCGGCCCTGAGTGTCCGTGGTACTGTATGATGACGTCCGGATGCTTCGTCTTTATCGCCTTGGTCAGCTTGCCGAGCATGGCGGGCTGGCCTATTCCGGCCATGTCCTTGAGGCAAATTTCGTTAGCTCCGGCGGCTATTAGCTGGTCGGCTATGCCGCTGTAATACTCCACTGTGTGTATGGGCGAGGTGGTGATGCAGAGCGTAGCCTGCGGCGTCATGCCCGCCTCGTTGGCCCATTTTATGCTGGGTATGATGTTGCGCACGTCGTTAAGACCGCAGAATATGCGCGGAATGTCGACTCCCTGTGCGTGCTTCACCTTGTACATGAGGCGGCGCACGTCATCGGGTACGGGATACATGCGCAGGGCGTTGAGGCCGCGGTCGAGCATGTGTGTCTTTATCCCCGCTTCGTTGAAAGGCTTGCAGAAAGCCCTAACGGCGGCGTTGGGGTTTTCGCCTGCGAGCAGGTTTACTTGTTCAAAAGCTCCTCCGTTAGTCTCGACGCGTGAGAAGCATCCCATGTCGATGATGGCCGGAGCTACGCGCTCAAGCTGGTCTTTGCGCGGCTGGAACTTGCCTGAAGACTGCCACATGTCGCGATAGACGAGACTGAATTGGATTTTCTTTTTCATAATCAGATTTTTTAGGTTGCGCGCCCGCTTTCGCGGTCACGTAAATGTTATACTTCTTGGCTGCAAAAATAGGCATTTTTCCGAACAGGCGAGCGTTTGAGGCGAAAAAATGTGCCGCTTTCGGCTGATAAAACGATTTTTAACTAAAAATCAGTGTGCCGTCTTACATTTTGTAACGCACACTGCGCAAACAGGGACTTTACGGCCGCTTTCAATCTGTAAGCAGGCATTTGTCCGTACCGCTTGTATGTAGCTGATTTTCAATGACATGTGAAGGGATTTGCAAAAGGCCGTCTTTTGCATTGCAAAAGGTGCCCTTTTAGCGTGTAAAAGACGGCCTTTCGGAAAGCGAAAGACGGTCTTTGGAAAATTTGTTTGCGACGGCTTGTTTGCTGTCAGTCTGTAAGTGCATGGATGAGGCGCATTCCTCTGTTCATTGAAAGGCGGCAAATTACGGCGTTTATGGTCGCCGTCAGAACTGGTAGCCGAGGTTGATGTGGAAGTAAGCCTCCCTCGTCTTGCTTGAATAACCGAGCGACGCGCCCAGCGGTCCGAACATGCTGTCGTAGAAGTAAGCCAGTTCGCAGCCCGTAAGGGTGCGTCTTTTCAGCATGTCGCGCAGCTTGTCGGCATGCTGCGCGGCGGCCACGCGCAGTATCACGTAGTTGTTGTCGGCTATGCGCTGCTGGGCTCTGAGCTGGCAGGCCAGCATGGCGTTGCCCGCAAACTCCACGTGGCCTACTCCGGCGAAGGGCATCTGGTGGGCAAGATACAGGCCGGGCGTCATTCCGCCGACGGCGTTGCGCATGATGAGCGGTGTGCCGTCGCCGAAAATCATGCGTCCGTACAGCATCGGCTGCAGCGTGAAGCGGCTGTTTGGCGAGAACGACATGCGCCACATGAAGTCGGCTATGCTTATGCCTTCATGCCCGTTCCAACTGATGAAGTTGTCGGTGTAATAGCCGAATCCGGCCTTGAAGCGTGCTCCGCGCGTGGTGAAAAACCATCGGTCTTCAGAGTCATAGTTGAGGTTGAAGACGTAGCTGTACATGTGGACGTTGTCCAGCGGCTCGGGTTTTGCAGACTCTCCGGTGAGCACGTTGTGGAAGTCGAAGAAGTCCATGTGCAGGTTCAGGTCGCACGAGAAGTTGCGTATGTTGAAGTTCAAGGCCTGCAGGTTTACGGCGTGCTGGTTGTAAGTGAAGTTGTAGTCGCGCTTGCCGCCCTCGTATATGTTGATGTCGTCGTGGCGGAAAAGGTATGACAGGCCTATCCGTCCGTAGTGCATCGGGCTGACGTTCGCGTCAAGGCGTGCCGCCATCCGCTTGCCCAGGCGGCCCGTGAACTCCAGGGTTACGGGCATGCGCGTGGGCAGCCGGTGCGACATGTTGGCCTGCAGCGCCACCATTTCTTCCGTGTCGAAGCGCACGCCGAGGTTCACGCGGCTTGTCTTCCGCTCTCCTGCCGATATAGTAAGGATGTATTTGCCGTCGCTCTTGTTGACGTTGTAGCCTACGTTTGTGTACAGCAGGTTGCTTCCCAGTTCGCCCACCGCCTGCTCAACTTGCTCCGCCGTGATGTCCGTTCCGCTGCCTATGCCGTATTTTGACGTGATGTAACGGCCGTCTTGCGCGGATATGTTTTCAATGCATACAGAGTCTATTCTGAAGCAAAGATCCTTGCTCTGCGGCACCGCGCGGTGCAGGCGGCGAGGCTGGTAGCCTTCGGGCAAACCCATGGAGCGTTTCAACGCCATGAGCTTGTCCCATTGTTTCATTGCCGCCTGTTCGCCTCTTGCGATGAGAGTGTCTATCGCCGTCCGCGTAAAACTGGCCGAAGAATATCCCTTCACGTTTACTTTTATGGGAATGTCGGTGATGGCCCAGTTCTCAGCAAACTTGTTCTTGCAGTTCTGGTCGACTATCTGCATCAGTATGTCGGGGCCGCTTTTCAGCTCGTCGGCCGTGCGCGGGTCGCTCTGCACCGACACCCCGATGATTGCGTCGGCGCCCATCATGCGGGCAATGTCGGCCGGATAGTTGTTGCGCAGTCCTCCGTCTACGAGCACCATGTCCTTTTTGAGTGAAGAGTTAGGAGTGAAGAGTGAAGAATTTATGTGCTTTGCAGAGTCGCTTTTATGGCATTTTAATTCTTCGTTCTTCACTCTTCGTTCTTCACTTCCAGTGCTTATCCGCACCGGAGTGAACACTCCCGGTATGGCCATGCTTGCCCTCATGGCGGTCGGCAGGTAGCCGTTGTGGAACACGTATTCCGTGTTGTCCACTATGTTTGTCGCCACGCAGGCGAACGGAATGGGCAGAGTGGCGAAGTCGATGGAGTCGTGCCAGCCCACGGTAAGGCGTGTGAAGAGCTGTGAAAGGTTTGTCCCGCTTATCAGGCCGCCCGATGCGTTGCTGCTTTTCCGCGCAATCGATAAAGGACGCGACAGTATGTAGGTGTGCTGTTTCTCGCGTTCGGCAAGGCTTTGGTTGCGAGAGTCGGCCTTGTCTGACAGCAATGTCTTCCAGTCTTGCACGCGGACAAGCGAGTCGAGTGTCTCCGCGTCGTAACCGATGGAGTACAGTCCGCCGATGAGTGCGCCCATGGACGTGCCCGTGATGATGTCCACCGGAATGCCGGCACGCTCCAACACGCGCAGCACTCCTATGTGGGCCATGCCCTTTGCGCCGCCTCCGCTTAGGACGAGAGCGACTTTCGGACGAGGTACCGACGCCAAACTGTCCGTCACACCCACCCCCAACCTCTCCCCAAGGGAGGGGCTTTGAATGGCTGAGTTAGATGTTTTTGATAATACAGGGAGTGTTAATATATATAAGGTTAGGCACAGGATAAGGCGCATACGCGTATCTGTCACCCGTCCGTTCATTGTAGAACGGACTCCGCTTGTTATGTTTCTGATTATAGACTTATGGCTGTGCATGGTGTCAAAAGCATACTAAGCTCCCTCCCTTTGGGAGGGTTGTTGTGGGTGTCAGGTGTTTGCGGTTGTGGACTTGCTTGTTTACTCGTGCCTTGTGAACCTTTCTTCGGCCAGGCGTTCATACTTTGTGCCGGGCCGGCCGTAGTTGGCGTAGGGGTAAATGCTTATTCCTCCGCGCGGAGTGAACAGTCCCGTCACCTCTATATACTTAGGATCCATCAGGCGGATGAGGTCTTTCATTATTATGTTCACGCAGTCTTCGTGGAAGTCGCCGTGGTTGCGGAAGCTGAAGAGGTAGAGCTTCAGGCTCTTGCTTTCAACCATCTTCACGTCGGGTATGTAGCTGATGCGTATTTCGGCGAAGTCCGGCTGGCCGGTGATGGGGCACAGGGAAGTGAACTCGGGGCAGTTGAAGCGCACCCAGTAGTCGTTTTCCCGGTGTTTGTTTACGAATGTTTCGAGCACGTCCGGGGCGTAGTCCATGCGGTATTGGGTGGTCTTAGAGCCGAGCGACTTAAGACCTTCGCAGTCCCTGCTGCCAACACCTGTCCCCAAGTGCCCGACACCCACCCCCAACCCCTCCCCAAGGGAGGGGCTTTGAATGGTTTTGTCGGTAGATGTTGGTATGTCTATGCTACCTTCATTGCTAGCTAACGCCCCTCCCTTGGGGAGGGGTTGGGGGTGGGTGTCAGGTCGTTTTATCATAGGTTGAATATCTTTAGCACGTTGTAACTTATTCCTTCGTCATACACGTCTTCGCCCTCGTGCTGCTTTGTCTTGCGCACGATGCGCACCGTGAGGGGCAGGACGATGATTTCGTAGAGCGTCTTCAGCACCACCTGCGATATGATTAGCGACACCATTTCACCGGCGGGCACCACGCCAGAGAGGGCCAACGGGAAGAACACCAGCGAGTCGGCGGTTTCGCCGAAGAGCGTGCTTACCACGGCCCGCACGGAGAAATGCTTGCCGTGGGACGATATCTTCATGCGGCTCATCACGTAGGCGTTGATGAAAGAGCCTGCCAGGAACGCCACGAACGACGCCGCGGCGATGCGAGGGGCGAGGCCGAACACGGCGTGGAAGCCCTCGTCGTTGTGCCAGTAAGGCGCTCCGGGAATTGCGTCGGCCAACGCTCCGAAGGCCACGAAGATAAGGTTCATCGCGAAGCCCAGCCATATCAGCAGGCGAGCCTTGCGGAAACCCCACACCTCGCAGACGCAATCGTTGATGATGTAAGACACGGGGAAGACAAGCAGTCCGCCCGTGATGTTCACCGCTCCTATGGAGATTTGCTTTGTTTCGAGCACGTTCGCCGTTATCAGGCAAACGCAGAACAGCGTGCTGAAAAGCATGAACAGCACGCTTACCTGTTGTTTACGTTGTTCCATTTCCTTGTTTTTAAAGAGGTTAGACAAGCACTCTGTAAATATATTCCGCCTGCAAAATTACTGCATTTTCCCGTATTTTGCACAGCTTGTGAAGGTAAATTTTATGTCCTGTTGTAACTTATTGATAATCAATATGTTATCTATGGCGTTGCAAAAGGCCGTCTTTCGTCCTGCAAAAGACGGCAAAACGCACGCTAAAAGGCCGCCTTTTGCAGGACGAAAGACGGCCTTTTGCAAAACGGACGGACGGCGTTTGCATAAAAAACGTCAATATGTCGATATTTTGTCGGATTTTGTTTGCCTTGTCAGCGTTAAGTGATACCTTTGCATCATGTATTCAATCAAAACACGATAAACAATGAAAAAACTTTTAACCATCGCCGCCCTTGCGCTCGCAACGCTGTCTGCCAGCGCACAGGATACGGCCTACAAAATCACGGGCACTGTGCCCACAGACGTTAAAACTGTGTATCTCGGACTCATGACGGCGCGCCAGCCGGTTGACAGCGCAGCCGTTACAGGAGGCAAGTTCACCATGGACGGCACGCTGCCGAAGGACGAGATAATGCTTATAATAACGGGTGATTATTACCTGCCGGTGTTCAACGACGGCACGCCTGTCGACCTTAACACCGTTGACAAGACTTTCAACGGCTCGGAACTGAACAAGAAGATGTATGCTTACGACAATGAGCTGTCTGCCTGCACCGAGCGCCTTAACGCCGTAGTCATGGAGTATCGCGCTGCTGCAGCCGACACTACTGCCGCCGGAAAGGCGAAGCTGAAGGAGATAGAAGCCAAGGCTGAGCAGCTGCAGAACGAGGCTATAACCAAGCAGCTGGACATAGTCAAGGCAAACAAGGACAATCTTATACCTGCAGCTTTCTTGTCACAGCTTTACTATATGCTCGACTACAACGAGCTGAAGGAGCTTATGCCCGAGACCGCTCCTTACTACAACCATCCGGCAATGGCGCGTGTGAAGGCGCAGCTCGCGGCTCTCGAGAAGCGCATGCCCGGCAAGATGTTCACCGACCTGACTATGAACGACACCGAGGGAACGCCCCGCAAGCTGAGCGACTGGTGCGGCAAGGGCAACTATGTACTGGTTGATTTCTGGGCAAGCTGGTGCGGCCCGTGCCGCCAGGAGATGCCCAACGTCGTGGCAAACTACAAGAAATACCGCGCAAAGGGCTTCGAGGTGGTCGGCGTTTCGTTTGACAACAAGGCCGAAGCATGGAAAGCCGCAATCAAGCAGATAGGCATGGAGTGGCCAAACATCAGCGACCTGAAAGGTTGGAAGTGCGCCGCCGCTCCCGTGTACGGCATCAATTCCATCCCGGCCAACATCCTTCTTGACGGCGAAGGCAAGATCGTCGCCACGGATTTGCGCGGCGACGACCTCGGCGCGAAGCTCAAAGAGGTGTACGGATTCTAAGGATTTGCAGTAAATAAAAAAAGGAGTTGTCGCAGAGAGCGGCAACTCCTTTTTTTATTATTGTTGTTCTAAACGTCATCCAACGGTAATCTGCCTTACCACGTTCTGCTCCTCTTTCTTTATCTTGGGCAGCACAACCGTGAGCACGCCGTCGGCCACACGGGCTGATATGTTGTTGCGGTCAACGTCGTCGGGGAGTATCAATGTCTGCTCGAACTTGCTGTAGGCGAACTCGCGGCGCAGGTAATGAGCCTTCTTGTTGTCGTCCGTATGCTCCTTCTTGCTTTCCATCTTGATGTGCAGGTCGCCCTCCTGGTTGAGGTGAACGTTGAAGTCTTCCTTCGTCATTCCTGGTGCTGCAACCTCCACTTCGTAGTCGTCTGCACTCTCCTTGACATTTATTGCCGGTGCCGTTGCGCTTGTACGGGGCATGAAGTCGGTGTCAAAGAAATCATTGAATACGTCGGGTAACCATGAGTTTTTGCGATTAACAGGTGTCATAATTATAGTCTCCTATTATTTTATATGTTATAGTCCTTTTGGTTGTTAGCGGCCTCCAGCGTTTCTTTCGGCCTTCACTTATGGTATTGCAAGATATGTACCAATACACGAATTGCGCCAAAATGTCTTATCTGTGAGACATTCTGGCGCAATAAACAATTGAGAATGAAGGATTGGGAGTTGATAATTATGATTACCTTATATATCTGTCTGGCTTTACGTTTGTATGTTCCAAGCGTACAACGGTGATCATAATTCTCCATTTTCAACTCTCAATTCTCCATTGAATTACCTTATTCCGCTGTCGTAGTCGGCGTTGTTCAGTCTGCGTTGCTCGGCGTTATACTTGCGTCCGTGGCTGAAGTTGTAAGATAGGGTGAAGTAAACCATGTTGCCGTTGTCGCCAATCCACGTCTTGTAATGCGACTTGTAATAGCGGCTGTCGGTGCGTCCGGGGTATTCGTAGCCGTGCGGATAGCCTACGAGTATTGCCCCGAGGCCTATGCGCAGGTCTTTCCATTTGTAACTAACACGCAAGTCCGACGAGTTTTCTCCTCCGCTTTGCGACTCTCCGTAATAGCTTTTCGGCGTGGTGTAGAAGTCCGCATTGACCGTCCAGTTGCCCAACATGAGGCTCGCCTCGGCGCCCCATTGCCAGGCGTTGAACGTGTGCCGGTAGGTAAGTCCGCGGCTGTCGTAGCGGTCATAGCAGCCATACAGGGCGATGTCGAACACATCTTTTATGGCGTGCAGCGTCAGGTTGGCGCGCACCCACTTGTCGTAGAAGGCGCGCTGGTTCTCCGGCCGCGACACAATCATGTACTCCCCGTTGTCCTGCTGCACGGCGTTGTAGGTAGTCATGATGACGTCTGGGGCGTAGGTGATGCCTGCGTTGACCCACAGCGACAGCAACGGAACATTCCATGTGCCGGTGAAGTAAGCCTGATAGCCGGTGTACGGCTTCAAGTCCACGTTGCCGTCGTTGGCCATGAGGTCGCTGCTCTGCTGGCGAACGTCGCTAAGCTGCGACAATGAAGGCGTGCCTTGGTAGATCTGCCCAGTAAGACTTAATGACACGTTCTTGATTGCCGAGGTCTGGAAAGACAGCCTCGGGCGGAACGTCCACTTCTCGAAGCCGATGTCGCCCTGGTGGATTGACGCGCGGTTGGCTCCTATGCCAAGCGTGTAGTTGAGCCAGGCCAGCTTGCCTTGGAGCTGCGTAAAGAGGTAGAGGTTGTTCGAGTTGAGCAGCGCGTCGGTGTTTACCGCGCCCGTATAGTCGTTGTCCGTGCGGCTTATGGTGAATTCGCCGCCGGCCGAGAGGGTGGCTTTCTTAAACTCCTTGGCGTAAATCGCCTCGGCTATGAGCGAATATTTTTTACCCAAAGTAGAGTAACTGTAATCGTTGACGGGGGCAGCCTGCATCGACTGTGACGGCGACTGGTCGAAAAGGTACTGGCGCATCAGGTAGTCATAGTCCGTATAAATGTACGTGCCTACGACATTGGCCGTGATGCTTTGCTTGTGCGGCAGGTTGGCGGAGAAGTACAGGTCGAGCGACGGAATGTAGCCGCTTGCCGATGCTTTGTTGTACATGTAGTAGTCGGGCTGTCCTGTTTCTAAGGCCAACTTGTTGGTTCCGCGGTAAGGGTTGTTGCTTATGTTGAGGTTGAAGCGTGCGTTGAAGGTGTACTTGTCTGGTTCGGCGAGGTTGTAACCCAGCTGGAAGTCGTGCGTGTTATACATGAACGGAGTGTTATAGCCGCGGTATTCGCGGTGTCGCGTGGTGCCGTCAGGGAAGTAGTAGTCGGCCGTCTCGTCATACCGCCGCTCGTCGTAGTCGCGCCAGCTGAACACATAGTTGAAACTGAACTCCGACTTCTTGTGGTTGAACTTGAAGTAAGCCGAGCTGTTGTTGAAGCCCACCGCCGCGGCCTGCATGGTCTGCACGCCGCCCACGTAGCCCGAGTAGCGGCGGCGGACGACGTAGTTTATTACCGCGTCGAGCGACGTGTCGGAGTATCGCACGCCGGGGTTGTCGATGTATTCCACGCGTATTACCTCGTCGGGTTGCAGCGCGAGGATGTCCTGCGTGCCTGCCTTTACGTCGTTGATGCGTATTTGCACGCCTCCGCCGCGCAGCGATTCGATTTTCTGTTGCACCGGGTCAACCTTTATTCCGGGCAGCATCATCAGCTTGAGCAGGTCGTAGCCGTTGGCCGACGAGCGCGCCATCTTCTTGGTGGGGAGGAACAGCGTGCGGTCAACTTTCTGTATCGTGCGCATTCCGTTGACCGTAACTTCGCCGAGGGTGAGCGTCGTGTCAACGGCGAGAGTGTCCGTCTGGGCAGCCGCCGCGCCGCAAAGTGCCAGGGCGGCGAACGTCAGGTATAGTTTGTTTCTCATTGTCTTGTCTGTTGTATGGTTATGTAATAATTTGTAATTAATGGCAATACAAAAGTAATGCATTCACATTTATTTATACGTTTTACCATATTAAAACGTGACAAGCGTTAACAATAATTAAATAAAAACATGCTCTTTGCCCTTGCTTTTGCATGGATATGGCGCATGTTTCGGCGTTAAATATTTAGTAAAGGCTAACGTATTGATAATCAATAATTTATAAATGGTCTTGCAAAAGGCCGTCAATTACAATGCAAAAGATGGCCTTTCGCGCTGCAAAAGACCGTCTTTTACAACGCGAAAGGCCACCTTTTAAAAATAACTTGATGTTAATGCCATGAATTGTAGTTGCCATTACCAATAATGTCCTACAACAATCCAGGCGGTCGGTAATAGTCATTCCGCGCTCCGACGCGGAATTCAGAGGACATCCTATGTGCTTTATGACGTAGGTTGCATACACTGGATTCCGCGTCGGAGCGCGGAATGACTATTACCGACCGCCTGGATTGTTATTATGTGGCGTAATTGATAATGCTGACATTTTTGTTATGCCTGATGTGTGATAAACATCTTTTTAAAACCGATATATTATGAAAGGTCTGTCGGCTCCCTCCCTTGGGGATGGTAGGGGTGGGTATGTTACACATCCGCCGCGGCGTACTTCGTGCGATAAAGTCCGTCGATTATGCTGTCGGCCAAGCTGATGTTGGGCACCTGTATGCTGTCGCAGCCCAAGGCTTCGGCGGCGAGTATAAAGATTTCCGACGCCGGGATGATTACGTCGGCGCGGTCGGCCTTCAGTCCGTACTGCTCTATGCGCTCGTCAACACTCAGTGCCTTGAGCTTGTTGTAGACGGCTTTGATTTCGCTTACGGGCACGGTGCGCGTGGCCTTGTCAGAGTTGCAGAGCTTGAACAGCTTGTTGATGTTGCCGCCAGAGCCTATGATGCGCATCCCCGGCATGTCCTTGGCGAAGCGCGAGAGGTCGTCGCGCATCTGCCGCATTGCGTCCTTCGACACCATGCCGCCCAGCATACGCAGCGTGCCTATGTTGTAAGAATGGCTGTGGGTGAGCACTCCGTCGTGCAAGAGCGATATTTCCGTGCTGCCTCCGCCCACGTCTATGTAGGCGTAGTTGCCCTTCGCGCTCTCGATGTTCTCCACGATATTGTTGCACAGCAGGCGCGCTTCCTCGCGTCCGTTGATTATTTCCAGGCCTATGCCGGTGTCCTCGTGCAGCTTCTTGAGCACCTTCTTGCCGTTCTCGGCGTCGCGCATGGCCGACGTGGCGCAGGCGCGGTAGTCGTCAACCTGGTTGAGCTTCATCAACTGGCGGAACGCCTTCAGCATGTGCTTCATCATCACCGCGCGCTCCTTTGATATCTTGCCGAGCGTGAACACGTCTGAACCCAAGCGCAGGGGCACTCGCATGTACATCACGCGTGATATCTGCTGGCTGCCGTCCTGGGCAGTCCTGAAGTTCTTGATGAGCAGTCGCGCTCCGTTAGAACCGATGTCTATTGCCGCTAATCTCATGGTTTTTAGGTTTTAGGAGGGAAGGAGTAAGGAGAGATGGAGTAAGAATGTCTGTCTTACAACTTGTTGTTCCGCCTTGCTTCCCTGTGTTTGTAATATACTTTAATAACGCTTTTCGGGCGTTTATATTTTGCCCGTTGCTTATAGATTGTTACTTCGTTGATAATCAGCATGTTGCGTATGGCTTTGCAAAACATGGCTTTTTGCGCTGCGAAAGACGGCCCTTCATCGTGCGAAAGACGGCCTTTTACATGCCAAAAGACGGCATATCGTGCTACGGTTAGATGCCGTCCGCAGTGCTTACAGTTTTCGCTTCGGCCTCGTAAGCGTTGCGCAGCTCCTCCTGCGAGCGGAATGGGCGGTCGCCTTCTACGGGCTGTATGGTGTTCGCCCCCGTGCCGTCAACTATGCGTCCGTTGGTAGTGTCGCGCAAACCATACTCCACCGTGCGCATGAGGTCGCGCTGCAGGTCGGCGTCGTAGACGGGAGTCATCACCTCGATGCGGTTCAACAGGTTGCGCGGCATCCAGTCGGCGCTGCCTATGTAATACTTCGGCGCGCCGCCGTTGCAGAATATCAGTATGCGCGAATGCTCCAGGTATCGGTCTATTATGCCCACGGCCCTGATGTTGTCGCTCACGCCCGGTATGCCTGTTACAAGCGAGCTGTTGCCCCGGAGCACGATGCCTATCTTCACCCCGGCGGCGGATGCGGCGTAGAGTTTGTTCACAACGTCAAGCTCGGTGATGTGGTTTATCTTCATCTTTATCCACGCCTCGCGCCCTGCGCGGGCGTTCTTTATCTCGTTGTTGATTAGCGAGAGGACGCGGTTCTTCATCGAGTTGGGCGACACCATCAGCTCCTTGAAGCGCACTTGGGAGAAGGGGCGGTCGATGAAGTCGAACACTTTTTTCACCTCCTGCACGATGTTCTTCCTGGCGGTCATCATCAGGTAGTCGGTGTAAGTCTTGGCGTTGCCTTCGTGGAAGTTGCCAGTGCCTATGCAGGCGATGTTGCCCTGCTTCGACTCTATGTACAAGAGCTTCGAGTGAATCTTAAGCCCCTCTACGCCGAAGATCACGTTGATGCCTTCCTCCTGCATGCGTTTGCTCCATTTTATGTTGCTCTCCTCGTCGAAGCGGGCCAGCAACTCGACCACGGCCGTCACCTTCTTGCCGTTGCGCGCGGCGCAGATTAGCGCCTTTACAACTTTGGAATCCTTGGCAAGACGGTACAGCGTGGTCTTGATCGACTTCACCTCGGGCTTCAGCGCGGCCTCGCGCAGCACGCGGATGTAGCCGTCGAATGAGTGGTAAGGCACGTGGATGAACAGGTCCTTGCGGCGTATCTGGTCGAGAATGCTCTCCTGCGAGAGGAATTCCGGCTTCAGTATGGGTTTCCATTTGGGATATTTCAGCTCCTCGTGGCCGCAGTCAGGGAAGCCCATCAGGTCTTTGTGGTTCTGGTAGCGACTGCTGGCGAGCGAGGCGTCGAGCTTGCTTATGTCAATCTTTGACATGAGTTTCTTCTTCATGTCCTTAGGCATCTGCTTGTCGTAGATGAGGCGCACGGGCTCGCCGCGCCTCCTGCTGCTCACGCCCTTGGCAACTTTCTGCAGCACGCCGTACTCGAAGTCGTTCTCCATCTCCATCTCGGCGTCCTTCGTGAACTTGAAGGAGTAGGCCTCGAACGTGCTTGGCTTGAAGCCGATGAAGATTAGCGGCAGGCAATAACGCACCACGTCGTCGAGATACATTATGTTGTCGAAGCCGTCAGACGATGGCAGCTTGACGAAGCGTCCGTGCTCCCTGTCGGGCACTTTGATAATGGCGAGGCTGCTCTTTGGCAGCCGCAGTCCGTCGGCAGGCTCTGTCTTCTTTATCAGGAGATATATGCGGTTGTCCTCGAGCTGGCCTATTTCGTCGATTCCTGAGAACCAGATGGGGTTGGTGTAACCGTTGAGACGCTCGTGGTAGTAGGTCTTAAGGTAGGCCTCCTGTTCCCCGTTGAGCTGTGTCTCGTCAAGAAGGCGGATGTTATGCTCTTCCAACGCCTTGAACACTTCGTCGATTGCGACGGTGTATTCCTGGCTGAACTGCGAGTTGAGCTTGTTGATTGTCTTGATGGTTTTGCGTATGTTGTCGTGCTGCTTGCGTATTTCCTTGTTGTCAGACTCGAGCAGGCGGTTGAGCGAAGCCATGCGCACGCGGAAGAATTCGTCGAGATTGTTGGAATAAATGCCGAGGAACGACAGCCGCTCGAGCAGCGGTATGCTGTCCTTTCGGGCTTCCTGCAATATGCGGTGGTTGAAGTACATCCAGCTCACGTCGCGCTCTACGTAGTGAGCCTCTTTCTTTTTCTTGTTGGTGATTTTTATTGCCATGATGTCTGTTGGTTTCTTTTTTATGGCGGAACGGCTGTGTCCGCTTTTGCAAAAATACGCTTATTATCCAACAAGAGTGTTGCAGCGGGTGTTAAATTTTCAATAAAATAATGTTACAAATGTGGTTGGTGGAAGTGTGGGTGGAGTGGGGCGGCGTTGCAATTCACGGCTTTTCATCGTGCAAAAGGCCGTGAATTGCAACGCAAAAGGCCGCCTTTTAGAAGCTAAAAGGCGGCCTTTTGGAAAGGTGTTGGTTATCAGCTGGTTACACGCGGTCAATATTCGTACAGGCGGACGTGCAGTATTTGGTTGTCACCGCATGATATGCGGACGTGCCGTCCCTGGTGGGTCTGGTCGCCGTTGAGGCGGCGCAGGTACTTCGTCTGGCCGTCGGTGCCGATGCTTACTTCGTCCACCGTGCCTATGCCGATGCGCCTGCCGGTGAACTTCCGAGTGTCTTTCTTGGCTTCGGCCTTGCCCTGTCCGGCCGTGGCGAAGCCGTCTTCGCCGAGCGTCTTGCGCTCTTCCTGCGCCTTCTCGGTGGCCGTCTGGAATGTCACCACGATGCCGTTGCCCGCCACGATGTAGTCGTTATCGGCCAGTTTGATTATTATGCCGCCGCCCTCGGGCCATGTGTCGGCCTTTGCGCGGGCATCCCACGGCAGGGTGAAGAAGTGGTTACAGGTCATGACGAGGTCGCCGTCGGTAATGGTGCGTTCACGGTCGGTCTTGTCGAAGAGTAGTCCCCAAGTCTTTTCTGTGGCTTTGCCGCCGAGCAACAGGGGCGAGAGCTGGTTGAGGATGGCGTAGCTTCCGCTAACCGAAGCCTGGTCGGCCGGTGATGCCTGGTCGATGGCGAAGGGGCAGAAGCCCACGGCGCGGTGCTCGCCGAAGGTGTACATGGCGCGCGCTCCGCTGTTTTCGCAGCAGCGAGACTCGGGTATGAAGAGCGGATTTCCGGGCAGGTCGTACAGCGACGCCCAGCCTTTGAAGCCCGTGTCGTATATGTCGGGCGAGAGCATCGATATGCTTGGGGCGGCGCACCGCCACATGTCTGTGAGGTGGGCGAGCGGTCCTGCCGACGGATATTCGCCCGGCTTGCGGCCTCGGCTGTTGAGTGCGGCGTTGACGTAGAGCGGTATGTCGTGTATGTTTTGTGCGCTTTGGGCCAGTTGCTCTACGTATTTGGCGTAGTGGTAGGCCATGAACATCTCTTCCGTATAAATGTCGTCACCGAACAGCGAGGCCCATGTGCCGCCGCGTTTCAGTTTCTGTGAAAGCGTTTTTTTGCTTTCGCCTGAAAGCGTCTCGCTGCCCGTAAGCTTATTGAGTGTGTACGGATGCAGCGTCTTGGCATGGCTTTTAATGTAAGAAAGCAGTTCCTCGGGCACGTCGGAGTTGTACAGCCGCGTGGCCTCGAGCGAATAGTCGCGCGCGCTTTCGAGCATTCCTATCTCGTTCTCCACCTGCACCATTATGACCGTTGATTGCTGCTCGTCCTTCTCCTTGATGTATTCTATCAGCTTGGAGAATGCGCGGCGGTCGGCCTCGAGCACGTTTTTGGAGAACGCGCTGGCTATTTCCATCGGCTTGCCCGTGGCCGTTACGGCGCGCGGAAAGCGCTTGACATCCTCCTTGAACCAAAGGGGCGCGTAGCAGCTCATTGAGTTTTTCCATGCGCCGAACCACAGGAAGACCACCTTCAGCTGGTTTTCGCGCGCTTTGTCGATGGCGCGGCCTATGAGCGAAAAGTCGTATTCGCCTTCGCGAGGCTCAATCAAGTCCCACTGCGCAGGCACGAGCACGGTGTTCAGTCCGAGGCGTTTCATCTCGGGCATTACGCGGTCTATGTCGTCGAAACACGTCGCGGCGGAGTTGCTTAGCTCGCCTCCGAGTATGAGCATTGGTTGCCCGTTTACCGTAAGGTGTGCGCCGTTGTCGTGGCGTTCCAGTACGGATTGCGCCGCAACATGTGCGGCGCATCCTGACATTATGGCGATAGCCAATATCTTGCAAATCGTTTTTTTCATCGCTTTATTTTATTATCTGCTTTGAAAATGCGCTGAAATAGCCGAGGCATACGTTGCGCCATTCCTTAGCGTTGTCCACCTGAACGTCCATAAGGCGGCTCACGTGGCTGAAGCGTTCTTCGTCAACATACGGGCGCATGGTCTGCCATACGGCTGCGAAACGCTCGGCCTCGCTCACTCCGCGGTCGTAATGTGCGCAGATGTTCTGCCACAGCGTCTTGCCGTTCTTCATCTTGTAGTCCCAGCTTACGTGGTGGAACCACAGCAGGTATTCCTCCGGGCAGGTCCCGATGTTGTTGTACAGGTCGTTGTATGGCGCGCGGTACTGGCTCACGGCGTCGCTTCCGGTACGCGTGCGGTCAAAGCCTACGCCGGCGGTGTCGGCCTTGTGGTAATACACGGGGCACCATTCTATCGGGAAGTGTGCGTACTGTCCTTGCGGCTCGGGCCCGTAGTGGTGGTCGGCCTTGAATATATGGTGCAGTCCGAGGGGCATCATGTAGTCCACGCAGGCCTCGCGGCTGGCTTCCATCACTTCGGTCATTGGGTTTACGAAAGCCGTGTCGTGTGTGAACGTCTGCACCAGCCATTCGCGCGCTATGCTGTCAGAAGCCAGTTCTGGGTTCCATGCCAGACGGCCGAAAGCGTACCAGTTGGCCTGCGAGAAGGGGTGTCCGCACCAGTTTTTGTCGTCGCCCGTGTTGGCCACTCCGGCTATTCCGCGCAGTTGCTTGGGATTGACGAAGCTGAAAAACTCTTTCCACATCGGGGCGAGATACACCAGGTGGAGGCTCTGGCCGAGATATTCCTGCGTGATTTGCAGCTCCGCCCACATAGGGGTGTGCTTCATCTGGTCGAATATCGGGGCGTAAGGCTCGCGCGGCTGGAAGTCAAGCGGGCCGTTCTTTGACTGCAGTATGACGTTCTTTGCGAACTTTCCGTCAAGGCTCTTGAACTCGGTCACGGCCTGCTTCACGCGGTCTTCGCCCTCATGGTTGCCATAGACGAAGCTGCGCCACATCACTATTCCCTTGTGCGGCGCAAGCGCCTCGGCCAGCATGTTGGCTCCGTCGGCGTGCGTGCGGTGGTAGTCGCCGGGCCCGGGTTGGCCTTCTGAATTGGCCTTTACAAGGAAACCGCCGAAGTCGGGAATCTCTTTGTATATCTCTTTCGCCTTTTTCTTCCACCATGCCCTCACCTTGTCGTTGAGCGGGTCGGCTGTCTCCAGGCCGTCGAGCACCATTGGCGATGCGAAGTTTACGGACACGTAAGTCTTAATACCGTAAGGCCTGAGCAATCCGGCGATTACCTTCACCTTCTTTATATACTCCAGGCTGAGTATGCTTGGCGACGCGTTCACATTGTTGATGACGATGCCGTTTATGCCTATTGAGGCGTTTGCACGCGCGTAAGTGGTGAGCCGTTCTTTCAGGTCGAGGCTCATTGTGCCCTCGTTGCCGTCAATCTCGTCCCACTTCCAGATGCTTTTGCCGGCATATCCGCGCTCGACGCTGCCGTCGGGATTGTCCCAATGGTTGAGTATGCGATATTCGAAAGCCGGTGTGCTGGTTTCTTTTAATGAGATGTTGCCGGTCTGTTGCATGCGCAGCAGTTCGTATGCGCCATACAGAAGGCCCGCGCTGCGGCGTGCCTTTACCACGATTGAGCCGTCTTTTGCCGACTTGCTGATGCTGAAGCCGTCGTTGTCGGGCATCTTTCCGTCCTTTTTCAGCGTGACGTCACCGCCTTTCCAAAAGGCGGTGAGTTCGTTTACCGCGGTCTTGCCAGTGGCCGACTTGTCGTTGGTCTCGACTTTCGCCGTGTTGGTTTCGTGTTGCATGCGCAGCCACAGGTCTGATCCGTCTTCGGCGTTTGCGGCAATTAAGAGCAAAAATGCCGCGACTGAAGCCATAATCCTTTTCTGTTTCATGGTGTTATTCATTTGTTTCTTGGTTGTCGTCTTGCTTGTTTCCTGTTCCGTCTTTTTCCTCCGCAGGCTCTTTCACGTTCCTGTTTTTCTCCGCATATTCGGACGGCGACATGCCGAAATGCTTTTTGAAGACAGTTGAAAAATGAGTCTGGTTGTTGAAACCGACGTTGTAGGCAACCTGGGTTATGTTTATCTTGTTCTCGCGTATCAGCCTGGCGGCCTGTTTAAGACGCAGGTTCCTGATGAATTCTCCTGTCGATATGCCAGTGATTTCCTTCATCTTGCGGTGCAGTTGGGCGCGGCTTATTCCCACGTCTTCGGTCAGTTCCTCCACGTTGAAGTCGGGATTGGACAGGTTTTTGTTGATGGACTTCATTATCCTTTCCATCAGCGCGTCGTTGTTTCCTTTCACTTTTATCTGTTCAACCTTGTCGTCTTGGGCCTGTGCTCCCGAGAATTTTCCTTTCAGTTGGCGCACACGGTTGACCAGATTGTCGATCATGATGCGCAGTTCCTTTATGTCGAACGGTTTGGGAAGATATGCGTCGGCTCCCTTCTTGAATCCTTCCAGCCTGTCGGCGGCATCTACTTTCGATGTCAGAAGTATCACGGGAATGTCTGAAACGAGGCTGTTCGTCTTAATGTTCTTAAGCAAGCTGATACCATCCATGACCGGCATCACGATGTCGGAAACGACAAGATCGTAATGCGTGGCAAGTAAAGCCTGCAATGCTTCCTTGCCGTTGGATACGCCGTCGAGCTTGTACCATTCGCCGAGTTCGCCTTTGATGTATTCCAATATTTCGGGATCATCGTCCACCACAAGTATCCTGTAGTTCTTGCTTGCGTGGTGTTTTGCCGTGTCGGAATGAGGCTTCTTGGCGGCTTCCTCGCCGTCTACGATCTCTTCAGGTTTAAGGTGGCTGTTGCCGGTACGCAGTGTTATGGTCATTAACGCGCCTTGTCTGCCGTCGTTGCGGTTGGTCGCTTTTATCTTGCCTCCATGCATCTGTATCAGCGTGCGGCAAAGATTCAGGCCGATGCCTGTGCCTGCCGACCTTGAGCCTGTGCTGTTGCGCCCTTGGTAGAAGCGGTCAAACAGCTTTTCTGTGTTTTCTTCCTTGAATCCGGTTCCTGAGTCTTTTACCTCTATTGTTATGGTTTCGCCGCTTTGGCGGAGCGTGATGCAGATCTCGCCGCCGTCCGGGGTGAACTTGAATGAGTTTGACAACAGGTTCTGTATCACCTTGTCGAAGTTGGTGCGGTCTACCCATCCATATACGTCGCCTTGGCTTTCAACGCTGAGTTTTATGCCGTGTTGGCGGGCGTTGCTTAGGAACATGGCCGTCACTCCGTTTACTTGTGCCGTGAGGTTGGTGTATTGGCAGTGCAGGTGCATCTGGTTTTTGTCAATCCGCCTTTCGTCAAGTATTTGGTTGACGAGCAGCAACAGCCTTTGTGCGTTGCGGTCTATGGTGTCTATGTCGGCAAGGCTTTCCTTGTCGGTAATCCTTTGTTTCAGCTTGTTAAGTGGCCCGATAATCAGTGTAAGCGGCGAGCGTATGTCGTGTGTGGCGTTGATGAGGAAGCGCATTTTCGCTTCTTCTAGTTCCTCCCTCTTGTTTTTTTCGTATTGCCACAATGCGTATGTGATGACGGTGCCTATGGCGATGCAATAAAAGATCCATGCCAGTGTGGACGAATACCACGGGTCTTGCACGGTTATGGTGATTTTCCTGGTCTGTTTAGAGTACTTGCCGTTGCATTCGGCTCTTACGTAAATCTCGTATTTCCCGGGTTTCAGCTCGTTGAACTGTATGGCGTTGGAGCCGTCTCTTACCGTGATCCACTCCTTGCTGTCGTTGATTCTGTATTGGAATTTGATTTCTTCGGCATGTTTGAAGTTGAGCAGTGAGAATTCCAATTGCAGCGTATTGCTGTTGTATGGCACCTTGAATTCGTCCTTGAAGCTGAACTTCGGCATGCCGTTGACAATGAAGTTGGTGAGGTAGACGTTGTCCATCTCGATGCTGCTGTTCTTTACTTGCTCTGGATAGAATACGGTTATGCCGTCGTTTGTGCCAAAGGCTATGCGGTCGTCGGCCGAGTGTATGGCCGCCCCAAGTACGTATTCATGGTTTGAGAGGCCGTTGCCGCTGACGTAGCTGATGAAGTTCTTTTTCTTCTTGTCGTACAGGAGTATGCCTCTCGAGGTGCTGAGCCATATGTCGTCGCGCGTGTCTATCACGATGCTGTATATCGACCTGTCGCGTATGTCCTCGGCTCCTGGGAATAGGCTGAACTTTTTTGTCTCCCTGCCGTAAATGTAAAGGCCGTTGTTTGTGCCGATGAGGATGTCGCCGTTGCGTGTCTCGCGGAACGAGAGGCTCTGCATGTCGCGCATCATGTCGCCTTGCCAGAGCGCGTTGAAGTTGTTGTTGCGCGTGTCCATGCACGACAGTCCGTTGGAGCTTCCTATCCAAAGCAGTCCGCGGCTGTCTATGTATAGGGCCTTGATCCAGTTGTTGCAGATTGTTCCGTTCCGCCTGCGGTCGGTCATGCTGAAGGCCGACTGCTTGCCCGTCTGCATGTCGTAGACGCACAGCCCCTTGCCGTAGTTGCAGATGTAGAGGCGGCCGTTGCCGTCGTCGGTCATGCAGTTGATGTCGTATCCGTCGAATTTCGCCTTGAGCGTGTAGGCTCCGCTGTAGGGGTCGTATGCATACAGGCCGTTCTCGGAAGACAGCCAGAAGCTGCCGCCCTTGTCTTTGTATATGGTGCTTGCTCCGTAGGGGGATTCCGGGTGGGCGATTATCTTGCCTTGCTTGTCAAACCGGTATACTCCGGCTTTCTGTACTATGGCCAGTATGTCGCCCTCTTTACCGTTTGAGATTGACGACAGACCGCTGCCCAGGAAGTATCTTTGGGCGGTGAAGTTCCAGCTGCTGAACACTTCGCTCTCCTGGTTCAGCAGGTATATGCCACGCTTGTAGCAGCTTATCCAGATGTTGTCGTTTTTGTCTTCAAAGATGTCGTTGACGTTTGACGTAGACAGGTCGAATGTCTTGTCTTTCGTCTCGACGCGTTGCAGCGTGTTGCTGCCGCACGGTATCACCATCAATCCCTTGCCCGATGTGCCTATGTAGATGTTGCCTTTATGGTCGGCAAGGGCTTTCCTTATGGACACGTTGCGGTTGAGCAGGCTCATGTCGTAGTCGGCCATGGTGAGTTTTCCCGTGGCGTAGCTGTATTTCATTATGCCGTACAGGCACACGATGACAAGCCCGTCGGAGCCGTTGTCGATGAAGTTGACCACCGAGCCGCACGCTGACTCGTATTCCTTGATGCCTTTGCGCCTGTCGCCGGTGCTTATTTTCGCTATCTGCGAGAGGTGGTTGGAAAACCAGATGTCGCCGCGCCTGTCCTTGAACAGGCGGCTGGTGAAGTTGTATTTGCTTTTCCAACCCTTGATGTCGCAGATTGTTACCTTCTGCGTGCCATTCTTTATCTGGAACATTCCGTATCCGGCCGTGCATATTATGATGTCGCCGTTGCCGTTTTGGAGGATGTCTTGTATCCTGGGCCTGCATCCGTTGGGGAACGGGTAATTCCTAAAGCTGTCGTTCTCGGCGTCGTAGGTCATCAGTCCCTCGCCGCTGCCTATCCACATGCGGCCTTCGCTGTCGATGAATATCTTGGTGATGTCGTTGCTTATCAGCGATGTGGAATCTGCCTTTTCCGCGTTGCTCTTATGGTAATTGGTGAAGCGGTAGCCGTCAAACTTGCTGAGGCCGTTCTCCGTTCCTACCCATATGTATCCGTATTTGTCTTGGCTGATGCAGCTCACCAGGCTGCTGGTAAGTTTGTCGGTGGTGTACAGGTGGCCGCTGTCTGCTTGGGCCACGATGGTTGCCAGCAGGCAGACGGCTATGGCTATGAGCGTGCCTTTGGCACTGGCTGCGTACCGTGCCGGTGAAAACTGTAACTTTTTATCCTTCTGCAGTTTCAATCTATCAGTTCTTGTTTCGTGTGACATCATGTTTGCAATCATTCGCATGGGATGTTCTTTCAATTTCAAAACATGGTCTTTCGCATTGCAAAAGGCCGTCTTTTGTATTGCGAAAGACCGTGTTTTACGGCGTGAAAAGCCGTGTGTCGTCATTGGCTTGTCCACCGGCGGAGCTGCTGCCGCCTTCCGCCGGCATGCTGTAAGTGTGTGCGAAAATACGCATTTTCTGGCAATTTCCCAAACATTCGCCGCCATAATAGGCGTACGCATGCTATTTTCGCTCTTTCTCTGACGCGTCCATGAATAGATAAGAGGGCTTGTATCCGCCCATGTCGACGACTATCTTCTCGAACACTATGCCAGGGTCGTTGGGCTTTACGGTAAGCTCGTGCACGCCGTCCGTCCCATTGCCTACGGGTAGGGTGACCACGCTTTCAACCACGCGGCGCGCCACCGTGGGGTAGTATATCGTGTAGGTGTTGTTGCCGTTCTCGTTGAGGTCCTTGTTGAAGTTGACCGTCTGCGGCTCGCCGCCGTCCAACGACACGTTGTAGGTAAGTCCGCCCTTGTTGAGGAAGTCGAGCGTTGACTTCACGATGACATGTACCTTTACATCTTTTACCTTGCCAGCAACTTCCGCCGGTGCGGTGAAGCGGTATGCCAGCGACGCTCCGCTTACGGGCTTCGTGTAAGGTTGCAGCGACACTCCGCTTAGCGTGCGTCCCATGTAGGGCAACACGGTCCACTTGGCTTCCTGTGCGTCGGCCTTGCTGAAGTAGTGCTCGGCCTCCATGGCCACGTATCCGTCGGCTCCCTTGTGGACGAAGCCTCCGTGCGCGTCGCCTTCTATGCGGAACACCTCGGGCATCATGTCGCGCTCGAAGTTGTCGTGCCAGTCGGTGTAGCCTATGTGCTTCTGTATCATCATGCCGTTCCATTTTCCGCCGGCGATGTCGTGGTTGTACTCGGCGCAGAGCACGGAGTCGCGCCTGAATGCCTCGGCCACGCGGTCGGCCCAGAGATTGGCGGCAGGGTCGCCAAGCTTGTACAGGTGGTTGTTCATTGCCTGGGCATAGTACATCTGGTACAGGTTCGCCATGGCCTGGACGGGGAAGAGGATAAGCTCGCGGTACACGTCGCGGTAAGCGTCGGGCAGGGTGATGTACTGGCGCAGGGCCTCTGCCTCGAGGCGCATGTACTCGTCGGCCACCTGGCGCCACTCGCCCGTCTCAAGGTTGTATGTGTCCTTGTCGAGAAGTTCAGCCGTTACGCGGCCGTTGTATTTAAGGTAGAGGTTGAGTATTCGCGCCGCTTCGTCCGCCTGTGCGTCGCCGAACTGCTCGCGGCAGAATCCGGCAACGTGGGTCATGACTGTCTGCGCAGAGTATTTCTTGGGTTCCCAGGCCATGTCCATGAACAGGGTTATGGCGTATTCCATGGGCTTCAGGTCGCCCACGTTGAGTATCCACAGGCGGTCTATGCCGTAGTCGTAGGCCAGGGTGAGCTGCTCGCACATGTTCTGCGGCGGCGTGTTGCACAGCCACTTGGAGTTGCGCGGGCCGCCAACGTAGTCAACGTGGTAGTAAAGTCCCCATCCGCCTTTGCGCTTGCGCTCCTCGGCGTTTGGCACGCGCCTTACGTTCCCCCAGTTGTCGTCGCACAGGAGCAGGGTCACGTCGTCGGGCACCTGCAGCCCGTTCTCGTAATATCCAAGCACTTCCTTGTACAAAGCCCACACCTGCGGACGCTCCTTGGCCGGGCGGCCGGTAACGTCGCTGATTATCTTACGCTGGTTGTCGATGATCTTCTGCATCAGTTTCATCATGCGCTGGTACTGCGGCACGAACTCGTGATCCTTGCCTTCCTCTCCGCCCATGGGAGCGTCGCCGTCGCCGCGCATGCCTATCGTTATGATGTCTTCATTGTTCTTGGCGCGCTCCATGCCTTCGCGGAAGAAGCGGTCGATAACCTCCTGGTTCTTGGCATAGTCCCATGCGCCGTACTTGTCGCGGTTGCGTGCCCATTCCTGGTGGTTGCGCGCCATGGGCTCGTGGTGCGATGTGCCCATCATCACGCCCATTTCGTCAGCAGTCTTGCTGTTCTGCGGGTCGTCGGCGTAGAACGCCCATCCCCACATTGCCGGCCACATGAAGTTGCCTTTGAGGCGGAGTATCAGCTCGAAAACCTTTGCGTAGAAGTCGTGGCCGCCGTAATCGGTGCCGAAAGTGTTTTTCACCCATGTGGTAAGGCACGGCGCCTCGTCGTTCAGGAAGATGCCGCGGTAGCGCACGGCAGGCTCCCCGTCGGTGTACACACCTTTATTAATATATACGCGCGCGTGGCGTTCTATGGGCGTGTCGGCCCAGTAGTACCATGGCGACACGCCGATTTGGCGCGACAGCTCGTATATTCCGTAGATTGTTCCGCGCCTGTCGCTTCCGGCTATGACAATCTTGTCGCCCGTGGTTGTGATGATGTATTTCTCGAGTTTGCCTTTAAGTTCGGTCTTGTCAATTACTTTTTGCTTCACCAGCTGGTCTATTTCGGCCGAATGACCGATAGTGCCTACTATTATCTTGGCGTCCGCCTGGCCGGTGGTCGTCACTTCCGCGCCGCATACTTTGTTGATGTCTGTGGCGAGGTTTCGCGCCGCAATCGACACTCCCTTGCAGTCGTTCGCGTCTACGTAGATGGCTATTTTGCCCTTGTCGTTGAGCAACACGTCTCCTGACTTGAAGCTGACAAAACGCTCAGCCGCGTTAGAAAATGTTGCAGCGAGCGACAATAGTAACAATGTCAAGATAAGGTTAAAGTGTTTCATGAGGATTGATTTTTTTGCAAAAATAAGTATATGTGTCTTATTTTAACGAGTATTTGACTTGAAATAGAGTGCAATGAAACAAATTGAAACGCAATAGCTACAAAAATAGTTGTGTGTTATTGGACAATGATGTACTTTTGCACGTGTTGCCAAAGGCGTTAGCTTAGGTTCGCGTTAATCATGAAAACCGCTTTGCAAGACTTTTTATTATATTTGACTTTATATGGAAAACGAAATGAAAACACAGCCTTTAGGCCATGAAGCCAAGGGGTTTTACAAACTGTCATGGATTCAGAGGATAGGCTTCGGGTCAGGAGATTTGGCCCAGAACCTTATCTATCAGACCATATCCATGTATCTGTTGCTGTTTTATACGAATGTTTACGGGCTTGATCCTACGTCGGCAGCGTTCATGTTCCTTCTTGTGCGCATTGTCGATGTCATTTGGGACCCTATTGTCGGAACGTTTGTCGACAAGCATAACCCCAAGTTCGGAAAATACAGATCTTATCTGGTTTTTGCCGGCATACCGCTCAGCGGATTTGCAGTGCTGTGCTTCTGGAACGGATTTTCAGGCTCGTTGGCCTATGCCTATTTCACTTATGTAGGCATGTCGATGCTTTATACATTAATAAATGTGCCCTACGGAGCGCTCAACGCGTCGTTGACTCGTGACACAAATGAGATAACCGTGCTTACGTCTGTCCGCATGTTCATGGCCAACGCCGGCGGACTGGCCGTGGCTTACGGTATTCCTATGATAGTAGCGGCGTTGTCTCCAGACGGCAAGATGAACTCCAAGGATTCAGGTGGAGCCTGGTTTGTCACGATGTTGATTTACGCCGTTGTTGGCCTTTTGTTGCTTGTGTTCTGCTTCTCGCAGACAAAGGAGCGCGTTGTTATGGACAAGTCAGAGACCGCCAACGTTAAAGTCAGCGACTTGTGGGTGGAGTTCAAGCGCAACCGTCCGCTCCGCATACTGGCCTTCTTCTTCATCACAGCTTTCGCGATGATGTCGGTAGGCAATGCCGCCGGGTCTTATTATATGATTTACAATGTGCATGCCGATGCGGGCCAGGTGGCCAATTTCATGGCGTTAGGCTCCATCCCGGCGTTCATTTTCATGCCTATGGTGCCTGCCATCAAGCGCAAGGTGGGCAAGCGCGGAATGTTCAACATATTCCTTTCCGTGGCAATCGTGGGCATGGCTCTGCTTTATGTGATATCCGTAGTGCCGGCTTTGCGCTCGCAGATGTGGCTTGTCTATGTCGCACAGTTTGTCAAGTCGACCGGTGTAATCGTTGCCACTGGCTACATGTGGGCGCTTGTTCCCGAGGTTATTTCATACGGAGAGTACACCCATGGCCGGCGTATCTCGGGCATAGTGAACGCTCTTACAGGCATATTCTACAAGGCGGGAATGGCTCTCGGAGGCGTTGTTCCGGGACTGGTGCTGGCTTTCGTGGGCTTCGACCAGACCAACACAGTGTCTCAGTCGCCGTTGGCAGAGCAGGGCATTCTGTGGCTTGTAGCTGTAATACCGGCCTTGCTGCTCGCCTTAGCCATGTTCATCATCTCAAAATATGAACTGAGCGACGAAGTTATTGACAAGATAAACATGGAAATTGAGAAACGTTCTAAAAACTGACAAAACACATGAATAAGAGCTTTTTGTTGGCTACGGTATGCGCGGCTGCCTGCCTCGCGCCGTCAGAAGTTGTTGCGGCTGACACGTTCAAGGATGTGCTTGGCAAGTATTTCACGGTTGGCGCGGCGGTGAATGTCGATGCTGTGTGGGGCAGGAATGCCGCAGAGGCCAAGATTGTGACTGACAATTTTAATTCTATTGTGGCGGAAAACTGCATGAAAGGGGAAGTAATACATCCTGAAGAGGATACTTATTTCTGGGACGATGCCGACCGAACGGTGAAGTTTGCCGAGGACAACGGTCTTGAGATGATCGGCCACTGTCTTGTATGGCATTCGCAACCGCCGAAGTGGATGTTCACGGATGAGAAGGGCGACACCGTCTCCAGGCAGGTACTCATAGACCGTATGCGCGACCATATCACTACCGTCATGACCCGTTATAAAGGAAGAATCAAGGGGTGGGACGTGGTGAATGAGGCTGTCAACGATGACGGAACGATGCGCCAGTCGCCGTATTACAGGATAATAGGACCTGACTATATAGAGCTGGCTTTCAAGTTCGCACATGCCGCCGACCCAAATGCTGAGCTTTACATCAACGACTATTCCATGGCAAAGCCAGGCAAGCGTGCTACCATTTGCAAGATTGTAAGAGGATTGAAGGCCAAAGGATGCAGGGTCGACGGAATCGGAATGCAGTCGCACAACGGATACAATTACCCAGACCTGAAGGAGTATGAGGCTTCAATCGACTCTTTTGCAGCCTGTGGAGTTAAGGTCATGATGACCGAGCTTGACATGAACATGCTTCCAACTCCGGATAATTTCAGCGGCGCGGAGATAAGCCAGAACTTCGAGTATCAGGAAAAATACAATCCTTATAAGAACGGACTTACTCCCGAGGCGGAAAAACTCTTCGAACAGCGCTATCTTGAATTGTTCAAGATTTATTACCGTCACCGCCACCAGATTTCACGCATCACGTTCTGGGGTGTTTCCGACGGCACGTCTTGGCTTAACGATTTCCCTGTAAGAGGACGTACAAACTATCCTCTCATGTTCGGTCGTGATTACAAGATTAAGCCTGTGGCAGGCAAGATTATCGATCTGTTCAAGAATTAATCGCCATGCAACAACCGGACGAGCGGATGCCAAGCCAAGGGTGCATGATGCCATTCTTCCGGTTTTTATTAATGACGTCATAACTTAAAATCAATTAATATGGATAAAGCAAGATATCTTTTTCCGAGTGATTACATGGCAGACCCTTCTGCCAATGTGTTTAACGGCAGGCTCTACATCTATCCTTCGCACGACTGGGATTCGGGCGAAGCGTTCGATGATGACGGCGGACACTTCCAGATGAAAGACTATCATGTGCTCTCGCTTGAGGATGTTGAGAACGGCGATGTCACCGATCACGGCGAGGTTTTGGCCGTTAAAGACATTCCGTGGGCGAGCCGCCAGCTTTGGGACAACGACGTAGTGGAGAAGGATGGCAAATATTACATGGTGTATTGCGCCAAGGACAAGAACGGCGTGTTCCATCTCGGAATTGCCGTTTCCGACTGTCCGGAAGGACCTTTCACGCCGCAGGCCGACCCTATACGTGGCTCTTATTCAATAGACCCTTGCGTGTTCAAGGATGACGACGGTGCCATATATACATATTTCGGCGGCATCTGGGGCGGACAGCTGCAGCGCTACAAGGACAACCAGGCCCTTGGCGTGGAGCATCTGCCTGAGGGCGACGAGCCGGCATTGCCTTCACGCGTGGCCAGGATGACTGATGACATGCTCCAGTTTGCCGAAGAGCCGCGTGCCGTACTCGTTGTCGACGACAACGGCGAACCGTTGAAGGCAAGCGATCCTCACCGTTTCTTCGAGGCTTCATGGATGCACAAGATGAACGGAAAGTATTATTTTTCATATTCAACAGGCGACACCCACTTCCTATGCTATGCCGTAGGCGACAATCCTTACGGGCCGTTCACTTATAAAGGTGTGATACTTGAGCCAGTCGTTGGCTGGACCACGCACCACTCAATCGTGGAATACAAAGGCAAGTGGTACCTGTTCCACCACGACTGTGTGCCGTCTGAAGGCAAGACCTGGCTGCGCAGCGTGAAGGTAAAGGAGCTTGACATCGATGCAGACGGCAATATCAGGACGATGAAGAGCGAATAAGGAAATCCTTAACAATACTATTTCATAAAACATCTGACGGCCACGTGCGGAATCATCCGTGCGCGGCCGTTTTCCAATGTGCGGCCTTTTGCATTGCGAAAGGCCGCATATTGCGTTGTAAAAGACGGCTTTTTACACGCCAAAAGGCCGTCTTTTGCATCATTGCCGGTTTCATGCCCGTAACCAGCTGACACTCAGGTGTTAAGCCGTGGAGACCTTTCCCGGCAGTTAATTATGTATAAAAAACACGCGTATGTTTGCTTCTCAAGCAATAAACGGCTATCTTTGCAAACAATTACGGCGCAATTCCTATGCGCATTCCGGGGTTGACTGGATTTGACAGCGGGTTGGAATGGTACGTAAGCACGCGGAGCGTGGTCTGTTGGCTCCTAAATCTCAGCGGTCATAAATTTATCTGGCGAAAACAAATACGCTCTCGCTGCCTAATCGAAGCATAGTAGATTACTGGCTTAATCCCGTCACAAGGTGACAGGACGAGACATCGCCCGGAAGCTGTTGTCCCGAAGCGTTCCGAATAGGCGGTGCGGTTAAATCGGGAATAGTCATGTCTGGCTCCGCGTACATGATGAAATTTCTGGAGATAAGGTCGTCGTTGGTGGTCCGGGTCTTGCGGCGGCACGAAAACCGAAGGCCGGAATAAGCGTGTAGAAAGCGTATGGTTTCCCTGTTTGGACGAGGGTTCGATTCCCTCCAGCTCCACATGAAGCACTGCCTGGGCAGTGCTTTTTTTGTTGCATGATACAAATTCTAAGATTTTGTATACAAATAAAAATCATGTTGTCAGGGATTTGCCTTAACTTTGCAAAACAGACACGCGTGTGGAAGCAAAATGGAAAGTTTATGGCGGCACACGGTCGTGAAGAAGGTAAACATTGTCATATTTATACATAATCATGAAAAGGAACAACATCTTTAAATTTGCGGCATTAGCCGTGCTGGCCTCGGCCATGCCGGCCTCTGTGTTGGCTGACGGCGGAGGCACAGGAGCGTCGTCGGCGAAGTTCGACTATTTCGAGTATCGTGGCAACGATGACTATTACAAGGAGAATCCTCTGCCTGACGCTTCGTCGTTTTATAATCCAATACTTCCCGGATGGTATTCCGACCCGAGCATATGCCGTGTCGGTGACGACTATTACATGGTCACTTCCACGTTTTCTTATTATCCCGGCGTGCCATTGTTCCATAGCAAGGACTTGCTGAACTGGAAGCTGGTAAACCACATTCTTACACGTCCGTCACAGCTTCCGCTTGACGGGCAGCGTGTGTCTCAGGGCATTTTCGCCCCCGCGATATCTTACAATCCCCATAATAAGACGTTCTACATGATTACGACAAACGTCGGCTGGGGCAACTTCTTTGTGAAGACTAAGGATCCGCTTGGCGAATGGTCAGAGCCGATACGCCTTACGGATGTAGGCGGAATAGACCCGTCGTTCTTCTTTGATGATGACGGCAAGGCTTACATCGTCAACAATGACGAGCCTGAAGGGCCTGCCGAGTATGACGGGCATAGGACAATCCGTGTGCGCGAGTTCGACGTAAAGACGGACAAGACCCTAGGTCCAACCAAGGTGCTCGTCAACAAGGGCGTGCATCCCGAGGACAAGCCCATATGGATTGAAGGCCCCCACATGTACAAAATAAAGGGCAAGTATTATCTCATGGATGCGGAGGGAGGAACCAGTGACTGGCATTCGGAGGTGATATTCAGGAGCGACAGCCCCTTCGGCCCGTTTGTTCCGGCCAAGCAAAACCCGATACTTACACAGCGTCACTTGCCTGCCGACCGTCCCAATCCTGTGACATGTGCGGGCCATGCGGACTTGGTAGACACGCCAGATGGCGACTGGTACGCCGTGTTTCTTGCCTGCCGTCCCTGTGATGGCAAGTTTGAGAACCTTGGCCGAGAGACTTTCCTTATGCCGGTTAGGTGGAACAGCGACGGCTTCCCGTACATGACCGAGGGTGACGAGACCGTGCCACTCATTTCAAAAGTCAAGGGAGCCAAGCGCGGAAACGACGTTACTTTCGGCAATTTCTCTTACCGTGACGACTTCAGCGAGAGCAAACTGCCCATCGAGTGGTTCTCTTTGCGCGGCCCGGTCGACCATCTGGCTTCGCTGACGGCCAATGCCGGATATCTCACAATGAAGTGCGCTGATGTCAAGTCTTCAGAGAAGAAGGTGCCGTCGTTCCTCGCACGCCGCATCAGCCATCACAAGTTCGAGTGCGAGACACGTCTCGACTTCAGTCCCGTGAAGGCGGGCGAGAAGGCCGGCCTCGTGCTTTTCAAGGACGAGACGCACCAGTACATGCTCTGTGTTGCCATGACCGACAATGGCAGACAGGTGCAGATGATACGTGTCGGCGAGGAAGGCAAGGAGGAAAGCGTGGCATCCTCGCCGATAGGTAATGGCGACAACGACATCCGTTTGAAGATAGTTTCCAACGGTCTTGACTTCGACTTTTATTACGCGAAAGGCGAAGGCAAGTGGCTTCCTGTCGTGAAGGGCGTTGACGCCGGTTATCTCTCTACCAAGAATGCCGGTGGGTTTACCGGCACGACGATAGCCCTTTACGCTTCGTCCAAGTAGCATGTAAAATGCGGCCGGGCCGTGACACAGCGGCCTGGCTTGTCCTCAGGACATTTAAATACCAGATATCAATGTGGCCATAGCCGCCTGCGTGCCGTAAAGCCGTAGGCGGTTTGGTGTGTCTTGTGGCGCCGTCGTCGCGTGCCGTCGTGCGCTTTTGTTGCACGCGGGGCGTTCCGTTCCTGTATGGTTGGGCGTGTCTTGCCGTCGCGGCTGTGATTAATTTATGTGTCATTGTGCAATATTTTGGGTGGTTGGCGGTTAATTGTATTGTAACAATGTCGTTTGAATCAGTATGGACATATATGTTTTTTGGATGGTCGGGGTGTTTGTCTTAAGCGCCGCGTGCGGCTTCGTCTTCATCCCTGTAATCCTCAACTTCTGCAAGGCAAAGCATCTTTACGACATGCCCAACGCCCGCAAGGTGCACAAGAATGCCGTGCCGCGCCTGGGCGGAATAGCCTTCATGCCCAGCATGTTCATTTCTTTTGCCGTGGCTTTGGCTGCCATCAATTCCACGCATAAGCTTATTTCGATAAACATCTGGAGCTTTTATTTCCTTATAGGCATACTGCTCGTCTATGTCACGGGTATTGTCGACGACGTGCTCGGGCTGTCGGCACGGGTAAAGTTTGCCGTGCAGATGGTTGCGGCGTGCCTTCTTCCGCTTGCCAATCTTTACTTAAACGACTTCTACGGCTTCATGGGCATACACGGCGTTCCCTATGCCGTGGGGCTGCCGTTGACGGTTCTTGCGATAGTGTTCATCGACAACGCCGTCAATCTTATCGACGGCATCGACGGTCTGGCGGCAAGTCTTTCCATCGTGGCGTTTGCCGGTTTTGCATACATTTTCGCCGTTCAGGGCATATGGTCGTATGCAATTCTCATATCGGGCATTATCGGCGTGCTCCTGGCATTTCTCTATTTCAATCTTTTCGGCGATGTTTCAAGGAACAGAAAGATATTCATGGGCGATGCCGGCAGCCTTACGTTGGGGTTCATTCTTGGAGTGCTGTGCGTGAAATACTCGATGAACAATGACAGCGTGATACTTCTCCGGCGTTTTGACTTCATCGTTCCGTTCACGCTGTTGGTAGTCCCCGTGTTTGACGCCGTGAGAGTTTCTGTCGTCCGCATAAGCCACGGCGTGTCGCCCTTCAAGGCCGACAAGAGGCACATTCATCATAAGCTCATGCGTGCGGGGCTGTCACAGCATGGCGCGTTGGCGTGCATAGTCAGTCTGGCCGTGGCTTACATCGCGCTCAATCTGGCGTTGCTTCAGGTTATGGCCAACACATTCGTTTTCTTCATCGACGTGCTTGTCTACGTCGTTTTCAACCTTATTCTCAACCGCTTTGTCCGCCTCAGGGAAGCCGCTTGCGGCCGGTGTTGAGGAGGCTCTTTGCCTGCTGTTTTGCAAAAGGCCGTCTTTTAGCCTGCAAAAGAGCCTCTTTTGCCGTGCGTTTTGCCGTCTTTTGCAATGCGTTTTGCCGTCTTTTGCAAATCTGGCGGTCATGGCGCGTCACGCAGGCTTTGGCGCAGTGTCGTGCCGGCGGTCGCTACAGGCATGTTCCCTGGCATGTTCCGGCATGTTCTCCGGCGTGCTTCGCCGCTGTTTTTAATGACAAAAGGCAGCTTTTATTTTGCAGTTCGCCTTACTTGCACTATCTTTGCAGACAGATACGCCGCGTCCGGCCAGGTGGGGCAAGACGGCTTGCCGTGCCGGTCGTGAAACTTTCATTGCTAAGAACACATCATCATGAAGAAACTCGTTTTGTTTTTCATACTGTCGTTTTCACTTGTGGCAGTATGCGGTATGGCTGAAAAGAAGTATTCGGTTTACGCCGTAGGCTTTTACAATCAGGAAAACCTATTCGACACGTGCCATGACGAGGGCAAGAACGACTATGAGTTCCTGCCCGGCGGTTCCTACCGCTGGGACGGGCTGAAGTACACACACAAGCTGCGCAACATGGCGCGTGTGCTGGCCGACATGGGCACGGATGTGCTGCCAGGAGTGGGCTGTGCCGTCATCGGACTGTCTGAAGTCGAGAACTCAAAGGTGCTCGACGACCTCACCGCCCAAGAGCCCTTGCGTGAGCGCGGATATAAATATGTACACGTGGAAGGCCCCGACAAGCGCGGAATAGACTGCGCCATGCTGTACAATCCGGCCCTGTTCAAGGTGGAGACGGTAAAGCTCCTGCCATACGTTCCCAATGAGTCGATGAAAGACTTTTACGCAACGCGCGGCTTCCTCACCGTCACCGGCGAGATGGCCGGCGACAAGGTGGCCGTTATAGTGTGCCACTGGCCCAGCCGTGCGGCCGGCTCTTCTTACCGCGAACACGCCGCCAGGCAGGTGAAGGCGATCAAGGACTCGCTCTTGAACGCCAATCCGGCAATGAAGGTGATGGTCATGGGCGACATGAACGACGACCCTACGAACAAGAGCATGAAGGATGTCCTGCGCGCGTTGCCCGACAAGGACAAGGTGGGCGACGGCGACATGTACAATCCCTGGTACAACCTTCTGGCCAAGCAGGGACAGGGCACATTGTCGTATCAAGGCTCGTGGAACCTTTTTGACCAGATAGTCCTCACGCCGAACATGATCGACAAGGACGGCAAGAAAGACTTTTCCACGCTAAAGTTCTGGCGCAACCAGATATTCCGCCGCGACTATCTCATGAACAACGAGGGCCGTTACAAGGGCACGCCGAAGCGTACCCACTCTGGCGGAGCCTGGCTCGACGGATACAGCGACCACCTTCCCGTAATCGTTTACCTTGTAAAGGAACAGAGATGAACGAAGTGGAGCAACATCCTCTGCAGCCCTTTCTTCCCGAAAACACGCGCATTCTCATGCTCGGCAGCTTTCCGCCGTCGCGCCGCCGTTGGTGCATGGACTTCTTTTATCCCAACTTCATTAACGACATGTGGCGCATATTCGGCATAGTGTTCTTTGCAGACAAGGAGCATTTCGTCGACAAAGACAGGGCGGTGTTCCGTCGTGAGGAGATAGTTTCCTTCCTTACAGAGAAAGGCATTGCCCTGTATGACACGGCTTGCGCCGTGCGCAGGACGAAGAACACGGCGTCAGACAAAGACCTCGAGATAGTCACTCCTACTGACATTGACGCCCTTTTGCACCGCATACCGTCGTGTGCGGCCGTGGTGACCACCGGCCAGAAAGCCACAGACGTGTTCACTTCACACTTCGGCATGCGCCCTCCCAAGCTGGGAACGTCGGAACCTTTCACCTTCGAAGGCCGCCACATGCGCCTTTACAGAATGCCGAGCAGCTCGCGCGCATACCCGATGAAGGTGGAAAACAAGGCCTTGCAATATGAAAAAATGTTCTCGGAATTGGGCATGAACGGCCAGAGTAAGTTATAAAAGATTTGAACATATGACAATAATAGGTATAGCCGGAGGCACAGGGTCAGGCAAAACCACCGTTGTGAGAAAGATAGCCGATGCGTTGCCGCCCCACTATGTAGTGGTGGTTCCGCTCGACTCATATTACAACGACACGTCAAGCATGACCGAAGAAGAACGCCGCGCCATCAACTTTGACCATCCCGACGCCTTTGACTGGAAGCTTCTGGTCAGGCATGTAAATGAGCTTCGTAGCGGAAAGGCCGTCGAACAGCCCGTTTATTCATACCTGCTCTGCAATCGCCTGAAGGAGACCGTGCATGTCGAATCGCGTCCGGTAATAATCATTGAGGGAATAATGACACTCTTGAACAAGAAGCTCCGCGACATGATGGACCTTAAGATATTCGTCGACACAGACTCTGACGAGCGCCTGATACGTAACATCCAGCGTGATGTCTTGGAGCGCGGCAGAACGGTGGAGATGGTCATCGACCGTTACCTTAAGGTGCTGAAACCGATGCACGAGCAGTTTATCGAGCCGACAAAGAAGTACGCCGACCTGATAATTCCGCAAGGAGGAGAGAACCATACGGGCATAGACATACTTTGCAAGTACATCGAAAGCATAGTGAAATGAGAATTATCGAATTAAGAATTAAGAGCTAAGAATTAAGAAAAATACCCATGCAAACAGACCGTGAAGCATGTTCTCTTAATTCTTAGCTCTTAATTCTTGACTCAATCAGTTCTTGATTCTTAATTCGTTCTTCGTCTCCCGGTATATCTTTACTGCGTTGATGCACTCTGTCACGCCGTAGAACAGCAGGCACCAGCCTATTATCAAGAGGGGCAGCGACGCAGTTTCCATGGGTTTCACCATGACAAATATGCCGGTGACGAGTATCACCGACGGGCAAACCCAGAACCAAACGGGCACACGGAATACCTTCCTTGCGCCTGCTAAGACAATGAACTGGTTGACGGCTCCAAGTATGATGAGCGCTCCGAGCACGTACATAAGCGACGTTACGAATACGTCCGGTATGACGGCCAGGGTCAGTCCAAGCAATATGCTGCCTATGCCTACAAGCGGAAACGGCGGGCGCGGCGATGCTATCAGCCGCCCGTCGGCATCGTAAAGTTCGGCCCCAACGGCGTTTCTCCTCGCATTGAGGTATGTGGCACACGATATCACGCCAGACAACAGGAACATTATGCCGATGGCGACGGTTATCCAGCGCACCGTGCTGTCGGGGTTGTTGATGAGCAATATGCCTGTAACTATCGCGCAAACGGCGCGGAAAACCGAGCTTCTCAATATCTTCATGGCTGATGGCTTTTGGTTTGTCAGCCCCAAAGTTAAGGAAAATATTAGATAGAAACAAGTCTTTTCATCACTTTTAAGCAAAAACATGACAACACTTTACTTGGTCCGTCACGGCGAGACCGTTGACAACGTGAACCGCATAATGCAGGGACAGACGCAGGGAGAGCTGACCGAAAAGGGTAGGGAACAGGCACGTGAGGTGGCTGAAAGGATGGCCGCAGTGCACATAGCCGCCTTCGTTTCGAGCGACCTTAAGCGGGCTTATGACACTTGCCGCATCATCGCCGCCCCTCACGGCATGGACATACTGACCACTCCCTTGCTGCGCGAGAGGGACTGGGGCGGATTCACCGGCCGTTACATTCCTGACCTGAAGAACGCCGAATGGCCTGACGACATAGAGACGCTTGACGCGCTGCGCGTGCGCGCCGCCAAGTTTCTGGACTTTATAAGGAGCGGGTTTCCGTCGGCGGTGGTGCTGGCCGTGGGGCACGGAATAATCAACAAGGCCGTGCAGTCGGTGTTTTTCGACAAGCCGATGGGTGAAATCAAGCCCATGGCAAACGCCGAGGTGCGCGTGCTCGAGCTGTAAGCGGCTGGCAGTCATGGCAAGAAAGTAAGCGGACGCGCCGCCGGCGGCGCGTCCGCTTACTTTCATAGACAATCAATAATATCTCGTAATGTTGGTTTTGTTAATGTTATCCTGAAGTCTTTTTACCTTTATCTGTGTCCGCCGAAGTGTCCTCCGCCGCTCTTGCCTCCGCCTTTGGACGAGCTGCCGCGCGTTCCGCCGGGGCGGTTGCCTCCGCCAACGCGTCTGCCGGAGTTGCCGCTACGGTTCACTGTGGGGCGCGAATTGCCGCGCTTCGGGGTGAAAGTGTTGCTCGGTTTGCGTTGGTTGCCTATGGCTGAAGGCCGTCTTGAGCCGCTTTGGCCGAAGCTTCTTTTGCCGTTGTCGGCCGGTCGTGCCGTCCTGCGCGTGCTGCTTTCGCGGTTGTTGCGGAAGTTGTTGCGTCCCTGGCCGGGTCTTGCAGACGGCCGTCTCTTGTCGTTTTTCACGTCTTGCGGGCGTTTTGCGAATCCCTGTTGATGCCTGCCGTCGCGGTGGCCGGCGAAGTTGTCGTGTCTGCCGCCGGGTCTTCCCGGTTTTCCGAAGTCTTTTTTATGGAATTCGCCGCGGTTGAAGCGGTCTCTGAGTCCGTGCCCTTTTACGCCCGCCCCGTGGTGGAAGGTGCGCCCTTTGTACCAGCTCCGCCCGCCGTTGTGGTGCCAGCTGTGGCCGCCACGGTAAGTTATGTACACGTTCGGCCTGCCGAAATAAAGATAATGGCGGCGCGGATAGCGGGAGTATATGGCGAAATGCCACACTCCGGCTGTCCAGTACAGCGGCCTGTAAAAGTACGTGGCGGCGCAGAACGCGCGGTATTGCCAGTCAAGGAGGATGTAGCTCAGGTCGAGGTTGCGCTGCCTCCAGTATGCGCTGTAGAGGTCGTCGGGTGAGTTGATGCTCATCAGGTAGTCCAGGTTCACTTCATAGGCGGCGTCGTATTGTGCCTCGGTCAGGTTCAGCTCGTATGCCATCTTGTCCGTCAGGAACAGAGCCTGGTCGCGCGCCTGTTCGTAGCTAATCGCCCTTGTGGCGGCCGTGAAGGCGAGCAGCAGTGATAATATGGTAGCCAGTCGTTTCATGATGAAATATTGTTTTATCGTTGTTTCTGGTGCAAAGTAACATATAAAATGCCACGTGCGGAAAGGTTTTTCCCTAACCATGACGGGGAAATTCCCTATTTGTCTGCCCTGCGATCCGCCCGGTTCGTAACCGTCTGAACGCCAGCATGTTATGTCGGGCCTTGCAAAAGGCCGTCTTTTAGCTTGCAAAAGACCGTCTTTTGGCGTGCGATTGACGGCCTTTGGCCTTGCGGAAGGCCGTCAATCACAGACGGCCTGGTTTCATGTCGTTTCCGCCGCGGCCGCGAAGAGCAGCCATGTAGTTAAAAAAGCTCCGGGCGGCGATACAAATTTCAGCTTTCGTTTTGAAGTTAACTCTTTTTCCATTACCTTTGCAAAGAGTATTAACAAAACATGTATTATATGCAGAACAAGCTGAAAATAGCAGTGATAGCCCTGTGTTATTCGCCCTTTGCGTTCGCCCAAAGCGACTCCATCGGGCTGAAGGGTGCCGCCATGAGCGAGACGGCATTCACGTTCACGGAGGCTCAGTTGGGCGAAGACGACGACATGTCGCAGAACGTGTCGATAATCAACTCCAACTCAAACATATATGCGAGCGAGGTGGGATACCTCTTCTCGCCGATGCGCTTCCGCTACCGTGCGTTCGACCAACGTTACAACGACATCTATATCAACGGCACTCCGATAAACGACATGGAGTCGGGCCAGTTCAGATATTCATGGGTTGGCGGACTCAACCAGCAGACACGCAACATGGAGTCGGCGCTGCCGTTCGAGACAAACAACTTCTCCATACCAGGCATGGGCGGCTCCAACAACTATAACTTCCGCCCGGCGTCAATGCCCGTAGGCCACAGGCTCACGCTGAGCGGTGCCAACCGCAGCTACGCTCTGCGCGGAATGTACACCTTCAACTCGGGCCTTAACAGCAAGGGATGGGCCTTCTCGGCCAACGTCACCTACCGGTGGGCCAACGAAGGATACGTCGAAGGCACGTTTTACAACTCGCTCTCTTACTTCTTCGGCGTACAAAAAGTGTTCGGAGACGGCAGTCATTCGCTCTCGTTGGTGACGTGGGGCAACCCCACCGAGCGCGCGTCGCAGGGTGCGGGCACGGACGAGATGTACTGGTTGGCCAACGACCGCTATTACAATCCCTACTGGGGATACCAGAACGGGAAGAAGCGCAACTCGCGCGTAGTGCACGACTATTCGCCCACGGCGCTCCTCACATGGGACTGGAAGATTGACGACGACACGAAGCTGACCACGTCGCTGCTCGGCAAGTACACCATGTACGAAAGCACAAAGCTGAATTACAACAACGGAAGCAACCCCCACCCGAACTACTGGAAGAACATGCCAAGCAGCTATTACGACGTTTGGGGAGAGAGCGGAGAGGCCAACCGCACGCCACAGGCGCTGGAAGACTGGAACCGCGCGTATGACTTCTGGACAGCGTCGAAAGCAAACCGCCAGATAAACTGGGACCGCCTGTACTACTCAAACCGGCAGGCCTCGGCGCAAGGACAGGACGCCATATATTACATCCAGGCCAAGCACAACGACGCATTGACGCTTACCCTCGCGTCGACGCTCAACAAGCAGTTGGGAAAAGACATGAAATGGAACATCGGCATAGTGGGAGCCTCAAACAAAGGCATGCACTACCAGACCATGGAAGACATGCTCGGAGCCGCCACTTACCACAACATCAACACCTACGCCCTCGGCACTTATGACCGCAATTCAGACGAGATACAGTACGACCTGAACCACCGCGACGCCGTGGTTGGCGTAGGCGACAAGTTCGGTTACGACTACAACCTGCTTGTAAACAACTCGAAGCTCTGGTCAAGCTTCAGCCATGACTATGGCATCCTGCACTACACCTTGGCCGCAAAGATAGGCTACACATGGATGCAACGCGACGGAAAGATGCGCAACGGACTTGCTCCCAACAACTCATACGGCAAGAGCAAGACGGCAAACTTCCTCGACGGTGGCTTCAAGCTGGGAACAAGCTGGAACCTGGGACGCGGCAACACGCTTACCCTCGGCGCAGGTTACGAGTGGCGTGCGCCGCAGGCACGCACGGCGTTCGCCTCTCCCGAAATCAACAATGACTTCGTTACCAACCTCAAGAATGAACGCGTGTTCAGCACGGAGCTTGGTTACCAGTTCGAGAACGCATGGCTCCACGCCAACCTTAACGCGTATTACAGCTATCTGACCGATGTCACCGACTGGCAGAATTTCTATTTTGACGACATCAACTCCTTCTCTTACGTCTCGCTTACAGGCATAAAGAAAGAATATTACGGCGTCGAGGCAGGCCTCCGTTTCAAGGTGACGAGCGCCCTTGACGTCAACTTGCTCGGAACAATCAGCGACGCCAAGATAATCAACAACTCGCATGTGCGTTACATGAATTCGACCAGTGCGCAGTACACCGACGAGACAGTATATAATAAGAACATGCGCGACTCTGGCACACCGCTCACCGCGGCAAGCCTCGGTCTCAGCTATCATAGCGGCGGATGGTACATCGACCTTAACTGCAATTACTACGATCGCATTTACCTTTCTTATTCGCCGAGTTACCGTTATCAGAGCACTCTCGACACAAGACATGAAATCTACGGAAACGTCTACAACGAAGGTAAGCTCATCCCTGCGGCAGTTGAACAGGCTCAGGGGCACGGAGGGTTCATGGTTGACGGCTCGATAGGCCGAAGCATATACCTGAAACGGGGCATGCTCTCAATAAACCTTATGGTGACCAACATCCTGAACAACCAGAACTTGTGCACCGGCGGCTACGAGCAGAGCCGAAGCAACTACACCAACAGCGGCAATACACGCGCTTACAGCTTCTCCAGGAATCCGATGAAGTTCTACGCTTATGGAACAAACGGCATGCTTAACATCACTTACAGATTTTAAATGAAAGCGAAGAAGATGAAGACATTGAAGTATATAAGACTCATAATGGTGGTCGCGGTGGCCGGACTGGCCGTGTCATCATGCATGGACGACGACTGGAAAGACCCCACGGGCGATATCCCTCCGTATGGAAACAACAACCTGCAGGCAACCAACGTGGTGACAATCGCTGAACTTAAGGACATGTATTCACACGCCTTGCAGGAGCAGACGGACACGGCCCGCATAAAGGAAGACATCCAGATAAAGGCCCGTGTGACCGGAAACGACGTGGGCGGAAACATATACAACCAGATTGCCGTGGACGACGGAACTGGCGGATTGCTGATTTGCATCAACTTCGGAGGCCTTTGGAGCTATCTGCCAGTAGGCCAGGAGATACTTGTAAGCCTGAAAGACCTGTACATAGGAACTTACGGCAACCAGCCGCAAATAGGCACCCCGTACACAAGCAACAGCGGATATACGTCGCCGAGCCGCATGAACCATACCTTGTGGCAAGAGCATTTCAAGCTGCTCGGAGCGCCTGACGCGTCGAAAGTGGACACTCTTGAGTTCGACATGGGCAAGGTGAAAGACGAGAAATACATGCAGGCCAACTGCGGAAGGTTGATGGTCGTGCGTGGTGTAACGTTGCCTCAGGCCAACGGCGAGCGCACTTTCGCGCCTGAGGACGCGGCTTCTTCGGGCAACGCCGTCAACCGGATGATAGGCGGAAGCACGCGAATCGTTGTGCGTACCAGCACATACGCCGACTTTGCCGGCACAGTGATGCCCGAAGGCAAGGTAGACATTGTGGGCGTATTCACGCGTTACCGGGACACATGGCAAATACTGATGCGCCAGGACGGAGACTTCATGAAGGCGGAATAAAGCGATAATAAATAACAGTCAAATCAAACAAAAGAAAACATTTGGACATGAAAAAGATATTGTATTCAGTGTTCGCCCTCGCTGTTGCGGCGTTCACATTCACGAGTTGCGAAGACGTACCGGCACCGTATGACGACCCCAACGACAATCCGATAGATCAGCCGGAGGTGATCGAACCGGCCGGAGAGGGCACGGCGGAGAATCCTTACAACGTGGCCAGGACGCTTGAGGTGGCAGGAGCCTTGGCTTCAGGCGAGAGCTCTGAGAGCGAAGTCCACATCAAGGGTGTGGTAATCGGCATCGACGAGAACTATGACGGCGGCTTCGGCAACGCCGAGTTCACCATCGCCGACGACGAGGACGCCAATGACGGATTCCTTGTCTACCGTGCAAATTACTTCAACAACAAGAAGTATTCAGACGGCCCGATACTTGAATTCGGCGACACCGTGGTGATATGCGGCATCCTGACAAACTACAACGGTACGCTTGAGACCGCTTCTGGGAAGGCTTATCTCGTCTCCCTTAACGGCTATACGGGTGAAGAAGAGGGCGGAGACGAGCCTTCGGTTGAGGGTGCCGAGGGAGACGGCACGCTTGAAAACCCCTTCAACAGCATCGCAGCTTACAGCTACACGGCATCTCTTGAGGCTGACGTCAACTCTGAAAACGCCGTATATATAAAAGGTATTGTATCAAAGATCGAGGATAATTACGCTGCCAAGTTTGGCAATGCCAGCTATTTCATCTCGGTTGACGGAACGTTTGACAGCGAGGACAGCGGCAACCAGTTCTATGTTTTCCGCTCGCTTTACTTGAACAACGAGAAGTACACGGATGGCGACCTGCTGAGCGTTGGCGACGAAGTGATAGTTTGCGGAAAGGTGGTCAACTACTACGGCAACACTCCCGAGACCGTATCCGGACAAAGCTATCTGTACTCGTGGAAGAAAGGCGAAGGCGGAGCAACGGAGGATGTGGGCGACCCCGAGGCGCTTAACGGCGACTTTGAGTGCTGGATTGGCGGCCAGCCAAACAACTGGCAGACTGAAAGCTCGGCCGGCAACGCGTCGCTGAGCATGAGCACAGACGCACACGGAGGCAACTACTCGGTGAAGGTTGCGGGCAATACGGGAAGCAACAAGAGGATTTCTTATAAGGAGCTTGAGCTTGAGCCGGGCGACTACACGATGACGTTTTACGCCAAGGCGGCCACCAACGCCGGCGCTTCGGCACGTCCGGGATACGTCCAGGTGACCGACGGCAAGGTGGGGAACTACCAGTATGGCGATTACACTAACGGCCTTACCAATACAGAGTGGACACAGATAACCCACACGTTCACCATCGCCGAGAAGGGAATCTACTGCGTGCTCGTGATGAATTCGAAGAGTCCGGGAGGCGATCTCCTCATCGATGACTTCAAGCTTACATGCGGTCCAAGCGTAATAATCGAATGACAATCCAGTAGCATTGACCTTACACATGGGCCGGCTTGCCGGGCGCGGCTAACTGCCTGATAGTCAGCGCTGTTCCAAAAGGCCGTCTTTTAGCTCCTAAAAGACGGCCTTTTGCATTGCAATTGACGGCCTTTTGCAATGCGGTTTGCCGTCTTTTGGGAAAAGGCCGCTTGCGTGTCGCCGGCTTGTATGCGTGTTGACAATCGTCGTCATGCGCTACTCCTTTATGTCAAAATGAGTTTTTTAGGCGCGTATTTGTTGCATATTGACAAAGTTTTTGTACCTTTGCATGGTAATAACCATATTGAAAACATCATATCATGAGCAAACTAATACGTCCTGAAGGATACAGGCCGCTGCTTGACATGCGGCAGACGGAACAGGGGATAAAGCTTATAAAAGAGTTCTTCCAGATGAACTTGTCCACAGAGTTGAGGCTGCGCCGTGTCACCGCGCCGCTGTTCGTGCTGAAAGGACTTGGCATAAACGACGACCTGAACGGCGTGGAGCGCCCCGTGACGTTCCCCATCAAGGATCTTGGCGACGCCAAGGCGGAGGTTGTGCACTCGCTGGCCAAGTGGAAAAGGCTGACCCTTGCCGACTACGGCATCGAGCCGGGATACGGCGTGTACACCGACATGAACGCCATAAGGGCCGACGAGGAACTGGACAACCTGCACTCGCTGTATGTCGACCAGTGGGACTGGGAAGCCGTGATAATGCCGTCGCAACGCACGCTTGACACCTTGAAGGACACCGTGCGCAGGATTTATTCGGCCATAAGGCGCACGGAATTTCTCGTTTGCGAGCGCTACGCAGGAGTGATTGAGCCGTTCTTGCCTGAAAACATACACTTCGTCCACAGCGAAGACCTGCTCTCCATGTATCCCGGCAAGAGCGCCAAGGAGCGTGAGGACGCCGTCTGCCGCGAGTATGGAGCCGTGTTCGTAATAGGCATTGGCGCACCCTTGGCCGACGGCAAGCCGCACGACGGGCGCGCACCCGACTACGACGACTGGACAACGCCCACCTCGGACGGCCACAAGGGGCTCAACGGCGACATCTTGATATGGTATCCGCCGCTCCAGAGAGCGGTCGAACTGTCTTCCATGGGCATCCGCGTTGATAGGGAAGCCATGCTGCGCCAGCTCGAAATGACCGGCCAGCAGGCTCGCCGCGACCTCTATTTCCACCGCCGCCTGATAGCCGGCGAGCTGCCCGAGAGCATCGGCGGCGGCATCGGCCAGAGCCGCCTGTGCATGGTTCTGCTGCATAAGGCGCACGTGGGAGAAATCCAGGCGAGCGTATGGCCGCAAGACATGATTGACGAGTGCGCACGCCTCGGCATGGCCATAATATGATTTTATTACACGCAAGACAACCGGAAGAAACCATACTAATATATCATAATGCAACAATACATAGTCTCGGCAAGAAAGTACAGGCCACAGTCTTTTGACGACGTGGTAGGGCAGGAAGCGCTTACCACCACCCTGCGCAACGCCGTGAAGAGCGGCAAGCTTGCCCATGCATACCTTTTCTGCGGTCCGCGCGGCGTGGGAAAGACAACATGCGCGCGCATCTTCGCCAAGGCGATAAACTGTCTTAACCCTACGGAGAACGGCGAGGCGTGCAACGAATGCGAGAGTTGCACGGCCTTCAACGAGCAACGCTCGTTCAATATTTACGAACTTGACGCGGCGAGCAACAACTCCGTGGAGAACATCAAGGCGCTGATGGAACAGACGCGCATACCTCCACAGGTGGGCAAATACAAGGTGTTCATCATCGACGAGGTGCACATGCTGTCAACGGCGGCGTTCAACGCGTTTCTCAAAACGCTCGAAGAACCACCCGCCCACGTGGTGTTCATCCTGGCTACGACCGAGAAACACAAGATTCTGCCTACCATCCTGTCGCGTTGCCAGATATACGACTTCGAGCGCATGACCGTCGCAGGCATCGTCAACCAGCTCAAGAAGGTAGCCGGAAACGAGGGAATCAAGTATGAGGAAGAGGCTCTTGAGGTGATAGCCGAGAAAGCTGACGGCGGCATGAGGGACGCGCTCTCCATCTTTGACCAGGCCGCCAGCTTCTGCCAGGGCGACATAACGTATGCCAAGGTGATAGAAGACCTTAACGTCCTTGATTCTGACAATTACTTTAGCATTGTAGACTTGTGCCTCGAAAACAAGACGGCCGAGCTGATGGCGCTTCTCGATGGTATAATAAGAAAAGGCTTTGACGGAGCCAACCTGATATCGGGCCTCGCCTTACATGTGCGCAACGTTCTCATGGCCAAGGACGAGCAGACCTTGCCTCTGCTCCATGTCGGCGAGCGGCAGACAGCCCGTTATCGTGAGCAAGCCGCCCGTTGTACGCCCAAGTTCCTGTACAACGCGCTCCGCATAATGAACGAATGCGACGTGAATTACCGCCAGAGCGGCAACAAGAGGCTGCTTGTTGAGCTGACATTGATAGAGATATCGCAGCTTACCCAGCCCGATGACGACTCCGCCGGACAAGGGCGTGGCCCTAAAAGATTGAAATCCCTGTTTAAAAGACTTATCGGCACGCGTCCGCAGAAGGCTATGCAGGTGGCCGAGGATGTGCGCCGTGGCAATGAGAAAACGGCTTCAGCTGATGTCAAGAACGCGCCGGCAGAGGCTACGAAGGCCGTTCCGGCCAGTGCGGATGACACCAAGCCTACTCCGCTGAAGGGGTTGAAGTTGTCGCGTATAGGCAAGACTTTCGACAATTTGAGGCATCGGGCTGACGCACGTAAACCCGTTGAGGAAACGCCGCTTGTGGTCCATGACGACGGCACACGGAGCACCTTTACGGAAGAAGAGCTGCTGAAGCAATGGATGGCGATGTGCACACGCATGCCGGAAGAGCTTACCGGACTTGCCGCGAGGATGAAGAACATCGAGCCGAAGATAACCTCTTTCCCCGACGTTGAGGTCGTTGTTGACAACAAAATACTGATGGATGACATCCAGAAGATAAGGGGACGCATACGCAACACGCTTGCGCAGGCGTTGAAAAACAGTTCGTTGTCGCTCAACTTACGCTTGGCCAGACCTGAAGAAATAAAGAGAATCCCGACAAAACTTGAGCGTTTCGAGAAGTTGAAAACAGAGAACCGTGCGTTTGCAAGGCTCAGCGAAGAGTTGAAACTTGAGCTGGACTAAGCCGGAAGAAATAAGAAAGTAACAATCAAGGCCGTCAGCCGGTGCTTGATTGTTACTTTTTCTTTTGTCTTGTTGCATGCAAACTTGTGCAAGGTCAAAACCTTTTCATCTGCAATGTGGCGTAATCCGAGCGCAACACGAGGTTGTCTCCGTCGGCGACAACTACCTCGAACTCAGTCGTAGTGGCGTTCATGCCGAATGGGAGGAGCTGTTCCACGGTGGCGTCCTGGTGGTTGTCACTGGTGTTGGCGCGCTGTTTGAAGTCGCGGAAAACCACTTTCCGCCGTCCGTCTTTGTATTCCATGCGTGCCACGAATGCGCCATAGTCGTTAGGCCCTTGTCTTTCTGCCACTTCGACAACCATGCGCGTTATGCCGAAAAAGATGCGTTCGCATTCGTGCATCTGTCCGTCGGCCACGGTCTCAAAGCGTTCAAGCCGCCAGAATCCTTCAATGTCTTCGTCGATTGGGTCTTTCCATTCGCAACCGTAAACCGTTGCGCACATCATAAGTAGCAATGTCGCTTTTAATATCATCTTGTCCATAAAAGTCCGCTTTTACATATTGTTATCATTCCTCCGACACTGTTGCCGAGGTAATTCCCGTCGTCAACGCCGCACGATGCGGTAAATTCCCATCCGCGGAGACGCTTCGGCGCATAGGTGAGTTCGAACAACATGCTGTTCTGCCGGCGCACGGCGTCGAGTGGTTCGCGGTAAGTTCCCCAATGACGGGTGAACGAGAGCAGCATGCGGTAGGCCAGCTCGCCGGTGGGATTGCCGCCGATGCCTATGTGGTGAGCCTTTACCCTGCTGCTGTGGAATTCCAGCCGGCCGTCGTCTCCATACACGGGGCCGTATATGAAGGGGTGGCCGATGTTCTGCCCCCAGTGCGTCCAGGGGTATGTTGCATGGTTGTAATAGTTGTCGCCGCCTGACATTTGCAGGTCGTTGAACGAGCCTGCCACGCCGTCATACAGTATGGGGCCGGTCTGGTCGGTGGTGCACAGCCCTTCCCATAGCACTTTCGTGACGACGGGATTCTTCGGAAGGGTGACTTCCACGCCAATATGTCCGTCTTTCCAGCGGCCGTATTGCCAGGTGAGCTGGCTGTGGTCGTCGAAGAAGTGCTCGTAATACACGCGTGCCTTCCACGTCTTTGCCGTGTAGTTGAGGGCGAAGTTCCAACTGCCGGTGTGGTTCCCCTCAATGTTTTCGATGGTGCTTTCCTGTATGGGTATGATGGCTTTGAGGAAGTCTTTGAAGCCGTTGGGCATGTTGGCGGTCATTATTGACGAGCCGTCGGACTGCTTTTTCCACATGCTGCCGCCGAACTGTGCCGTCTCAAGCATGCCTATCTCCATCGTCAACGGGAACTTCTCGGCGTTGCCCACACGGAACATCAGCGACTTGGTGTGATATACAGCGCGTTTTGAAAAACTCTGTCCGGTCTTCACGAAGTTCTCGCGCCAGCGTCCGTCTGTCAGCACGCCGTAACCTATATGCCCCTTCAGGCCGAGCCAGCCGCGCGTCAGCGGAACGTTCCAGTACTGTTTCATCTCAAGCCGCACCTGCGGAATTGGCCTTGCGTTGACTCCTTCCACCATCATGCCGCTTGACAGGCGCATGTCTTTCTCAAGCGGAAACGCGCCGCGTTCCTTGGCTCCCACGCTCAGTGTCAGCACCTTCCACGACAGGTCGGCGTATGCCTGTTGCACTACGAAGGGCGCCGTCTGGTCGATGGCTCCGGCCAGGTCAAGCCCGGATTGCAGGCTCCAGCCGTGGCCGAAGCGCGTGGTGTACTGTACTCCAGCACGCAGGTATCCGCTCTGCGGACGCTCCGACGAGAGCCCGTAGCGGTTCGCCGTGAACCACAGAGGGGCGTAGTCGCCCGTGGAGGCGTTGCCCGACAGTTCCAGTCTGTAGCTCAAAGTGTCACCCTCGGCGGCCGCTTCGAGGCCGCATAGTGGCAACAAGGCAATTAATAAATTTCTGATTAATCTCATTTGGATGTCTTTGTGTACATGTGATTTGCATTGGCCGCATGGCCTGTCCAGTCCTTGTTCGGCGCGGCAAAAGTACAATAAAAATCCCGTCCGCTGAAATTATCGCGATGAAAAGTAATGATATGTTTTCCAATTGGGTTCATCCGCAAACCTTTTGGATTAAAAATAAGTTCTATTAATAACACCATCCAACCTTAATCCAGGCAGGATGTATTTGCAAATGAAATAATGTGTCACATCTAATAGAGCCACATGTCCATCCAAAAGGTTTTGCGGATGAACCCCATTGACGGCAAATCGGCTTCCAAAAGGCCGTCAATCGCGGGCTAAAAGGCCGTCTTTTACAAGCTGAAAGACGGCCTTTTGCAAAGGCGTTGAATATCAAGGGGTTACACAGACGACTTCGCATGGCACGGCAACGAGCCTTTTTGTCTGTGCTGAAGTGGATATGACGGATGGCAAAGACGCTCTCCGTCATGCATTCTGATTATATAGAAGGTATAAAAAAGTATAAAATAATGCTGCGCTTTGTCATGTTTTCTTTATCTGATACGTTATCATTAATAATGACAACGTTATTGTCAATAACAGCGATAAAGTGTTTTACAATATGAAAAGAGCATTTTTTACAGCATTGACGGTTCTATTGCTCGCTGTCACGACAGGCGCGGCGCGGGCGCAACAGGCAGGTTTCGGCAAGTATCGCGGCGTTTGGGCCGGCATGAAGAGCGAGGCGGTGTTCACCGACTCGGTGATGATGTACTTCCACAGGGACACCGTGTCGGGCACAGGCTACGGTGCGCTGCGCGTCCCCTCGCGCGGAATTGACATGCTGACGACGTTCGCCAAGGACACAATCACGTTTGGCAAGACGCCCGGCTACATCATCAACAGACCCTCTGACGGCATGCTCTGCATCGGCGGCGACACTCTGAGGCAGGTTGAGGGCATTGACATAATGCAGCCTTACGACATGCCGCAGGCCGCAACCAAGCTGGATATAGGCCGTTGCCTGCAAGAGTGGCAGCTGGGCACGGTGGTGAATGCCGACGGCAACAGCGTACAGGTGATGGTCGGAACAAACCGCAACTCGTTCATGTACGCTGTCGGCGGAGGCATGGTTTACCTGCGCGCGGCGGCCATGTTGCAGTGCAACGAAGGCTCGCTGTTCATCCAGAACATACGGATGATGAAGAATCCGAACACCGGCGAACGCTCGAACATCTTTTTCTACGACAGCCACGAGTTCCTGACAAACCTGCCGCCGATAGACATCTCGAAGTTTGACCCTACGCGTTGCGTCTTTGCCGGCGACGGGCTCATATATTGGTCGCTGCTCAGTCACACGCCTGACGAAATCAAACTGAACGGCTGCGGCGAGACGTACACGTTCTCACGACCGCGTAAGGACACGCCGGAACTGATCGAATGGCTGAAATATGAGCCATACAAAGCCAAGACGGTGAATGGAATTTAAGTGGAAAGGTAAAAGTGAAAGGTGAAAAATCAGAACGGAGTTAAGTGAAGAGTGGAGAACGAAGAGTGAAGAATTCAAATGTTTTAATTCATAAAAAGCACATTAATTCTTCACTCTTCGTTCTCCACTCTTCACTTAAACCTCTTCCTTTCCATTTATGAACACCTTATTTATAATAGGCGATGTGTAAGCGTAAGGTATGTAATTGACTGACGGGATTGGCTCGGTAATGAAAAAGTTGGCGGCCTTGCCAACGGTGATTGAGCCGTAATCGCCGCTCAACCCCATGGCGTATGCGGCGTTGAGCGTGGCTGCGTTGATAGCCTCTTGCGGCAGGAGGCGCATCTTGATGCAGGCCAGCGAGACTACGAACTTCATGTCGCCGGAGGGGGTCGAACCAGGGTTGTAGTCGCTTGCAACGGCAACTCCAAGTCCTGCGTCTATCATTTTTCGCGCCGGGGCGTATGGCATGTTGAGGAAGAACGACGTGCCAGGTAGCACGGTGGGCATCGTCTGGCTGTCCTTCAGGATGGCAAACTCGCTTTCGGGCATGTTCTCCAAATGGTCAACCGACAACGCGCCATGCTTCACCGCGACGGGAAGTCCGCCAGTGGCGGCCAGCTCGTCCACGTGGATTTTCGGCTTCAAGCCCCACTTCTCAGCGGCTTCGAGTATGCGGTCGGTGTCCTCAGGAGTGAAGAAACCTTCGTCGCAGAACACGTCAACATAGTCGGCCAGCCGCTCGCGGCCTACCTCTGGCAGCATTTCTGATATGATGAGGTTTACGTATTCGTCGTGACCGTACTGCCTCCCAACGGCGTGTGCGCCAAGGAATGTTGACACTACGCGCATCGGCACGCTCTCTTTAATCCTTTGAATGACGCGCAGCATCTTCAGCTCGTCAGCCGTATTGAGTCCGTATCCGCTCTTTATCTCCACACAGCCCGTGCCCTTGCGCATTATTTCCCGTGTACGGCGCATGGCCTGATGATACAGTTCGTCTTCACAGAGAGTGTGCAGCAGGTCGGCAGAGTTGAGTATTCCGCCGCCCCTACGGGCTATCTCGGCATAACTCAAGCCCATGATTTTATCGACAAACTCGCCCTCGCGGCTGCCTGCGTAGACGATGTGCGTGTGAGGGTCGCACCACGACGGCATCACCGTTCCGCCCCGCGCGTCAATTTCTTTGTCGACAGAAAAGCCCCCGGAAGGCATGTCTTCCATGCTTCCGAAGGCTGATATTTTTCCGTTTTCTACAAGTATCCAAGCGTTGTCAATTGTTTCGAGACGCTTCATCTCTGCTCCTTGCAGGCGCGAAACGCCATCGCTTACGATGCCGGCGATGGTCTTTATGTTACTTACAAGCAGGCGCATTGTTCTTTAAAAAGTCTATTGAATGTTTTATGTAGGGGTACATCACTTCGTCGTTTACTATGAACGGCACTACCTCGCGGTAAGCTTTAAATACGCGATGAATGACCGGCGATGACTTCAACGGGCGGCGGAACTCCAAAGCCTGGGCGGCGTTGAACAGCTCGATGGCGAGCACGCGCTCCGTGTTGAGCACCACCTTATATAATTTAATGGCGGCGTTCGCGCCCATGCTGACATGGTCTTCCTGTCCTTGGCTTGACGGAATGCTGTCCACCGAGGACGGAGTGCAGAGGCTCTTGTTCAGGCTTACCACCGATGCCGCGGTGTACTGGGTTATCATGAAGCCGCTGTTCACGCCCGGATTGGCCACGAGGAAGCTCGGCAGACCGCGTGTGCCGGAAACGAGTTTGTATATCCTGCGCTCCGAAATGTTGGCAAGCTCGCTCACGGCGATGGCGAGAAAGTCCATCGGCAATGCTATCGGCTCGCCGTGGAAGTTGCCGGCTGATATTATAATGTCGTCGTCGGGGCAAACGGTGGGGTTGTCAGTGGCTGAGTTTATCTCCGTATCAATGACCGAACAAACATAGTCCAAAGTGTCTTTCATCGCCCCGTGCACCTGCGGAATGCAACGGAACGAATACGGGTCTTGCACGTATGATTTCGGTTTTTCCACAATTTCACTGCCTTCAAGCAGTTCGCGCATACGCCTGGCGGTCTCAATCTGTCCCTTGTGGGGGCGCACCTGGTGAACGGCGTCGGTGAACGGCTCTACAAGTCCGCAATAAGCGTCAAGCGACATGGCGGCAATGATGTCAGCCCAGTCGCTCAAACGCCGGCTGTTAAGTATCGCCCAAACGGCGAACGCGCCCATATTCTGCGTGCCGTTGAGCAGCGCAAGACCTTCTTTCGATGCAAGCTGAATTGGTTTCCATCCGTTTTTCCTAAGCACATCTGCGCCAGTCATCACTTTGCCTTTATACTCCGCTTCGCCCAGTCCGACAAGAGGCAGCGACATGTGGGCCAGCGGAACAAGGTCGCCTGACGCTCCGAGAGAGCCTTGCATGTAGACAATCGGGTAAACATCGTTGTTGAAAAAGTCAACAAGACGCTCTACCGTGTCGAGCTTGCAGCCTGAATATCCATAGCTGAGCGACTGTATTTTCAGCAGCATCATTATCTTCACAATCTCATTTGGCACACGGTCGCCCGTGCCGCAAGCGTGAGACATCATAAGGTTTATCTGCAACTGGGCCAGATGGTCTTTGCCTATTGACACGTTGCAGAGAGAGCCGAAGCCGGTGGTTACTCCGTAAATAGGGGCTTTTGTTTCCGCAATCTTCTTGTCAAGGTATTCGCGACAGCGTACAATACGTTGCTTGGCATCGTCGCTCAACTCAATTTTATAACCGTTGTTGATTATTTCGCCGATGCGCTCTATGGTAAGATGCTCGGCTGATATTTGGTGAACCATAATACAATAGTTTTTTATTTGTGGAATTAAGAATTAAGAGTTAAGAATTAAGAAAATATGCCCTGCCGTTTTTTCATCCATGAATGGTATTTTTCTTAATTCTTAACTCTTAATTCTTAATTAATATATTCCATTTATAACGTCGTCCTCCACGAGGTTGGGCATTGTGACTTTAAGTCCCGGTGTGCGCTCCATTTCTCGCACTATGCTATGCATTGAGCCCTCGTTACGCGCCCAACTGCGGCGTGCTATGCCGTTGTTCACATCCCAGAAGAGCATCTCGCGGATGTGGTGGGCACTGTCTTCGCCGCCGTCGATGACCATTCCGAAGCCACCGTTGATGACCTCTCCCCAACCGACTCCGCCTCCGTTGTGGAGCGACACCCACGTAGCGCCACGGAAAGAGTCGCCGATTACGTTCTGCACGGCCATGTCTGCGCAGAACTGAGAGCCGTCGTATATGTTGCTGGTCTCGCGGAACGGCGAGTCAGTTCCCGACACATCGTGATGGTCGCGGCCAAGAACGACGGGACGGGTTATCTCTCCGCGCTTGATAGCCTCGTTGAAAGCAAGGGCTATTTTGGTGCGTCCCTCGGCGTCGGCGTATAGGATTCTGGCCTGCGAACCTACTACAAGGTGGTTGCGTCCGGCCTCTTTTATCCAATGGATGTTGTCATCCATCTGCCCTATTATCTCGTCAGGAGCAGTTTTCTTGATTTCCTCCAACACTTCGGCAGCTATGCGGTCAGTGGCTTCAAGATCCTTCGGGTCGCCTGAAGTGCACACCCAACGGAACGGGCCGAAGCCGTAATCGAAGAACATCGGGCCCATGATGTCCTGCACGTATGACGGATAACGGAACTTGCCGTCTGCTCCCATGATGTCCGCTCCGGCGCGTTCTGACTGGAGAAGGAAGGCGTTGCCGTAGTCGAAGAAGTACATTCCGCGCTCCGTCAGCTTGTTGATTGCTGCCACTTGGCGTCGCAATGAAGCCTGCACACGCTTGCGGAACTCGTCCGGGTCGTCGGCCATCATCTTCTTTGACTCTTCCAAGGTCATTCCTACGGGATAGTAGCCGCCGGCCCAGGGATTGTGAAGTGAAGTCTGGTCGCTGCCCAAGTCAACTTTGATGTTTTCCTCCGCAAGGCGTTCCCACAGGTCAACCACGTTGCCGACGTAAGCCATCGACACCGTTTTCTTTTCCTCGACAGCCTTGCGGACGGAAGGAATAAGCTCGTCAAGACTTGTGTGAAGCTCGTCAACCCAGCCCTGGTCGTAACGCTTCCGGGCTGCAAGCGGATTGATTTCGGCCACAACGCTTATCACTCCGGCTATGTTGCCGGCTTTCGGCTGTGCGCCGGACATGCCGCCGAGACCCGATGATACGAACAGCATTCCGTGTATATCCTTGCGTCCGGGCTGCTTCTTCAGCTGCATGCGGGCGGCGTTCATCACGGTTATCGTTGTTCCGTGGACTATGCCCTGAGGCCCGATGTACATGTAAGAGCCTGCCGTCATCTGTCCGTATTGGCTCACTCCGAGGGCGTTCATGCGCTCCCAGTCGTCCGGTTTCGAGTAATTCGGGATGACCATGCCGTTTGTAACGACCACGCGCGGAGCGTTCTTGTGCGACGGGAAGAGGCCGAGCGGATGGCCGGAATACATCACGAGGGTCTGCTCGTCGGTCATTTCGCTAAGGTATTTCATCGTCAGGCGGTACTGCGCCCAGTTCTGGAAGATGGCTCCGTTGCCGCCGTAGATGATGAGTTCGTGCGGATGTTGCGCCACAGCAGGGTTCAGGTTGTTCTGTATCATCAGCATGATGGCGGCCGCCTGGAGCGACTTGTGCGGATATTCGTCAATCGGACGGGCGTACATCTCGTACTTCGGACGGAAGCGGTACATGTAAATGCGGCCGTACTTCTCCAGCTCTTCGGCGAACTCCGGCGCCAGCGTGGCGTGGAACTTCTTTGGAAAATACCTCAAGGCGTTGCGCAACGCAAGTTTCTTTTCCTCCTTGGTAAGTATGTCTTTGCGTTTCGGCGCATGGTTTATCTCGGTGTCATAAGGCATCGGTTCGGGCAACACGTCAGGTATTCCGGCGCGTATGTCCGCTGCAAATTCCTCTTTTGTCATAATTATATATCCTTATTTATTGTTTTTTCAACGATTGTCATAATTTCCTTTTCCGCCTTTTCCGCCTCTTTCATTAAGTGATTTGCCTCGTTGACAAGGGCTTCCGCCTGCGCCTTGTCCTTCAATGAAGAGGCGTTGATCTTGACGTTAAGACCTGCGCCGAGCACCGCCGCTCGTGCGGCAAGCGCGCCAACGCCTGCATCGGAAACGCTTGCCGGGTTGCCAGTCTCGGCCATGGCCTTGCATATCTCAAATGCCTTGAACGATGTTTTCATGGTTTCCAACGGCACTTTGGCGGCAAACAGCGTCGCGCCTTGTATCGCCTCGGAGCGCAGGCGTTTGTCCTCTTCGGTGCTCTTGGGCATGGAGAAGGCGGCCATTATGCGGTTGAAGGCCTCCGTGTCCTCATCAACGAGGCGCAGCAGCTCTTCTTCCAGCTCGACACCCTTGTCCGCCCAGCGGCTGAACTCTTCCCAACGGTCGTCCCATCCGGGTTTGTGAGCAGAAAGGTTGGCCACCATCGTGCCCAGGGCTGCACCCAAAGCACCCATGTAGGCGGCTACCGAACCGCCGCCGGGAGCGGGCGACTCGCGCAGCGTCTCGTCGGCAAAGCCTTTCACGGTGAGTGCCGTCAGCTTGTCTGCCTTGGTGTTATCGGCATCGAGCATGTACTCGACAATCTTCTCTTGGGGCACGAACGGACGCAGGTCGTCAAGCCCCATCGACTTTATTGCGATGTTCAGTATGTCTTCCTTGGGTATTCCTGTGGAGCGGTGTTGCTTGCGCAGGAAGTATTTTCCGGCATCCGTCACGGCGCGCTCAGGTACCAATCCTACTATTTCAGTGCCAGTAACGCGCAGGCCGCGGGCCTGCGCCGCGCGGCTCACTTCGTCGAAAGCTGTGTGCAGGGGAGTGGCGTTGATGTCGGTGATGTTCATCGAAACCTGGGCAATGCCATATTCCTTGATGAACCATCCGATGGCCTTCGTACCTTTCAGTGTGCCGGGACGCATTATAGGCATCCCGTTTTCGTCCCTCTTTATCTCGCCGGTTATGGGGTTGCCGATGCGCTCCGGGCGGCCTTTCTCGCGCACGTCGAACGCTATGGCGTTGGCTCGTCGTGTTGACGTGGTGTTGAGGTTGAAGTTTACGGCGATGAGGAAGTCGCGCGCTCCTACGGCCGTGCATCCGGTGCGTGCAACACCTTCGTCGAACGGGCGTGCGCCGTAGTCAGGCTGCTCGGCCTCGTCTGTCATTCTCTCAGGCAGCGCCTCATACTCACCCTTGCGGCATACGGCCAGGTTGCGTCGCCCTGGTTTCATCGCAGCCGCCTCGTAGCAGTAGCATGGTATGCTTAATTCTGCAGCTATGCGTTCGGCCAGTTTGCGTGCCAGCTGGGCGCACTCTTCCAGAGTTATGCCGCTGACGGGCACGAGCGGAAGCACGTCTGTCGCCCCCATGCGCGGATGTGCGCCGTGGTGGCGGCGCATGTCTATCACTTCGCCGGCCTTTTTCACGGCCTTGAAGGCCGCCTCGACCACCGCCTCGGGACTGCCCACGAAGGTCACAACCGTGCGGTTGGTCGCCTCGCCCGGGTCCACATCGAGCAGCTTTACGCCTTCAGACGCCTCGATGACGTCAGTGATTTGCTTGATTACAGCCTTGTCGCGACCCTCGCTGAAGTTGGGTACACACTCTACAATCTGCCTTGTTTTTGCCATAGCGTCAAATCAAAATATGTAGTTTAAAGTTCTTTGTATATAAATAAGGTGTTTAAAAAGACAAGTGCAGGCATGGTGTTTCAACGCCAGTCCTACCCATCTTGCAAAGATAGTGCTTTTATATAAAAGGTGCAAGAAAAAACGTGAAAATAGCAGTGGCGGCAAAAAACATTTTGCAAGAGCGGCGTTGCCGTAGTGCGTGGATACGGCCGTGGCGCAGCGTGAATGATGCGTGAAAAGCGTGCGCGGACTGTCAAAAAGTAAGTTTTACGCCGTTGACGGCTCTTTTACGGACACCTGTGCCGGCGTGCTCTGTAACTGCCTGATATTCAGCTGCAAGTCAGACGCTTTGCAAAAGGCCGTCTTTTAGCGTGCGAAAGATGCCCTTTTACCGTCTGAAAGACGGCCTTTTGGAATGCGAAAGACGGCCTTTCGCACTGCCGTCATGCACGAGGCTCGTTTACGGCTCGGCCGTATGGTCCGGCAATGGCATTGCTCCCTGCATGCGGAAAGAGCAAAATAAATGTTCGTTTCGCCCTCTTTTATTTTGTGCTTCGGCCGAATTGCGCTATCTTTGCAGGCGTAATCAAATGGGATATATGAACCGCCGATACTCTTTTTGGAAATTCATAAGCCGCAAAAAATACCTCATCGTCTCCGTGCTTGGAGTAGTCTTTGTAGGTTTTGTCGGCGAGAACAGCATACTGAAGCATGTGCAGAACCGCATGCTCGTGCGCGGGATGAAGGCCGAGATTGACGCTTACAACGCGCAATACGAGAAAGACGAGCACATGCTCAAGGAACTGCAGCGCAACCCGAAAGCCATAACGAAGATTGCGCGCGAACGGTATTTCATGAAGGCTGACGACGAAGACATATTCGTTTTAAGCGACGACAAGAAGAAAGAAGACAACAACAATGAGACAACTGACTAAAACCGAGGCCGCAATACTGCTTGCCGGGGCCTTCCTGATGGTTGTAGGAGCGGGGCTTTACGTGTTTGGAATACAGGGCGTGTCGCCGTGGATTTTTGCCGTGGGCGCCGTGGCTTTCGCCGCGATGCAGCTCAGGCAGACATACGGCGGACGCGACGCCACGCTGAAACGCCTGCGCAGGATAATGTCTGTGGGCGACGCCTTGTTCATGCTGTCGGCCGCCCTTATGCTTGAGAACAATTACCACGTACTGATGCCGTTGTTCGTAAAATACATACCCGACGGATACTACCACTACGTCACATACATACACAACAACTGGGTGATAATACTGCTCGTGGCCGCGATTATCGAGATATACACCACTCACCGCATATCACACGAACTGAAAAAGAACATGCCGGGCACTGACGAATGAACATTATGCCGCCTTGACACGACCCGCCGCCTATGTTCACGCGGCATGCACGTGTCGCCACGGCAACTGCATGCGCCCACTTTGGCTGTGCCTGTGGCGCAAGCCCTGGCAGCTAAAAAAACTATAAAAGACAGCGGTTTTGTTTTAAATAGCATAAAAAATTTTCCGTACATCGGCAATACATTGTACTTTTGTGCCTGCTTATAATACTCATTTATGATGAAGACACTTTACGCTCTGCTCGCCGTGTTGACGTTTGCATCATGCGCGAATACATATAATATTGAAGGTTCGTCCAACGTCCCGACACTGGACGGCAGGATGCTCTTCCTTAAGGCATACGACGGCGCAGACCTGAAAAACATTGACTCGTGCGACATTGTGCATGGAGAATTCCGCTTTACCGGCACGCTTGACTCCACAAGGCTCGTCACTCTGTTCATGGACGACGAGGGACTGATGCCCGTAGTGCTCGAGAAAGGCGAGATTCTGATAAAGATAGACAACACGCAGCAGAAGGTAAGCGGCACTCCGCTTAACGAAAAACTGTTCAAGTTCATCGAGAAATACAAGCAGCTGGAAAGCGAGGTCAGCGAGCTTGGCCACCTGCAGAGCCAGGCCATAATGGACGGCAAAGACCTTAACGAGGTGAACATGCACCTGGCCGAGAAGGCAAGCAAGATAGCGGAGCGCGAAGACAAGCTCGTGACATCGTTCATAGTTGAGAACTTTGACAACGTGCTCGGCCCCGGAGTGTTCTTCATGGTTACGGCCGGCCACCGCTATCCGGAACTGTCCCCGTGGATAGAAGACATCATGAGCAAAGCCACCGACAAGTTCAAGAACGACCCGTATGTCAGCGACTACTACCGCAAGGCCCAGCAGAACCAGGCCATTATGAACGGAACGGCAATGCCGGGAGACGTAAGTCCACAGCCTGAAAACATACCCACGCCCAACGAATTGGCCTCTCCCGGAATGACGGTGGCCGATTCCACGGTTGCCGCCGAACAATGACCACGGGCCGAAAGGCATGCAAGAGCCATACAACGAATTATGAAATCACTGATAAAAAACGCTACGATAGTAAACGAAGGAAAGGCGTTCAAAGGGTCAATCGTGATAGAAGACGATTGCATCTCAGACATATTGGGAAATAATGACGCACCCCGTGGGCAGTTTGACGACACCGTCGATGCCACGGGGTGCTTCGTGTTGCCCGGCATAATAGACGACCACGTGCACTTCCGTGAACCGGGATTGACGGCAAAAGCCGACATTGAGAGCGAAAGCCGGGCGGCAGCCTACGGCGGAGTGACGACATATTTTGACATGCCCAACACCGTTCCGCAGACCACCACGCCGCTCGCACTCGAAGTGAAACGCGCCATCGCCGCACGCGACAGCCACGTGAATTACTCGTTTTTCTACGGGGCGACAAACACGAACGCCGACTCTTTCGGCAAGCTTGACATCCATCGCGTGCCCGGAATAAAGCTTTTCATGGGCTCGTCCACGGGCAACATGCTTGTAGACAGGGCGGAAGCGCTCGACAAGATTTTCTCCACCGCGCCCGTTCCGGTCATGGCGCATTGTGAGGATACAGGTCTGATAAACGACAATATGCGCAGTGCCAAGGAACGGTATGGCGAAGATCCCGACGTGGCTCACCATCCAGAGATACGCAGTGGGGAGGCTTGTTACAAGTCGACAGAACTGGCTGTGAGGCTCGCCCGGAAGCACAATGCCCGCCTGCATGTGGCCCATCTCACCACGGCACGCGAACTTTCACTGTTCGAACCGTGGACAGACGCCATGCCAAAAATAACAGCCGAAGCCGTAGTTGCCCATCTCTTCTTTTGTGACAAGGACTATGAAAGACTGGGAACTCTCATCAAATGCAACCCCGCTGTGAAGTCGGAGGCAGACCGTGAGGCATTGCGGCGTGCTCTGACAGACGGCCGTATAGCAGTTGTAGGGACAGACCATGCGCCGCATCTTATGGCTGACAAGCATGGCGGATGCGCCAAGGCGGCGTCAGGTATGCCGATGATACAGTTCTCGCTTGTCTCAATGCTCGAACTTGTTGACCATGGCGTGTTGACTGTCGAGCGTGTGGCAGAGCTTATGTGCCACCGCCCGGCTAAGTTGTTCGATGTCCGCAAGCGCGGATTTATACGCAAAGGATACAAGGCAGACCTGGCAATAGTGCGCCCGGACAGTCCCTGGACGGTGGCCGAAAGCGACATACAGAGCAAATGCGGATGGTCGCCCATGACGGGGCATACGTTCGGATGGCGTGTGGAACACACCTTTTGCAACGGCCGTCACATACTTGACAACGGCCGTTTTGACGCGTCATGTCGCGGAGAAGAAGTGTTTTTCAGATGATGGAAAGGGCGAGAAAGTGCGCAGACGGCAAGGTGAGACTTCCTTGAAAAGCATTACCGCATAACCGTATAACCCGAAAACCACATAACCGTAAACATAAATGATTGCACGTATTTTCATATATCTGCTTCTGTTTATCACCCTTCCTGACTATTATCTGGATCGCCGCTTCTTGCGTAAGCGTACCCGCTACCTGTGGTGGCAGCGTGTGTTGTGGTGGCTTCCTGGAGCTTTCATGTTTTTCTATACCATCGCGCTTGCCGCATCGCGCAATTTTGCGCCGGACAACCTGTTGCTTCTGCATGTTTATTTTTCGCTTTTCGGCATAATGGTGGTGCCCAAGTTCTTGTTTTCGTTGTGCTCTTTTCTCGGGTGGGCGCACTGCCGTTACCACCACACTCACAACAACTGGGGCAACCTTGTGGGGCTTCTTCTTGGATTTGGAGCGGTCATTGCCGTGGCGTATGGCGGCACATGGGGATTCCGCAAGGTTGAGGTGAGACATGAAGAATACCGCTCGGCCGACTTGCCAAAGGCTTTCGACGGTTACAGGATAGTGCAGTTCAGCGACGCGCACGTCGGCACCTACGGCAGCAGTTATGTTGACATGCCTGAGAAGGTGGTAGATCTTATCAACAAGCAGAAGGCGGACATGGTGGTGTTTACTGGCGACTTGCAGAACATGGAGCCAAAAGAGCTTTATCCGTTCATGCCCGTTTTTGAGCGTATAAAGGCCAAAGACGGGGTGTTCTCGGTGTTGGGCAACCACGATTACGCTGAATACGTCAAGGCTGATAGTGCCGTCAAGGTGGCCAACGAGCGTGAGCTTGTCAGCCTGGAGAGGCAGTTGGGATGGGATCTTTTGCTCAACGAGCACCGTGTTGTAAGGCGAGGAGCCGACTCGATAGTTGTCGCCGGCATGGAGAACGACGGCGACAGGCACTTCCCGAAGAGGGGCGACATTGGCAAAACGCTGGCCGGGGTGCGGCCAGGGGCGTTCATATTGATGTTGCAGCACGACCCTTCGTCTTGGCGGCGCACTATTCTTCCCAAGAGCTCAGCACAGCTTACGCTGAGCGGCCACACGCATGCCGGGCAGCTTAAGATATTCGGATGGTCGCCGGCATCCATGAATTACAAGGAGTGGGGCGGCATGTACCATGTAGGTGAGCGTGCGATAAACGTGTCGGCCGGCATGGGCGGTTTTATTCCGTTCCGTCTCGGAGCGAGCAATGAGATAGTTGTGATTACATTGAAGAGTGAGAAGTGAAAAAGGAAAAGTGAAAAATCCAAATGCCATAAACATGGAAGGTAATGGATTTCTCACTTTTCCTTTTTCACTTCTCGCTTATTCATACTTTTCGTCCAGCCCGTCTTCAATCGCCTTTCTGCTTTCTTCCATAAGCCTGGCCACGTTCTCGGCTCCCTGCGATTGCGGATGAATGGGTGCGTGGATGGTCAGCGTAAGCCTGCGCCGGCGCACCCAGTACCATTTGTCTGTGCGCGGCAATGCGTCGAAAGAGCCGTTGATGGTCAGCGGCACTACGGGCAGCTGCAGCTCGTCGGCCAGCATGTATGCGCCGCGCTTGAACTTGCCGATGCGCCCGGTGTACGTGCGTGAGCCTTCGGGGAACACCACAACGCTCATGCCGTGGCGCAGGGTTATGCGCGCTTTGTCGTAAGATTCTTTTATCTTGTGTGGGTTACGGCGGTCTACGAATATCTGGTGTGACTTCTCGCAGGCGAAGCCTACGAACGGAATCTTCCTCAGCTCGCGCTTCATCATCCATTTGAAGTTGCGGTGCAGATGGCCGAATATCAGGAATATGTCCAACGCTCCCTGATGGTTGGCCACGAACACGTATGACTCTCCGTGCTTCAGATTCTCGCGTCCGGTGACTTTGACGGGCACGAGAAGCACCTTGAGCACCAGCGACGCCCATATTACTGGCGGATAATAGCCCCAGAAATGGCCGTTGCCTATGGTGCATCCCACGCTTGTCACAATCGAAGTGAGCAGAGTGAGCACAAGGATTACCGGCAGGGCTATGACGATTTGGTAGATGCGGTATAAGTATTTCATGGGAAATGTGTTATGATTTGATCTTAGGGTAACGCCTTGTCCATCCGTCCCAGCGCAGGCGCATCACTCCGAAGAAGGCTTCGCCGAATATGCCTCCGTTCATTTTTGACACCCCCTCGCGCCTGTTGACGAAGATCACGGGCACTTCCTTTATCTTGAAACCTATCTTGTAGGCCGTGTATTTCATCTCTATCTGGAAGGCGTAGCCCTTGAAACGGATCTTGTCAAGCTCTATAGTCTCAAGCACGCGGCGGCGGTAGCACTTGAATCCGGCCGTGGTGTCGTGCACCTTGAAGCCTGTCACCAGGCGTACATACTGTGAGGCGAAGTAGCTCATGAGCACGCGCCCGATGGGCCAGTTGACCACGTTGACCCCGCTGACATAGCGCGAGCCTATCGCCAGGTCGTAGCCCTCGTCGTGGCAGGCGGCGTATAGGCGCGGCAGGTCGGCCGGATCGTGGCTGAAGTCGGCGTCCATCTCGAATACATAGTCATACCCGTGGGTCAGCGCCCACTTGAATCCGGCTATGTAGGCGGTGCCCAGGCCCAGCTTGCCGCTGCGCTCCAGGATGAAGAGGCGGTCGCCGAATTCGCCGGAAATGAGGCCGTGCACAATGGCGGCGGTGCCGTCTGGCGAGCCGTCGTCTATCACGAGGATGTGGAAACACTTGTCGAGCGAGAACACCGCGCGTATTATTTTCTCGATGTTCTCCTTCTCGTTGTAAGTAGGGATGATTACAATGCTGTCACTTGCGTTCATATCCTTAATATGTGTCGACATGTTCTTGGTTTATGCAAAAGTAGCATTTTTTATTCAACAAATAAGCGATTGCCCGTTTTTTTCGTCATTTTATCTTCATAATGGGTGTGCGGTGGTTAGCCGCCACGCCCCAGGCGCTTTCGCGAAAGGGGTTCATCCGCAGTTCAGGTGTATGCGATAACAGCATTGCCTTTTGCTTTTGCCATAGCATTTCATGTGTACATCCTGCCACAAGCCAGGCGGTCGGTAACTGTCATGCCGCACTCCGATGCGGCATCCAGTGTATGCAGCCTGTTTCGTTTGGCGTATCGGGTGTTTTCTGGATGCCGCATCGGAGTGCGGCATGACAGTTACCGACTGCCTGGATTAAAGTAGGAGGCGTACATAAAATGCTATCACAAAGACAAAAGAAGGTACAGTAATACTATACACTTAAACTGCGGATGAACCGCGAAAGGCCGTCAATCGCATTGCGAAAGGCCGTCTTTTACGCGCTGAAAGGCCGTCTTTTGCATCGCGATTTGCGGCCTTTTGCAAAGCCTCTGGCTGTCAGGCTGTTACGCGGCCGGTGACGGGCCACGTGGAATAAGGCTCACACGTGCCTGCATGTGCCGCCCGTCGGCACGGGCGGCGGTGTGGCGTTAGCCGTTTTTAATGCATGCCAAGGCTTGTATTAAAATAAAAAGTGCTATCTTTGCAACAATTTGGTGAATTTCGGGTTATATTATCATAAGGTTACATAGAAATATTGCAGCAGAACAAGGAGATAGCGTACAGAATGGATGTAAACGACAATTTTGCCGCAGGCGTGGCCGATGCGATGGGGCCGGTGCAGCTTTGCATTAAGAGAGCCATTGACTTCGCAGCCGCCTCGCTGGGTCTCATAGTGCTTTCTCCGCTTATGCTAGCCTTGTACATTCTGCTCAAGGCCCAGCGCAACGGCCCGGCCGTCTTCACCCAGGAGAGGATAGGGCAGGGTGGACGGGCGTTCACCATATACAAGTTCCGCACGATGAGCGGCCGTGAAGACAGCCCCGTGCTTACGGCCAAGGCCTGCAATGGCAGTTCGACACGCCTGGAGCGTTTCCTGCGCGAGCGCCATCTTGACGAGCTGCCGCAGTTGTGGAACGTCTTGAAGGGCGACATGTCGATAGTAGGCCCGCGCCCGGAGCGCAAGTATTTCATCGACCGCATAATCGCCGCCGGCGGCCGCTATGAGCTCATATATGCGATGAAGCCCGGGCTGACGTCAGAGGCGACTTTGTACAACGGATACACCGACACAATGGAGAAAATGCTGCGCCGCCTGGAGATGGACATAAGCTACATGCGCCGCCGCACTCTCTTGTCAGACTTGGGCATAACCCTGCGCACGGCGGCAAGCATGCTGGGCGGCAGGAAATTTTAGCTTTTACATTCGCAATAAGTACCATTATAATGACAATAAAGTTTGTAAGAAGATATTTGTTGTTGGCGCTGGTGGCCGTCATGACGCCGTTGTGCGCCATGGCGCAGTCGTCAATGACCGACGAGCAGGTGATGCAATTCGTCGTCAAAGAGCACGAGGAAGGCACGTCGCAGGCGCAGATCGTGACCAAACTGATGCAGAAGGGAGTGGACATAAGCCAGATACGCCGCGTGAAGCAGAAGTATGAGAGGCTGGCAAAAGACAAGGGCCTTGGGGCGCTTGACGGGCAGGCTGACGGCCAGACGGACTCGAGGATGAGGACGAACAACGGCCGGCGCGACCGTAAGAAGGCAACGCGTGACGACGATGACGGCTACCGCATGCCGTCATACAGGCTTGAGGACATGCGGCGCGACAGCCGTGACGAAGACCGCAGGCGTGACGACGATGACGATGACCGCCTCTTGATGATAGACGAGCTTAACGACATTCTGCCCGACACGGCGGCGATAGTGGAGCGGTATCTGGCCGAACGAGAGGAGAGGGGAGCCGAGAGAAAAGTCTTCGGCCGCGACATATTCAACAACAAGGAACTGACGTTTGAGCCGGAGATGAACATCGCCACTCCGCGCGACTATCGGCTGGGACCCGGCGACGCCGTCTTCATCGACATATACGGCGCGTCGCAGAAAACGATAGAGAGCACCGTGTCGCCCGACGGAACGGTGAACGTTGAAGGCTACGGCCCCATACAGGTGAGCGGACTGACCGTTGACGAGGCTAACGCGCGGCTGCGCACCACGCTGGGAGCGCGCTATTCAAGCTCGAAGATACGGCTCACCGTGGGGCAGACGCGCACCATAATGGTGAACGTTATGGGCGAAGTTGAGAATCCCGGAACGTTCACGCTGCCGGCCTTCGCCACCGTCTTCCACGCGCTTTACATGGCCGGCGGAACCAACGAGCTTGGCACGCTGCGCAGCATAAAGGTCTACCGCAACAGCCGCCTCGTCTCAACGGTGGACATATACGACTATATCCTTAACGGAAAGCTGACGGGAAACGTGCGCCTGGCCGACGGCGATGTCATCTCAGTGGGGGCTTACGACTGCCTCGTGAACATTACGGGTAAGGTGAAACGCCCCATGTTCTACGAGATGAAGAAGACGGAAAGCGTGTCCACGCTGCTTAAGTATGCCGGTGGTTTCACCGGCGACGCATACAAGAAGTCTGTGCGCCTGATCCGCAAGGCCGGCCGCGAGTATTCCATATACAACATAGACGAGTTCGACATGGGTGCGTTCCGTCTGGCTGACGCCGACTCCGTCAGCGTTGACTCCATCCTGCCCCGTTTCTCCAACATGGTTGAAGTCAAGGGAGCGGTGTTCCGTCCCGGCATGTACCAGGTAGGAGGCTCGATAAATAGCGTGCGCACGCTCATCGAACACGCCGACGGGCTGCGCGAGGAGGCCTTCACCGCACGCGCCGTGATGCACCGCATGAAGCCCGACCGCACCCTGGAGGTGATACCTGTCGACGTTGACGGCATACTTGCCGGCCGCGTGGCGGACATTCCGATACAGAACAACGACGTGCTCTTCATTCCCACAAAGCAGGAAATGATGGAGCAACAGACCGTCACTATACACGGCGAAGTCTTTTATCCCGGCATTTACAAATACGCCGAAAACGAAACCCTGGAAGACTTCGTGCTGCAGGCCGGCGGACTGAAGCAGACCGCGTCAACGGTGAAAGTGGACGTGTCGCGCCGCCTTGTCAACCCCAAGGCGTTGACCACAGACTCCGTGATAGCGCGCACATACACCTTCGCGCTGAAAGACGGCTTCGTTGTCGACGGCCAGCCGGGCTTCAAGCTGATGCCGTTCGACGAGGTCTACGTGCGCAAAAGTCCGGGATACTACAAGCAGGAGAATGTCACGGTAGACGGCGAAGTGATGTTTGCCGGCACCTACACGTTGTCAAAAAAGAACCACCGGCTGAGCGACCTTGTTAAAAACGCCGGCGGAGTGAACGACCGGGCGTATGTCGCCGGAGCACGCCTGGAGCGCCGCATGGACGCGAACGAACGCAAACGTTATGAGTTTGTGCTCAACATGGCACGCGAAGAGGCCGAGCGCCTTGAGGTCGAAGCCGCGGGAGAAGGCAAGAGCGTTGACCTTACGGATGATGACAAGCTGAAAAAATATGAAATACCAGAGACTTACACAGTCGGCATAGAATTAGACAAGGCATTGGCCGAGCCCGGTGGCGACGCGGACATAGTTCTTCGTGAGGGCGACCGCCTTGTCGTTCCACAATATTCCGCAACCGTCAAGATAAACGGAGAGGTGATGTATCCCAACACCGTTGGCTTTCTTGAAGGCAAGAAGGCAAAATATTACATCAACCAGGCCGGCGGATTCAGCAACCGTGCCAAGAAAAACCAGGCGTTCATAATATACATGAACGGCACGGTGGCGAAGGTCAGCGAAGGCGCGAAGCCGAAGCCGGGCTGCGAGATATTCGTGCCGCAGAAGAAAGTGTCTAAGATGTCCATAGCCGAGAAACTGACTATCGGCACCTCCGTGGCGTCAATAGCTACGATGATAGCGACATTGTCAAATCTGTTCAAGTAAGATTCTAAAAAAGGAAATTTGTATAGATATGGTTGATAACACAGGCATCAGGCTTAGGGAAGTAGACTTAAAGAAACTTTTAGGTAAGATTCTTAAGTTTAAGAAACTGTTAGCCATAAATATATCTGTCGCTTTTGTCCTAAGCTCTTTTATAATCTTATGTGTGCCGCGATATTATGTCTGCGATGTCAAGCTTGCTCCCGAAACCAGCACACCCAGTACCGGTGGGCTTGGAGCATTGGCTGCAAGTTTTGGCATAAATATGTCCAACATGGTTAATCAGGATGCCATTGTGCCTGATTTGTATCCGGATTTGGTGGAATCGGTGGATTTCCAGACAAGTATGTTCAATGTCAAAATAACGAATCAGGATTCAAAAATAAATACCAGTTATTACGAATATCTGCGCAATCATCAAAAGCATTCATGGTGGGAGAAAATTTTCATCTTCCTGAAAAACATGGTTCATGATAAAACCGATGGCAATGCACGAACAGTCGACCCGTTCAAGCTGACAAAAGAACAAGGCGATATAGTTAAGATCGTCAATGAAAAGATTACTTGCAAGGTAGACAAGAAAACTAGTGTTATAACGATAAGCGTGAAAGATCAGGACCCGTTGGTTTGTGCCACAATAGCAGACACTGCAAGGGTGAGGCTGCAGCAATTTATCATTAAATACAGGACGAATAAGGCACGGATAGATTTGGACTATACAAAGAAACTTCATGTAGAGGCGAAAAAACAATATGACCGTGCACGGAGAGCTTATGCTGCATATTCAGACGCAAACCAGGGGTTGGTATTGGAGAGCTATAAGTCTAGGCTGGAGGACTTGGAGAACGAGATGCAGTTGATGTATAACAATTACCAACAGGTGTCCATGCAATTACAGTTAGCCCGTGCAAAGTTACAAGAGCGTACGCCGGCTTTTACCACATTGCAGTCCGCATCTGTACCACTGAAACCTGCCGGGCCTAAGCGGATGATATTTGTAATGTTTTGGATGTTTGCCGCTTTTGCCGGTACAGTATTGTATGTCGCAAGGAAAGATGCTTGACAGAGACAGGCGGTCGTCGCTTGTAAGGAAAAATATAGCAGGTTCCATTCTCATAAAGGGGTGGGGCTGCATTGTTCAGCTATTGCTTGTTCCGGCAACATTGAAGAGCCTGAACCAATATGAGTATGGAGTTTGGCTGACGATAAGTTCCATATTGTTATGGGTGGACCAGTTTGACATTGGCCTTGGCAATGGATTAAGGAATAAATTGGCTGAAGCTGTTGCAAAAAACGATTTTATGCTTGCCCGTAGATTGGTAAGCACTGCTTTTGTGATGCTTACAGTCATTATAGTGCCGATAGTTTTAGTCTTATTGTTTTTGGTCTGTTATACGGATGTAAGTTCGTTTCTCAGCATTGATGATCCGTCTGTGCAAGATGGCATAATTAAAGTCTTGATAGTTTCGATATTGCTGGTTGGTGCAACATTCATATTCAAACTTGTAGGGAATGTGTACCTTGGCCTGCAATTGCCTGCTGTTAATAACCTTTTGGTCGTATTGGGGCAGACTTTGGCGTTGGTTGTCATATTCGTGTTGTCATGTTCCAGGGATTTGTCGTTGATTGAGGTTGCATGCATATGCACTGCATCTCCGTTGATTGTGTACCTTTTGGCTTATCCTATTACATTTAGGATATACGGATTTTTGAGACCTTCTTTCTGCTTGTTTGACAAGTGTGCGTTGAAGGACTTGTTCTCTCTTGGCGTGAAGTTTTTTATTGTGCAAGTTGCGGGACTTATTATTTTTGCTACGTCTAATATTCTGATATCAAAGATTCTGTCACCTTCTGAAGTTACGCCATATCAGATTTCGTATAAGTATTTCAGTTTTACGATAATGTTGTTCACGCTTATTTCGGCACCGGTTTGGTCTGCAACGACAGATGCTTATTCAAAAGACGATTGGTCATGGATAAACCGAACGATGCATAAAATGGACAAAGTGATGTTTGTGTTTGTCTCTTTGCTGCTTTTTATGTTGTTGCTTTCAGAACCGGTTTATGATATCTGGGTAGGAGACGAGATTAAGATAGACTTCATGTTGTCCGTTTTCATGTCTTTGTATATGGCTGTCCTGATATTCAGCACATGTTATTCAAATGTGCTTTTTGGCATTGGAAAGATTAGGGTCATAGCCATTGCGACCATGACCGAGGCAGTGGTGTACATTCCTTTGGCAGTGGCATTGGGTCACAGGTTTGGACTTTATGGTATAGTTGGTGCGCTTTTAATAGTGAACTTGTTATGTGCTGTTTGTAATAAAATACAATTTAACAAGCTTGCTTCAGGTACAGCGACAGGAATTTGGAATAAATAAAGTGATAATATGTTGCCCATTGTTATATTCTTGATATTGGCGTTTTGTGGTATGTTGGCGTTGTTTCTTTTGTCGCCAAGATACTTTAGCTACATGCCTGAGCGTCAGATATTTTCGCCATGGGATACAACACTGATAGTCTGGATTGTCATTCTTTCGCTTTATGTGTTGGTACATGACGAGCTTTATCCAGTATCGGAGCAGTTTGTTTGTGGTATAACCATATGGGTTTTTACGTTTTCGTTGTCTTCGGTTGTTTCTTTCATTTTGTTCCCTTCGTATAAAAAAGAGAAATGGGAGGTTTGTGAGAAGAACGTTGATTTTATAACAGTTTTGGCATTGGTGCTTGTTCCTTTTGCCGTTTATAAGGCGGTACAGCATGCTTACATGATCGGGTCTCCTGAGGAATTGTTCTATACATTGCGTATGCAAGCCATTGACCCGGAAGAAAACCAGCTTGGCTTTGTGAAATATTTTGTATATGTGGTAAACGTTTTGCTAATCATTGAGGTCAGCCGAAATAAGATAAGGAAATGGAGACTTGCCTTGGTTGTGGTATTATGTGTGTTGTTTTTCATTGCAACGATGGCAAAGATAACGTTGTTTATGTACATATTTTCGAGTCTTTATTTGTTGTATGAAGACAAAAGAATTTCTTTAAGGCCCATAGTTATTGGAATGTTATTTCTGATATCTTTAATTCCGGTAATGTATTTTTTGCGTGGTAATTCAAATGAAGAAACGAATGCTGAATTAGTAGGGAACCTGCTTTTGATTTATTCCATAGCTTCTGTAATCGCGTTTGGTTATGTTTCACCATGTTCTTCAGCGCAATGGGGGGAAACTTCTTTACGTTTTTTTTATGTGATATTGTCCTTTTTAGGTTTTGATGTTGATGTGCCGACAACTGCGTTGCAGGATTTTTGTGATACGCCTTTGCCAACAAATGTTTATACGGTTCTATTCCCTTATTATAAAGACTTTGGGTTTACAGGCATAGCCTTGTTTGCTTTACTTGAGGGAGGAATTATCGGTGCTTTGTATAAAAGCTCAAAAACAGGCAATAACATTGCAAAATATTTGTATGCATATATTTTTACATTGTTGATGATGCAATTTGTCGATGAACAGATATTTCAAGGATTGTCATCAATCATTCAAATGTCAATATTACTATTGATATGCCATACAAAGTTCAGTTTCAATAAGAATGTGGAACGGCATGGGGGTTGAGACTGGTAACATAAATATTGACAAGATTGCCTGTGCCGTTGTAATTTACGGCACAAGGCTTACGGAATGTGAAGTTTACGAAACGTTCATCAGGCGTAATCTTCAGTCCTTGGATTGTCTTCTGGTCTTTGACAATTCTCCGGCAAGCTTGTTTGAGAATGTCTGTGTGCCAGACGGAGTATTCAAGTATTATTGGAATCCTTCAAATCCGGGCGTGTCAGCCAATTATAACAAGGCGGCTGCGTTAGCCAAGGAGATAGGCTGCCGTTGGCTTTTGCTTTTAGACCAAGACACGTCTTTTCCCGTGAACGCGCTTGAGACATATCGGCACGGTGTTGCCTGGCGTCCGCATTCGCATTTGTTTGCTCCTTTGCACATGATAGCAGACGGCCGGTGTCTGTCTCCGGCAAATGTGTTCCGCCCTTTGCGCAAGAATGTGAGGCCTGGAACGTACAGTCTGAAGCGGTTTGACGTCATAAACAGCGGACTGCTTGTCTGCGTGGACGACTTTATCCGTGTGGGGGGATATAAAGAGGATGTAGGCCTTGATTTCTCCGATTTCCAGTTTCTTGAACGGCTTAGGCGGGTTGTTTCCGATGTTGTTGTTCTTGACATTGAGTGTGTCCAGAATTTCTCAAACGATAGCCGTGACAAGGAAAAACTGCTGGAAAGATATGAAAAGTTCTGCCGCGGAGTGGCGAATTTTGAGTTTCATTCTTTGCGGAGTATTATTAAGGTGTGCTACCTTGCCGTCAAACATACTGTTGCATTGGCTGTGAGGTGCAGGACTTTCAGCGTTTTTAAGGTCTTGTTTTTTGCAATGTTGAAAAAAGAAAGGAAATGATATCAGTATGCATTGCCACGTATAATGGCGAAAGATTCATAGGCCAGCAGCTGGCTTCCATATTGAGCCAGCTTGGTGACGGCGACGAGGTGGTTGTCTCTGACGACGGTTCTACTGACGGCACGCTGTCTGTCGTGAAGGCTTTTAACGACAGCAGGGTCCGGATAATCAGCGGGCCTTGCAAGGGCTCTCTTGTCCTTAACTTTGAGAACGCGTTGAGGGCGGCCACGGGTGACTTCATCTTCTTGGCCGATCAGGATGACGTGTGGGCAGACGGCAAGGTCGCTGTCTGTACAGAGCGGCTGCGGCGTTACAGCTGTGTTGTCACAGATGCCGTTGTGACAGACGGAAACTTGAACATCACCTCGCCGTCGTTCATGCGGTTGAACAAGACCAAGCCGGGCAAGTGGTATAATTTGTTGGTGAAAAACGGATATCTGGGATGTTGCATGGCGTTCAGGAAAGAGGTGCTTGACGCGGCCTTGCCGTTCCCTTCGTTCATACCGATGCATGACATATGGATTGGCAATGTCGCGGCGTTCAGGTTCAGTGTGAGTTTCATTGGCAAGGCCATGGTATTCTTTCGTCGGCATGGCGAAGCCAATTCGTCCACGGCAAGGAAGAGCGATGCGCCGCTGTGGAGCAAGATTCGTTTCCGGCTGAATGTTTGCAGGGGGCTGTTTCGCATGAAGAAAGGGGAAATGACATGAAGGTTTCCATTATAACCGCGACGCATAACAGTGCCGCGACAATCGCCGACACGATGAAGTCCGTGTTGCGCCAGACTTATGCCGACATAGAGTATTGGGTGATTGACGGTAACTCGTCAGACAATACGATGGACATTGTGCGCCGGTTTGAAGACGGTTTCGGCGGCAGGCTTCACTATGTCTCAGAAGAGGACAGGGGCATTTACGATGCCATGAACAAGGGCATAAGGCTGTGTACGGGAGACATAATCGGCTTTTTGAATTCGGACGATTATTTTACCGATGCCGATGTCGTTGGGAGAGTTGTTGATGTCTTGGTCTGCGACGAGAAGCTTGACGCCGTGTATGGAGACGTGCATTTTGTCCGTTCGGGCGAGCCAGGAAAGACTGTCAGGTATTATTCGTCGGCGTTGTTCCGTCCGTTCTGGCTTAGGTTCGGGTTTATGCCGGCCCATCCGTCATTCTATGTGCGCAAAAGCGTCTACGAGGCGCATGGCGGATATGCGCTTGATTACAAGATTGCCGCCGACTATGACATGATGGTGCGCCTGTTCCATAAGGCACGCATAAAAGCCCGATACATAAGGAAGGACTTTGTCACCATGCGCACCGGAGGCGTGAGCACGAGGAATCTGCGCAACCGGTTGCTTATAACCCGTGAGGATGTCAAGGCGTGCCGGCGGTACGGTTTGTACACCAATGTGCTTTTCGTCTCTGTGAAATATCTTTATAAGATGTTTGAATTCCGGTATTTCGGCAGATAGGCTGTAAGCATATCTGCTGTTTCTTTTTTCAACGTTTTTCATCATGTGCGCCCCGTGTCTCTACCGTCCGCGTGGCATGTGTCTGCAAGCCGTTTTGCAAGAGACGGCAAATCGGCTTGCAATTTGTCGTCTTTTACAATGTGAAAGGCCGTCTTTTACAATGTAAAAGGCCGCAAATTGGAAAACGTGTCATTGATGCCTTAAATACGAGAAGATTCACACGCTTTTCTCATGTTTTGTCTAAGTAACGTGAGTTCGGCATAAAGAATCATCTTTCCAATTATAGAATTTCTTACCGCTTTGCTTTTCTGCCACTCAGTGTCAAGCCGTCATTCCGCTGAAAAGCGGAATCCAGAAAGCAGCTATATGGCAAGCCGCCTTTGCACTATTTACTGGATTCCGCTTTTCAGCGGAATGACGACATGCCACCGACTTGCAAAAAACTGACAGGTGTGACATTCCTGTTATGCCGAATTCACGTTAAGTAAGGCGATTTTCCAGCAATAAGCGTCGGCGGATGGAATTTTTTTTGTAAGTTTGCAAATTAAAATGTATTTGTGTGACAAGGATTGATGATGACAAAACGCCGCTGCTGGGCATGTCGCTCGCTGAGCTGAAAGACGTGGCCCGGCTGACAGGCATGCCGGCCTTTGCCGGCGGACAGATGGCCAAGTGGCTTTACACGAGGCATGTGGCCGACATTGACGGGATGACAGACATATCCAGGCAGAACCGTGAGCGGCTGAAAGAACGCTACACGGTGGGCTGCATGCCACCGGCGGAGAGGGTGGAGTCGGTGGACGGCACGGTGAAATATCTTTTCCCCACGGCCGCCGGCAAGTTTGTCGAGACCGTGTTCATTCCTGACAATGACCGTGCCACGCTGTGCGTCTCGTCTCAGGTGGGCTGCAAGATGAACTGCCTGTTCTGCCAGACGGGCAAGCAGGGATTCGAGGGCAACCTCACTGCGGCCGACATTCTCAACCAGATATATTCGCTGCCCGAGCGCGACCGGCTCACCAACATCGTCTTCATGGGGCAGGGCGAGCCTATGGACAATCTTGACAACGTGCTCCGGGCCACGGGCGCGCTGACGGCCCAGTGGGGTTACGCATGGAGCCCCAAGCGCATAACCGTGAGCAGCGTCGGCCTGAGAAACAAGCTGAAGCGGTTTATAGAGGAGAGCGACTGCCACCTGGCCATAAGCCTGCATTCGCCTCTGCATGACCAGCGCGCCATGCTGATGCCGGCCGAGAAGGCCATGCCTGTAGAAGAGATTGTCGCGATGCTGCGCGGCTATGACTTCAGCCATCAGCGCCGCCTGTCGTTCGAGTACATTGTGTTCGGAGGACTTAATGACTCTAAGGCCCATGCGCGCGAGATTGTCAGGCTGCTCAAGGGACTTGAATGCCGCGTCAACCTGATACGCTTCCACCAGATACCGGGCGTTGACCTGCACGGCGCTGACGAGGAGCGCATGACCGCCCTGCGCGACTATCTTACCGGGCACGGCGTGTTCACCACCATAAGGGCCAGCCGCGGACAGGACATTTATGCCGCCTGCGGCCTGCTGAGCACGGCCAGGAAGGAGGCCGGCAAGGCGTTATGAAGGCGCTTGCCGCTTTTTTTGCCACCGTTCTGGCGGTTTTGCTTTGCGCCTGCGGAGGGCAGGGCTCCATGCTCCCCAAGAGCGGCGGAAGACCTTATGAGGTGCTTGTCGTGTCTGGCGGCGGCGATGCGGGCCGCATGCTTGACAGCATTCTGTCGCGCGATGCCGAGGGGCTGCCCCAGTCCGAGCCTATGTTTGACGTGTCGCTTACCGACAGCCTGCGCTTCAACCAGGCGGCAAGGCTGGCGCGCAACATCGTCATCGTCACTGTAAATCCCGGCCTGTTCACCTCGTTGAGAATAAAATATGAGAAGAACGTGTGGGCAAGGCCGCAGATGGTGGCTTATGTCAACGCGCCTTCAGCGGTCTGCATACGTGACGGCCTGCTGCGCCTTGGGCGCAGTCTGGCCGACCTTTTCACCCGTGCCGAGATGAACGCGGAGATTGCGCGCCTCTCGGTTTCTGGCAATGCCAGGGCTGAGGCCGTGGCGAAAGACCTGTTGGACTGCGAAATTCGGATACCGTCAGGCATGAAATACAGCAAGACTGGCGACGGCTTCGCATGGTTCTCAAACAATGCCGCACGTGGAATGCAGAACATCTGCGTGTACTCCTATCCAGGGCTTGTCCTCGACCCGGAGCTGGCCTTGGCTGCGAGAGACAGCGTGATGATGCGCGGCATTCCTGGCGAACGTACCGGCATGTACATGCGGACGGTGCCGGGCAGCGTGAGATGCGGCTTGGCCAAAGAGAAAGGGCGCACGCTTATGATAAGCCGCGGCTTGTGGGAGATGCGCGGCGATGCCATGGGCGGCCCGTTCGTTGCCCACTCGATGGTGGACAGCGCGAGGGGGCGCGTGGTGGTGGCCGAGGCTTTTGTTTACGCCCCGGAGTCAAGGAAACGCAACCTTATACGGCAGTCCGAGGCGGCTTTGTACACTTTGAGAATTAAGGATTAAGAAATAATTGTGAAAAACGAAACGACATATGGAGAACAAGAAAATACGCGTGGCCATAACCCACGGAGACACTAACGGCATAGGTTATGAAGTGATATTCAAGACATTCGCCGAGCCTGCAATGCTCGAGCTGTGCACGCCGATAATCTACGGCTCGCCAAAGGTGGCGGCATACCACCGCAACGCCCTGGGCATACAGGCGAACTTCACAATAATCAATTCGGCTGAGGACGCCCACAACGGCAAACTAAACCTGCTCACCACGTTTGACGAGGAGGTGAAGGTTGAGCTTGGCAGCCCGTCCGCAGATGCCGGAACTGCGTCGTTGAAGGCGCTTGAGCGTGCTGTCGACGACTATAAGAAGGGACTGTTCGACGTGCTTGTCACGGCTCCCATAAACAAGAAAAACATACAGGGCGACGGTTTCAACTTCTGTGGACATACGGAGTATCTCGAGCAGCGCCTTGGCGACGGCAAGAAATCGCTCATGATTCTGCTTAACGACATGATGCGCATTGCCTTGGTCACCACCCATTTACCTGTAAAAGATGTGGCACAGGCAGTCACCAAGGAGCGCATTGTCGAGAAAGCCACTATTTTCAACGAGTCGTTGAAGCGCGATTTCCGCATATCCAATCCGCGCATAGCCGTACTTGCGCTCAACCCTCACGCTGGTGACGGCGGACTGCTTGGCTCGGAAGAGCAGGATGTGATAGTCCCGGCCGTCAAGGAACTGTCTGACAACGGCGTGCGTGCTTTCGGCCCTTATGCGGCCGACGGCTTCTTTGCGCACGGTTCTTACACGGCGTTTGACGGTGTGCTGGCCATGTACCACGACCAGGGGCTTGCTCCATTCAAGGCTCTCGACCGCGGCGACGGCGTGAATTTCACCGCCGGGCTGCCAGTTGTGCGCACCTCGCCAGACCATGGCACGGCTTATGATATAGCCGGGAAGAACGTGGCTGACGAAAGTTCGTTCCGCCAGGCCGTGTATCAGGCCATCGACGTGTTCCGCAACCGGGCTGAATACGACGAGCCACTGGCCCGTCCGCTTGGCAAGCTGTATCATGAGAAGCGTGACGACAGCGAGAGGGCGCGGTTTAATGTTCCCAAGAAAAGCGAGAAGAACTAAGAACTGTGATTAAGAATTAAGGGAATAGCCTGTAATGGGCTTCTCCAGAAAGGCTAGTTTCCTTAATTCTTAATATTAGAATTCCAATGAACAAGAAGTACCAGAACTTGTTTTTCCTCTTCGGCGCGGCAGTGCTCGCAGTCATGCTCACACAGCTTGACTATCGCGAGGTGTTTGCCGGGCTTAGGAGCACGGGCTATTGGTTCTTCGCCGTGCTCGGACTTTGGGCTTTGCTGTATGCGCTAAACACGGCTACATGGTATATAATAATACGCAGCGGTGCAAGCGGCCGTGACGGTATAAACTTCTTATGGCTTTACAAGATAACGGTGTCGGGCTTCGCCCTCAACTATGCCACGCCGTGCGGTCTTATGGGCGGCGAGCCATACCGCATCATGACGCTGAAGCCCAAGATTGGCACAGAGCGTGCAACGTCGTCGGTCATTCTTTATGCCATGACCCACATTTTCAGCCACTTTATCTTTTGGTTGCTGTCCATTGTCATTTATGTTTTTACCCAACCGCTCAATGTTTTTATCGGTTCCCTTCTTGCAGCCGCAGGAACGTTCTGCTCTTTGGGCGTGTGGTTCTTTCTCAAGGGATATAGGGACGGCATGGCCGTCAGGCTGATGCGTCTGGTGCGTCATGTGCCGGGACTGAAGCGGTGGGCGCGCGGTTTCATTGACAGGCATAAGGAGCAGCTGGACTCAATCGACCGGCAGATAGCCGCCCTGCACGGGCAAAATCCCAAGACTTTTGTTTCGGCCGTACTGCTCGAGCTGGCATGTCGTTTTTGCTCGGCTTTCGAGATTATGTTCGTGCTTTTCGTTCTTCCCGATGTAAGTGCCACGTTCGCCCAATGCGTTCTGATACTGGCCTTCACCAGCCTTTTTGCCAACATGTTGTTTTTCATGCCTCTGCAGCTTGGCGGACGCGAGGGTGGCTTCGTCATGTCGGCCGCAGGCCTTTCGCTGACGGCGGGAGCCGGCATATTCGTAGCTTTGATAGTTCGCCTGCGTGAACTCATTTGGACAGCCATAGGCTTGTTGCTTATAAAGTTTGAGAAGAAACGGGCAAGTGAATGAACGCTATCGGCAGTTTGCTTGTTGACGCGTCGTCGTTTTTTTTAGTCTTTCTTCACGCAATGGTTTTGCCTTATGTGTGAAAAAATACAATTTTACGGTGGCTGATGGCGGTATTTCGAATAAAATGCGTAATTTTGTCAGCTAAATGGATGTAGCTGAACTGCAAAAGGTAAAACAGCGGTACAACGTTGTGGGCAACTGCGACGGATTGAACCGTGCGCTTGACGTGGCAATGCAAGTTGCGCCGACAGACTTGTCCGTGCTCATTATCGGCGAAAGCGGTGTGGGCAAGGAGATTGTGCCGCGCATCATTCACGACAATTCGCCGCGCCGGCGCGAGAGGTATTTTGCCATAAACTGCGGTTCTATTCCCGAGGGAACTATAGACAGCGAACTGTTCGGCCACGAGAAAGGCTCGTTTACCGGTGCGATAGGGGAAAGCGAAGGTTATTTCGGAGTGGCCAACAAAGGTACCATATTCCTTGACGAGGTGGGCGAGTTGCCGATGGCCACCCAGGCGCGGCTGTTGCGTGTGCTCGAGACCGGCGAGTATATCCGCGTTGGCGGACAGCGAATAATGAAGACCGATGTGCGCATTGTTGCCGCCACTAACGTGAACATGCGCAAGGCCATAAGCGAAGGACGTTTCCGCGAAGACTTGTATTACCGCCTGAACACAATACCCATACAGATGCCGCCGCTGCGTGCCAGAGGTGAGGACATATTGCTGCTGTTCCGCCTGTTCGCCATGCAGATGGCTGAGAAATATCATCTGCCTAAGATAACGTTGACTGATGATGCCAGGGCGATAATGATGAAATACAAGTGGCCGGGCAATGTGCGTCAGCTGAAGAACATAACGGAGCAGATGTCTGTATTGAGCGAGAACCGCGTGATCGATGGCGAAGCCATACGCAAATTCATACCTGACGACGGCGAGAGCATGCAGTTGGCGACAACGAGTGTTTCGGGCGGTGGCCATTCGTTCGAGAGTGAGCGTGAGATTTTGTATAAGATATTATACGAATTGCGAGGCAATGTGAGCGACCTGCGGCGTGAAATGAACAGCCTAAGAAAGCAACTCGATGCTGCGCAGGGAGGCGCTGCGGCTGCGATGAGCGGTGCCGGTCTGCCTTCTATAATACCGAGTGCAGCCGCAAGCGTAAGCCGGGCGCAAAGACAGGCACCGGCAGTACAGGATGCCGTTGCAGAGGAAATATCAGAGCCAGAGTGTCTTAACCTTGAGGATGTTGGCCGCCAGATGGTCGAGAAAGCTCTCGAACGCAATGGCGGCAACCGTAAGAAAGCCGCCAAGGAGCTTGGCATATCAGACCGTACCCTTTATAGAAGGATAAAGCAATATGGACTTGACAAATAAAAGGAATGCGCCACGTTTGAAATTTATGCTGGCGGTGCTGGTGTTGATGCTGGCATCGTGTACGGTGTCATACAAGTTCAACGGCGCTAGTATCGATTATTCAAAGACGAAAACTATTGAAATTGCAGATTTCCCGATACGCTCAAGTTATGTTTGGGCTCCTATGGGAAGCATTTTCAATAATGAACTGAAAGACATCTTTGCCAACCACACGCGGCTGATACAAGTGAGGCGCAACGGTGACATGAAGATAGAAGGCGAGATAACGCAATACTCACAGCGTAATAAGGCGGTCACCTCTGAGGGTACTTCGGCCCAGGCCGAGTTGTCTATGACGGTTAACGTGAGGTTCACCAACAATGCCAACCACAATGAAGATTTTGAACGGCAGTTTACAGCCACAGCCTCTTTTGAAACGTCGCAGTCGTTCACTTCTGTGCAGGAAGACTTGGTGAATCAAATGGTGGAAGACCTGGTAGACCAAATATTCAATGCCACCGTGGCTAATTGGTAACAAGCAGTGACAATGGATCTTGAGCAACTGATAAAGCATCCCGAACAGATGGATAAGGAGACGCTGTACGACCTGCGTTCCCTGCTTGCGCTGTATCCTTATTTCCAGACGGCAAGGTTGCTGTTGCTGCAAAATCTATATTTGTTGCATGATCCCTCGTTTGACGAGGAGCTGCGACGGTCTGCCGTATATGTGTCAGACCGCGAGGTCGTGTTCAATCTTGTTGAGGCCGCCCACTACAAGCTGCGCCCACAGGAGATGCGGAAAAAACAGCCTGCTGCCGAAACGCCAGACGGGCAGAGCCGCACTATATCTTTGATAGACCGGTTTCTGGACTCTATACCGGCAGACGCCGATGCGGTGCAGGAACGCAAGAAACGCAAGCCTACACCGGCTGATGCGGCGATAGACTATGTGTCATATCTGATTGAAACCGAAGGCGAGAGTTTTGGTGAAGACAGTCCGGTTATGAAGGGGCAAGATCTCATAGACAACTTCATCAACAATGATGGCGGAAGGATAGAGTTGAAGGAAGAGCCTGAATATGTACCCGAGCTAGAAAACAACGACAAAAAAGAGGGCGACGAGAAATATTTTACCGAGACTTTAGCCCAAATATACATAAAGCAAGGCCGATATTCAAAGGCTTTGGAAATAATTAAGCGTTTAAATTTGAATTATCCAAAAAAAAATGCTTACTTTGCAGACCAAATCCGTTTCTTGGAAAAACTGATAATAAATAATAAATATAAATAAACCAAATGTACACATTATTCGTAATCTTAATCGTACTGGCGGCACTGCTTATGATAGGCATTGTGCTGATACAGGAATCGAAAGGAGGAGGACTTGCCTCCAATTTCTCATCTTCTAACCAGATAATGGGTGTCCGCAAGACTACAGACGTGATCGAGAAGACCACATGGGGACTTGCTGTAGCCATGGTTGTGTTCAGCGTCGTATGCGCATACGTTGCTCCGAAAGCCGTTGATTCGGAGAGTGTAATAGAAAGGAATGCGACCGAACAACAGCAGACAAACCCGAACAATCTTCCTGGTTTTGGTGCAAGCCAAACAAAGCAGGACGCTCCGGCAAAGTCTGGTGATGCAGCAAAACAGGCAGCTCCGCAAGCTCCAAAAACACCTGCAAACTAAGCAAAAACGAAAAAAATACGGGATTTATTTGGTGAATTCAAATAAATCCCGTACCTTTGCACTCGCTTTGTAACACAAGGCAGTTTTCTAACACGGTGGATGTAGTTCAGTTGGTTAGAGCGTCAGATTGTGGTTCTGAATGTCGTGGGTTCGAGCCCCACCCTCCACCCTTGGGAATTGAATCGCCAAACTCCTGATGTCGGGGATTTGGCGATTTTTTTATTTGCATGGTTTTATATTCTTGCAAGTTCGTTTTTTTTGATGACCCCCCGTGCTCTTACGTGCATTTGTTGACTAACGTGAGTGAATTCGGCATAACAGGAATGTTACACTTGCCAGCTTTCAGTAGCTCTGTAGCATTGTCACCCCATCCATCTTCAGCCACTCTGTGCCATGCGTCATCCAGCCATCCTGTGCCATGTGTCACACAATCCATCTCTAAGCCACTCTGTGTCATGTTGTCATTCCGCTGAAAAGCGGAATCCAGAAAGCCGCCACAGTGTAAGTGGGCTTTGTCTTTTCGCCTGGATCCCGCACCCCGATGCGGTACAGTGTGTGCCGCCAGAATGTCACCTGGATTCCGCGTCGGAGCGCGGAATGACGGCATGACACTGAGTGGCTGAAATGCAAAAGACAAGACCGGGGAGACGGAAAAGTCAGGAAAAGTCAGGAAAAATCAGAGAAAACATAAGCAAGACAACGAAAAAACAAGAATTCCGCAAATGCCTGATACTGAGAGTCTTGCAAGGCTTGCGTGAATTTCTCGGACACCTTGCGTGAATTTCTCGGACAACAAGTCCTCAAAAATCCATTGCCGTAAGCTGATTTATTGTTAACTTTGCAGAAGCGCATTAAACGCACTGTGACAAAACGATGAAACTTTACGCACACATATCCTACAGACAACCGTCGGCGCGAACGGCCGCCGGCATTTGCCGCGGCGGCTTCGATGTGGCCGCAGGCGTGCGTGAGAATATTTCCGTGCGTACAAATATTTGCAGAAACATGGCCGAATGTTTGCGTATGTGTAATTTTTGTATACACACACAGAAGCCTCGCGCGTTAAGATAATAATAACTTTCTGGAAAACAATGCCTTGCCCGTATTTTGTTTCGGCACGCAAGGCGGAAAAACTCCAATATTTTTATTCACCTCTTTTATTCTTAGGGCAATGCCTGCGCTCTTTCCAAGGGCAGGCAAGGCTCTTTGTGCCGTTATGTCCCGTCTCCAATTAAATAATAATAATGTATCAACAGTCATGAGAACTACAAAATGCATAATAAGCCATGCCCTTGCGGCCGCCTTCATCTTCCTGCTCTCCTCCTGCTCGAAGGATGAATACAATACCCCGCATCCCGACAAGGGCGTAATTGCCGTGAACATAAATCATCCGCAAGGCGCGGAAGAGGATGATTACACCGTGGAAGTGGACGGCAAGCCGTTGGACGAGGGCGACAACGCCTCCAATCCCCTGACACCGGGCGAACACACGGTGCTGGTCTATAACACCCCCGAAGGCTTCACCGTGACGGACGGCATCGCCTACGTGGAGCGCGTGGACGGCACCCGTGCGCTGACCGACCTGATAGACCCGTTGCCCGAAACGCTTTATTCAGGGACAAAGACCGTAACCGTGGTGGCGGACGACACGCTCCATCTGGATTTGTCCGTGGCGCAGCGGACGCGCGACCTCCGCTTGGAACTGACCGTGACCGAGGGCGACCCGGAGCGCATCACAGCCATCACGGGCACACTCTCCGGCGTGGCGGGAGCTTACGACCTGCGCAGTGAAACGCTTTATGGCGAGGCGGTCAGCACCGCCCCGGCGTTCACCCGAAGCGGCGACAAGGTGTCGGCAGACCTGCGCTTGCTTGGCACGATGGGCGGGGCACAAGTGTTGACGTTGCGGCTTTCTTTCCTGAATGGAAATCCGCAGGACATCACCATTGAGAGCGACCTGACCGAACAGCTTGCCGGCTTCAACCTCGGCACGGGAACCATCACATTGGATGGCGAACTGCACACTCCGACAGAAGCCGGGGTGGAAGCCGCCATCATAGATTGGGAGAAGATAGACGGCGGCGGAGTGGACGCCGAGATGTAAGTAAATGAAGCACTAATAATTAATACTTAAGGATATGAATAACAAGTTATTTGCACTCGCAGCGCTTGCCCTCAGCCTGGCAGCCTGCACCAACGACAACGAAGTGATGGACAACGGCCCCGTAGCCGCAGTGATTAACGCCGAAATCTCCGATGCGGTGGCCACCCGCGCCAGCGGAACACAGTGGGACAACGGCGATGCCATCGGCATTACCGGCGGAATATATACTGACATCCGCTATGTATATTCCAATGGCTCGTGGACGGTAGATGAAGCATCAGATCCCATCTTTTTCCAGACCCCGGGTGATGTGGACTTTACCGCATACTATCCGCAAGGGGCTGAAACGGCCAACATCACCATTACAGCCGAGCAACAAAGCACTGCACCTGATGAGCAGACCGGTTTCACCTCGCAGTCGCAGATAGACTTCCTCTATGGCACGGGCACGGGCGGTGTAAGCACGGGCGGTAAGGTCGATTTCAGTTTCAGCCACCGCATGAGCCGTTTGGTGCTGAATTTCACCGGATCCGATGTTGATTTAGCCGATTTAAGTGAATACACCTTGTCAGGCCTGTCCATGACCGGCTCGTTCGACACCGCGATCGGAGAGGCCAAGGCAACGGACTCAGCCTCCGACCTCAAAATGGATGCCACAGGCATTACATCCTCTTCGCTCATCCTCTTTCCACAAGCGGTTACTGAAGCAACGCTCAAGGTGGTATTGGGAGGCCAGAACTACACGGCTACACTGACATTCCCCAAAGCAAATGCCGTGCAAGGGCTGGAAAGCGGCTATTCGTACAAGTACAACGTGACGATAAAAAAGGACGTGTTGACAGTTTCCTCGGCTACTATTAACAATTGGAACGACGGCGGGGAATCCAATATAGATGCCGAACAATAAACAACAGCCATCCCGTGCGGCAGCGCAAGCACGGAGATACACCTAAATAAAATAGGGTGCATCGGGAGGCATCGCAGCCTCCGGTGGCACGAACAATAAAAAAACAAGAAATGATGAAGACGATGAAACATATCCCATGGATGCTGCTGGCGGTACTTGCCTTCGCCACCGCCTGCACGCAAGACGAACTGACGGACAACCCGTCCGCCACGTTGCAGACGCTGGAAATAGCTTCGGCAACCATCGCCCGTGCCGAAGGCGATGAGGCAACGACAACAGATGCAGGTACCGGAACCGTGGACGGCAATTGGGTGGAAGAGGACGAGATTACGGTTTTGTTTCAAGACTTATATGCTACAAAGGCGACCTACACGTATACCAATGGCGGTTTCACTTCTTATAATCCGATTGACTGCAACGGACAAACGGCATATGCCCAAGCCTGGACTAATTATGGTGTTATTAAAACAAAACCTTATGATGGTTCACCTGCTCAGTGGGAAGTAGAAACAGACCAAAGCGGGATAGGCTACCGCCAGAGCGATTTCCTGTATGCGTCATCACCGGGTTATGTAGGAGCAGGCACTCCGGCTAATTTTACTTTCAATCATCAGACGGCAAAAATAGTAGTGCATGTCCGTAACAGCGGCATCGTGGCAGGAAAGACCGAACTTAGCATGAAAGTAGGCAATGACAACATCTACATCGATGGGGAATTGGGCTCTCTAGTGAATAACGTATATATTTGGACTTCGGGCGAAACCAAAGGCACGATTACCCCTTATACCCTTGGGCAAAAGTCAATGAGCGACGGAAACACTTCCCTTGTCAGCTTCGGTGCCCTTGTCATTCCGCAGACCATAAGCGAAGGGAATACACTTTTTTCTTTCACGGTCGACGAGCAGACATATTATTATGAAGTTCCGTCTGCTGGCATCACGTGGAGTGCGGGAACGGAATATACATACAATGTGACGATAGGTCCAGATGCCACCACCCGTTCCGCAGGCACACCCGGATGTGAAGTGAGACTGGTGGAGGTGCAGGATATGAATGCCGAATAACACTACGACCTCAGCACCCAGTAGAACGAACCCTATAAAGAAATGAACACTGTGATTAATTAACCATATGTTTAACCCGTCTTTTTGTCAAGAAACAGTCATGCGCGCGGGCGGCCGGGGACGTGCCGTTTTCCCGTGGGGGACAAACGACCTCCTCGTCGGGGACAAACGGCAACGCCGTGGGGGACTGCCGCGCAACGCGCTGTAGGTCAGCGGTTTGCACGCGCGCCCGGCTGCGGATCCCCCTCTTGCCTTGGCTGGACGGAGGCAAAAGGACGATTTTTTCAAGTTTCTTAGAAGGATAGATTTATGCCGTTTTTCAAGAAAGAACAAAAAGCCATCAACGACAAGTGGTATCCTCCCGTCCCGGCTGATTTGAAATCCTCATATTCGCATCCTTGGATTGTAAATCCGGGGGGACGAGGCAGCTTTCTGGATTCCGCTTTTCAGCGGAATGACGACTTGCCACTGAGCGGCAGAAAGGCAAAGCGTCCGTCACGGCGGATTGCAAATCCTCGTACTCGCATCCTCGGATTGCAAATCTGCAAATCCGAGGGGGCGAGAGGGGACGAGATGGACGAGGACAGGATGCCGTTTTCGTGCTTTATTATTGGCCGATTACGTTCTTGATGTCTTGCAGGGTGAGGCGGCCAGTCAGCACGATGACGCTTGTTTCGCTTTTGTCGGCGCTGATCATGACGTACTGTTTTTTGCCGCCGGCAAATTCTTTCATGTATATGCCGGTGTGTTCGCCGTTGTCGTTGACGTTCATCAGGTTTTCGTATCCTTCTTTGTCTATTATGCGTCGGCATCCGTCTTTCAGGGTGTTGGCCGCGGCTGCGCTTTCAGAGTCAAGTATCTGAATGTTGTCCAGCTTTGACGCTACGGATGCGAAGTCCATGCCGTTGCTCTTCACGTCGGGCATCATGTTCAGCAGCGATTTTGAGATGAACACGGATGTGACGTCTTTAACGTTTCCGAATTTGCTTGTGAACATTTCCTGTGCTGCTATGCCCAGCGTTAACAGCGTAGCAGCGATGAGCGATAGTGTCAGTCTTTTCATTTTATACCGTTTTTATTCAGTTCTACACATTTGTTTATGCTTTTGCCGATGTCTTTGGTTTTTTCCTGTGCGTCTTCAATCTTTGCCAGTCCCTTGTTCAGCGTTTCTGAGAATTCGGCCAGTGCCGTTTGCGCCATTGCCAGCTGTTCCCGTTCGCCGGGCGTTATGGCGTGGCGGCTGTGCAGGTATGTGCCGAGCAGTGCCACCACGGCCACACTGGCCGCGATGGCGCATGCGTGTCTTGCCATGGCGGCTATGCGCATGCGCCGTGTTGTCCCTACGGTTGCGCTCCATCGGTCAATCCGTGCCGCTATCTTTTGTTCAATGGCGTCGGCATCATCCGCATTCTTGCATCCGTGCATTGCCTTGAAGAAGTCTTGGTCGGCCTTCAGGCTGTGTGGCACGTCGCCGCCGCTGAGCATGCGGGCCAGCTGCGCCTCTTCCTCTTCAGACGTCAGTCCGTCGTAGTATCGTTTCAGTAAAGTCTCAATATCCTTTGTTCCCATAGTTCCTTATAGCGTTGAATTGTTCGCGCAGTGTTTTCCTTGCCCGGCTCAGCGCCACGCGTATGTTGGTCTGTTCCAGTCCTGTGGCCAGCCCTATCTCTTCATATCCCAGCCCTTCAACGTCGCGCATGGTCACGACGGCGCGTTGCCGTTCGGGCAGTCTTGCCATGCACGCCTTTATTATGTCGGCGTCGTTTCTTCGCTCCACTTCCGTCTCGATGTCGGTAGGTGCTGTTGCCTGCATGCCGCCAGCCGGGCGTTCCTCATGCGTGTTGTGTCTGTTGCGCAGGCGGTCGTGGCACAAGTGCCGGGCCAGCGTGATGCAGTAAGCCTCGGCGTTGTCCATGTCTGGCAGCGTGTCGCGCCGTGTCCATAGTCTCAGGTAGGTGTCTTGCACCACGTCTTCGGCCTCCTGTTTGTCGCATGTCAGGCTCAGTGCCACAGCGTACAGCTTGCCGCTCATCGGCAGGAACCGTTGTTTGAACTCTTCGCCTGTCATTTTGTCTGGTGATAAACTGTCCGCCCCATGTCCGGGACGGCAGTGTGCCGGGCGGGCTTGAGGGTTGTTCTTGATTAGGATTAATTGAAGTTGATGGTGTTTTTATTGACAAGCTGTCCTATTTTGTCTTTCGGAATGCTTCCCGTAAAATACACCATCACGCAGTCGTCGCCGTCGTCAACGACGATGACTATCTCCTTTATGGTTTCGCCTTCGGCGTGTCCGAGTATTTTCACGCGGTCGTCGCCGTCAAACGCGGTGACGACTGGTTCGTAGGCCGTGTCGAGCTCGGCGGTTGTATTGTTGAACATTTCCGACTTCTCCTTGCCGGCGTCCTCGATTATCAGCACGCAGCCGTTGTCGATGCATTTCAGTATTGCCTCGAGGCTGTCGTTGTTCGTTTTGCCCATCTGCATTGCCAGCAGTTCCTTGTTGAAGCGTATCACCTGTGCCTTGGCGTTTTTCTCAAGTTCGTTGATTACTTCGTCAGCCGTCTTTGCGGCACCGGTCAGGCAGAAAGCCACCGTCATGATTAATGTGAGAATCTTTTTCATTGTCTTGTTGTTTTTATTTGTTTGTAATGTTGTCGGTCTTGTCTGTCATCATTCTCTGTATGTCGCGCCTGGTCAGTTTGCCCTTCAGCCTTATCAGGGTGCAGTCGTCACAGCCGGTGACGACTATCAGCAGCTCCCTTATGCAGTCGTTCTTCATCCGGCCGATCAGCTGCATTGTCTCTCCGTCTTCGTCGTTTACGCGTGCCAAGGGGCGGTAAACGGCGGTGTCGAGCCGGGCCACGCATTCCGCGAACGACTGCCTGGCGGCTTCGCCCCCGTCTTCGGTTGTGACTATTGTGCCGCTGCGCACGTGGCGCATGGCCTTTGTCCAGATGCCGTCCCTCATGCCGGGCAGCAGCATGGCCGTAAGCCTGTTGAACCTTATGGTGACCGTCTTGTTGTTGCTGCGTATGTCGCGTATCACCTCGTTGCTGGTCTTCGTCGTCGCCGTTAGGCTGAGCGCGGCCGCCAGCATTATGGCTGTCATGGTCTTTCTCATCGTTGTTTCCTCCTTTTTGCTGGTCTCTTTATCATACAGACGTAACAACCTGCGCTTTTGTTACATTGTCAGGCGGATTTTTTTTGAATATGGATTGTTTTTGTGAAAGGCGGCTCGTCCGCAGTTTGTTTGGATGGACATATGGCTCTATCAAATGTGACACATTATTTCATTTACAAATACATCCTGCCATAATCCAGGCGGTAGGTAACTGTCATTCCGCGCTCCGACGCGGAATCCAGTAAATACCGCATATGCTGTTTGATGTATAGGATGTTCTCTGGATTCCGCGTCGGAGCGCGGAATGACAGTTACCGACTGTCTGGATTAAGGTTGGATGGTGTTATTAATAGAACTTATATTTAATTCAAAAGGTTTGTGGGCGAACCCAATCTACGGCCTTTTGCACTGCGAAAGGCCGTCAATCGCAAGTCAAAAGGCCGTCTTTTAGCGTGTAAAAGACGGCCTTTTGCAAGTGTGCTGACAGTCAATGAGTTACGGACGCATGGCCGACGGGCTTACAATTCGTTCTTTACGCCGTTGCCGGGGAAGTGCATTCCTGCCGTTACCAGCTTGTTCTGCCTGATGTATTCTATGTATTTTTTCCTTGACTCTATGGCCTGTCGCGGGTTCATGTCGTAGCTTGGGCAAATCTCGGGAGCCTGTATCTGCAGGTCGAAGCCGTGCATCAGGTCGCCGACTATAATCAGCCGCCCCATCTGGTACACAGTGTGGCCGGGCGTGTGGCCGGGTGCGGGCAGCGGCTTGATGCCGAGTGGCAGCGCGTCGGTGTACTTGAAGCAGTGTACCTTGTCGCCGTATGCCGCCATTGCGTCGGCCGCAGCCTTGGCGTTCTGGTTGCTCATGTACTTCCAATAGATGCGCTCCGCCTCGGGAACGTACACCTCGGCACGTGTAAACACTGGCTTGCCGCCCTCGGTCATGCCGCCGATGTGGTCCATGTGGAAGTGCGTCAGCACGAGATAGTCTATGCTTTCGGGCTTCACGCCGATGCTGTCAAGCCGCTTGAGCAGCATCCCTCCGCGCCCTGTTCCGTTGCCCGTATCGAACAAAACCTTCTTCCCCTGCGTCTCTACGAGGAAGCAGCTGATTGACGACGGCACCGACCCTTCGGGCGACAGGCTGTCAACCTTGGCCGAGTCGGCTTCGCCGTAGAACAGCGAATTGGGCATGCGCTTGTCGTTCTCGTTGTCGTTTATTGCGGTAAGCGTCATCGAGTCCACTTCCGTCACGGTCACGCCCTCGTGCAGCATGGCTGTTTTTCCGGCGGCGCCGGCGGTGTCTCGTGTGGCGTTTTGCTTGGCGTTGCCGCATGATGCGGCTAAGATCACGGCTGCGGCGGCCGTGATGATTTTCGTGTTCTTCGTCTTTTTCATGTCCTTGGTTTTACCGGTTGAAATGTCATTGCACAAATATAGGAATAAAAAATTGTTTCTCGCCCAATTATTTTGTATTACTGTTGATTTACAGTACCTTTGCCCCCTGTAAGCCATGGATATACAGCAGATATTGGAAATGTACGCCAGGTCGCCCCAGTCGGCGGCCCTGGCAAGGATGTTTGGCGACCGCGACGTGCGCGTTGGGCATGTGGAAAGCGTGGCGGCGTCGGTAATGCCGGTGATGTTCGCGTCGGTGTCGCGCAGCGTGTCGGGCGTGTGCGTAATAGTGTTGGACGACGCCGAGGAGGCCGGATACTTCTATCACGACATGACGCAGATGCTCGGCACCGGCGACGTGTTGTTCTTTCCCTCGTCTTACCGCCGCCGCATAAAGTACGGACAGCACGACCAGGCAAGCGAAATACTGCGCACCGAGGTGCTGGGAAGGCTGCTTGGTGAGAGTGAAGAGTTAAGAGTGAAGAGTGAAGAATTAATTGCCGAAGGTGGAGAAACGGAAGCAGGGCAAAAGAATTCTTCACTCTTCACTCTTCGTTCTTCGCTCCTTTACATAGTCACTTGCCCCGAGGCGCTGTCAGAACTTGTGGTTTCGCGCAAGAAGCTGGACGAGCGCACGGTGATCCTGGGCACCGGCGAGAGCCACGACATAACCCTCCTGGCGCGCAAGCTGCGCGAACTTGGCTTCACGGAAGTGGACTATGTTTACGAGCCGGGGCAGTTCGCCGTGCGCGGCAGCATATTGGACGTGTTCTCATACAGCAGCGAATATCCTTTCCGTCTCGACTTTTTCGGCGACGAGATAGACTCCATCAGGACGTTCGAGGTGCAGAGCCAGTTGTCGCGCGACAGGCGCGAACGTGTCGAAGTGGTGCCCGAGGTGGCGCAGCTTGTCGACGAAAAGGTTTCTTTCCTTAGCTTCCTGCCAGCCGGCACGGTGCTCGCCATGAAGGACTTCACCTTCTGCCGCGAGAAGATTGACGGCGTCTACCGCGACGGCTTCACGTCGCAGGCGGTGAAAGAACGGCTCGAAGGCCTCACCGAGATGGAGCAACAGGCCGCCATGAAAGAGCTGAAGGCACAGAACACCCTGCTCACCGGGGCGCAGTTCGCCTCTGAGGCCGGGCGGTTGCGCCGCATAGAGTTCGGCGCAAAGCCTGCCGGCACGCCCGATGCCGTGCTCAGGCTCGACGTCACTCCGCAGCCGCTGTTCCACAAGAACTTCGACCTTCTTGCCAAAACGATGGAGGATTACATCCTGAAAGGGTACACAATATACATCTTGGCGGACAGCCGGAAGCAGAACGAGAGACTCCGCGAGATACTGGAAAGCGACGAGATAAGCTCAAAAAGGAAAGGGCTTGTGTTCACTCCGGTGGACAAGACGCTGCACGCCGGCTTCGCCGACAACACGATGAAAGCCTGTTTCTTCACCGACCACCAGGTGTTTGACCGCTTCCACAAGTACAACCTGCGCTCCGACGCGGCGCGAAGCGGCAAGATGGCGCTCACCGTCAAGGAGCTGCAAGAGATGGAACCGGGCGACTACATAGTGCATGTGGACTTCGGCATAGGGCGTTTCGCCGGGCTGGTGCGCATTCCCTCGGGCAACAGCTACCAGGAGGTGATACGCATAATATACCAGAACAACGACAAGGTTGACGTCAGCATACATTCGCTTTACAAGATATCAAAGTACAAGAGACGCGACAGCGAGACTCCTCCGCGCCTCAGCACGCTCGGCACCGGAGCCTGGGACCGCCTCAAGGAGCGCACCAAGAAGAAGATAAAAGACATCGCCCGCGACCTGATAAAGCTCTACGCGGCACGCCGACACGAGCGAGGCTTCGCGTTCTCGGCGGACAACTACATGCAGCATGAGCTAGAGGCGAGCTTCATGTATGAAGACACACCCGACCAGCTGAAGGCAACCAACGACGTGAAAGCCGACATGGAAAGCCCCCGCCCGATGGACCGCCTGGTCTGTGGAGACGTCGGCTTCGGCAAGACCGAGGTCGCCATAAGGGCCGCTTTCAAGGCGGCGTGCGACTCAAAGCAGGTCGCCGTGCTTGTGCCCACCACCGTACTGGCCTATCAGCATTACCAGACGTTTGCCAAACGACTGAAGAACTTTCCCGTGAGAGTTGACTACCTGTCGCGTGCGCGGAGCGCGAAGAAGACCAAGGAGGTGCTGGCCGACCTTGCCGACGGCAAGATTGACATAATCGTCGGCACGCATAAGCTGATAGGGAAGAGCGTGGCATTCAAGGATCTTGGGCTGCTTATAATCGACGAGGAACAGAAATTCGGGGTGGCGACGAAGGAGAAACTGCGCAAGATGAAGGTCAACGTGGACACGCTCACGATGTCTGCTACGCCAATACCGCGCACGCTTCAGTTCTCGCTTATGGGCGCAAGGGACATGAGCATAATACAGACGCCCCCGCCGAACCGTTATCCCATAAGCACGGAAGTGCACACATTCGACAAGGAAGTGATAGCCGACGCCATCAATTTCGAGATGAGCCGCAACGGGCAGGTGTTCTTCGTGAACGACAGGATAAGCTCGCTGCCCGAGATAGCGGCCATGATACGCAAGTATGTGCCCGACGCTCGCGTGGCGATAGGGCACGGACAGATGAAGCCGGAGGAACTTGAGAAGATTCTAATGGGCTTCATCAACTACGACTATGACGTGCTCTTGTCAACCACGATAGTGGAGAACGGCATCGACATAGGCAACGCCAACACGATAATAATAAACGACGCGCACCGCTTCGGGCTGTCGGACTTGCACCAGATGCGTGGCCGTGTGGGCCGTGGCAACCGCAAGGCGTTCTGCTATCTGCTTGCTCCCCCGAAGTCTGCGCTCACCCAGGAGGCGCGGCGCAGGCTTGAGGCGCTGGAGACTTTTTCTGAGCTTGGAAGCGGATTCAACCTGTCCATGCAGGACCTTGACATCCGCGGGGCCGGCAATCTGCTTGGAGCTGAGCAGAGTGGGTTTATGGAAGACCTGGGATATGAGACTTACCAGAAGATACTCAACCAGGCGGTGACGGAACTGAAGAACGACGAGTTCGCCTCGATGTACGAGGACGAGATCGCCAAGGGGCGCGACGTTACGGGCGACGAGTTTGTCGAGGACTGCGCCATAGAGAGCGACTTGGAGATGTATCTGCCTGACAACTATGTGCCGAGCGACAGCGAGCGCATGCTGCTCTACCGCGAGCTGGACAGCATAAGCGACGACGACGCGCTCCGGAAGTACCGCTTGCGGCTTGAGGACAGGTTCGGCCCGGTGCCGCGCGAGGGCGTTGAGCTGATGCACGTGGTGCCCCTGCGCCGGCTGGGCAAGAGCCTGGGATGTGAGAAGATAATGCTGCGGCAGGGGCAGATGCGCATGCAGTTCGTGTCCAACCCCATGAGCGCGTACTACAAGAGCCGCGCTTTCGACAAGATACTTAACTTCATCGGGCGCAACGCGCGCCGCTGCAACCTGAAGGAAGTGGCGGGAAAGCGCATGATGGCGGTGGCCGGAGTGCCGTCGGTTGAGGAGGCCGTGAAGGTGCTGAGAGACATAAATTCAAATTAAAAATCAAGAGTTAAGAATTAAGAAAATTACCATATATCAATTGCAAAAGGTAATTTTCTTAATTCTTAACTCTTGATTTTTAATTCAACAAGCTCTTTATTCCTTGTCTATTTTGCCGATATGCCTTACAGGCTTTTCCTGTATGGTGTCGCCGGAGCGTGTCTTCGATGCCGAATACCATGGGTCGGAATAATCGTACCAGCTGTCCCAGCCATAGTCAAAATCGTGCCAGTTGGGCGCAGCTGTCTTCCTTAGGCGGAAGTCCATCGGGTCTCCATATTCGCTTTCTATCGTCCCTCGGAAGTAATTGTCTGACAGGCTGTAGTCGTAAATGTAAAAGTTCGTGTTGTCCTCGTAAGAGTATATGCGTATGCGTCCGTTGCTTACGCTCCACGTTATGTGGCTTGCGAAGTAGTCCCAAGGCGCATCGCTGAAATAATCCACCCAGTAGCCCGTGCCCGTGGCGTATGAGTCGGGGTCGCGGTCGAACTGTATTACAGACTCATGCACTTCGTAATACGTCCCGCTCCATTCGTGATATACGTGCATGTCGCCTTCCCACACGCCCCAGAGAGTGTCCGCGATGTACTCGTCGTCATCGCAACTTACGAACGTGAACGCCATCGCCATCATCATTATTATAGCCGATAAGGATGTAAACTTTTTCATAATATGTTATGTTTGATTGATAATTCCGCTGCAAAATTAACGTTTCCGTCGGGCTTTTGCAAGCATACGTCCATATTTCTGACGGGGGATTTCCCTATTCTTTGGCGGAGTTTCCCTTTCGGGTTGCCGCCGGCGGTTTTATCATAGGTGGCAGGGCGCAATGCGAAAGGCCACCTTTCGCACTGTAAAAGGTGGCCTTTTGGACGGTAAAAGACGGCCTTTCGCAACGCAAAAGGCCGTCTTTCATATTCATGCGTGTAATGTGCTGTCTTTTCCTGATTTATGTTGACACTTTTTCTCTAAATAAACTAAACAGGTTTACACAATCGGATTATCCGTAC
>CALUGP010000001.1 GCA_944320195.1 uncultured Prevotella sp. | reverse complement strand
TTTCACCCTTAAAGATACTAAAAACATTCCATTCCCACAACTTTTCCAATGATTTTCTTATACCGAACTCACGTTAACATACACCTAAAATGCCTTGAGCCTGCACATATCCATACTCTGCAGGATTGGCCGCCCACCTTACAGCTTCAGAATAATTCCCTTCATTAAAATATACATAAGAAAGATCCGATTGCGCGTTCAGATTTCCTTGCTCTGCTGATTTTGTCCACCAATATACGGCTGTTGAAAGGTCTTGCTTCACGCCGTTTCCTTCATAATAGCATTCACCCAGATAATATTGAGCCTCTGGATGACCATCTTGAGCCGCACTGGTCAACCAATATACGGCTTTTGAGTAATCCTGCTTCACGCCTCTGCCGAGATAATAACAACAGCCCACAATTGCTTGAGAAGATAAAAGGGTAAAGCCTTGTTCCGCCGCTTTGGTCAACCAATACACGGCCTTTGCATAGTCTAAATGTAATTTTTCACCACTATAATACCTCAAGCCCAACTCCCATTGCGCTGCAGCAACTCCCTGTTCAGCAGCCCGTGTCAACCAATATTCCGCTTTCTGAGCATTTTCTGAAAACGCTCCCAATAGCCATTGTGCTTCCGAATATCCAGCTTCCGCTGATTTATTCAACCAACTTTGGGCTTGTAACGAGTCTTGTTTTAATCCTCTCCCAGCCGTGTAGCATAAGAACAAACCATATTGCGCTTTAGCGTCTCCATGCTCAGCCGCTTTCGTGTACCAAGAACCGCTTTTAAATCATCTTGCGCAACGCCCTTACCGTAATAATAACTGTCACCTAACGTGCTTTGTGCCATGATGTTACCTTGCTCAGCGGCCTTAGTAAACCAATATATGGCCTTTGACGAGTCTTGCGAAGCATATAGGCCTTTGGCGTAAAACTCTCCCAATTTACGCTGTGCGCATGTATCACCATCTCCGCCACCTTAGTCAACCAATATATGGCTTTTACTGTGTCACGCTGAGCGCCTTCAGCAGAATAGCAGTCCCACAAATAAGACTGAGCATCAATGTTTCCACGTTCAGCAACTTTCGTCAACCAATAAATCGCATTGGTGTAATTTTTCTCCAATCCATTACCTTTATAATAATTAAAGCCCAATGCAAACTGAGCCGTTGTGTCTCCGTTCTCGGCTGCCTTTACGTACCATGTTGTATAATTCCGGATTTGGTTTTTCTTCCAATAATAGTCCCCGATAAAGATTTGCGCCGGAGTATAATTATCTTCCGAAAGTTTAAGCATCTTTTTGCATGCTTTCAAATAATCATTATCCAACTTTTCAGACTCTTGCAAATCTAACAATATTTTATTATACTTCCTCTCAAGTTTCGCCAACTCCTTTTCACTCTTCACTGACTGTGATAAAGACGAAACGCTGATACCAAGCATAAAAGCGATAACGTTAACAATCAATAAAAATCGTCTCATAAGCATCTCCTTTCTATATAATCTTTAACATAGCAAACGAAAATTCTCATACATTACATCCACTCTCCTTTTTATTTAGTTCATCAATTCTATCTTTCAACTGCCTCATAAAGCATTGTTCCTCAGATTTATTCCTCTGCCGCCCCATGCCGGGAAAGACAAAGACTTCAGCCTTATTGAAAAACATCTTATAGTTTGACTTGTCAAAACCTCTTTCTATGGTATCACCTTCTACCCAAAAGTCCTTGACACACAATATTTCTTTCAACACTTCTTTATAAAGGAACACAACAATCTTAACATCACGTTCTTTAATCAAGCGTTTAAGCCTGTCATAACCTTTAGCCACATAATCTGGATTAAGTTTTTGTCCTGACACACCGGGTCGTTCAACTACATCTGTCAGTCCAAAACCATACCGAGGAAAGTCGTCATCCTCATATTCCTGGTGCAATATGTATCCAACTTTGTCTTCGATTATGCCATATTGCTTCAGCATATTCCAAAACTCCTGCCCCATCTTTCCCTGGTAATAATGGCCGGCCTCGACACTTTCACGAATAGGGAACTTGCCTACAAAAAGAGCATAAACGGGCATACCGTCAGGCGGAAGAATGTCTTTCAATGTTTTCACTCCATCAATTATAGTTACATTGCCGTTTTCATTCATGATATCTAGTTTTTAAAGTTTATTAATTTAAAAGGTGGGGGATGCATTAAAACTTTATTTCTATAGACACAAAAGAAGCGTAAGAGCATCTCTCCATGTCTACCTGATAGTGAGGTCTTAGGAAACCTATGAGAATGATAGATACGACAGATGCGCCTACGCTAAACGTAGGCGTAACCTCTTATCCATGTTCATTCTCATTGAAAGTTCCTAAGTTTCACTAATCAGAACAAGAATAATAGCTAACGCTATATTTTTACCCACGAAATAACCAACGCGGCGACACTTCGCAACGAAAGTTACCGCAAAGATAGGATTATTTAATGAAACTGCAAAATTAAAACAGGGAAACTTAATAAATAAAGCACTATAATATATAATAAAAACAGCAGCCCGGAATCACATCCTTACACATCAAAGCTGAAACACCCGGTGTTTTCTTTAACCCAAATCGGCCATTAGACCGATTTGGGTTAAACACTCCGTAGTTCACAATCAACCAGTCCGAACAGCTTATCTAGCCATCCTGCCAGTGGCGAGGGGCAACTTAACAGTCCGTCATTGTATTGCAGGTTCAACATAGAAAAACGAATACGACACTTCGGATGGTATTTCTTATTATATTCAGAAAGGCTGTTGCCACTCACATTGTTCTCCGCTTTCACTTCTACAGGAACCACATCCGCGCCCAATTGCAATACAAACTCGACTTCCGCCGTAGCACCCGAGGTCCAATAAAACGGCAATTGGCCATCACACAATGGAGCTATCGACTGCAAGACAACATTCTCAGCCATCGCTCCCTTAAACTCGGTGTAATTGGCTATGGGGTCTGTAACGACCGTTGCCGGCAAATGAGCCAGCCTGCGAAGAAGTCCGCAATCACAGGCATACACTTTAAAAGCATCCGTCTCCTGGTAAGCAGACAAAGGCATGCCGGGCCGGCTTATATTATAAATACGGTATAGCATTCCTGCGTCCTCCAGCCACATCAGCGCGTCTTCATAATCTTTTGAGCGCGCACCTGTCTTCACCACCTTATAAATAAACTTTCGGTTCTCTTTTGACAGCTGTGCGGGCAAAGAGTGCCAAATGGCGTGAATGCGTGGAATGTCACGCGGCTCGGCATATTTGGCAAAATCAAGCTCATAAAGATCCAATATGTCTTGCAACGTAGCCTCAACCGCAGCTATACCCTTATTATCCAACAGAGCCACCACCGCTTCGGGCATACCGCCCGACACTTGATAGCGTCTGTACTCCGTGCGGAGTTTATTAAGGACAATATCCGGCAACCGTCGTATTTCTTCCAATGCTTCCACGTACTCATACGTGCCAAAATCGCTGGCACGTAGAAACTCCTTAAACGTGACAGGAAACAGTTTCAGTATCCTGACCTTTCCCACCGGTACCGCCATATTCCGCCTTTTTACAGCGACACCGAGCAACGAACCGGCTGCTATTATATGGTACTGAGGTGCGTCTTCGTAAAAATACTTCAGACTGTTTAAAGCCTCCTCACATTCCTGAATCTCGTCAAATATCATCAATGTCTTGCCCGGCACAATAGGCACTTGGCAATACAATGCAAGTTCACGGACTATGCGGTCAGGACTTTTGCTTGTTTGAAACACCGACTTCAACTCCGGCTGACGGTCAAAATCAAATTTCGCACAATATTCAAAACATTCCTTCCCGAACGTTTCCATCACCCAAGTCTTGCCTGTCTGGCGTGCTCCTTGAAGCAAAACAGGCTTTCTGCCGGACGAATCTTTCCAAACTTTCAGCGTCTCTATTATGTCTCTTGCTATCTCCATATCACACAGAACAGTTCGATTTTGTGCACTAATTTACATTTTTCCGAACTATTTTGTGCAAATATAGTAAATTCTGATGAAAAAGAAAAACATAAAAGATTATTTTAATTGCGTCAACCAGCACATTTTTTGAACAAAGAATGCCTTGCCATCGGGGAACAAAGAAAGAATAAAGAAAACAAGGTGAATCAATGAAAATCATAAAGAGCGAAAATACTGCGAAGAGCAGGCGGTCCGCCCTACACATCCTCCATCAGACAGTTCTCAATCTCGGCCACATTCTCACCCCCGAAACGCCGGGCGATGATGCCGCAGGCAAGATAGTCTATGCTGTCGCAAAGCTCGTGCAGCACTGATATCTGGTGGGATGACAGCACAACGGTCTTGCCTTCGGCCTTAAGTGTGCCTATGATGTTTTTCAGATGTATTACGCCGTAAAGGTCTACCCCGTTGAAAGGTTCATCCAAAACGTACAAGTCATTGTCTTGCAGCAATAAAGCCATCAGCGCAAGCTTCTTTTTCATACCAGTGGAATAGGTTGACGCATACCTTCCCAAAGGCAGCTTGAACAGGCGGTTCAATTCTTCAATCCTGCCATTGTCTATCTTCCGTCCCTTGGCCTTAAGGCAAAACTCAAGATATTCATGCGCTGTGACAAGACTGTAAAAGAACGGCTCGGCCGGCAGATACCCCACCCTTAAACCAGGAGTCTTGACTATCTCGCCGCCGTCTGGACGCGTAAGGCCAAGCATGCAGTCAAACAATGTGGTCTTGCCGGCACCGTTGTCGCCTATAAGCCCGTAGACCTTACCCGGCTTGTAAGCAACAGACAGACCGTCGAGCACCACAGTGCGGCCATAGCTTTTACGCAAACCGTGTATGCCTATCAGTTCCATATCCGCTTAAACTTACTCTTCGCAGACAACGCCATACCTAAATCCATGACAACAAAAACACACAACAACACCTGAAACAGGCACGCACAGGCAAACAAAGGCACAAGAACGAGAAAAACACAAACTGCAAGCGCAAAACCATTTGGCAACAGGAGACGCACCATGCCGACATTATAAAAGCACAACATGCCGCCAACTGCGGCTGACAAAGAGAACGCAATTCCGCCAAGAGGAGCGCCGGCCATAATGGCTATTGCCAGCAATGGCGCGGAAACCAGCCCCACATTGCAGACGGCCTGTAGAGCAAGATGCCTGTGACAAGACGCAAAATCCTGATAATGCACAAGGTAACAAAGTGGCGGAGCCGAGGCAACAGCTGTAAACTGGACAATGCTCCACGCCATTAGTGAGACCACAGCCACGCGCCAGTTGCCGTAAACAGCACCCATGACGGCAGCGGAAAGCATCAACAGATAAAGAAATCCATAACGACGGAAAAGCCTGAAATACTCCACACCTCCCTTGTAAAAGAAAGGCAAAGGAATTACACAAGCACCGATCTTCACCACACTAAAAGACGGAACAACGGCAGAAACCAACACTATCGCGCAGGCTCCAAGCCCACGGCCGGCCAACACTTCGGCCACGATGAACGGCAAACAAGCCAACACATACTCACACGCAAACAAAGACTTGACATGTTTAAGATTGACGGCAAGAAACCGGCGGTCGCGCCGCTCGTTGTTATAAAACAACAGCAAAACCGCCGAAGCCACAGGCGCAACCCACGGCTTGTCGGCCTTGGCCACGACAACAAGCAACGCCATGGCCAGCACAACAATCACGACACACCTCGCAATGCCGACACCCGACATGACGCGCAGGGTCTGCCTTGAACGCAAACGCAAATACAAATATAGCTGCAGACGGAACAGGCGCATCCGGATTACTTCTTTTTACGCAGGCTATTGGCCAGCAAGGCCATGATGCCGCCCAAGACGGCACCGCCCAGCAGACCGTAGACCACGCCCATCTTGACATCACCCATCTTGTAACCTATGGCCACGCCAAGCACCAGTCCTATTACCATGCCCTGCTCCACGATGAACAGGCTGACAAGTTTACGCTTATCCATAACATTGAAAAACACTTTATTCAATACAAGAACAAAGGTACAACAAAACAATCAGACTGCGAGAAAAGCTGCCGCACTTTTAACTTTATTAAGCACGCAACACCGTTATTTCTTGTTAAAACAACGTCAAGCGCTTTAACTTAACATTTCTAAAAACGGCATTCTTTACGGCATGCACCTTTGTTTGCGGAAAAACACGCGCCACAGAGCGCCAGCAATAACCGCCTGATTGTCAACAAATTACATTGCACAGTTAAAGAAAACAGCATGATTTTCGCCGTAAAAGCAGCATGAAACACATAGGAGCAGACCGTTTTCACGCTAGAAAAGGCCGCAAATAGAGCTGCCAAATACGGCCTTTAACACATCAAAAGGCCGTCTTTTGCACATTCGAAGGCCGTCATTACGCGTGGCAATGACCGTTCAAGCATACGTTATTGACTATTTCTTGACAAACGTTTCCTATTTTACAGAAAATCAAATGTTAAACGGAATGACACCAGCGAGCCGCACATGTTAAATAAAGTAAACGCGCTTCCAGGAGACACCCCGACCGGACCATGCCGGCCGGACAAACACGCCTGCCTATTAAACAAGGATAAAAAATAATAAAATTAATGCAAAATACAATCCGTTTTGCACATACATAATGAAATAAGGAGTAATTTTGCCGACAAAATACAAACAAAAGGTAACATGATGAAAAAAGCATTACTAATGTCTCTCATGCTGACGTTGACGCTTGGATATGCCTCGGCGCAGAAGAAAGCGCAAATCAAGTTTGACAAGATGACATACGACTTCGGCACTTTCTCGGAAAGTACGCCCGTGCAAAAATGCACGTTCACATTCACAAACGTAGGCGACGAGCCGCTCATCATCAACCAGGCGATGGCCAGCTGCGGCTGCACGGTGCCGAAGTATACGAAGAAACCCGTAGCCCCCGGACAGAAAGGAACGCTTAACGTGACATACAACGGCAAAGGACGATTCCCAGGCCGGTTCAAGAAATCAATCACGGTAAGAACCAACGGCAAACCGGAAATGGTCAGACTCTACATCCAAGGAACGATGGAAGAGGCGAAATAAGTGAAGAATCAAGAGTTAAGGGTCAAGAAAATATGCATTGCCTTATTGATAATCATAGAGGCATATTTTCTTGACCCTTAACCCTTAACTCTTGATTCTCAAAACGAATAAGCAAATCCTATTGACATATATTCCTTAAACTGCCAATATCCCAGAGTGTCGTCTTTTGTCGACGTACTATCGTCAAATCGAGGATAGATGAACAGGTTGGTGGCAATGTATTTGTTAAACTGGAACGTCACGGTATTCTCCCACTCCATCTGCATGCGCTTATAAGTCGTATATCCATACAGGCGGGTCTTCCACTTGATAAGTTCTGAGAATGTCCAGGAAAGGTCGAAGGTGCATCCCGAACCAAACTCATGCTTAGTATGCTTGCCTTCGTCAAGACCGTTGTCAGCCGCAAGTTCTTTCCTGTCCACATACTTGAAGTTGTAAGCCAACGGGGCAAGCTGTATCGAGCCGGTCAGCTTGCCGTTGAACGCGTTGACGTTATAACTCATACCGAGAGAAAAGTTAAGGTTCAGCGGAGAAAGAATGTCAGAATACACCTTGGGGTCGTTGCTCTTATATCCTCGCGTAAACTGCGTCTGAGCAATCAGCTGCAACGTGTAATACCAGTTTTTGGAAGCCTGCAAGCCCAGTTTTCCCGTGTAGCGTATAAGGTCTTCAGATGTACGCACACCATGAAGAGTGTCGCCGCGCGAAGTAAGCATACCCAGCTTCATCTCCAGCTTGTTCTCAAACTTCACTTTCTGCTTGTTGTTATAGTTGGCCTGCAACGTCACACTGGCAAGCATCGAATAATCGCTCTCGCCACCGTTATACCAGTTGTCTGACACGAAGTTTTGCAGAAACTGCAAGTAATAATCGCCATAGAATGTCCAGAAATTAGGCTTCGCTACCACGATGTCAAGCGGAATGTCGGGATGGTCTTCCGGTGCGCCGTCGTCAGTAGCGACATACTCAACCTTATGACGCAACGGCTTTGTTATCTCTTCATGCAAAGCACCGGCCTTTTTAATTTCACTATCGGTAACCTCGACATATTGGGGACTGAACAGATAAGCGTCAAACAAAGCGGCATCTATGGCAGCGTCAACCTCGTCCACACTGTCTTCGCCCAACACCATGTTGCGGCGTGCGACAGACGTATAGAACGTCAACGGCCCGAAAAGCCTGAATAAGCGCGGATCAGAAATGCCCGCAACCTGCAAGCTGTCGTTAAGCGATGACACGGAATCAGCCTTAACCTTGTACGTTTTCAACGAATCAACATAAGCTGAAACTATCGACGTGTCGGGCCGTTCATAACCAACGTGGCGACGACCATACTTCGACTGGGCGCACGCGGAGCCGACAACACCCAGGAACAAGACAGTAAACAAAAGCTTGAAATTCATACTCTTGATTTTACGTTTTGTCTGCAAAGTTAGCATTTATTTTGTACATATCCGGCACCAGTAGCTTTTTTCACCTAATAAAGAGGCTATAATTTGTGCGTATCAGCATTTTTTCTTAATTTTGCACGTCATATTTTTATTTTGTAGTAGTAATCAAAACATTACAATCGTGGCAGAAACAAAATACATATTCGTCACAGGCGGTGTAGCATCCTCGCTTGGCAAAGGAATCATATCATCGTCAATAGGCAAACTTCTCCAAGCCAGGGGATACAACATCACCATCCAAAAGTTCGACCCGTACATAAACATCGACCCGGGCACGCTAAACCCTTACGAGCACGGCGAATGCTACGTGACCGTTGACGGACACGAGGCCGACCTGGACCTCGGACACTACGAGCGCTTCACCGGCATCCAGACAACAAAGGCAAACAACCTTACGACAGGCCGAATTTACAAATCCGTAATAGACAAAGAGCGCCGCGGAGACTATCTGGGAAAGACAATCCAGGTAATCCCGCACATCACTGACGAGATAAAACGCAACGTGATGATGCTCGGAAAGAAGAACAACTACGATTTCGTAATCACTGAAATAGGCGGCACCGTAGGCGACATTGAAAGCCTGCCGTTCCTTGAGAGCATACGCCAGCTCAAATGGGAGCTCGGGAAAAAAGCATTATGCGTACACCTTACGTATATACCATATCTTGCCGCCGCCAAGGAACTCAAGACCAAACCGACACAACACTCCGTGAAGGAACTGCAAAGCGTCGGCATACAGCCGGACATATTGGTTTTAAGGACCGAGCATCCGATTAACGACGGAATCCGCAAGAAAGTGGCAAACTTCTGCAATGTCGATTTTGACGCAGTTGTGCAAAGTGTGGACATGCCGACAATTTATGAAGTACCGGTACGCATGCAGGAGCAAAAACTCGACGAGACAATCCTTCGCAAGATGGGCGAACCTATAGGCGAAACGCCAACGCTTGGGCCGTGGCGTTCGTTCCTGGAACGCAGGCACAAGGCGACAGAGGTTGTAAACATCGGCCTTGTCGGCAAATACGACCTGCAAGACGCATACAAGAGCATACTTGAAAGCCTGTCGCAGGCTGGCACTTACAACGATTACAAAGTTAAAGCGACATTCATCAACAGCGAGAAGCTCAACGAAGGGAATGTTGCCGAAAAGCTTGCAGGCATGGACGGCATCGTGATTTGCCCGGGATTCGGCCAACGAGGAATAGAAGGTAAAATCGTCGCAGCCCATTACACACGCACCCACGACATTCCGACATTCGGCATTTGCCTTGGCATGCAGATGATGGTAATAGAGTTCGGCCGCAACGTCCTTGGATACGAAGACGCCAACAGCCGCGAAATGGACGAGAAAACCGCACACAACGTCATCGACATCATGGAAGACCAGAAGAACATCACGAACATGGGAGGAACCATGCGTCTTGGAGCTTATGAGTGTGTGTTACGGCAAGGCTCACGCGTGTTCAATATATATAAAAAAGAACACATACAAGAACGCCATCGCCACCGTTACGAGTTCAACAACGATTTCGAGCAAGAATATGAGCGTGCCGGCATGAAGTGTGTAGGCCGTAATCCGGAAAGCGACCTGGTGGAGATCGTAGAAATACCCGGCTTAAAGTGGTATATCGGCACACAGTTCCATCCAGAATACTCCAGCACCGTGCTTCATCCGCACCCGTTGTTCCTTGATTTCGTAAAGACTGCGATAGAAAACAAAAACAGCAAGAATAAATAACAATTACAGAAGTTTTCAGAGATGGACAAAAATACAATTATAGGCTTTGTTCTAATCGCAGCCGTTCTAATAGGTTTTAGTTGGTGGTCAAGACCTTCAGAGGAAGAGATTGCACAGCAAAGGATACAAGACTCAATAACCGCCGTAGCCAAGCAAAAGGCGGAACAAAAACTCAAAGCCGAGCAGGACGCAGCAAAAGCGAACGCTGCAAATCAGGCCGCAGAGGACACGACAGTGGCCTTCTACAGAGCAATGAGCGGCAAGGCACAGAGCGTCGTGCTCAAAAACTCAAAGGTGGAGCTTACGCTCAACACCAAAGGCGGAGTCGTTGAAAAGGCCGTGATAAAAGGATTCAAATCCAATGACGGCAGCAACAACCTGACATTGTTTGACGGCAAGAACCAGTCTTTGAAGTTCATGCTGGCTGGAAAAGAGACAAACATAATAACAAGCAACCTCTACTTCACACCGTCAAACGTTACAGACTCAACGGTGACAATGACCGCCGATGCCGGCAACGGCAAGTCTTTAGTCATGAATTACAGGCTTGGCAAGGACTACATGCTGCACTTCTCGATGCAGGCCAACGGCCTGAGCGGCATGTTCGCACCCAACTATGACAAGATGGACATAGAGTGGACAGACCTTTGCCACCAACAGGAAAAGGGCTTCACATTCGAGAACCAACACTCGTCACTGACTTACCACTTCACCGACGGTGGTACGGACAATCTCAGCGAGACGAGCGAGAAGGTGGACGAGAAAATAGAAGACGTGATTGACTGGGTGGCTTTCAAAAACCAATTCTTCAGCGCAGTAATGATAGCCAAGGACGATTTCGGTGCGAACTCGCTCATGACCAGCATACCGCAGGAAAAAGGCTCCGGCTTCCTGAAGCACTATGCGGCAAAGATGAAAACGTCTTTCGACCCGACAGGCAAAGCTCCCACTGAACTTGAATTCTACTTCGGCCCCAATGACTTCAATCTTCTAAAGAAGGTTGAAAAACAAAGTACATTTAACAAAGAACTTGAGCTGCAACGTCTTGTGTACCTCGGCTGGCCTATAATCAGAATCATCAACCGCTGGTTTACTATCTACGTATTCGACTGGCTGACAGGAATGAACATCAACATGGGTATCGTACTCATCCTGATAACCTTGCTGCTGAAAGTCTTAACCTATCCTTTGGTCAAGAAAAGCTACATGTCTTCGGCGAAGATGCGCGTGCTTAGACCGAAAATAGAAGAAGCGACGAAACAATATGACAAGCCTGAAGACCAAATGCAGAAGCAGCAGGCTATGATGGCAATGTACTCCAAATACGGAGTAAGCCCGTTGAGCGGATGTCTGCCTATGCTGATTCAGATGCCGGTTTGGCTGGCAATGTTCAACTTTGTGCCAAACGCCATCCAGCTTCGCGGCGAAAGCTTCCTATGGATTAGCGACCTGTCGACATACGACCCGATTATAGAATGGGACAAGAGCATATGGCTCATAGGCGACCATCTGAGCCTGACATGTATTTTGTTCTGCGTCGCCAACGTGCTTTATTCTATCATGACAATGCGTCAGCAAAAAGACCAAATGATTGGAGCACAGGCTGAGCAGATGAAGATGATGCGTTGGATGACTTACCTGATGCCGGTATTCTTTTTCTTCCTGTTTAATGATTACTCGGCAGGTCTTAACTTCTATTACTTCATCTCGTTGTTCTGCAGTGCCGCGATAATGTGGATATTGCGTAAGACGACAAACGACGAGAAGCTGCTCGCAATACTTGAAGCACGCTACCAAGAGAACAAGAACAATCCACAAAAGATGAGTGGACTGGCAGCAAGGCTTGAAGCCATGCAAAAACAAGCGGAAGAACTAAAGCGCATGCGTGAGCAACAAGACAAAATGAAACCTAAGAAATAACCTCAATACAATAGGGGCAGACATGCAGTCTGCCCCTATATTCAAAATCAAGATATTATGAATAAAGCATTTATGGTTGCAGCGGCACTTGCCGTAGGATGCAATACTGCCAACGCACAAGAATCAAACAACTTCATTGGGAAAAACAACATCACCCTGAACAGTGACTTAATGACACCCGAGGCACTTTGGGCTATGGGGCGCATCGGCGGCCACCAAGCCTCGCCCGATGGCAAACGCATCGTTTACCAGGTAAGTTATTACAGCGTAAAAGAAAACAAAAGCCACACTGTAATTTACGTAATGGATGCCGACGGTAAAAACAACAAGATGCTCACAACAAGCGCAAAGAGTGAGAGTGATGCAGTATGGACTGCCAATGGAGAGAAAATAGCATTTCTTTGTGACGGGCAGATATGGGAAATGAATGCCGACGGAAGCAACCGCAGACAACTGACAAAAGACAAAACGGGAATTGACGGCTTTATGTTTTCACCCGATGAAAAACACGTCTTATTGATAAAACAAATTCCATATCACGGAATCATCAAGGAGAATCCTACCGATTTACCAAAAGCTACCGGCCGTCTGATTACCGACATGAACTACAGACATTGGGACGAATACGTGGAGACTATTCCCCATCCGTTCCTTGCAGACGTTACGGCAAACGGTATTGGTGAAGGTGAAGACATCATGAAAGGCGAGCCATATGAAAGCCCGGTAAAACCGTTCGGCGGAATAGAGCAACTGGCATGGAGCCCGGATTCGAAGACAATTGCATATACATCACGCAAAAAGACGGGAGTAAAATATGCGACCTCAACCGATACGGACATTTATATTTATGACATTTCCACAGGAAAGACGGCAAACATTTGCAAACCGGCTGGTTATATTGAGCCGGAAACAGACCTTACAAAGTCCATGAAGCACCAGGCTGTCAACGCAGAAGAGAACCTGAAAAACAATCCCGGATATGACACCAACCCACAATTCTCGCCCGACGGAAAATACATTGCATGGCAAAGCATGGCACGCGACGGATACGAAAGCGACCGCAACCGCCTCTGTGTATACAACACCAATACCGGGGACAAGACGTATGTAACAGAAACGCTCGATACAAACGTTGACGCATTCTGTTGGGGCGATGATTCAAACACTCTTTATTTCTTAGGCGTTTGGCACGGATGTGAAAACATTTACCAGACCAATCTCGACGGAAATGTGATGCAGCTGACCGACGGCTGGCATGACTATGGCTCCGTGCAACTGCTAAACGACGGGAAAAAGCTGCTCGCCGAAAGACACAGCATGTCGCAGGCATCAGAACTTTACGTAATAAATCCGTCCAAGAAGGAAAAGCAATCGAAAGCCGAACAGATAACGTTTGAAAACAAACACCTTTACGACCAGATGACTTTCGGCAAGATACAGCAACGCTGGATCAAGACAACCGACGGCAAGGACATGATGTACTGGGTGGTGCTGCCAGCACATTTTGACGAGACTAAGAAATACCCCACCCTTCTGTTCTGTGAAGGCGGACCGCAAAGTCCAGTGTCACAGTTCTGGAGCTACCGCTGGAACATGCAGATAATGGCTGCAAACGGATACGTTGTAATCGCTCCAAACCGCAGGGGACTGCCCGGATTCGGAAGCGAATGGAACGAGCAAATATCAGGAGACTGGACCGGCCAGTGCATGAAAGACTACCTGACAGCCATCGACGACGCCTGCAACAACCTGCCGTTTGTTGACAAAGACCGTCTCGGCGCGGTAGGCGCAAGCTTCGGAGGCTTCAGCGTCTATTATCTGGCAGGACACCACGACAAGCGCTTCAAATGCTTCATATCCCACGACGGAGCGTTCAATCTGGAGTCAATGTACACCGACACAGAGGAAGCATGGTTCAGCAACTGGGAATATGACGACGCTTACTGGAACAAAGACCTGACCGAGAACGCGCGCAGGACTTACGCCAACTCGCCGCACAAGTTCATAGACAAGTGGGACGCTCCGATACTTTGCATACACGGAGAAAAAGACTACCGCATAAACGCCAACCAAGGCATGGGCGCATTCAACGCGGCACGCATGCGCGGCATACCGGCCGAACTGCTGCTATTCCCCGATGAAAACCACTGGGTTTTGAAACCGCAGAACGGCATACTGTGGCAACGCACATTCTTCAACTGGCTCGACCGCTGGCTGAAATAATCAAGAATCAAGAGTTAAGAATTAAGAAAGGCTGCTCGCCAGGCATGCCTTCTCGATTCTTAACTCTTGATTCGTAGTTGTAATTACCGATTTCAAAAAACAACCATCAAATTCAACAATATGATATCTTCTATTCAAAAAACACTTCGAGACTCCGCCGCCACAAGGTGGATGGTGCTGTTCTTCCTTGCCTTTGCGATGTTCTGTTCATACATCTTCATGGACATCCTTTCGCCTATCAAAGACCTGATGCAGTCCACACGTGGCTGGGACTCAACCGCTTTCGGCACGATGCAAGGTTCTGAGACATTCCTCAACGTATTCGTGTTCTTCCTTATCTTCGCCGGAATAATCCTCGACAAGATGGGGGTGCGCTTCACGGCAGTTCTTTCAGGAGCCGTGATGCTCGTCGGGGCAGCCATAAACTGGTATGCCGTGACCGAAGCCTTCCAAGGCAGCAGCCTTGAGACATGGTTCAACAACAACCTTAACTACATTCCCGGCTTCGACGAGCTGGGCATCTCGCCGTTCTATCTCGGCATGCCCGCCTCTGCCAAGTTTGCCGCCGTGGGCTTCATGATATTCGGCTGCGGTGTCGAGATGGCCGGCATCACCGTGTCGCGCGGCATAGTAAAATGGTTCAAGGGGCACGAGATGGCGCTCGCCATGGGCTCCGAGATGGCTCTTGCGCGCCTCGGTGTGGCAACGTGCATGATATTCTCGCCCGTATTCGCAAAGCTTGGCGGCGACATCGACGTGTCACGCTCTGTAGCCTTCGGCGTTGTGCTCTTGATGATTGCCCTCATCATGTTCATCGTATACTTCTTCATGGACAAGAAGCTCGACGCACAGACCGGCGAAGCCGAAGAGAAAGACGACCCGTTCAAGATAAGCGACATCGGCAACATCCTGCGCAGCAGCGGCTTCTGGCTCGTCGCCCTGTTGTGCGTACTCTACTATTCGGCCATATTCCCCTTCCAGAAGTATGCCGTAAACATGCTGCAATGCAACCTCACGTTCACCGAGCTTTCGCCTGACTCGTTCTGGGCCGGCAACACCGTGACCGTCATCCAATACATCATCATGCTGGTTGTAGCCGCGGCAGCCTTCGCCAGCAACTTCTCCAAACAGAAAGGCACACGCACACTAATGCAGATAATAGCCGTCGTAGCCCTTGTGGTGTTCTGCTACATGGGCTACATGCGCCAAAGCGCCGAAACGGTGTTCGCCGTGTTCCCCCTGCTAGCCGTCGGCATCACGCCCATCCTCGGCAACTACGTAGACCACAAGGGCAAAGCCGCCTCGATGCTCGTCATCGGCTCACTGCTGCTTATAGCCTGCCACCTCACCTTCGCCTTCATCCTGCCCATGTTCAAGGGCAACGCCGTCGGCGGAGTAATCGTGGCTTACGTCACAATCCTCGTGCTCGGCGCCAGCTTCTCACTCGTGCCGGCATCGCTCTGGCCCAGCGTGCCCAAGCTTGTCGACGCAAAAATCATAGGCAGCGCATACGCCCTGATATTCTGGATACAGAACATCGGCCTGTGGCTCTTCCCCCTGCTTATCGGCAAAGTGCTCGACAAGACCAATCCGCAGCTCGTCTCCGACCTCGAGAACGGCCTCATCACTCCACAAGAGGCAGCCGTGTCTTATGACTACACCGCCCCACTCGTCATGCTGGCCTGCCTCGGCGTTGCCGCCTTGCTGCTCGGCTTCGTCCTTAAGGTGGTTGACAGGAAGAAAGGCTACGGACTGGAGGAGCCGAACATAAAGTAAGGCAATTCATAACAGTATACAAAGACTTAACGTCTAACAAAAACATGGGCTCCGTTCGTGCCACGAACGAAGCCCATATCATTTAACGTCATTCATTTCTGCCTGAATATCCCGACGCTTTGAAAAGACGGCTTTTCACATTGTAAAAGACCGTCTTTTACGCGCTAAAATGCGGTCAATTGCAACGCAAAAGACGGCCTTTTAAGTCAACTCTTTTTTCCCGTACTTTTTCTCAAACAGTCCGGCATTCTTGTTGCCCCAGTCAATCATTGCGTCGATGATCGGTATCAGCGTCATTCCGAGCGGGGTTATGGCATATTCCGAACGCGGTGGCAGCTCCGGATAAATCGTCTTCGACACGAGTCCGTCCTCCACCAGCTCCTTAAGCTGCAGGTCAAGCACGCGCGGCGTTGCCTCCGGCAAGATTTTATGCAGCTCGCTCGGGCGCAACGGCTTGTGGCGCAATTCGTCCAGGATGCACGACTTCCACTTCGAGTCTATCAGGCTCATCGTCAGCCGTAAGGGGCAATCCAAGTCTACAGGTATCTTCCTTTCATACATATTCCATCAATTTTCAATAACTATGCAAATATACATATAATTACCTGAAATAATCATATACCGAAAAATTTTTCGGTACATGAATAATTTTTCGGTACTTGTCAAATTGACATCTATACATTATCTTTGCAGCATCAACAAAACCATAAAATACATTACATTATGAGAGCAAGCATTGAAGAATACAAGGCAGTTGAAGAAGCTGCAATGAAGTTTGTAAAAAGCGTTGCCGAAGGCGACAGCCGTTACGCCAAAGAGCTGTTCATTGACGAGGCAGTACTGTTCGGTTACCTTGACGGCAGTCTTGAACATGGCAGCATAGAGCAGTTCTATAAGAATGTCGACACCGTCGGTGCAGGCAGCGACTTCAAGGCACGCGTTGACGTAATAGACGTGGAAGAGACGCTCGCCGTAGTACGAGTACTGGAAGAGAAATGGGGAGGACGCATCGACTTTACCGACTATCTGCTGATGATGAAAATGAACGGCGAGTGGAAATGCGTAGCCAAGGCGTACAACCAGAACTCTGACACCATAAAGAAATAACACCGAAAAAGACGCTTTATGAAAATAGTTGTAATAACAGGAAGCCCCCGCAAGAAGGGCAACAGCTTCGCCATGGCCGAGGCTTTCATTGAAGAAGCCGAACGGTGCGGCCATACGGTGCGCCGGTTTGACGCAGCAATGATGAAAATAGGAGGCTGCCATGCTTGCCAGACATGTTTCAAGACAGGCAAGGCATGCTCGTTTGACGACGACTTCAACACAATAGCCCCTGAAATATTGGAGGCCGACGCCGTAGTCTTCACCACGCCGGTATATTGGTACTCGATACCCACACAGATAAAAGGCGTGATTGACCGCATATACTCATTCTGCGTGGCAGGCAAGGACATAGCAGGTAAAAAATGCGGACTGATAACCTGCTGTGAGGAAAACGACATGACCGTAATGGACGGCGTGCACATCCCGATAGAGCGGTCCGCAGCACTGCTAAAATGGGATGTTGTTGGCGAAGTGCTCGTTCCGGGAGTCCTGAACGAAGGTGACATCAACCAGACCGACGGCTGCAGGCAGGCGGCAGAGCTGGCACACAAATTCTAAAACATGAAGGTTCTGCTTATAAACGGCAGCCCCAATAAACAGGGTTGCACATATACTGCGCTGCATGAGGTCGAAATGACATTACAGGCAAACGGCATTGAGACCGAGCTGCTCTATTTGGGCAAAAAGCCGATAGCCGGCTGTATAGCTTGCGGCAATTGTGCCAAGACGGGGCACTGCTTCCGCGACGACATCGTGCAAGACATACAGAAACGGCTGGATGAGTTTGACGGAATAATAATAGGGTCGCCAGTCTACTACAGCGCCCCTACCGGACAACTCATCTCTTTCCTTAACCGGCTGTTTTACGGAACAGAGAAACGGATGGCAGGAAAGCTCGGAGCATCAGTGGTATCGTGCAGAAGAGGCGGAGCATCCGCCACGTTTGAGCAATTAAACCAATATTTCACAATCTGCAACATGCCCATAGTGTCGTCACAATACTGGAACTCCGTACACGGCTTCACGCCTGACGACGTCCGTAAAGACCAAGAGGGATTGCAGACAATGAGAGTGCTTGGTCAAAATATGGCATGGCTCCTGAAATGCATAGAATGCGGACGGGAAGCAGGAATCGGCAAACCTGAATATGAGCCAAGGGTGCGTACGCATTTCATTCAAGAAAAATAACGTGCCTGCGAAGCGTCCATGCCATTATAACAGACAAAAAAGACGGATGTAACCAATTGCTACATCCGTCTTTTTTCATTATTTATCAGTATAAACTTGCCCTCACGAAGTAACGCCGGGCATCCTTTCTTCCACTCCGATTAGAATGGAAGATCGTCATCGCTGCCCCCCTCCTGCTGCGGAGGGAACGGTGCTGCCTCTGATGCCGGTGCCGGCTGGGATGTCGGCGCGGCTCCCGCAACAGGCTGAGCCGGCATGGGTTGCCCGAACGGAACAGGTTGAACCGGAGCCTGTGCTGCATTGGGATCAATGCGCTCAACTTTCCATGCGCGTATTGAGTTGAACCAACGGCCCTGATATTCGTGAGCGTCAATGTCGAAACTTACACGAAGTTCCTCGCCCACCTGTATGTTGAACAACTGTATCTTATCAGCACCAAACACATTGAAACAGCATCTGCGCGGATACTGCTCGTGTGTCTCTATGACATAATCCTGAGTCTTCCACGCCGTGCCTGTTCTCGCCGAAACGCCTTCCCTAGCCGGGATGACGGCTATGATTTTACCTTCTATTTCCATAATACTTTGTTAGTGTTGTTTTATTTTTTGATTGCGAAATTAGTAAAATACTTGTGAATAAAGAAATTTTTGCACATTTTTTTTGTTCCGCCGCTTGCTTTTTCGTATTTTTGTGTCCTACTTTGAAGCGTCGGACAACGCCGAGAAGTCACCCACGGAACATCAAACAGGCCTTGCAAACAACCTTTCCAAGGAAGCAAGACCATGTCCGCGCATGACCTTAAAAACAAATTAAACATCAACATAATGAGACTGACCATTTCAAGCACAACCTTGGGCGCCCGCCTGTCGGCGCTGTCAAAGGTATTCAACAGCAAAAACTCCATGCCGATATTGGACTGTTATCTGTTCGAAGTGAACGGCAACACTCTGACCATCACCGCGTCTGACAGCGAAAACGTAATGACAACCCAGCTGCAATTGGACGAGGTGGACGGCAACGGCACATTCGCCGTAAACAACCGCACAATTCTCGATGCTGTAAAAGAATTGCCCGAACAACCGCTTACGTTGGACGTAGACATGTCTTCATATGCCATAAAGGTGGTTTACATGAACGGCATTTACAACTTCACGGGGCAGAGCGGCGACGAATTTCCACGCCTTCAACCATTACAAGACAGTGCGGCTTCAATCATAATTGACTCAAAGACATTGAACAACGACATCTCCCGTTCAATCTTCGCCACTGCCAACGAAGAGTTGCGTCCCGTTATGAACGGCATATATTTCGACCTCACAACCGACGCACTGGCCATAGTGGCAAGCGACGGGCACAAGCTTGTACGCACACGCAACAGCAGCATCAAGTCGGAAACGCAGATGTCTTTCATTATGCCAAAGAAACCGGCGACATTGCTGAAAGGCGTTTTACAGAAAAATGACGAGGACGTACTTATTCGTTTCGACGAGCGCAACGCAACAATATCATTCCCTGGCGGAACATTGTCGTGCAGACTGATCGAAGGACGCTATCCCAACTACAACTCGGTAATACCGCAAGACAACCCCAACCGCATGACGATAGACCGCATGGTGCTCATCGGCGTAATACGCCGCGTACTTCCTTTCGCAAGCGACAGCAGCCAACAGGTGCGCCTCCACATAGAAACAGGGAAAGCCGTGATCTCATCCGAAGACATCGACTTCTACACAAGCGCGAAAGAAGAAATAGTGTGCGACTACAACGGCACACCTATGGACATTGGCTTCAAAGGCACTTCGCTTATGGAAATTCTGAACAACCTTGACTGCGAGGAAGTTGAGCTGCAACTCGCCGACCCAAGCCGTCCGTGCATCATACTGCCAACCCAGCAGCCTGAAAACGAAGACGTACTGATGCTCATCATGCCGATGCTGCTCAATGACTGAATCCTGCGACCTTGCGGTTATACGGTTTTCCGGTTGAACAAGATTATACGGCGCACGCGACACGCGGTTTTGAAGCCGCAAACCGTAAGCCACAACCGAGAAACCATATAACCGACATGGACGCATAACTGATAATAAGCAAAAATGAAACTCAACCTTACGAAACCACTCATAGTATTCGACCTTGAAACAACGGGGCTTGATCTTGTAAAAGACAGGATAATACAGATATCATACATAAAGGTCTATCCTGACGGAAAAGAAGAGCGTTATAACTTTTTCGTCAATCCGGAAAAGCCCATACCGGCAGAAGTGGCACAACTTACAGGTATAACCGACGCCGACGTAAAAGACGCGCCAACATTCAAAGAAATAGCATCCGAACTTGAAAACAAATTCAAAGGATGCGACTTCGCCGGATTCAACTCCAATCACTTCGACATACCAATGCTCGCAGAAGAGTTCTTGCGCGCCGGCATCGACTTCGATTTCGGCAAATGCCGTCTGATAGACGTGCAGACCATCTTCCATAAGATGGAGCGGCGTAACCTCGCAGCCGCATACAAGTTTTATTGCGGACGCAAAATGGAAGAAGACTTCACCGCACACAAAGCAGATGAAGACACCGAAGCCACATACCGCGTGCTGCAGGGAGAGCTTGACATGTATGCGCCGGGCAGACAAGAAGAACCTGAACGACAGCTGAACAACGACATGGACGAACTTGCCGAGTTTTCAAAGACGAACAACAATGTTGACTTTGCCGGTCGCATCATATGGAAAGAGATGAAAGACAAAGACGGAAACACATTGCTTGACGCGTCAGGCAAGCCGCGCATGTATGAAGTGTTCAACTTCGGGAAATACAAAGGCTGGGGCGTGGCAGACGTGCTACACCGCGACCCGGGCTATTACAGCTGGATGCTGAGCAGCGACTTCACATATAACACGAAACAAATATTGACACGCATCAGGCTGAGAGAATTTAACAAGAACTGAAAACCAAGAGGCTAGGATTCAAGGCGACATCCCTGTCGGCCAGACCAAAATCTTAGCTCTTAATTCTTAACTAAAAAGGATGTTGAAAGGTAAAAAGATAGTCCTTGGAATAACAGGAAGCATAGCCGCATACAAGGCATGCCTCATAATCCGCGGACTGATAAAGCAAGGTGCAGAAGTGCAGACTGTAATAACTCCTGCAGGAAAAGAATTCATCACCCCGATCACATTGTCGGCACTGACACACAAGCCGGTGATCAGCGATTTTTTTTCCCAACGTGACGGGACTTGGAATTCGCACGTTGACCTCGGGCTATGGGCGGATGCCATGATTGTGGCGCCATGCACGGCAAGCACAATAGGGAAAATGGCAAACGGCATTGCCGACAACATGCTTATCACCACTTACCTTTCAATGAAAGCCCCGGTATTTGTCGCCCCGGCTATGGATCTTGACATGTATGCCCATCCCTCAACCCAGCAGAACCTTGAAAGGCTACGCTCATACGGGAATTTCATCATCGAGCCACAAAGCGGCTTTCTTGCAAGCGGCCTTGAAGGCAAAGGCCGCATGGAAGAGCCTGACAATATCGTTAAAACAATTGATGACTTTTTCTACAGCAAGAAAGACGACCTGAAAGGTAAACGCATCATGATTACGGCTGGGCCGACATATGAAAAAATAGACCCGGTAAGATTCATCGGCAACTACTCAAGCGGCAAAATGGGATTTGCAATTGCAGAAGAATGCCTTAGACGAGGCGCTGAAGTCACACTGATCAGCGGTCCGGTCAGCTTGAAATGTTCCAAAGAAATTCACCGCATCAATGTGGAAAGTTGTCAAGAAATGTATAATGCAGCGACTAACGAATTCAAAAGATGCGACACTGCAATACTTTGTGCGGCCGTTGCCGACTTCAAACCGGAAAATACGGCGGACAAGAAAATAAAACGCGAAAAAGACAATCTAATACTGAGCCTGAGTCCCACGCAAGACATTGCAGAAGAACTAGGACGGACAAAACGTGACGGACAACATCTGATAGGCTTCGCGTTAGAAACGGACAATGAAGAAGTCAATGCAATAGGGAAATTGAAGAAAAAGCACTTTGACTTCATTGTGCTTAATTCCACACGCAACGAAGGCACGACATTCCGTACCGATGACAACCAGATAAAAATCATCACTGAAACAAAAGTAAAAGAATACGCAAAGAAAAACAAGGCCGAAGTTGCGTGTGACATCATCGACGAACTTTGCATACTATTCAAACAAACAGCGAACGCATAACAGAATAATGAGGCTATTACTCACCATAATATGTCTTTACGCCATGGCCAACGTAATGAAAGGCCAAGAGTTGCAAGCCAAGGTCACGATAAACCACAACCAAATACAAGGCACTGACGCCAGCGTGTTTGACAATTTGCAACAGACTCTTGAACAATTCATCAACGACAAGCAATGGACTCCGCTGCAATTCCAAAGGAACGAAAGGATTACCTGCAATTTCAATATAACCGTAACACAATACGACCAATCGTCAAACACATTCACATGCACAGCCCTCATACAAGCCAACAGGCCTGTATACAATTCCGCCTACACCTCCACTTTATACAACAATCAGGACGGTGACTTCAACTTTGAATTCGCACAATTCGACCAGCTCGAGTTCAACGAGGAAACGGTAGACAACCAGCTGACCGCACTAATTGCGTATTACGCTTACCTCATCATAGGCATCGACCTTGACAGTTTTTCGCCAATGGGTGGAGAGAACGTTCTCCAACAATGCCTGAACCTTGTAAACAACGCCCAAAACCTGAATTTCACCGGTTGGAAATCTTTTGAGAACGACCGCAACCGCTTCGCCATAATAAACGATTATATGGACGGGGCAATGCAACCGTTCAGACAACTCCAATACGACTACTACCGAACGGGGCTTGACGAAATGGCGAACAATGCCGAGCGTGGGCGCACCAACATATCCACCACAATACAAACCAACCTTAAAAAGGCACACGAGAACAAGCCGTTAAGCATGCTTCCACAAATTTGGACTGACTACAAAAAGGAAGAACTCGGCAACATATACAAAGGCAAAGGCACACAAAAGGAAAAAGAAGCCGTTTACGAAGTCCTGTTTTCCATAAACGCCTCACAAAGCAACTATTGGGACAGGATAAAAGAATAAAGCTTATAAGACAATGCTGAAACAATTATACATCAACAACTTTACACTGATTGACACGCTCGACATACAACTCAATCCGGGATTTTCTGTCATCACCGGCGAGACCGGAGCGGGCAAGAGCATCATATTAGGAGCCATCAACCTCTTGTTGGGACAACGAGCCGACACTAAGTGCATCAAACAGAACACACGCAAATGCATCATCGAAGCACATTTCGACATCAGCCGCTATGCCATGCAACCGTTCTTCAATGAAAACGGAATAGATTATGACGCAGACGACTGCATCCTGCGGCGTGAGATAAGCCCGACGGGAAAAAGCCGGGCATTCATTAACGACACGCCTGTATCGCTCACCGTCATACGCAGCCTGGGGGGACAACTTATAGACATACACAGCCAGCACCAGAACCTGCTGCTTAACGAAGACAACTTCCAACTGGACGTCGTAGACATTATAGCTGACGACAGACCGTTGCTTGAGCAATACAAGTCGCGATTCACCGAATACAAGGCCGTCATGAAAGAGCTGAAACGGTTAAAAGAGGAAGCCGTTGAAAACAAGAAAAACGAGGATTTCATGCGCTTCCAATTAAAAGAATTGACCGATGCGGAACTTAGACACGGAATGCAGGAGGAACTTGAACAGGAAAGTGACATGCTAAGCCATGTTGAAGAAATAAAGTCTGCCCTGTATAATGTAGAAAGCCTGCTGGGAGAAAGCAGCGGTGAAGACGGTATCACCGACAAGCTAAAGGAGGCTGTGCGCTCACTCGAGAACATAACCGAAATATATCCGGAGACAAAATCCATGGCTGAACGTCTTGACAGCTGCTACATTGAGCTGAAAGACATATTGCAGGAGATAAGTTCAAGCACCGCAAACATTGACTTTGATCCTCAACGCCTCGAAACCGTCAATACCATGCTTGACAAGATATATTCCCTCGAGAAGAAGCATTGCGTTTCGACAGTCGAAGACTTGCTTTCCATCCAAGCCGGCCTCGAATCCAAGTTAAACAAAATAGACAATGGCGATGACGAAATAGCAGCCATGCTTGAAAACGAGCAACAGCTTGCCAAAGAGTGCGGCTCACTTGCCGAAAAACTGACAAAAGCCAGGCTGGAAGCAGCGAAAGCCATCGAACGCGAAATACCACAAAGGCTCATACAGCTTGGCATTCCCAATGTCCGCTTTGCGGTCAAACTGGAGCAAAAAGAACTTGGCCCTGACGGACGCGACCGCGCGTCATTCCTGTTCAGCGCAAACACCAGTACCCAGATGCAGCCAGTGGCACAAGTCGCATCAGGAGGCGAAATAGCACGCGTAATGCTTTCGCTCAAAGCCATGATAAGCGGTGCAGTAAAACTGCCTACCATAATATTTGACGAGATCGACACCGGAGTCAGCGGCAAGGTAGCCGAAAAAATGGCCGAGATAATGCAGGAGATGGGACACTCTGAACGACAAGTCATAAGCATCACACACCTGCCACAAATCGCAGCTAAAGGTTCCACACACTACAAAGTGTACAAAGAGGAGGGAGAAAACGGCACGACAAGCAAGATGCGCACACTCACATCCGACGAACGAATAACCGAGATTGCACAAATGTTGAGCGGCTCAGAGATTACCGAAGCCGCCATAAGCAACGCCAAAGAATTACTTAAACCATAACAATACAAACAATATGAAACGAATAAGCACTTTTTTAATTGCAATAATAGCCGCCAGTTGCATGCAATGCCTGGCACAGCCGGCGGCCGTAAAGAATGCGGCAAAATCTGTGTTCAAACTGACTACATACAAGGCTGACGGCACGGTCCTGTCTGAAAGCAACGGTGTATTCATTTCTGAAGACGGAACGGCCGTAGGAGCGCTGAAACCGTTTATAGGGGCCGAACGAGCCACAGTAACGGACAGCAAGGGCAAGCAGGCGGAAGTAAGCCGCATACTTGGGGTAAACGAAATATACGACATGGCGAGATTCAAGGTAAGCGGAGCCAAACCTGTACCGGCATCCCCTGCCAACGCACCGGCAAAAGCCGGCGAGAAAGTGTGGCTGATAACCGACAATGGGAAAGGCTCACAGCCTAAAGAGACCACAGTAAAAAGTGTCGAAACATTCATGGACAAGTATTCATATTACATCTTCACCATGCATGCACCTGACAAATCAAACGCATGCCCGTTCGTCAACGCCCAAGGAGAAGTAGTAGGACTGCTGAAACCTTCCGCAACATCAACCGACACGCATGCCACCGACCTGAACCTGGCCCTATCGCTGCACACCACAGGCTTCGCCCTCAGCGACCCCAACCTGCGCCAGATAGGCATACCGCCGGCTCTTCCGCAAGACAAAGAGCAGGCATTGCTTGCGCTCATAATGGCCGAAACCGCCGACTCGGCAAAGCGTGTGGCCATAGTAAACGACTTCCTGACGCAATACCCAACCTTGGTCGACGGATATTCGGCCATGGCGCGCATCCAAGTGAACAACGACGACTTCGACGGAGCGGCCAAGACCATGGAGACAGCTATAAAGCTGGCGGAAAAGAAAGACGAGGCACATGCCGGATACGGCAAGATTATTTACGACAAACTGATATACAAGGCCGACAAGCCCTATGAAGACTGGACTATCGACAAGGCGGAGGAAGAAACCAACAAGGCATACGCAATGAACCCACAGCCCACATACCGCCACCAACTGGCACAGATAACGTTCACCAAGGGCGACTACCAGAAGGCATACGACGAGTTCACGCTGTTGCTCGACACGCCCATACGCAATCCCGAGCTATTCTACGAGGCGGCGCAATGCAAGACCATGCTCAAAGCCCCGCAGACCGAAATCATCGCGCTCCTCGACAGCGCGATAAACAATACCGACACGTTGCGCATACGCGAGGCGGCTCCTTACTTCCTCGCACGCGCCGAAGCATACAACGCCGCAGACAGCTTCCGCCAGGCCGTGTTCGACTATACACGCTATGAAATACTGTCGAACCAGCGCATGACACCACAGTTCTACTACATACGCAGCCAGGCTGAAGTAAACGCCAGGCTATACCAACAGGCTCTCGGCGATCTTGCCGCGGCGATAATGCTCTCGCCTGAAGAACCGACCTATTATGCCGAGATGGCCTCGCTACAACTAAGGGTAAACATGGCCGAGGACGCCATAAAGACAGCCAACCGGTGCATTGAACTTGCACCCGAATACTCTGACGGATACCTCCTGCTCGGACTGGCCCAGATAAGCAAAGGCGACAAACAGTCCGGACTGGCCAACCTCGATAAGGCAAAAGAACTCGGCAATCCACAAGCCCAGCCGCTGATAGACAAGTATGCGAAGGAATAAAGCCGGCACAATGCCGTAACAAGCCGTTTCCGACACGGACAACCATTGTCCCTACACGACACGAGAATACATGAGAGTGCGCCAACATACGGTCAGCCACCGTTAATCACATATTGGCGCACTCTCATTTTTTCATGCACATGAAACAGCGAACCGCCATGCATTCCAACGGTTTCACAAGGCCGACCCCACAGTCGGGACACCACTATTTCCCGTCGGGGACAAACGAGACCCTCGTCGGGGACAAACGAGGCACTCGTCGGGGACAAACGACAAGATGCTGAAAACCAGGCGAATACAAAGCCGGGGTTTAACGTGACAACCAGGCAGAAAACAAAAGCCGCCATGCGTTAAGCATGACGGCTTGCAAATTGACCAAATACGGCATCGGCAATCCATAATGCAGACACCTTATGCCGAATCCATCTTGACAACGTGTGCCTCAATCGGTGCCATTGTCATCATGAAGATGAGGCAAAGAGATATGCAGCCTTACGGCCATGAGCCTCACTATCACAACTACCGAGAAACTTACAACAACGGTAATCTCGACATTAAGCCCGACCGCCTGACACACATAATAAGCCACACCTCCAAGAATGCAGGCCATAGCGTAAATCTCCTTGCGGAATATCAGCGGCACCTCATTGATGAGCACGTCGCGTATCACGCCGCCCGCGGCACCGGTGATACACCCCATTATGATGGCCACCCAGAAGGGAAAGCCCTCGTAAAGAGTCTTCTGCATACCTGCAACGGTGAACAGCGCAAGGCCCAACGTGTCAAACAGGAACCACGTATTGGTGAAACGCACTATCACCTTCTTGAACACAATGACCGTAAGCAAAGCCGCGGCCGTACATATCAGATAAATAGAATTAGTCATCCAAAACGGCGTCACCCCCAGCATCACATCCCTTATCGTGCCGCCGCCGATAGCCGTCGCAAGGCCTACGACATATCCGCCAAACCAGTCGAAATTCTTTGCGGCCGCCCAACGTATGCCTGATATGGCAAACGCGAATGTGCCGAGAAACTCTATGGCTATCTGTATCGTGCTCATCTGTTTACGACGTTAACCGGCCTGCCCTCCGCAAAAGCCTTTACATTATCCACGGCCACGGCCATCAGCCGCCTGCGCGCCGCCGCCGTAGCCCATGCAATGTGTGGTGTAAGATAAGCGTTGGGCACGTCGAACAGCGGATTGTCCGCAGCCGGAGGCTCTTGGCACATCACGTCTGCGCCGTATCCGCCAAGTTGCCCTGACTCCAGAGCCTCAGCCACATCAGCCTCATTGACCAAAGCCCCGCGCCCGGTGTTTATAAGCAACGCCCCACGCTTCATCAGCCCAAGCGTGTCTTTGTTTATCATTTCATGCGTCCTTCCGGTCAGCGGACAGTGAAGTGTCAGTATGTCACTTACGCCGAGCAGCCCCCTGAGCGTGGTCTTCTGTATGCCGGCCGGCAGATCGGCCGAGTTCTTGCTTGTGCAGGCGAATACGTCCATGCCGAAGGCACGCGCAATGCACGCCACCTTATAGCCTATATTGCCAAGCCCCACCACGCCGAGCGTCATCCCGGACAATTCGTCAAGCGGCGTGTCCCAATAACAGAAGTCTGGCGCACTGCTCCACTTGCCGTCCCTGTTCTCCTTTGCATAATGAGCCACTCGGTTTGTCAGGTTCAGCATGTGTGCGAAAGTCATCTGCACCACGCTGTCAGTGCTGTAAGCCGGCACATTGGTCACCACGATTCCGCGACGCGATGCCGCCTCAATGTCCACAACGTTGTAACCAGTGGCAAGAACGCCTATGTACTTCAAGCCTGGAAGCCGCTCGATTATCGAGTCAGAGATTACGACCTTGTTTGTCAATACCGCGTCAGCATCATGCGCCCTGCTTACAACGTCAGCGGCATCAGTCCTGTCATACACGACCAGCTCGCCCGTCTCGCCCAACGCATTCCATGACAAATCGCCGGGATTCACACTGTATCCATCTAAAACAACTATCTTCATATTTCTAATTATTAAACGAAAAGTGAGAATTGATTTTTCATGCTTCACTTTTCCTTGTATCTGTCACCCCAGCAGGCAAGCATCCTCTGGTACATCTTTTCTTCGCCAGGAGAATGCTGCGCATGCCATATCCTCTCATCCGTCAAGCCGTCAGGAAGATATTGCTGGACGGCGAAGTTGCCCTGGTAATCGTGAGGGTACTTGTAACCGTCATGGTATCCCAAGTCGGCCATAAGCTTTGTAGGCGCGTTGCGCAGATGCAACGGCACGGGCAGGTTGCCCGTTTTCCTCACCAGGCTTAGAGCCTCGGCTATTCCATTATACGCAGAGTTGCTCTTCGCGCTCGTGGCCAGATACACCGTAGCCTCGGCCAACGGGATGCGTCCCTCCGGCCATCCAATCTTGCTTACGGCGTCAAACGCGGCATTGGCCAGGAGCAGCGCGTTGGGATTGGCCAGTCCTACGTCTTCAGCCGCGCTTATTACAAGCCTCCGTGCTATAAACTTAGGATCCTCCCCACCCTCAATCATCCGCGCAAGCCAATACAAGGCGGCATCAGGGTCAGACCCCCTGATGCTTTTTATGAACGCCGATATGATGTCATAATGCATCTCGCCATCCTTGTCGTAGGCGAGAGGACTCTGCTGCAGACAGGCTTCAACGGCCTCGTCGGTAATCTCGATGGCGCCGCCTTTGGCAGCACCGACAACAAGCTCGAGGATGTTGAGCAGCTTGCGCGCGTCGCCGCCGCTGTATCTCAATATCGCTCCCGTCTCCTTCAGCCGTATGTCGAGTTTCCTCAGTTCCGTGTCATCGGTTATCGCACGGCGCAGCAACTCCAACAGGTCGTCCTTCTCCAACGGCTTCAGCACATACAGCTGGCATCTGGAAAGCAACGGCCTTATCACCTCAAATGACGGATTCTCGGTCGTTGCGCCGATGAGAGTGACTACACCCTGCTCCACCGCGGCAAGCAGCGAGTCTTGCTGGCTCTTGCTGAAACGGTGGATCTCGTCAATGAACAGTATCGGGGCGTTGCTGTTGAAAAAGCCCGAACGCCTGGCCTTGTCTATAACCTCGCGCACCTCCTTCACACCGCTCGACACAGCGCTCAGCGTGTAAAAAGGCACTTTCAACTGATTGGCCACGATGAGCGCGAGCGTGGTCTTGCCCACGCCCGGCGGCCCCCATAATATGAACGACACCGTTCTGCCCGACTCTATCATGCGGCGGAGAACGGCGTTTTCACCAACAAGATGCTTCTGTCCGATATACTCGTCGAGCGTCCTGGGTCTCAGTCTTTCTGCCAAAGGTTTCACCATAAATGCATTGCAAAAGTAAGAAATATATCGCATTAAGCAAAAATTATCACCCAAAAACTTGTTGTTAACAGATAATGTATTACTTTTGCAACACTCATACGAAACCCCTATGCCGCAAAACGTGAAAATAACGATTATCCAGACCGACATAAAGTGGGCGAGCCCCAAGGACAACATCATTTCAGCGGAAGCCATGCTGGACGGCGCACGGCAGTCAGACCTGTACGTGCTGCCCGAGATGTGGGCGACGGGTTTCGGCGCGCCGCCGACGGAAGCCTGCACCACCCTGCCCCTGGAATGGATGAGGCGCACGGCCGCACAACGGCAATGCGCCATATGCGGAAGCCTGGCCGCCAAGGCCGGCGACGGCACACTACGCAACAGGCTCTACTTTGTGCGGCCAGACAGCACGATGTGCTTCTACGACAAGCACCACCTGTTCGCCTGCGGCGGCGAAGACCGGCACTACACACCCGGCAGCAAGCGCACCGTAGCCGAATACATGGGCACAAGATTCCTTCTGCTCACATGCTACGACCTACGCTTCCCCGTATGGGCGCGCTACCGCGGCGACTACGATGCCATCATCCTAGCAGCCAACTGGCCCGAGAGCAGGCAGCACGCATGGCAGACATTGACATGCGCACGGGCGATAGAAAACCAATGCTACGTGATAGCCGCCAACCGCACCGGCAGCGACCCTACGTGCCGATACGCCGGAGGAAGTGCCGTCATCGACCCTAAAGGGCGCATAACGGCGCAGGCGGACGGACGTGGGCAACAAACCGTAACGGCACACATCGACACCGGCGCGCTGCGCGAGTTCAGGACAAAATTCCCCGTCCTGGAAGACAGAGACACTTATTTTTTAGAACACAATAAGGACAACTAACACACCTGATGTATGAAAAATATTGACAAGAAATCGCTTACACTCAAGACACTCAACAAAAGCAACGTCTGGGACGTGCAAGAAAACGACATCTTCAGGATGCTGGAGGCCGCCGAGAAAGACGCCGACATGAAGGAAAACCTCAGACACTACATAGACATAATAAAGAGCGCCTTCGACATGGAGGAAATAAAGACAGACCGCCCCGAGGTCGCCAAGAAATACGAGGCACGCGGATTCAAGACAGGCACGATGCGCTCACCCGACGGGCAGGAAACCCATATAGCCATAAAGAAGCGCCCGATAATGCGCGTAACAGATCTTACATATGAGAACATACGCCACATAACGGCCGAAAAGCTCATGGAAGTGATAAGCCGCAACTTCGGCGGAGGATGGGACTCGCTGTCGCAGAGCATACAAGACATCATACAGAGCGGATTCGACATAAGCACCACTACCCTGCCCAAAGACCGCCTGCACAAGCCCGGAGGCATGTATGAAAAGAAGGTGGACGACGGCTACGCCGTGCTCGAGATACCCAAAGGGGCATGGACCGAGGCCATCTTCGCCAAGCTGAAGCCCGAGACCGAAAAGCCGCGCCTGAAGCTCGGACAGGAAGACAAAGACCCGTATGAAGGCAGCGACGAAGACGACGAAGACCTGCCCGAAATAGAAGACAAGTTCAACGACAGCGACGACGATGACGACTCCTTCGACGACGACAAGTTGACCGAAGAAAGCTACCGCACGACTATCGAGGAAAACCCCGAAGACCTAGACCTGGCTGCCGACGTGGCCGACGACGACGAATACTGATCATCAGTCATACCCAACAAGCCACGAGGGGCGGTGCTTTTCGGCACCGCCCCTCGTGGCTTGTTGGATAATTGCATCACAGCACAACCTTTTTGCTCTTGCCGCCACAGGCAACTATGTATATGCCTTTTGGCAGTGCGATGCGTTCCGTTCCGGCCTGAGCCGCATGGCGTGCGCACAGCTTTCCGCCGACAGAATATACCATTACCTCGGCCTCGCCGTCAGTGCTGAAGCACAGCATGCCGTCTTCGCTCCACGCCTTGAAGCCGCCTTGCGCCTCTGTGTCGTCAATGCCTGAGGGCGTATCGCCAAGGTTCTTTTCCCAAACAAAGTAAGGACGGCCGCACTGCTTGTCGGCACTCTCCGTCCATGAAGCCCACGGTATATATGGATAAATGCCTCTTCCATCATATGCTTCAGGTGTGTGTTCAAGCGCGTTCCTGTTCAGCGTTTCGGCGGAAATGTCGGCGTCGAGGAAATAGAGCGCTTCACACGGAGCACCTGTGTTTGAATTAATGCCTTGGACTATATCAGTGTAGAATAGCCCTTCATCTGACGACGGTACATTGTAAGTTGCATTACCTCCAAAATAACAATTCTGAATGTATCCATCCAAATTCTCAATTGATCCATCATCATAAAATGCCTTCTTGTACGAATTACCAGTTGCAAAGCCGCCAACTGAATAATTTTCGTAATACCAGCAAGGTATTTCTATCAATGGGTTATCATCCTCATTTCTGACACCACCAATAAGTTGTCCACAAGGTGCTACATAACAGTTTTCTATTCGCCCACTATTGTAGTTTACAAAACCACCAATTTTAACACCGTTCCCTACTGCCGTATTCCACACACTGCCCTTATATGCGCAATTAACAACAAGACCATAATTGGCATTGGCAAAACCGGCCACTTCATATTTAATATAATCCGTAATCTCGCGACCGCCTTCATCTTCCTGATTGGTGACGCCGCCCTCTACTATCAAATCCCTTACAATGCCGTCATAATCAATCTCATTAAAGAATGACGCGTCAGGTCGGAGCACGTTCATGTTGTATATGCGGTGCTGTTGGCCGTAGAATGTGCGACCTGCCACATTCAGGTTTGGCCAGCCTGTCCCGTAGCCGTCCATGTCGATGTCGGCCATAAGATACCAGTCCTTGCTCTTCATGAAATATTCGCGCCCTGTAAGCATACGGTCGTGGGTGTCGCTCTGCACGAAAGCCAGCCACGCCATACCCTCGGGCGTCCATATCTCGAGGTCGCCGTTGTCGCGCACGCGTATGTCCTTGCCGTTCGGCCCAACGCCGGCATTCTGGGCAGCCATGTATGCAGCCGACGGCGTAGAGCCGTAGTTGCTTATAACGAACGACACAGGATAGACCATTCCGGTAACTATCGCTCCTTCTTTCTGCTCTACTCCCTCGATGTCAACCAGCTTGAAAGGCATATACGTGCCGTCCCGGTCATAATAGCTTGCGTTCGGCCCGAGCAGTGATAGTATCGGTTTCTTAACATCGACCGGCATGTACACAGACTTGAAATGCCCGTTGTTCAACTCTATCTTGCAGTCTTCTTTCATTACATTCAGCGATGTTATAGCTCCGTTATTCACTTCAAGCTCACCACCGTTCACCGTGATGCCGGCTAAATAATGTCCGTCATTCACTTCCAATGCGCCACCGTTTATCGTAATGCCGCCTGAAAAAGCACCGTCATTCACTATACCCTTACCTTTATCTACATTAAGACTTGTAAGCTTTCCACCATTAATTTCCACATAAGCATCAGTTCCTTTTATGTTTATGTTTGCATTTATGTCTGAATGGTTTGTTTGCAACTTACCTCTTTCTACTACAATTAAAGTTGGCTCAACACTATTTTTTGAATACATGCAATTGACAATATTTACATTTCCACCTTGAATTGACATTCCATCTTCTATTATCCAACAATTCCTAAAATTAATCGTTTTGGATGTGGAAATGGATTCATCGCCTATTATTACATTCAAATCCTCAACTGATATTGTTGCAGTTTCACTAACATCATCAAAATTAAAGCCTAAATGAACTATTGGGCGCGAAGTTTGGCACAAATTGCCAAATTCTTGCTCTCCATAAGGTGTCCCTTTAAATACGACATTGCCTTCTGCTGACCAAATTGTAATACGGTCACCTACCCATCCTGTAGTACCTATACCTATTGTCGAATTAGATACGTATAAACCGCAAACATATAAAGTTCCATCAATGCTTGTTACAAAAGAGTTTTCTATATCAAAGTCAAAACGCTCTATCAGTCCATCATCTGCCCCTTTGACTATCGTCACATTTGTTTGAATAGGCCAATGATTACGTCCTGTCTTTATGTCTGCTTCCGGGTCTTTACCTGCCGGGCACGATATTCGCGTTAATAGAACAACCTCTCCTTTACCATTCAACGTGGCAGCACCTGGTTCAAAACCATTTATTACGTTCACCATGTCTTGTGGGCTTTTAATGGGCAGAGGCTTGGCAATGACATCAAGATCATTAATATTAAGATAATTATAGTAGCTCATTGTACCAGTCAGAAAAGGAGGGGTTGGATAGCTATTTCCTGTAACACTGCAAAAATCAGAAAATTCGAATCCTTCGGGCAAGTTCGTCACTGAAAATTCCACCTCAATGTTATGCCTGAAATCGTATTCATCGTCGTCGTCCTCAATTACAACTGTCTGTGCTGGGATGTTTATTGTTCCCCATCTACGCTCATGCGATTGGGAGGGTATGTCTACATATATCCATTTAGCTGAAAGTTCATTTACATTAAAAACAATACATAAAATCGCCAGTAGGCGAAAAAGGATAGTTTTGTTTCTCATATTGTCAATTTTTTGATTAAATCATATTAAACAAAATTCATTCGCAGTGGAATTACGAATGGTCGAATGCAAATATATCATAATATATTTATAAAAACGGCTAATTTGATCACAATATCATGTTAAAATAAAGTTAAATAATGCCATTTGTAAACAGAATGTTTACACTTCGACGATGCTTTGCATGGTTATCACGAAAAACAGGACAGGCTATATGAACCGTAACTGCCGGCAAAAAGGGATGCGAAAGAATGTCAAGCGAAAGACAAGGACGCATAATCGAGGAATAGCCTAAGTTTAGTGGTTAGTAAAAGAGCACAAACAGAACTGCAAAATGCCGTTAATGACACTGCAAGAGGCCGTCTTTCAGACGCTGAAAGGCGGCCTCTTGCTACACAATTAGGCAACTATCTGATTTTCAAGTGATTAATTCGCTGATGCTTTATAACATGGCTGCACATCACATGACATCAACTGCAAACCTTAAAACCGGCTATAAAAAACAATAAGAATCCATCAGAACCGGCATAACCGTCACAGCATGTTTTCTTAATTCTTAACTCTTAATTCTTAATTATTTCCTCTCCTTCACCGTGCGGTTATGTGGAAACATCCCTGCTTCACCTCGTATTTTATATAGCAACGCTTTGCCTCGCGCATGTCGCGCAGCACCTCGCTGAGCACCCACTTCAGCGTGTCGTTGCGCACGGCGCGGCGCCGGGGTCCCTCGGCGGGGCTGACAGTCTTATAGCGGTTATAGCCGATGTCGAAGGTGGTGCCGTAGAGGTGGCAGGAGTTCTCGGTGGCGTTGGAGTTGCGCGTGCGCAGCCGCCTTACGTCGCTGCGCGTGCGCAGCACGCTGGTAACGATTACCTGGTGTAGGGGTATGCCCTTTATCTGGAGGCTGTCATAGAAGGCGCGGCCTATGGCCGAAAGCAGGTTGGCGGCGCGCGGCACCAGGTAAGGTATGCTGCTGCTGAGGGGGTCTACGTGGAAATATGGGCTGGCACCCACGAAGACGAGGTCTTTCTTGCGGCGCTCGGCCTCGGCGCGGTCTTCCACAGGCTCCACGCCATGGGCTTGGGCGGCCTGCAGCTGCACGTCGTTGTTGTCGGGAAAGGTGCGGCTGAAGCCGGGCACGCTGTTGATGCGGTGGCTGACGGCCTTGCCGTCTGAACCAAAGAACATGGGTAGAGGAAACAATGGCGAAGCCTGAGTCTGCCATGTCCGGGCCGTGTCTGCGGTCTGTCGCTCTGTATCCGTTTCGGCGATTTGCACAGGAACCTCGTTGCCCAGCCCTAGGCCGCCAGTCTCGGCCTTGCCTCCTGCGACAGAAGGGAACAAAAGCCTTATGAAGGCGAGAACTAACACGGTGATGGAGAAACCTGCCAGATACCGGTTTTTCGTTATTCGTGAATTATGACGTAGATTCATGTTGTCTTGACATTTTGATGAAACATGGTAGCACCGACCGCCTATGCGCCAGCAACCGGCACCACCATCGCTTTTACATGCAAAGGTAAGCCTTTTTCGCCTTTAATTCATTCAAGACCACAATAAAATTAGAAAAATTAGACTTTTCAGCAAACAAAAACGATATCCCCACCTCTGTTGAGGCGAGGACATCGCAATTTTCAGCCAAATGTTAAGACTTAGGAATAAAGATGCTAAGATTATTTGTAAATCTGCGCCATTCTTAACCCTTTATCATTTCACTCACCGTCTGCGGCTGGCTCCTTTTCAGTTTTCTTTACAGAGGTTTTTACCGTTGCCTTCTTCGTGGCGGCCTTGGTCTTGTCTACCTTGGCCTTGAGCTTGGTCTCGGCGGCCTGCATCTTCTCTACCTTGGCCTTGAGGCGGACAATCTCCTTGTCTTTCATCTCGATTTCGTCGCCCTGGTTCTTGATGGTGGTGAGCAGGGAGTTGAGCTCGTCGTTGTCGATGTCTTCAGGATAAAGCGAGTTGACGCGGTTGATGAAGTCGCCGAGGATGTTCATGTAGTTTGTGAAGGCGTCAAACGGCGAGCTGTATATGCCGCGGTCGAGACCTACGTTAGACGGCTTGGTGGTCATGAAGCGGAAGTTGTTGCTGGCCTGCAGGTAGTCCCAGTCCTGATTTATCCTGGGGTCGTTGGCTATGCGCACGCGGTCGGCCACGCTGTAAAGCTTGTTGAACGCCTCGCGCTGCATGGGGTTGCCCAGCCAGCAGCTTATGTCGCGTTCTTCGTCTACCCATGACAAGGTGTCGGGAACATCGAGGTTGCCCACGCTGTTCATCTTAAGGCAAATCTCTGTGGGAGTGGAGAAAGTGATACCCTTCTCCTTGGCATACATCGGCAAAGCCTTGATGAAGTCGAGAATGTTTGACGACAGAGGCTGGGCGATTCCAAGAGCCGACAGCTCCATGAAGATGTTGATAACCTGCTCGTTGTCAGGAAGCGAGGCAATGCGGTTGATGTAATTGTCTGCAAACAGTGGGTAGCCTTCCCACTCGCTGTTGTTGAAACGCAGGCTTATGTCGTCGCTAAGGTCTACGTCTCGCAGCAAGAGCTTCAGGTTGGGAGCTATGGCACAGTTGTAGACGTAGTGGGGAGACTTCCATCCGAGCACATGCTTCGCGCCCTCGGTCAGCATTCCCTTGAAGCCCATCGCCGCAGCCTGGCCGCCAATGTCATCGCTGTAGATGAGCGAAGAGTTGCGCAGCACGGTGGGCTTCTTGCCGAAATACTCCTGCATCTTGGCAGCCTGCTTCTTCACGTCGGCGGCAAAGGCCTCCTCGTTGACGAGTGACGACAAGCCGTGAGAATAAGGCTCGGCCAGGAACTCGACGCAACCGGTGTCGTTAAGTTCCTGAAGCTTGGTTATCACCTGTGGGGCATGCATCTCCAACTGCTCCAGGCCTACGCCAGAGATGGAGAATGCCACCTTGAAATACTTGCCGTTGCTTCTTATCATTTCGAGGAACGTGTCCAATGCCGGCATGTACGAACGCTCGGCGATGTCGCTGATGCTACGCTCATTCTCGTAGTCGTCGTAATAGTAATGATCCGTGCCTATGTCAAAGAAACGGTAGCGTTTGAGATGTATTATCTGATGTATCTCAAAATATAAGCATATTGTTTTCATCGCAGTATTTTTCTTTTTAGTTAGTTAATGGATTTAAAGTTATTCAGTCTCTCAGCCCGAGAGTGCGGTCGTAAAGCTCTCGTATCCACAAGCCTACCTTCTCCCATGTAATCTGGTCGACCTCGTGTTTCCCTTCGGCCTGCAGATAGTTGAACAGACTGTCGTTGTGGCATATGGAATATATGGCGTCGGCCAAGGCGTGTATGTCCCAATAGTCCACTTTTATGCAATTGGTCAATATCTCGGCACAGCCGCTCTGCTTTGAAATGATTGACGGCGTGCCACACTGCATGGCCTCAAGCGGAGAGATGCCGAACGGCTCACTTACAGACGGCATCACGTACACGTCTGAGTCTTTAAGGCATTCATAGACCTGCTTTCCACGCATGAAGCCGGGGAAGTGGAAGCGGTCGGCTATGCCACGCTCTGCCGCCAGATAAATCATGGAATCCATCATGTCGCCGCTGCCTGCCATGCAGAACCGCACGTTACGCGTACGATGAAGCACCATGTTGGCCGCCTCGACAAAATATTCGGGACCCTTCTGCATTGTTATGCGGCCTAGGAAGGTTACAATCTTCTCTTTGTTCGTATGGTCTGGACGAGGAATGTCCTGCAATTCCTGGCGCAACGGATAGACCGCATTGTGAACCGTAAAACATTTACGCGGGTCTTGGTAATAATGGTTGATCACAGTCTGGCGCGTAAGCTCGCTAACGCACATTATGCAGTCAGCATTGTCCATACCGTCCTTTTCTATCGCGTAAACTGTCGGGTTGACATTGCCTCGGCTACGGTCAAAGTCAGTCGCATGTACATGTATGCACAACGGCTTGCCGCTTACCTTCTTTGCATGTATGCCTGCGGGATAAGTAAGCCAGTCGTGGGCATGTATTATGTCGAATTGCTGTTGACGGGCCACAACGCCCGCAACAATTGAATAATTGTTTATCTCGCTGTGCAGCTGGTTGTCAAGATACTTTCCGGAGAACTCTATGCATCCCAAGTCATTCACCAACATATAATTAAAGTCGGCATAGATATGGTCGCGCATACTGTAATATGTTTCCGGCGTAGTCATGTTGCCAAGCCTTCCTTTCAGGTAGTCATAATTCACATCGCGGTAAACAATGGGCACTTCGTTCATCGCTATCACGTTCATGAAACTTTTGTCCTCATCGCCCCACGGCCTTGGAAGGCAAAAGGTGATTTCCATGTCGCTTTGTTCAGAAAGCCCCTTCGTTATACCATAACTGGCAGTGCCAAGGCCGCCAAGTATGTGAGGAGGAAACTCCCAACCAAACATTAAAACTTTCATATAGCTCCTCCTTTATTTTACGTAAGAATATTTTTCAAGCAAATTCAAGGTTCTCAAGATCTCTGCGACATTCATCGCAAACGAGATGGCGCCACGTGCACGGAATGGCGGATTGCCGTCAGACAACTCTGGTATCGTGCCGAGACAATTTATCAGCATCTCATCCTCATAACCCACCATCTGGCGCTCAATGAAGCTTAGGCGCGTGCGCTTATAAAGCTTCAGGCAAGCTTCCATGTAGAAACCGCCAAGCCACGGCCATGCGGACCCCTGATGATAAGCATAATCACGCTGTGGCCCTACGTACATTGGATTGTAACCTCCGCTCTTAGGAGACAGAGAACGGAGTCCCTTTGGAGTAAGCAACTCACGTGTGCATACGTCAAGCACACTCTTTTTCTGATCCTGAGACAAAGGCGAATAATCAAACGCTACAGGGAATATCATATTGGGACGGACACTCCAGTCCATCATGCTTCCATCAACATAATCGAACAAATAACCGTAATCATTGAGGAATGTGGGAACAAACGATTGCCGGCAGAGCTCCGCACGCTTCTCCCAATCCTCCACCTTTTCATTATCTTCCTTCAATGCCGCCAACTTGGCCCCAAACTTAAGGGCATTATACCACAGCGCGTTGAACTCGACTATATATCCCGTCCTTGGAATGACCGGACGCCCGTTGACGGTGGAATTCATCCACGTCACAGGCTTGTCGCGCCCGTCTGTATAAACTAAGCCGTTGGCATCAAGCCGTAGATTAGGGTGTTTCCCATCAATAATGTAATAAAGTATGTCTCTGACAAAATCACCATACATGGCCAAACACTTGTCGTCTCCGACAGCCTTGGCATATTGCTGCACAGCCCATATCGCCCAAAGAAAGACATCCGGCTGATCCATTTCCGTGATTCTCACAGTCAAAGGCTCACCTTTCATGAACTCACGCACACCTTTCTCCGCCGTCTTCATTACAAGCTCGAAATAATCTTGCTCGTCAATCGAAAGCGTCAATCCCGGAAGCGAGATGAATGTATCGCGAGCACGACACTTAAACCATGGATAACCGGCAAGAATATAACGCTCGTCCTTGCCCGTCCTGTTATGGAACTGATGTGCAGCGTTGACCAAACAATGGAAGAAGTTGTCACGCGGCGCACGGTCTTCCACTTCTTTGTCAAACAGACGCTTCAACGTACTTGTCTTAATGTCTGAGGTGGAAGCCGCAAAAACAATGCTCTCGCCTTTCTTGATGTGCATCTCGAAATATCCGGGAACATACAAATCTTCGTTTGAAGCGTATCCATATTCCTGCTCCTTCGGATATTCTATTCCTCTGTACCAATCAGGCGTGAAAACGAATTCATTGGCCTTGCTGAACTGCATGTACAAATCAGGATAACCAGCATACATGCAAGTCTTTATGCCATTGTCTACCAAATGGTATTCACGGCTCGCCGTCGCATTCTCGTGCGTCACTTGCCTCACGCTGCGGAAAGCCAAGAACGGCCTGAACCTCAATGTTGTCTCACTGTGTGCGTCCATCAGCGTATAACGTATCAGGATGCGATTCTCGTAATGTTGGAAAACCACTTCCTTCTTCAACAACACGCCGCCGACGCGATAAACCGTTGTGGGCACTTTGTCGCAATTGAACTCACGAATGTACTTGTGACCCTTTGGGCTATAGTTGTTACCCTGGTACTTATGCAAACCAAGGTTGAACTCAGCGCCATGCTGGATTACGGTAACATCCAAAGAGGAAAGCAATACATGGTTGTCATCATCCATTTCGGGAACAGGTACTACCAACAAACCGTGGTACTTGCTGGTGTTGCAATCCACGATGGTCGAGCAAGAGTAAGCACCTGAACGGTTTGTACGCAACAATTCTCTTGAAAGCGATTCCTCCAAGTTCGTCATCAGAGCCCTTTCAAATTTAAGATAACTCATGGTATAATTTAGAAGATTTAAAGTTTTCAATTATCTAAGCCAAACAGCATACACATAAAAACATTGCATGCAAAATGACCTTTCAAAGGTAATAAAATTATTTATTACGACAAAATAAATACGCTTTTTTTTCGTATTACGGGTAATTCGGCAATGAATTTATAGAAAAAAGCCAATATAGTCTCCCACATTGGCTAATCTGCAACCAAAGCTAAGCTGGTATTATGAAATTGACAACCTCCTGTTCAACCGTTATCCGATACGGCCCAACTGGTGTTTTCATCAATCGTCCGTCAACACTCACCAACGCCCTTACGGCTTCATTCACTGCAACCTCACTTGTACGGTAAGGATGCACGCTGTGGTGATTGAGGAATTTTCCTGTTATCAGCAAATAAAAACCTTCAAACAACTGTGTCATTTCTGGATGGTAAACAACAGAAACGTCGAGCAACCCGTTGTAAGGCACGGCATTTGGAGTCTGACCGTAACCTGAAGCATTGCCTACACACACGGTCATGACCTTGCGGTCTATCACGTCTGAATTAATTTTTAATGACATCTTGTAATCCAGTCTCTGGAATATCATAAGTGCAAGCGACCCGACAAACGACAATGTCCTAGAACCAAACAAGCGGCGCGTCTGCCTTCTCAGGTTCATTATAGCCGAGATAAGCCCAATGTTGACACAGTTCAGAAAATAACGGTGGCATCGCTCGCCTTTGGCGTTTGTATATCTTACACAACCCAAGTCTATTTTCCGGACTCGATGTTCCTTCAACCACTTTACGGTCTGCTCAAGTTCACTTTCCTTGAATCCCCAATAATGGGCAAAATCATTCATCACTCCATTGGGAATAAGACCAAGAGCTATCGACTCGCGCACTTCCTTGCCAACAGACATCAGACAGTTTACGGCATCATTCAGCGCAGAATCACCACCAACGATAACGATTGTCTTATAACCGTTACTTATCAGCATGTTGACCAAGCGCACCACGCCTTCCTGCCTTTCACTCTGTACGAAGTCGAAATCAATCCCATTGGCACGCAGACAGTCTTCTATCTTGTTCCAACGCTTTTTGGCACCTGCCGCTCCGTGTTTCGGGCAGTATAATATCCCCCAACGGGTGTTTGCAATTGTCATATAAATTCGATATTAAACATTTGTCAGACTTTTCCGTTCTCCTTTACATATACGTCATACACAAATTTTACTTTTTCTTCCATAGGCAACATTGCATCTATCCAATGTATCTTAAAGCCACGGCGTTCCATTCCGCGAAACCATGTCATCTGCCGCTTGGCAAACTGATGGATCGCAATCTCCAACAAGCGAAACATGTCATCATATGACATTCTACCAATAACATATTCAGTCACAAACTTGTATTCAAGACCATAATACGTCAAGTCTTCCGGAGCGATACCTTCGGCAAGCAATCCCTTAATCTCGTCCACCATCCCATCAGCAAGTCTTTGCCTCAGACGTGCGCTTATCCTTCGCCTACGTTCATCACGGCCTATATCTACACCTATTATAATTGAATTTATCCCTGTGAAACCTTGCCCTTCCGCCCGGTCGTGTTCTTTATAATAAGTTTCTATCTCTATGGCACGGACGGCACGTTTCACCGTGTCGACATCGGTCTTATTATGCATTACCGAACCGTTCTCTACTTTAAGTTTAGTGAGAATTTCTGTCAATTCAGGCAAAGTCTTACATTCCAAGCTACTACGCAAATCCTTGTTCTCAGGCACAGGCATAAGCCTGTATCCCTTTAACACAGCCTCGATATAAAGACCCGTGCCGCCACACATCACCGGCAATCCGCCACGGCTGACGACATCGGCATAAGCAGCAGCAAAGTCGCGCTGATATTCAAAAACATTATACTTCGTACCCGGTTCGACTATGTCTATCAAATGATATGGCACACAAATTCCACCGACATCATAGTCGGCCAAGTCTTTCCCCGTACCAATGTCCATACGCCGATACACCTGACGGCTGTCGGCACTCAATATCTCACCGCCAAATCTCGCGGCGAAAGCAGCAGCCAAAGCAGTCTTGCCCGATGCCGTAGGACCGAGAATGGTCACCATCTTGTCCATTTTACCATACGCAAAGCCATGCAAACATTGTTTCACATTGCAAATATACAACAAATCGGCGTAATGGCAATATAATAAATCAAGTTTTCAATAATAATGGAAATAGTCTACATCCACATATCCTTCTTCTCTTTTATTATTAAAACAATAAATACCAACACGGTCACCACGGTAATTGCCCCAAGACAGCTGATACACATCACCCAACACTATGAAACTGTCGCCATCCAAGCTATATGAAAACCTAGACCTTCCATCCAGGCCCCATTCAGAACGCAGCCATACAAAATCTGCATTAAAAGCATTCAGGCGCAATACCTTCCCGTTTGACCTGTATTCAAAATAACAGTTACTTCCATCTTTCACCACACCTGCCGCAGCATGAGCGGCCGACATATGGCACAATCCGGCTTTCTGCCCATCAGCCAAATGCCTTATGTCCATTTTAACAGTAACACAATTAGACGGTTTTCGGAAAGTACGTTGTGTAAGAGTGTTCCCCGCCTTCATCAGGTCATCCTCTTTCAACGGAAGGAATGCCTTAAGGCGCAACCATCCGTCACGCTCGACCAGCGAAAACATATCCATCCTCGGCTGATAGTTCCACTGCCATTGAGGAGACAAAACAGTACTGTCAAAATCATCACTGCGCCTTATCGACAACCTTGAGCCTGCATCAAAAGGCAGAGTTCCACACCACTGCATGGTTCCGATGCCATCAACAACCTTGCCAATAATCGGCCAACCGTCAATCCACGTCACAGGCAAGAGACTTACTATGCGGCCGCTCCAATCTCCAGAACCATGATGCGTAAGAAAGTACCATTTCCCATCCTTTCCCTCAACGATGCCACCCTGATTCGGCTCCATAGCCTCAACACTTGGCAACGCCAACTGCTTTTCTTCATCATACGGACCTGCAGCCTGCTTGGAACGTTTCGCCATTACATAGCGGCCAACACCATTCTTATGCTCACTGAAAACAAGGTAATAATACTCTCCTACTTTTATCAACTTGCTGGCCTCGCGGCCGTTGCCTTCGTTTATAAGCCTTGCCGACTCACGGTCTATACGCTTGCCGTCATCAGACATGTCAAACAAATACGTCTTATATCCGTCAGAAAAATTTGTTCCTACAAAATAAGCCTTCCCGTCATTGTCCCACAAAACGGTACAGTCATCCCAACCAGGCTCTGACAACAACGGAGTCAACGGCTCCCAGGGGCCTTCGGGGCGCTCGGACGAAGTCATAAAGAAGCCTTCATTGGGCGTACCGAAAAATATATAGAACCTATCCTTATGATAACGGAGCGTACCGGCCCACACACATAACCCATAACGATTCATGCGAGTATAGTCAAGTTCCTTGCCAATCTGCGTCAAATCGGCAATCGCATTGCCGCAAATCTCCCAATTCACAAGGTCGACAGAATGAAGTACAGTCATGCCTGGAGAAAACTGAAACGTAGAAGATATGGCATAATAATCGTTTCCGACGCGTATGCAGTCCAAATCGCTATAATCGGACGGAATGATGGGATTCAGGTATGTACCATTACCCTGGTCGCCCCATGTGTCCCATTCCCCCACTGCCTGACAAAATCCTGTGAACGGCAGTCAATGTAAAATCCGACACTCAGAATCAGCAACACTGCGAGCCTGCCAATGTTTTTCTTAATCATAATAATTTATCTAATACAAATCCAACATACATGACGTAGCCTTGCAGGACATCATATTTGTCAGCAATATGTACAAAATCCAGACAACAACGCCAAACAATCATAATACAAAATAAGGATTGGGTTGCCCCGTCATGCTAAAAAACAAGGCCGCCAGAACATCTTGTCCCGGCGGCCCTTACAATTATATTGGCAATTCAATATTAGCCGTTGTGCTTCTTCATGATCTTGATGAGGTCGATAACCTTGTGAGAATAACCAATCTCGTTGTCATACCAAGAAACAACCTTAACGAACTTGTCTGTCAGGTAAACGCCTGCGTCAGCGTCGAAGATAGATGTCAGCGGGCATCCGAGGAAGTCAGAAGAAACGACCTTGTCCTCAGTATAGCCGAGCACACCCTTCAATTCACCCTCAGAAGCTTCCTTCATTGCGTTGCAGATGTCTTCCTTGGTTGCAGGGTTCTTCAGGTTTACAGTCAGGTCAACTACAGATACGTCCAAAGTAGGAACGCGCATAGAGATACCTGTCAGCTTGCCGTTCAGTTCAGGAATAACCTTGCCTACAGCCTTAGCTGCACCTGTAGAAGACGGGATGATGTTGCCAGAAGCGGCACGGCCACCACGCCAGTCTTTCATTGACGGTCCGTCAACTGTACGCTGTGTTGCTGTTGTAGAGTGAACTGTTGTCATAAGACCTGTCTCGATGCCGAACTTGTCGTTCAGAACCTTTGCGATAGGAGCCAAGCAGTTGGTTGTGCAAGATGCGTTTGAAACGATCTTCTGGCCTGCGTATGTATCAGTGTTTACACCGCATACGAACATGTCAGCCTGACGACCGTCCTCGCCCTTCTTTGAAGGAGCAGACAAAACAACATATTTAGCGCCTGCCTGGAGGTGCTTCTCTGCACGATCCATGGTCAGGTAAAGACCTGTAGACTCAACTACGTATTCAGCGCCGATCTCGTCCCACTTCAGGTTGGCAGCATCCTTCTCAGCTGTGATGCGGATGTGGTTGCCGTTAACGATAAGCTCGTTCTTCTCTACGTCAGCCTCGATTGTACCCTCGAAACGGCCGTGCATAGTGTCATACTTCAGCATGTAAGCCATGTAGTCAACAGGCAGAAGGTCGTTGATACCTACTACTACGACGTCGTTCTTGTTAGCCTCTTCGAGAGAAGCACGGAAAACGAAACGGCCGATACGGCCAAATCCATTGATACCAATTTTAATCATCTTTGTTTATTTTAAAGGGTTAAAATAATGTCCTTGATATTTACCCGTTGCCGCAAAACGGCCGTTGTTCCAAGACGTGCAGGCTTCCGCCAAAAACGTACACCCACACTCTTTTTGCTTTTCGACCGCAAAGTTACAAAAAATATTTCATTCATGCACGAGTTTCTTTTATTAAATAATATAAAAAATGGCAGTCGTGCCATGAACGTGCTACAACAATACCACGTAAACTCACACCAAGCTTCCATATGCAATAATGCCATCTCAATTTCTTTTAAAACCGTCAAGCCAGTTTCCTATCATCATGCGACCATGCGGAGTGAGCACGCTCTCCGGATGGAACTGTACTCCCCGTATGTCATAACGCCGGTGCCGCATGGCCATAATGAAGCCTTCGTCGCTCTCAGCCGTAACTTCCATACACGCCGGAAGTGTATTCCGGTCAACCACCCAACTGTGGTAACGCCCCATCAGCATGCGCCTTGGACATCCGGCAAACAAATAATCCGTGCCAAACTGCGTTCCTTCCGTGGCGACACCATGGTAAACCTTATCCAAATTTGTGAGCTTTGCACCGAACGCCTGCCCTATAGCCTGGTGGCCCAGGCACACTCCGAGCATTGGTTTGACGCCCTTGTAACAATTTATCACATCCAGCAGAAGCCCTGCCTCTTCTGGTATCCCTGGACCCGGACTCAGCACCAGTCCGTCAAAAGGCTCAATCTGAGACAGACTGAAACAGTCATTCCGAAACACGCTGACATCAGCCACCATTGCTTTAAGCATATGCACAAGGTTGTATGTGAAGCTGTCATAATTGTCAATAACTGCTATTTTCATTTCCAAATGTTGTTTTGATGAAACGTATCATATCCTTTCGGCCATCTCAACCGCCTTGCGCAAAGCGCCAAGCTTGTTGTTCACCTCCTGCAGTTCACGTTCTTCGTCGCTTGCCGCGACAATGCCTCCACCGGCCTGCATCCACAACTCGCCGTTGCGGCTGACGAATGTACGTATGGTTATGGCCTGGTTCAATTCTCCGGAAAGACCTATATACCCCACACATCCGCCGTATGCCCCACGGCAATGCGGCTCCAGTTCGCTTATTATCTGCATCGCCCTTACCTTTGGCGCGCCGCTGAGCGTGCCGGCCGGAAACGTGTCCATAAAAGCCTTTACCGGGTCGGCTCCATCGTCAAGTTCACCGCTTACGCGGCTTACCAGATGGATTACGTGGCTATAATACTGCACGTCTTTATACAGGTCAACTCTCACGTCATGACAATTGCGGCTCAGGTCGTTGCGAGCCAGGTCAACCAGCATCACGTGTTCGGCGTTCTCTTTCGGGTCGTTTTTCAACGTCTCAGCGGCTTTCTTGTCGGCCGAAGGTTCACCTGTGCGACGCGTCGTTCCGGCTATAGGGTCGATGAAGGCACGGCGGTTTTCCACGCGGCAGTGTGTCTCAGGGCTGCTTCCCAACAGGCGGAAACCGCCGAAGTCAAAATAAAACAGGTAAGGCGACGGATTGATGCTGCGCAAAGCGCGGTACAAAGCAAAGTCATCGCCCTCGTATTTCTGCACGAAACGGCGTGAAAGAACCACCTGGAAAACATCTCCGCGCATGCAATGGGCTATTCCGCGGCGTATGTTAGCCTTGTGCTGTGCGTCTGTAAGCGGCGACGTAACGCCGCCTACGCGGCTGAACGGATACACGTTCACATTGCCTCTGGCAAGCTTCAGCATAAGCCGATCCATTCGTCCTGAAACGTCTTCCCCATCCTCTGCAAGCGTAACAAGTGTCATTTTGCCGTCAAAATGATCGAAGACAATTACGTCACGGAACAACTGATAACAGATATCCGGCGCGTCATTATTGCCTGCTCCGTTGTCCTTGACATCTATGTTCTCTAAATATCTCACGGCGTTGAACGACGTGTAGCCATACAGTCCGCACCACCGTGACAGGTCGCCGCTTACGCCAAAAGCGGACAAAAAGTCGTTTATGGCCATGCCGCAAGTATATTCCGGCGATATTTCCGCCGTATCTGACGTACCGTCTGGATACGTGCGCTCCACCTTCCCCCGCCTAACCGAGACTCCGCCTATCGGATTAATGCAAACAAAAGAGCGGCTGCTTGCGCGGTCGTGATAATCGGAGCATTCCAAAAGCACGCTTTGCGGACTTGTGTCGCGCAGCCTCATATACACGCTTACCGGTGTGAACAGGTCGGCAAGAGCCGTGCGCCCCACTGCAGTAAACTTGAATCTAACATTCTTCATAATTATCTGTCATTAATTTGTTTATTCACAATCATCATCATGTCCGTCCACATACAGGTTGAAATCAAGGTACGTCTCCACGTCCTTGCCTCCCCTGCCGCTCAATGTCAGTACGACAATGTCATCGGCACCGAACTTCAGTTTATTCAATGCAGCCAATGCATGGGCACTTTCTATTGCCGGTATTATGCCTTCAAGCCGCGTCAGTTCATATCCGGCACGTATGGCCTCGTCATCGTTTATGGCCAAGACCTCGCTGCGCCCTTTTGCCGCCATGTTGCAGTGCATCGGCCCTACGCCGGGATAGTCGAGACCGGCGGAAACGGAGAAGGCCTCTTCTATCTGACCGTCAGGCGTCTGCATCACCAGCATACGGGCACCGTGCAGTATGCCTACAGACCCGCAATGCAGCGTGGCTGCAGTATGTCCGCTATTTACTCCGCGGCCTCCCGCTTCGGCAAGAACGATGCGCACACGGTCGTTGTCGGCATAATGATAAATTGTTCCGGCCGCATTAGAGCCTCCGCCGATGCAGGCAATGAGGCAATCGGGATAGTCGCGGCCGGTCTTTTCAACCAACTGCCACTTCAATTCTTCCGATATTACGCTCTGCATACGCGCCACGAGGTCGGGATAAGGATGGGGACCCATGGTCGAGCCTACCACGTAATACGTGTCTGAAGGATGGCTGCACCAATAGCGTATTGCAGCCGAACAGGCATCGCTCAACGTCATGTTGCCAGTAGTTACCGGACAGACCTCTGCCCCCAACATGCGCATACGCTCAACATTCGAGCGCTGTCGGTCCATGTCTGTCTTGCCCATGAACACCTTGCAGTCCATGCCTAAAAGCGCACATGCAGTAGCCGTAGCCACGCCGTGCTGCCCCGCGCCTGTTTCGGCTATCACATGCGACTTGCCCATGCGCCGCGCAAGAAGGGCCTGCCCTATGGCGTTGTTTATCTTGTGCGCCCCGGTGTGGTTAAGGTCTTCACGCTTCAGGTACAGACGGCAGCCGTATTTCTCGCTCATGCGGCGCGCGAAATACAAGGGCGAGGGGCGTCCCACATAGTCTTTCAAGAGGCCGCGATATTCGCGCCTGAAGCTTTCACTCCCTATAATCGGCAAATACGTCTCCTGCAAGTCGTGCACACACTTGTGGAGTATCTCGGGCACATAGGCTCCGCCGAACTCTCCGTAAAAGCCCTTTTGGGGCATCAAATAAGAATGTTCCATCATTTCCTTACATTTAATTATTTTGAAAACAGCACATAGTCTGTACACAATCAGAACAGTGCAAACAGTCCACAGCTAAAGCGTTGAAAACCAACGTGTTTCCCAAATGCCGTCTTTTACCTTACGAAAGATGCCCTTTTAGGCGCTAAAAGACGGCCTTTTGCAAGACGATTGACGGCCTTTTGGAAAAGCCCATGCCGTAAGCCGTCCCGTCCGCCGGTACAGGTCTTATCCACGCAAGTCTTCAACCAGCCTGTCAAGAGCCTTGCCGGCATCGCCCTCGTCGTTCAGCAAAGAGACGAACTTGCTGCCTATTATCGTGCCGTCGGCATGGGCACGCGCGCATTCCAGTGTCTGTCGGTTTGATATTCCGAAGCCTATCATGCGCGGATTGTGCAGACGCATGTCGCTTATACGCTTGAAATAAGCCTCTTTTTCATCGTCAAACTCAGTCTGCACACCCGTTGTTCCTGCAGAAGAGACCATGTAGACAAAGCCGTCTGTCATGCTGTCGATAAGCCGTATGCGCTCTTCGCTCGTTTCCGGAGTAATCATCATTATCACACGAATGTCGTACTTGTCGGCTACAGGCTTCACATCGGCGAGGTAATCGTCGAAAGGCAAATCGGGAATTATCGCGCCTGACACACCACACTGCCTGCAACTCCTGAAAAATTCTTCGTAACCATAGTGCATGATTACATTCAAATACCCCATGAGCACCAGCGGAATGTCAACCTCACGCTTTATCCCGTCAAGCTGAGAGAACAGTTTTTTAAGCGTCATGCCATTCCTTAGAGCCGTCGTAGCGGCACTCTGGATGACGGGGCCGTCGGCCAACGGGTCGCTGAACGGTATGCCTACCTCTATCATGTCCACACCGCAGCGGCAGAGAGTGGTTATCACGTCAGCCGTACTTTCAAGCGTAGGACATCCGGCGCAGAAGTAAAGCGAGAACAGCTTGCGGCTGTTGCGGACGGCAAATAATTCGTTTATCTTGTTCATATCGTAATTGTTTTTATTTTCTTAATGACTTTATCTCGTCGATGAAGCGTGCCAACGCCTCAACGTCTTTCACTCCGGGAGCGGTCTCAAAGCGGCTGTTCAAATCTATTCCGGCCAGCCTGGGATGGTTAACGGCGGCTATGTCGGCCACGCATTCAGGACCTATTCCTCCGCTAAGGAGGAACGGCAGAGGACCGTCATACGCATCCAGCAGACTCCAGTCGAACCTTTTGCCGTTGCCTCCCGCGGCTTCGCCCTTGGTGTCAAAGAGCAGCATGTCGGCCACACCGGCATAAGCCGAGCCTTGCATCACATCCTCGCGTGTGGCGATGCCAAGCGCCTTGATTATCCTTACGCCGCGCTTCGCCTCCGCATCCAGCGCATTGCGCAATCCAGCAAGACGCCCTACACTCTCGTTGCCGTGCATCTGCACACAGTCCAGTCCATACGTCTTGACGGCCGAAACAATTTCATTTTGCCGCGCATCGACAAACACCCCCACCTTGAGCGGCCGTCGCCCGGCACACGGCTCACAGGCCGCATCGGCGCGCAATGCTTCCAGCTGAGCCGGCGACACGTGCCTGCGGCTGCCTTCATGGAAGATAAAGCCAAGCATGTCTACGCCCAACGAGGCCACCTCACCAACGTTGCCAGGGGCTCGCAAGCCGCACACCTTTATATAAAAAGGAGTCCCGGCATGTTCTCTTTCCAGCGTCTCTACCTGCTTTACATAGCGTGCCAACTCATCTCCGGGACGTTCTGCCTTCATGAAACTCTCTCCTATAAGAAACCCGTTAAAGCCGGCACAGCGCAACGAAACTATTGTACCAGGGGCAGATATCCCACTCTCGCTGACCTTGCACATCCCTTCAGGCAAATGGGAAACCAGCCGGAATGAGTTGTCCACATCTGTAACAAACGTGCCAAGGTTGCGGTTGTTTACGCCGCAAACGTCGGGCATAAGCCCGGCATGGCTGAGTTCGTCCTCTCCGTGAACTTCCAGCAACACCTCCATGCCCAGCTCACGGGCTACGGCCATAAGCCGGCGGCACTCCTGCATGTCCAATACTGACGCTATGAGGAGCACGGCGGAAGCGCCGCACAGACGCGCCTGGAACAGCTGATACTCGTCGACGATGAAGTTTTTGTAAAGTATCGGAAGCGCAACTCCCGACTCGCGGGCCTCAGCAACGAAGCTGTCGGCTCCGCCGAAGAATGTCTCATCGGTCAATATGCTTATCGCCGCGGCTCCGTTACGCTGGTATTCCAACGGCACGTTGACGGCCGTTGCCGCCTCGTTTATCCAGCCCTTTGACGGCGAACGGCGCTTGAACTCGGCGATTATGCCCGTAGCCGAACGCATCAACGCCGAACTGAGCGACGGCAAGCGGTCATCACCAAGGCGCTCGACTTCGGCACGCAAAAGCCTTTCAGGCAACACTTCTTTCATTCGTTCCATCTCAATGCGTTTGCATGAAACTATTTCATTAAGAATGTCTTTCATCATTTCCAACATTATCGCACGGCCGAAAGGTCATGAGTTTATTTCCACAAATTTCCTGAACACATCCAGAGCACGCCCACTTTCTAGCGAACGGCGAGCCATGTCGACGGCTTCTTCTATGGTCTTGGACCGGTCTGCCACCTGTATTCCGAAAGCGGCGTTTGCCAAAACAACGTTTTTCCTGTCGGCCAAGGCCCTGTTCTCAAGCACGCTGTCGAATATTTCCTTTGCATCTTCCACGGTCGTTCCGCCTTGCAGACTTGACGGGTCGACCGTGTCAAAGCCGATGTCTGAAGGATGAAATATCCGTTCATACCGGTTGGTTGACACCTTGAAGCAGCCTGTAAGCGATATTTCATCATATCCGTCAAGACTGTTCACAATGCCGAAATCTATCCCCAGCCTGCGGTAAACATTGCCGTAAAGGCGCATCTGGTTGAGATCCGCCACGCCGAGCAACTGGCATTCGGGCTGAGAGGGATTGACAATCGGGCCAAGAAGGTTGAAGCACGTGGGAAACTGCAATGCCTTGCGGATGTGGCCTACGGACTTCATGGCCAGGGCGAACAGCTGCGCATGAAGATACACAATGCCACACTCGTTGATCGAACGGTTAAGCCGGTCAATGTCGTCGGTGAACTTCACGTCGTGCGCCTCTATTACATTTGAGGCCCCACTGGTGGATGTCGAGGCGTAATTGCCGTGCTTTGCGACTTTGTATCCGGCTCCGGCAATGACGAAACAGGCACACGTCGAAATGTTGAACGTGTTTTTCCGGTCGCCGCCGGTGCCGACAACGTCGATGTAGCGGTCGCAGTCCAGCTTGGCTGAAACGCCAGTTTCCAATATTCCGTCACGGAAACCAAGCAGTTCGTCTACCGTCACACCGCGCATCTGCAACCCGGTGAGCAACGACGTTACCTGTTCCACGGGATACTCGCCATTGGCTATTCCCACCAAAGCGGCGTGCATTTCGCCGCGTGTGAAGGTATCGTGGTCAAGCATCTTACGCAAAATGTCTCTTGCTTCCATACATGTCATGATTTTAAATTACCTATTATTGAAGATTTTTTAACGGAAAACGTTACTGGGAATACAGCAAAAACAAAGCGGGCTTGCCGTAAGAACGACAAGCCCGCTTCAGTTGATATCAGAATTTTTCACACGGCTCCGTAACTCACGACCTTTTGAATCTTGAGTAACGCCACCACCATGCGAAAAACATATTCTTCATAATCACGTTGTTTGATATTTCGTTTGCAAATATAGCGAATTGCTGACAACCAACAAAATTATAGCGGAAAAATCTTTCGTTTTACAAGAAATTCATCATTTAAAGTTCCTTTTGTCATTTTCAATAATGTATGTTGAGCCTTAAAACAAGGCCTCGAAAGGCCTACGACCGGCGCTTACGCCAACAGCGCCGGCCAACGGCCGCAAATCAGCCCAAGCCATGACACTGGCGAAGACCAGGCGCAACGTCCAAACAAAAAGCGCGTTTGGCCGACCATTGGCAGTTCCACCCTTGCCAAGGGAAAGGGCGCGAAGACGCTGACAGAATGCAATAAAAACAAAAGATTTGCTTTCCTTCTGGCCATTCATTTAACACTGAGAACGACCACGGCGCAAAATCTTCCTGCTTCGGGCAGAAACAATGCAAGGAGAAGTGTGCAAACGCAACACGCTGTCACGTTGCATGTTACGGCCAGCTACACCGAAGTGTGCAACAGGGAATGGCGTTTTTACCATCTTTTGGAGGCACTTTACCGGTGGCAAAGACGGTCTTTATCATCGGTAAAGGCCCCACTTGCCACTCTCAAAGACGGCCTTTTGAGCTGCAAAAGGCCATGTCTTGCCACCCAACAGGCCATGTTTCACGGCGACAACCACTGTTTTCAGCCCGACAAACAGCCATTTTGCGATCTCTTTTCATCTATTTGAACGGGAAAGAAAGACATTTAACGATTGACACTTTGCCATGCAAAACCACGGCACCGACGGCAAAATGACATTCCGTGCAACCTTGCCGAAGCACCAATAGTCCACCGCTACGGCAGCTTAAAACGCAATGCCTACACTCTTTTCATTCGCTTTTATGGTTCATCCGCAAACCTTTTGGATGGACATATGGCTCTATTATTAAATGTGACACATTATTTCATTTACAAATACATCCTGCCATAATCCTGGCAGTCGGTAACTGTCATTCCGCGCTCCGACGCGGAATCCAGTAAATACCGCATATACTGTTTGATGTATAGGATGTTCTCAGGATTCCGCGTCGGAGCGCGGAATGACAGTTACCGACAGCTTGGATTAAGGTTGGATGGTGTTATTAATAGAACTTGTATTTAATCCAAAAGGTTTACGGATGAAACGCTTTTATTTTGCACTTCACTCGATTTGAATAAATTTCTCACGCTCATAAAAGCAAAAGTATTTTCCTTTTATTTCGCTTAATCGAAATTTTGCACTATCTTTGCAGCATTATTTTAAATTATAATAATATGAAAATTTCACGTATTGAACACTTGGGCATAGCCGTACAGAGCATCGAGGAGGCTCTGCCCTATTTCGAGAATGTGTTGGGGCTGAAGTGCTACGCCGTTGAGGAAGTGGCCGACCAGAAGGTAAAGACAGCGTTCCTGAAATGCGGAGAAGTAAAGCTGGAGCTGCTCGAGCCGACATCTCCGGAGAGCACCATACAGAAATGGCTCGACAAGGGCAACCACGGCGTACACCACGTGGCATTCTGCATAGAAGACGGCGTGGCCGAGGCTTTGGCCGAGTGCGAGGGCAAAGGCCTGCGCCTCATTGACAAGGCTCCGCGCAAGGGCGCCGAGAACCTGAACATCGCATTCCTTCACCCGAAGTCAACATGCGGCGTTCTTACAGAACTTTGCGAACAGTAAACAAATTGAGGTTATACGGTCTACGGTTATGAGGTCATAAGGAAACAATCCGTGACGCCACACAACCGTAAAACCAGATAACCGCACAACCGTAAAACCATAAAAAACCAATGAGCAAACAAGTTGAAAAAATCAAGGAGCTTATCGCCAAACGCGAGAAAGCTCGTCTCGGAGGCGGTGAAAAAGCCATTGAGAAACAACACGCACGCGGCAAATACACCGCACGCGAACGCATAGACATGCTTCTTGACGAAGGCAGCTTCGAGGAGTTTGACATGTTCAAGCTCCACCGTTGCACAAACTTCGGAATGGAGAAAAAACAATATCTCGGCGACGGCGTGGTGGCCGGATGCGGAACAATAGACGGCCGACTGGTTTACATCTTCGCGCAGGACTTCACGGTAAACGGCGGCTCCCTGTCAGAGACGATGGCCCAGAAAATATGCAAGGTGATGGACATGGCCATGAAGATGGGTGCCCCCGTCATCGGCATCAACGACTCTGGCGGCGCACGCATACAGGAAGGCATCTGCGCATTGGCGGGATTTGCCGAGATATTCGAGCGCAACATCCTCGCCTCAGGCGTAATCCCCCAAATCAGCGGAATATTCGGCCCTTGCGCCGGCGGAGCTGTTTACTCTCCCGCACTGACAGACTTCACGCTGATGATGGAGAACACGTCTTACATGTTCCTCACCGGTCCGAAAGTAGTGAAGACTGTAACCGGCGAAGACATCGACCAGGAACACCTGGGAGGCGCAAGCGTACACTCGACAAAGAGCGGCGTGACACACTTCACGGCGGCAACTGAGGAGGAAGCCATGCAGATGATAAAGACACTGCTCAGCTACATCCCGTCGAACAACATGGAGGAAGCTCCGCGCAAGGAATGCACCGACCCGATTAACCGCATGGAGGACTCACTCAACGAAATCATACCCGAAGACCCCAACCAGGCCTATGACATGTACAAGGTTATCGGAGCGATTGTTGACGACGGCGAGTTCTTCGAGGTACAGCCAAAGTTCGCAAGAAACATCATCGTAGGCTTCGCACGCTTCAACGGACAGAGCGTCGGCATTGTGGCCAACCAGCCTTCATGCTACGCCGGAGTGCTCGACGTCAACGCAAGCCGCAAGGGCGCACGCTTCGTCCGCTTCTGCGACGCGTTCAACATACCTATCGTCAGCCTCGTAGACGTTCCCGGATTCCTGCCTGGAACAGGACAGGAATACAACGCCGTAATCCTGCACGGGGCACAGCTGCTCTACGCATACGGAGAAGCCACGGTGCCCAAGGTTACCGTCACACTGCGCAAGAGTTACGGCGGAAGCCACATCGTTATGGGATGCAAGCAGCTGCGCACCGACATCAATTACGCATGGCCGTCAGCCGAAATCGCCGTTATGGGTGCAAGTGGCGCCGTTGCAGTGCTCTGTGCGAAAGAGGCCAAAGAGCATGAAGACCCCAAGGCGTTCCTCGCTGAGAAGGAAGAGGAATATACGGAAATGTTCGCAAACCCGTACCAGGCAGCCAAGTACGGCTACATCGACGACGTGATAGAGCCGCGCAACACACGTTTCCGCATCTGTCGCGCTTTGGCGCAATTGGCGACAAAGAGGGACGGACTGCCCGCAAAGAAACATGGCAACATCCCAATGTAACGTTTTCAACACATAAAATCAACGACAATGGACAGAAACGAGGTTTATGCAGCCATTGCATTGGCGTTGCATGAGTTCAATGGAAACAACGTGCATGACAAAGAAGCAGGCATCATCACCATAAAGGAGAAACACTCTGAATGGGAAATGCACTCTCTCTGCATGACACAACGTCCTTAAAAACATCAAATAATGAAAGAATACAAATATACGATTAACGGCAACAAATACGAAGTGACCATTGCCGGCATTGAAGACAATATCGCGAATGTGGTTGTCAACGGTGAAGAATACAAGGTTGAGATGGAGAAAGAGCCTGAACCTCAGAAGAAAAAGGTCGTGGTAAAACCTGTAGCTCCACAGCCCACCGCAACCCAGGCTCCCGCTTCAGGAAGCAATGCCCGCGTAAACATGAACAACGCGGTAAAGGCTCCTCTGCCTGGCGTGATAACAGAAATAAAAGTTGCCGTAGGTGACGAAGTGAAAGCCGGAGACACCGTAGTAGTACTCGAAGCCATGAAGATGGCCAACAACCTTGATGCAGAGAAAGGCGGAAAGGTGACAGCAGTCCTTGTACAAGAAGGCGAAAGCGTGATGGAAGACACTCCGCTGGTTGTTATCGAATGATGTATCCAACATCAGATAAAGCATAAAAAAGCGGTCGGATTTTGAATCCGACCGCTTTTTTTATATTATCCATCTATAAGCGTTAATTACCTAAATGCTATTTATCCGCAATCCGGCGTCTCAATGACAGAGAGTTGTTTGTCTTCGGCAGATGTTTCTTCTTGCGCATCCACTCCTCTTTGCGCTTCTCGTATTCAAGATAATGCCGTTCAAGATAATTGTCAGCCATCACTCATGATTGAATTTGCTGTAAACCACACTGAGCTTTATGGGGTCATTGGGATTGTCATCACCTCCTACAAGACGCGTGCTGGTAAGACTCATGTCATGCACGACTTTTAATATTTGATTCGAACTGTTCGTAGTAACGCTTATCGGCACTATCACAACCTTGTTCCAATTCTTGTTATTTGCCAGCCAGTTGGGATCAGATGCAAGCCCGTTGTTTTTCAAATCATACATGCTGGTTATCATTCCAGAGATGTTATTGAACGTATAAGTATTATAATTACGAGTTGCATTCGCGTCAACATCAAAGCTCGCATAGAAAGAATTTTGATAATTAATTATATCCTCATTCTCAAAGAAGCTATAAAGACTGTCACTGGGAATCATAAGTAATGCCGACGGATAGTCTAATGAATAATCACTGTGGTTAGTATTATTAATGCGCGTCAACACTAACTTAGCAGTATTCAACGTGTCATTCTCATGACCAGACATGACCTCGTCAACAGGAAGGGTAAGTTCTGTGAAAATTCCCGCAGGTGTTTTCAAATACGTACAAGTCTTGTCTCCAGCAAGTTCTTTTATCGCATCACCGTCATTTCCTATATTGGTAGTCTGCAAAACTTCTTCTGTTCCAGCAAAAGAAGACATGCCAACATAAGTAGAATCCGACTTGTATTGAAAATAAATGTTTAGCTGACTGACAGTGACATAGGCCATTGCCCCTAAGCCGTCATTCATCTTGAAATAAAATCCCGGACACACATCATGAATGAAATTGTACGAGTTCTTGAAAGAACTGGGATTCTCATAATACTTGCGCATTATGTATGTGCCATAATTATTATATGTGACACCGTCCTTATCCGTATAAGGCATGTCCAGATTTATCTTTATATTCGGAGTGTAAGACCCTTCATCGGCACGTTCCTCATCACTCACGCTAAGGTCGGCCAAGGTATAAGTCTTATTAACTTTGAAACCGGCATCACTGACATAACCGTTCTTCTCCGGGTCAAAGTTAGAATAATATAGCACGCCTTCCTCCATAGGCTTTGCCATCTCATGAGCCGTAAGGTTCATGGATGCAAGCGAATCGCCATAATAGCTTGTATAAAACAACCTTATATGGCACGAATCTGCTATAATTTTCTTTATCTTATCATTCTCTGTGTCCGTATCGGCAAACGCTTCAGAAAGGCTTACGATACTGTCCAGCTCTGGCAGATTATAATCTTCAAGCGTACCAAATTGAGCCATAAAGTCTCCCGTTATGTAATTGCCTGTTTCCGGATCACGGATAATTCCGAGATAACCGGTTGTGTTACGTGACAGGACTGAATCTGCAACAATTGAACGAGACGTTACTTCAAATGTATCCGTAGACACCTCGAGCATGTCCAAGTTATCCGTCAAAGAAGTACCTATTGTGCCTGTCGTATCATCACATGAAGCGAACATTATCGCTGCAAGAGCCGCAATGCCCGCTAAAATTCTTATTCTCATTTGAATGCAAATATAATAAATGAAAACAATATACCTTATTCTGCCTTACCTTCAAAGATCTTATCATAAAAATCCTCATACGCCTGGCACAGCCCTTCATCGCCGGGATTGACCATGACCGGCAGCCCCTTATCTTCAGCATACCTGACCAACTCCGGATTGACATCCTTACCGGCATTCACGACACCGTCAGAATAGTCTATGGCGAGTTTCTGGAAATCCACAAAACCGAAATCCTCTCCATAGCTGTCAAGAATCTCCGGCTTTACATCCTTGAATTCTATGCTGTTACGGAAATTTGCACCGAGACTGTCATGCAGTTCTTCCGAAAAGAGGGAAGTAACAACCTTTGTGTTTGCAAACGACGGCTCGTCATGATAGGCCGTCTTTATATATAAAGGTATAGCCGAACACATCCATCCCTGGCAATGGATGATGTCTGGAGTCCAGCGTAGTTTCTTCACAGTCTCCAATACACCACGCGCAAAGAAGATCGCTCTTTCGCCATTGTCATCGTACTCCTTGCCTTCCTCGTCGAAAGCCATCAGGCGCTTTGTGAAATAATCTTCATTGTCGATGAAATAGACCTGTATCCTCGTCGACGGGATTGATGCGACTTTAATTATCAACGGATGGTCGGTCTCATCAATAATGAGCATCATCCTCGACAGGCGTATAACCTCGTGCAACTGGCCGCGCCTTTCGTTTATGTTGCCCCATTTCGGCATGAAAGTCCTTATCTCATACCCTCCCTCTTGTATGGCTTGCGGCAGGACTCGCCCTAAATGCGACATCTCGCTTTCAGGAACATAGGGTGTGATTTCTTGATTTATAAACAATACCTTCTTTGCCTTCATGATGTTTATTTTTATCCTTGCAAAGGTACGAAAAAAGTTCGTAAAACGTGTATTTTTTTTCGTTTATTAGACAAAAGCCGCTTATTAACGGCATATTTTCGTGATAATTCTTCTTTATTTAAGAAATTTGTTGTTATTTTGCACGCCGATTCAATAAGTGTTGAAACACATTATATATCATGCAAGTTTTTCATAAAATAGTCGAACTTCAGAACATTTTGTTCGACGACAGGAAACAAGGCAAAAGCATCGGGCTTGTTCCGACTATGGGAGCGCTCCACGAAGGGCACGCCTCATTGGTCAAGCAGAGTGTCAAGGACAATGCCGTCACGGTTGTTTCCGTTTTTGTTAATCCCACACAATTCAACGATCCGAAAGACCTTAGTTCATATCCACGCGACCTCGAGGCCGACTGCAAACTGCTTGAAAGTGTCGGAGCCGACTATGTGTTCGCGCCGTCGGTAGACGAGATGTACCCGACGCCCGACACACGGCACTTTGAATTTCCACCCGTCTCCACGGTAATGGAAGGGGCACACCGCCCCGGACATTTCAACGGCGTGTGCCAGGTGGTGAGCCGCTTGTTCTACATAGTGCGTCCTGACAGGGCTTATTTCGGAGAGAAAGACTGGCAGCAGATTGCCGTTGTAAAGGCGATGGTAAAGTCATTAGGCTTAAAAGTCAACATCGTGGAATGTCCGATTGTACGCGATGCTGACGGGCTGGCACGCTCGTCGCGCAACGCTTTGCTTTCTGAAAGCGAGCGAGAAATTGCCCCAAACATATACAAGGCCATGAAGGAAAGCATCGAGTATGCCAAGACCCATACCCTGAAAGAGACCCACGACCACGTGGTAAGCCAGATAAACGCCGTAGACGGACTGGACGTGGAGTATTTCGAGATAGTCGACGGCAACACCCTTCTGCCGGTAAACGCCTGGGACGACTCAAGCTACATCGTAGGATGCATAACCGTATATTGCGGTTCAAGGCCCGTGAGACTCATCGACCATATCAAATATAAAAGCTGACAACGCCATGATGATAGAAGTTTTAAAGAGCAAACTGCACTGCGTGCAGGTGACGGAAGCAAACCTTAACTATATGGGCAGCATCACCATAGACGAAGACCTGATGGATGCCGCCGACCTGATAGCAGGAGAAAAGGTGCAAATAGTGAACAACAACAACGGCGAACGCTTTGAGACGTACATCATAAAGGGCGAACGCGGAAGCGGTTGCATTTGCCTCAACGGCGCGGCGGCAAGGAAATGTCAGGTGGGCGACACGGTGATAATCATCGCTTACGCGCTTATGGACTTTGAGGAGGCCAAGACTTACGAGCCGACAGTGGTATTTCCTGAACACAACAAGATAGTGAAATAACACACTCACAAACACATATGAACGACGGCGAGGCTGCTTCAATGCGCAGCCTCGCCGTTTTTCATACATGCGACTCATGCTCTCTTGCTCTGCATTTTACCGTAAATCACATTGCAAAAAGCCTTGTTTCATGCCGCTATATGCCGCAAAACGGACTGTAACCAACACCCATGCAAAACCACAACATCCATAACATGGAAGCCCGCCTGTGCCGGAACATGTAAGCATGCACGCCCAATTTTGTTACAGATTCCATCAGACTCAACAGCCACGTCCCTGCGTGCGCACGTCAAGTTGACGCTGACAACATGGCTTCACGGAATGCGTGCGCACAATAAAAGACGGCGGAAAGCACTGTCGCTCTCCGCCGTCTCACATATCATCAGACAAATGCCTGCCGTTAATTCTTCTTAGCCTCTTCGTCAAGTTTCACCTGCCACTTCCACGCCGAGCGCAGAGTGTCCTCAAGGCTGGTCTCAGCCTTCCATCCAAGCACATTGTTGGCCTTGGCCGGATCTGCCCAAACCTTCTCAATGTCACCCTCACGGCGTGGAGCATACTCCCAGTTAACTTTCACTCCTGTAGCCTTCTCGAAACCTTCTACAACCTCAAGCGTACTAACACCACGCCCCGTACCGATGTTGAATATCTCCACAGCGTCTGTGCCTTCCTTGTCGAGCACCCTCTCCATAGCCTTCACATGTGCCTTGGCCAAGTCGACAACATAAATGTAGTCACGGATACAAGTGCCGTCAGGAGTATTGTAGTCATTGCCGAAAATCTTAAGCTGCTTGCGTATGCCGATTGCCGTCTGCGTGACAAATGGTATAAGATTCATTGGCACACCGTTTGGAAGCTCGCCTATGTAAGCTGTCGGATGGGCCCCAATAGGATTGAAATACCTCAAGATCACAGACTTTATAGGAGCGCCGCTGTGAATATAATCCTGTATGATTTCCTCATTCACCTGCTTCGTGTTGCCATAAGGGCTGAGCGCTTTCTGTATAGGAGCGTCCTCGGTTACCGGCAGATGCTCGGGCGACGGCTGGCCGTACACCGTACAGCTTGACGAGAAGATAATGCCTTTCACATCATACTTAGGCATAAGCTCGAGGATGTTGAGCAGGCTTGTTATGTTGTTGCGATAATACAGCAAAGGCTTCTGTACGCTTTCGCCAACGGCCTTGCTTGCCGCGAAATGTATTATGCCCTTGATGTCGTTGTACTTGGCGAAAACAGCGTCCATGCCCTCCAAGTCGCAACAATCCACTTGCTCGAATGCCGGACGCACACCTGTTATCTTCTCGATGCCGTCCACAACATCGGCCTTAGAGTTAGAAAGGTTGTCTACTATAACAACCTTATAGCCGGCCTCTTGCAATTCCACAACTGTGTGTGAACCGATAAATCCGGTTCCGCCTGTAACCAAAATTGTCTGTTTCATAAGTTTTTCAATAAAAAGGTTCTTCTAAATTGCAAAACTAACGAAAATATATCTTTTTTCAAAAAATATATGTACAAAAAAGATGAAATGCTAATTAAATGGCGTAATCCATGTTAAATATCGGTCATATTGTCGGCAATCAATAAAAAAACAGCGAAACGGAAAGCCGTTGCGAAAGCCTGACGGCTCACTTAAACGCAACAACTTGCCGCTTCGCTATCTGTCAATCGCATGAACGTAGGGCGGTCAATCAAGACCGAACAGCTCTCTCAAACCTCCGTCCACACCTGAAAATCCCATGAAAGCAAGACTCAACAATCCGGCCGTAACCAGCACGATGGCCATTCCACGCATACCCTTCGGGATGCTTACCATTGCCAGCTGCTCGCGTATCCCGGCGAAAACAATCAAGGCGACAGCAAAGCCGACTGCCGTGGAAAACGCGTAAACGACACTCTGTATAAGTGAAAAATCCTTTTGTATCACCAATATTGCAACGCCGAGCACGGCACAGTTTGTCGTTATAAGCGGAAGATAAATGCCCAACGCCTGATAAAGCGACGGCGAGACTTTCTTTAATATGATCTCAACCATCTGCACCAACGCGGCAATCACCAATATGAAAGCTATCGTCTGGAGATATTGCAGCCCAAAAGGATTGAGAATATAAATCTGAACCAGGTACGTCACGATGGTTGAAAGCGTCAACACGAAAGCCACAGCCGCCCCCATGCCGAGCGAAGTGGAAATCTTCTGCGACACACCAAGGAACGGGCATATGCCTAAAAACTGTGACAACACAATGTTGTTCACAAATATCGCCGAGATGAAAATCAATAAATATTCCATAAACTATGCCTTCTTAAATCTGTTAACAATTGCAATCAAATATCCCAAAGTGATGAAAGCGCCCGGTGGCAAGATGAACAGAAGCATGTTGCTGGTTTCAGGGAGCAAGGCAATGCCGAATATCGAGCCTGCTCCCAAAATCTCGCGCACAGCACCGAGAAGCGTCAAGGCCACACTGAAACCAAGCCCCATGCCCGCACCATCGGCCAAGCTTTCAACCGGGCCGTGGCTGCAGGCAAAAGCCTCGGCACGGCCAAGAATGATGCAGTTCACCACGATTAGTGGGATATAAAGGCCAAGGGTGGCATAAATTGCAGGCACATAAGCCTGCATCAACATCTGCAAAATAGTAACAAACGACGCTATCACAACCACAAACACCGGTATGCGCACCATGTCGGGAGTAAGATTCTTTATCAGCGATATGACCAAGTTTGAGCATATCAGCACAAACATCGTGGCCAGCCCCATGGACAATCCGTTAATGGCCGAAGTAGTGGTTGCAAGCGTAGGGCACATTCCAAGAAGCAGGACAAACGTTGGATTCTCCTTGACTATGCCGTTAATCAATATCTTAATATAATTCATAGCTTCTGCATTTTAAATTAAATGAAACCTGTTCAATGCTTGCCCGTTGCGCCGGTATGCGCGTCGACAGGAACCGATTTATACGCATGGTAAGCCTGGTTGACAGCCAAAAGGAAAGCGCGGCTCGTTATGGTCGATGCCGTTATGGCGTCAATGTCGCCTCCGTCATTCTTGACTGTAAGCTTGTCCGTTGACGGATTCTTGCCTACCACGCACCCTTTTCCATCCTTCTGGAACCACTTGTCGGCCTTTGCGCCAAGCCCCGGAGTTTCAGAATGCTGCAAGACTGTATATCCGAGAATGTTCCCGTCGTTGTCAAAGCCCACCAGTATCTTCAGGTCTCCGCCGAAACCACCGGCTGTACTCTCGACAGCAGCGCCTAAAGGCTTGCCGTCAGAACCAACGGTTTCATGTATTACAAACATCAGTTCCTTACCTGATACAGACTGTTTCACGGTGTCTTCCTTCGCCACCGTCAGCTCAACACCACCCATAACGGCCTTTATCCCATCGGCAAGAGACTTCTCCGCCTGAAGCCTTATAGGCTCTTCTGTAACATGGTTTACATATGCAAGGATGCTGCCTGTAACCAAGGCTACCCCCACAAGCACAACCACCATGTTTGTTATAGTTGATTCCAGCTTTTTCATTTTCCTACCTCCTTGCCCTGAATTTCGCCAAAACGCTTCGGTTTAACATACGTATTAATAAGTGGAGTAAAGGCATTCATTATGAGAATGGCGAACGACATGCCCTCAGGATATGATCCCCAGTTCCTTATCACAACCGTAAGAAAGCCTATTGCGACACCGTATATAAGCTGTCCTTTACGGGTCATTGGTGAAGTTACATAATCGGTCGCCATAAATATTGCGCCAAGCATCAGTCCACCGCTGAGCAACGCAGCCACCGGATTGGCGTAAACCGGATTGGCCCAATGCAGAAGTCCACTGAACACAAACACAGTTGCAAGAATGCTTACTGGTATATGCCAAGTTATTATCTTCTTCCAAAGCATATAAGCGAAGCCAACAAGCAAAGCTAACGCACACACTTCGCCAATCGTTCCCGCTCCGTTGTTCAGTCCCGGGTTACCCAGTAACAAAGACAACGAACTTGGCAATTGCTCCAAAACAGAGGCGTCGCCCGTCTTGACGGCCGCCTTCATTATGCTTAAAGGCGTTGCAGCCGTCTGCGCGTCGACATAAGACGCCAGCTGTCCGGCTATCGGCCAAGATGTCATCTGCGCCGGGAATGAGGCCAAAAGGAAGCAACGGCCAACCAGCGCTGGATTAAACGGATTACAGCCGAGTCCTCCAAATGTCATCTTGCCAATGCCAATGGCTACCAAAGCACCTATTATCACTATCCAAACCGGAAGATTTGAAGGAAGGTTGAAACCAAGCAACAAACCGGTCAATATTGCCGAACCATCCATTATGGCAGGCTGTCTTTTCAACATATATTTTGTTATCGCCCACTCAAAGAACACGCAGGCGGCCACACTTGACGCACAAACAACAGCCGAGCCGATGCCAAAATAAAGGAACGACACAACCAATGCCGGCACCAAGGCTATTATCACGCCATACATGTTACGCTCAACACTGTCCGTCCCATGCGCGTGCGGTGATAACGAAACTATCAATTTACTCATTTTCTTATATAATTTTATGCAGCTTGAATAATCTAAACTAATTGTCGAGCGGTTTACTTCTTCGCATTGCGCGACCGTATCATGCCCATCACCGTGCTTTTGCCAAGCCGAATGTTGTCAAGCATAGGCCTGTGTGCCGGACATGTAAACTGGCACGAACCACACTCAATGCACGACGTTACGCCTGCGGCCTCCACCTTTTCCCAATCATGCAGGGCACTGGCCGTGGCCAAAAGATAGGGTTCAAGGCCCATGGGACATACGCTTACGCACTTCGCACAGCGTATACACGGCTGCACGGGCTTACGCCGCACGTCGTCGCCGCTAAGAATGGTGACGCTGTTTGTACCCTTGCATATCGGAACTTCCACTGACGTCAAAGCCTTACCCATCATCGGACCGCCGGCCAACAATTTGTTGTCGCCTGCCGGCATGCCGCCGCATTCATTTATAAGGTCTATCATAGGAGTACCCATGCGCACAAGAAAGTTGCCCGGCTTGGCGAGCTTCTTGCCTGTAACGGTGGTATAACGCTCAAACAACGGCTTGTTTTTCATTACTGCCTGATACACGGCGAAAGCCGTTCCCACATTCTGCACGACGGCTCCAACGTTCACCGGTATTGCAGGAGGAGCTGGCACCTGACGGCGTATCACCGCATCGACAAGCTGTTTCTCGCCTCCTTGCGGATACTTTTGAGCCAACGGAACAATCTCTACATCATTCCTGCCGGCTGTTTTCTCCTCAAACAGTTTTATCGCCTTTGGTTTGTTTTCCTCTATCCCAATATAGCCTTTTGCAACTTTTACAGCCTTCATGAGCAGTTCAAGACCGACTAGGATCTCGTCCGCATGCTCCATCATCAGCCTGTAATCAGACGTTATGTAAGGCTCGCACTCAACACCGTTCAGTATAACGCACTCGGCCTTGGCCGTAGGCGGAGGGCACAGTTTGATGAAAGTGGGAAAGCCCGCGCCGCCCATTCCCGTCACTCCGGCCTTCTTTATGCGCTCGATTATCTCTTCTGATGTCAGTTCCGGATGGGCTTCAAGGGTCTCCAACTTGTCTGTACGGTCGATGTATTCTTCCCATTCGTCGCCTTCAACCTTTACCACTATCGACGGCTTGCGGTATCCCGTGGCATCCACGGCCTCGTCTATCTTCACCACGGTGCCTGAGACCGACGAGTATATCGGTGCGGAAACAAAACCTCCGGCCTCAGCCAACAAAGTGCCAACCTTTACCTTGTCGCCTTTCTTAACCACCGGTTTTGCCGGCGCGCCGATATGTTGTGACAGCGGGAAGACTGCCTGTCGGGGCAATCCGGCTATCTGCGTTGCCGACTCCGAAGACAATTTGTTCTCTTCCGGATGCACTCCTCCTATCCTGAATGTCCTGAGTCTCATGCTTTTACCTCCTCTTCTTTGAGTTCAACATTATCATTCCCCACTCCGTCGGCGTCTGCCTTGGCTCTCGGTGCAGGAAAATTTACTGCTACGATGGCATGCGTCGGACATGCGTCGACACACTTGCGGCACATGCGGCACTTGTCCGGATCAATGTACGACAAGTTGTTTTCAATGGTTATTGCGTCAAACTTGCATTCCTTCTCACACTTTCCACAACCTATGCAAGCCGCCTTGCAGGCCTTCATGGCAACCGCGCCCTTGTCCTTGTTGACACAGCGCACATAAACGCGACGCCCTTTAAGCCCCTTCTTGCGCAACTCTATGACATGACGCGGACATGCCTTTGCACAGGCTCCGCAACCCGTACACTTGTCCTCGTCCACTTCCGGCAGCCCAGTTTCAGGATTCATCGTTATCGCGCCGAAGGCACAAGCCTTGACACAATCGCCACAACCGAGGCAGCCATAACCGCAGCCGGTCTCGCCCGCTCCGCATGAATTCATTGCCGAGCATGTACGCAAGCCATTATATTCGGCTATGCGCGGACGCAGTTCGCATGTGCCGTTGCAACGCACTACGGCCACTTTCGGCTCTGCATTGGCGACAGCCATACCCAGCAGGTCGGCAACCTGCCCCATGACGCCAGCCCCTCCGACAGGGCAATAAAGCCCGTCAAGCGAACCCGCGTCAGCACCTTTCACCAGCGCGGACGCCATGCCCGAACATCCGGGATAGCCACATCCTCCGCAGTTTGCGCCCGGCAGAAGGGCCGCAACCTGGGCGATGCGGGGGTCTTCATGCACAGCGAATTTCTTGGAGCACACATACAGCACCACCGAAGAAACCAGTGCGATGCCGCCAAGAACAATTACTGCAATCAAAATAAAGTTCATAAGTTTTGTATTTGTTTTAGTTGTTAATAGTTTATCCCTACCAATTATAGCCTTACCGCTCAATCCTGAAAGTCAGACGAGAACGTATCTTTTCCTTAAAAAGGTAAAGCAATATATAATAAGGTATAAGGGAAAGCAAAGCCGACAATGCTGCGGCAGGCTCGCTACCGGTCACGGCAAACACAAACAAAAGCACAGCCATCACCAAAAACAGAGGCAACACAGAGCCCAGAACCACAGCGAACATGCCCACACGCTGTGACGCAACGACAAACACGTTGTCGCCGACAGCGCATCGGCCGGTATAGTCACCATAAACGTCGACAGTCTTCTCCTTGCTCTCAGACGCGTGGCAACGCGAAGCGACCTTACACGTCGAGCATGCAGACGACTGCACTATACGCACGCGCGTACGCTCGGCTGAAATCTCCTCAACAACGGCAGAATGTCTGATGTCTGTATTCATGTTATTCATACAAGGTTTTGCAAACTCGAGATTGCAATTGCAAAAGTACCTAATATTTTTCAAACGCCAAAAAAAATATAAAAATTTGTTGTAAAAAACGCACCACGCATTTCAAAAGACGGCAAACAACATCGCAAAAGGGCACCTTTCACCGTGCAAAAGACGGCCTTTTAGCACGCAAAAGATGGCCTTTCATAACACACTGAGCACCAATGCTTTACACGACAGGCAAGAATACAGGCTGAACCCCGACGCCACACGCCATCCTTATAACTTGAGAACATGAGACAAAACCTAAAACAGCAGTCGAAAACTCACATCCGCCAAACAAAGCAACAACATCTTTATCCCGTTTTAACCGACACGAAACAACTTTTATTAGCGAATAGATTGTAAGTTTATCATTTTTTTTATACATTTGCATTTGGAAAAAGAAATAAGCGATGAAGCTCGTTATAATGACCCAACCTACATTCTTCGTAGAAGAAGACAAGATTCTGACAGCTCTTTTTGAAGAGGGCATGGACTACCTGCACTTATGCAAACCGGGAGCCTCGCCTATGTTTTCGGAGCGCCTGCTCTCGCTTATTCCTGAAATAATGTACGGCAAGATAACCGTACACGACCATTATTACCTTAAAAACGAATACGGACTGGCCGGAATACACATTGACGGCGAGAACCAGGAACCGCCCAAAGACTACAAAGGAAAGTTCAGCAGGACATGCCACAACATCGCGGACCTGAATGCAATGAAGAAAAAAGCCGAATACGTATTCCTTGACAACACGTTCAGACGGCCAACCGGCAAAGACGCGGAAAACGTCCACACACGCGACGAACTTGAAAAAGCCGCAAGCCAAGGACTCATTGACAAGCACGTATACGCCATGGGCGGAGTGAACATCGACAACATCAAAGAAGCCAGGGAATTGGGTTTCGGAGGTGTTGTGATATGCGGCGACCTTTGGGACAAGTTCGACATACACAACGAGCTTGACTACAAGGAACTCATAAATCATTTCGAGAAATTAAGAAAAGCAGCATCATAAAAATACAAAACACATAATATCTATAAGTCGAAATGAGTGAAAAAAACTCTTTTATGGTATTTTCTGGCACCAATACCAGATACCTTGCAGAAAAAATCTGCAACAGTTTGGGTTGCCCGTTAGGCAATCTGCTCATCACGAAATTCTCTGACGGAGAATTCGCCGTTTCCTACGAAGAGTCAATCCGAGGACGCGACATATTCCTTGTACAGAGCACATTCCCGAACTCTGACAACCTGATGGAGCTTTTGCTGATGATAGACGCGGCCAAACGTGCGTCGGCCAAAAGCATCAACGCCGTGATACCCTACTTCGGATGGGCACGCCAGGACCGCAAGGACAAGCCCCGCGTCAGCATAGGAGCAAAGCTCGTTGCCGACTTGCTGCGTGTGGCCGGCATCGACAGGCTCATAACCATGGACTTGCACGCCGACCAGATACAAGGCTTCTTCGACGTACCGGTCGACCACCTGTACGCATCCGGCGTAATACTTCCTTACCTGCAAAGCCTCAAACTTGACAATATCGTCATAGCGTCTCCCGATGTCGGCGGAAGCAAACGCGCCAACACATACGCCAAATACCTGGGCTGTCCGCTTGTGCTCTGCAACAAGACACGCGCCAGAGCGAATGTTGTCGAGAGCATGCAGATAATCGGCGACGTGAAAGACAAGAACGTCGTGATCATCGACGACATGGTTGACACGGCAGGAACTATAACCAAAGCCGCCGACATCATGAAAGAAGCAGGCGCAAAAAGCGTAAGGGCTTGCGCGTCACACTGCGTGATGAGCGGCCCCGCAAGCGAGAGAATACAGAACTCCGCGCTTGAGGAAATGGTGTTCACGGACTCCATCCCCTACTCCAACCGCTGCGCGAAAGTCAAGCAGCTGTCTGTGGCCGACATGTTCGCCGAGACCATACGCCGCGTGGTGAACAACGAGAGCATCAGTTCGCAATACCTCGTATAACACAACAAGGCATGAAAATACGCTTCGCATACGCCATCGCCGCAGTTGCAATGATGGCCGCCACGGCCTGCCAACCGGGCAAGACGAAAAGCCAAGGCACGCAAGCCGAGCCAACGCAGACTGCACGCCAAGACACCGCAAGCCGCGAGGACGAGCCTAAAATAAGCTTCACCATGGCAGACATGAACGGCAACAACGTGGCTGTGGCCGACGAATTCGCCAAGCACAAGGTCACCATCATAGACTTCTGGGCCAGCTGGTGCGGCCCGTGCAGGCAGGAAATGCCGAGCCTTGTGAAGACATACAACGACTACAAGGACAAGGGTCTGGGCATAATAGGAGTCTCTTTGGACGAGGACAAGGAGCAGTGGACCGGGGCGGTAAGCGCCATGGGAATGACGTGGACGCAGCTGTCCGACCTGCAAGGATGGCACAACAGCGCGGCACAGATGTACGGCATACAGGCCATCCCGTTCACAATCATAGTGGACAATGAGGGCAAGGTTCTCGCAGCAGGCCTTCGCGGAGAGGAGCTGACGGCATTCATAGCCCAACAACTTAACGCGGAAGACAATGCTGACAGGCAGCAATGACGGAACTTCTGTAGACTTTGCAGCAAAAAACCGACACCGTATTACGGAACGCGAAGCAGCCGGCTTCAATCCGTAATACGGTGTTTTTATCTCCATGCCTGTGCCGTAAGCTCACCCGAACAATGCCTTTAGAGCCTCCTCTACCTTACGGACAGGGACAAGTTCAATATCAAACTTCTTTCGGGCAAGCCCCTGCAGATTGTATTTGGGGACTACCATATGAGTGAATCCAAGCTTGGATGCCTCTGATATGCGCTGCTCTATGCGGCTTACGGGGCGCACTTCGCCGCTAAGCCCCACTTCGCCGGCCATGCACCAGTCACTTTCAATCGCCGTGTCCACGTTGCTTGACAACACGGCGGCTATCACGCTGAGGTCCATTGCCATGTCGGTAACACGAAGTCCGCCGGCAATATTGAGAAACACATCTTTCTGCATCAGCTTGAATCCGACACGCTTCTCAAGCACGGCGAGCAGCATGTTAAGACGCCGTTGGTCAAATCCAGTGGCGCTGCGTTGCGGCGTTCCGTATGCGGCAGAAGACACAAGAGCCTGTGTTTCGACAAGAAACGGGCGCACGCCTTCTATCGCCGCCGATATGGCTATGCCGCTAAGGCCTTCCCGGTCTTGCGTGAGCAGCAGCTCGGAGGGGTTGTCCACCTGGCGGAGTCCGTCCTGACGCATCTCGTAAATGCCAAGCTCGGATGTGCTTCCGAAACGGTTTTTCGTGGAGCGCAGTATGCGGTACATGTAATGCTGGTCGCCCTCAAACTGTATCACGGTGTCTACTATGTGCTCAAGTATTTTCGGACCGGCAAGCGTGCCTTCCTTGTTTATATGGCCGATGAGTATCACTGGCGTGCCGCTTGACTTGGCGAAGCGCAACAATGCCGACGCGCACTCACGCACCTGGGCGACACTGCCCGGCGAGCTGTCCATGCTGTCGGTGCTAATGGTCTGTATGGAGTCTACCACGACAAGCTCGGGCGACGTGTTCTTTACGTGTGCAAAGATGCTCTCAAGCGACGTGTCGCAGAGTATCATGCAATTGTCGGCGGCCGCATGGGCTATCCTTTCGGCTCGCATCTTCAGCTGGTGGGCGCTCTCCTCGCCGCTGACGTAAAGTATGCGGCGGTCGGCCATGCGCAATATTGTCTGCAACGTAAGCGTGCTCTTGCCTATGCCCGGCTCACCGCCGAGCAGGACTATCGAGCCGGGCACAAGCCCGCCGCCAAGCACCCGGTTGAGTTCTCCGTCGTGCATGTCTATGCGAGGCTCGTCCTTGGCGGATATCTCGCGCAAGAACAACGGGCGCGTCTTGTCGTGCTGCAACTTTCCGCGCAACGAGGCCGCGGCCGAAGCGGCTGCGGCCTGGCCGTTGTCGGCCGCCACGCGTATTTCCTTAAATGTGTTCCACTGGCCGCAATTAGGGCACTTGCCTATCCATTTGGCCGACTCCTGCCCGCAATTCGAGCAGACGTACGCTATCTTGTCTTTCGCCATTTTCAATAAAATGTCAATCAAAAAACACGGACGCAAGGCTTCACTTACAACGTTTCAGGCAACGATTCACGCCACACTCGTAACCGTCTGACAGCCAACGAGTTGCAAAAGACGGCCTTTTACAATGTGAAAGACGGCTTTTTACAGTGCGAAAGACGGCCTTTTACAGTGCGAAAGACGGCCTTTTGGACAACCGGCAATGTCTTGCCCCCAAACATCGGGCATAAAACTGCATACCATCATGCGACATTACGCCTCATCGTCCGCCTCATTTTGTTTGACAAAAGTAACAATATTTTTTTGAGTTACAAAATAAATCATTAACTTTGCACCACCATTCAATACGGATGACTAATATCGCACATTAATTTATAAACTCTGAAGGGCGACTCGTGTTTTTAACGCTGGGCTGCCCTTTTTAATAATGTAGACGTATGAAAGCCAGATATGCAATCCTTATTCTATTCTCTGCGATGGCCGTCATGGCCGGGTGCGGCCCGTCATACGACGAGATGAAAAGGCAGACCAAGGCCGAACAGGAAAGACTGCGCAAGGAAGACTCGCTCGCGTTGAAGATAGGAGTGCTGCCAACGCTTGACTGCCTGCCTGTTTATGTAGCAAAGGAACACGGCCTGTTCGACACGGCGCAAGCCGACGTAAGGCTCGTGCAGTTCATGGCGCAGATAGACTGCGACGAGGCGTTAAAGACCGGAAGGATTGAAGGCAACGTGACCGATATTGTGCGCGGACAGCACATGAAGAAAAAAGGCATGGCGCTTGACTACATCGCCCAGACCAACGCTTACTGGCAACTGACAAGCAACAGGATTGCGCGAATTAGAAGACTAAACCAACTGAGCGACAAGATGGTTGCGATGGCGCGCTTCTCGGCCACGGCGCTGCTGGCCGACTATGCCGTAGACAGCGTGAAGCTGAACGGTGACGAAGTGTTCAAGATACAGATAAACGACGTGGCACTGAGGCTGCAGATGCTGCTCAACAACGAGATGGACGCCGTGCTGCTGCCCGAACCGCAGGCCACGACCGCGCGCCTGTATAAAAACCACGTACTGATGGACAGCCGGGATAAAGACATGAGGCTTGGCGTGATTGCCTTCAACGGCAAGGCTATGAAAGACGAACGCAGGCAAAAACAGCTAAAAGCATTCATCAAGGGATACGACGCGGCATGTGACTCAATAAACAAGTATGGAGTCAAACACTACTCGGCAGAAATAAGGAAATACTGCAAAGTTGACGACAAGACCGTCAACGCCCTGCCGAAAATGAGATACGAACACGCCAAAGCACCACGGCAAAAAGACATCGACACGGCCGACAAATGGCTTAAAGACAACTGACTATGGACAACAAAGAGACAAAACAGCTCAACGACATATTCTCACTGATAGAAAAAAACAAGCTGGGACGGGCCATACGGGCCTCACGCTCGTTTGTCGACGCACACCCGCACATGGTGTACGACGGGGAGCTTGAACGTATTGAAGGCGACTTCAGGCTCATGCTCGACTACATGAAACGCGGATTCAACGACCCACAACGTGCCGATGTGTACAACAACATCGGCGACAGGCTGTACCGCTTCGCTTATGACATGCGCATGGCCTACCACATAAGCTCCACACAGTTCTTTAAGGAAATGTCTCAAAAAAAGGCAGGCGTAAACCTGTCTGATGAAAACATAAAGTCAACACTTGAAAACTTTGTTGCCGAAACCGCGATGCTGAGCCTTGAGACAGAGCCATCAAAGACGGAAAAAAGCAAGGAAATATACCGCAGGCACAACAACTTCATCCAAGCCCTGTTCTGCAGCATCATAACTTCTGGCAGCTGGAGCGGCCACGACAAAGACTTTTTTGAAAACCTGATACTGTCGCCCACCATCGACACAATGGACGCACAAATGCTTGTAAGCGCGACAACGCTTTCCGCAATGAACAACATGGACGACAACAAGTTTGCAACACTGATCGAAGTCTACACAAAAGCGACCGACGAGAAAGTGCGCCAGAAAGCCTTGATTGGATGGGTGTTCTCGCTGTCTGCCGGCACAAGACAGGAAAAGAAGATGAGGCCGCGCGTGGCAGAGGCCTTGAAACAGGCCGGAACCGTAAGCGAACTGGCCGACCTGCAAAAGCAAATAATCTTCTGCATGAACGCCGAACAGGACAACGACAAGATACAACGCGACATAATGCCGGATCTTATAAAGAACAACAACCTCAAGATTACAAGATTCGGCATACAGGAAAAAGAAGAAGACCCGATGCAAGACGTGTTCGACCCGGAAGCGTCAGACAAGGCCATGGAAAAGATGGAAGAAAGCTTTCAGAAAATGATGAGCATGCAAAAAGCCGGCTCAGACATTTACTTCGGTGGCTTCTCGCAAATGAAACGTTTTCCGTTCTTCTACAAAGCAACCAACTGGTTTTGCCCGTTCTATATCGAGAATCCGGAAATATCAGGTACCGTTGACAAGATGAAAGGAACAAACATCATAACAAACATTCTTGAAAACGGCCCTTTCTGCGACAGCGACAAATACTCATTCGCCCTGGCCCTGTCGTCAGTAATAGCGCATCTGCCTGAAAACATGAAGGAAATGCTAAATACAAGCGACGCCATGGGGCCTGCAATGAGCACCGAAGAATTGAAAAACCCGGCATACATCAGGCGCATGATACTGCAGGACATGTACCGGTTCTTCCGCCTGTACCCTCAGCGCAGGCAGATAGTCAACCCGTTTGAGAACGGACATTTTGTATTCGTTACAGACAAGATATTCGAAGGGACGGGCATGGCCGAAATGTACCCGGACTTATGCTATTTCATGATAAAACACAAGAACAAGAATGCCTTAAAGGAAATTCTGTCTGTATTTGACGACAAGACAAGCCCTAAGAGTTTATTGGTCCACGGACTGTTCAACCTCGAGTTTGAGCGTAAGCCGGAACTGGCCACAACTTATTTCAAGACTTTAAGAGAGCTTGAGCCGAACAACAAGCGGGCATTGTCACTGTTGGCACGCTCATATTTCGAATGCGGCAATTATGCGTATTCTGCCAAGTGCTATAAAGAGCTGATGCTCTCAGAACCCAACAACAGCACATTCGCACTGAATTTTTGCATCGCCACGTCAAAAGACAAGAAATACGACGAAGCCTTGAACACACTTTACAAGCTCGACATAGAACACCCCGGCTCAATGTCCGTAACACGTGTGCTGGCATGGACTCTGATGGGAGTCAACAAAAACGAACAGGCAGAAAAAGCATACAACAGACTACTGAACAGTGAAGAAGTTGAGAACGGTGACTGGCTAAACGCCGGATACTGCCAATGGTTCATGGGGCATACCGACGAAGCGACGAGAATGTTTAAAACGTTCGCAAAGTCGCATAAGGACACGAAGGATTACGACATCAGTGAAGACTTTGCAAACGACATCGACATCCTGACCGCACATGAGATTAACGACACTGACATACAGCTTATGGCCGAACTGGTAAGCGAAGAATAAGCCCCAATGAACCCCGTCAAAGAAACGGAGCCAGAAGATGGGCGAACCATCCTACAAACTTCTGCCACGGAGTGCGCCACTCGTCCCACACCTCTTCTGTAAGCTTGAACGAATGCTTCTTGTCATTCTCGAACATATCGTCTAATTCTTTTGTCGTACAAGGATCCACGATTACGGCATTCTCTTCATAATCAAAATTCAAGCTCCTGGAATTAAGGTTTGCACTGCCGACCGTACAGAAACGGCCGTCCACCATTATAATTTTCGTATGATGAAAACCGTTCCGGTATACCCAAACGTCCACTCCGTGCTTCATAAGCTTGTGTACGTTATAAAAGACACAATCAGGAGTCAAAGGAATATCGCTTTTTTCTGAAACCATAATCTCAACCTTCACTCCACGCCTTACGGCGTTTCGCAATGCCCGTTTAAGCGTTCCGTTCAATGTAAGATATGGATTCACTAATTTTATGCTGTCCTTGGCATTATTTATGGCATCCGTGTAAAACTCCCTTATTATGCCGTTAGTAGTTCTCGGCTCACGATTTATGATTCCAATCATTTTCTTACCTGCGGTGCCACATGTGTCAGGTTTTAGCCCTTTGATGTAATCAGCGCCATGATACCCACGAAAATATTTGGCGCCATGCACATTTTGCCCGGTCACTTTGTTCCATATCCTCAAGAAAATAACCTGAAGGGTGTTGACCTCATCTCCCTCAATACGGCAATGCATATCACGCCATTCGCCAACCTGATCGGTTCCTGTGATGTAATAATCCGCAACATTCATTCCGCCGGTATAAGCTATTTTGCCGTCAACAACAACAATTTTGCGGTGGTCACGGTGAAAGACATGGTTGACCCAAGGAAAACGTATAGGATCAAACTCATAAATTTCTATGCCTTTAGAACGTATGGCATCCAGATGCTCTTTCCTTAAAGGCTGATTGTTAGAATCATTGCCGAAGCCGTCAAAGAGCGCACGTACCTCCACTCCTTGCGCGGCTTTCTCTGCAAGCAGGTCAAAAAGAAGAGAAGCAATCGAGTCATTCCGGAAATTGAAATATTCAAGATGCACGCTGCTGCGAGCCTGACGGATGGCCGAAAACATGTCATCAAACTTTTCTTGCCCGCTCATAAGTAATGCAACAGAGTTGTTGTCAGAAAAAGAAACGCCTTCCCTGCGCAACTCGTCAACTATCAATGAATCTGATGTTTGAGAACTAATACCCACACAAACAGCCGTAAACAATACCAATAAAACAAATCTTCTCATTTAAACAAATTCTCCTTCAGCACCAAACTTGTCAATAACCGATAACTACCGGCACTCCCAACAAAAGGCAGAGGCCATTTTAACCGTATCGATACCAAGCGTACATCTTCATTGTGAAAACTGCTTGCACGCTTAAAGTTTTTCCATTTTGAAATTGAGATGCAAAGTTATTGAAATTTGCCAAAGTGTCGCCAAGCATTTAACAGTTATTATTTTTTTTAATCATTACGTCATTAATTATTTTGTTATTTAAAGTATATTTAATACCTTTGCCACGGTTATAAAGAGTAAAAATGCTCTCAACCAACATTTGATTGTCTAACTTAAAAAAGAAAGAAAAATGAAAAAGATTTACATGACATTGGTCGCAGTGATGTTTGCGGTATGTGCAAACGCACAAATCTACGTTGGCGGTAACGTTGGCGTGGCAAGTGTTGACAACGGTAACGACAGTGAAACAATCTACAGTTTCCTGCCTGAAGTAGGCTATAAGTTCAATGACACATGGGCAGCCGGTGTCATGCTTGGATGGTCTAAAGGAAGCCTGCAGAATGTAGACGGCAATCTTGGATACTCAGGCCTTCAACAGACTTTTGAGATTAATCCATACGCACGCTTCACATTCGTCAAGAGCAAACTCATCAACATCTTCTGCGACGGTGGCATAGGCTACAAGCACTACAACGGAGTAGGAGATGAATATTCTGTAGGTCTCAAGCCGGGCATTGAACTGAAGCTCAGCAAGTTCAGCCTCCTTGCACATGTAGGTTTCCTCGGCTATCAAAAAGCGGATGCCGACAATGGCGGCGAGATGAGTGTTGCCGGCTTCGATTTCGACAGCAACAACATCACATTCGGTGTTCTGTACAACTTCTAATCATAATCCATACAATACAAATGGGGCGCGTTCCAACTGAAACGCGCCCCATTTGTATTTACCAATACTTACTCATCCTCATATTCAGTGGTGTCTTCTATGCCAGCGTCACGCAGGGCTTCGCGCCGTTCCACACAAGTTCCACACTTTCCGCAATGAAGGTCGCCACCCTTGTAACAGCTCCAAGTCTCAGAATAATCTATGCCAAGCTCGCGGCCCTTACGTGCAATATCGGTTTTTGTCAGTTCCGTGTAAGGAGCCAACACCTCAATTCCAGGATAAGTTCCGGCCTTGGTCGCTTCGCTCATTGCGCTCACAAACTCAGGACGGCAGTCTGGGTATATGGAATGGTCGCCCCCATGGTTGGCCATCATCACATATTTCAGCCCTTCGCTCTCGGCAATACCGGCTGCAATGGAAAGCATTATTCCGTTACGGAACGGCACCACGGTTGACTTCATATTCTCGTCGGCATAGCTGCCTTCAGGTATGGCGTCGGCTCCGTCGAGCAACGAGCTTTTGAAATAGTCGCTCATAAAGTCGAGCCTTATGACGAAATGCCTTATGCCCAATCGCCTGCAATGAAGCTTTGCATAACCTATCTCACGAGCGTTGTGGTTGCTGCCATAATCAAACGAAACGGCCAACGCTATCCGCTCCTTCATGTCATAAAGCAGCGTCGTGCTGTCCATGCCGCCGCTTAGAATCAATATACAGTCTTTCATATTCTAACGTAACTCCTGTAAGTTTTTCATGTGCAAAAGTAATGATTTCCCTTAATATTTGCAAAGCGGACATTGCATTAATGTTGCAACCATGTCAAAAAACATGAAATTATCATTTGCCTACAACTGTTTATCAACATAATTTGTTATTTTTGCAATGAGAAGAGGCCATCGGCCTGAACTTCATTTGTAACACAAACCATTATATTCTAAACATAAAAAAACATGAAGATCGATCAATTCAACTTTGCCGGCAAGAAGGCAATTGTGCGCGTTGACTTCAACGTGCCATTGGACGAGAATGGAAACGTAACCGACGACACCCGCATACGCGGTGCACTTCCCACATTGAAGAAGATCCTTGCCGACGGTGGCAGCGTCATCATGATGAGCCACATGGGCAAGCCCAAAGGCAAAGTAAACCCGAAGCTCTCATTGAGCCAAATTGTAAAGAACGTGTCTGAACACCTCGGCGTGGACGTAAAGTTCGCTCCTGATTGCGCAAACGCTGACAATGAGGCATCCGCACTGAAGCCGGGCGAGGCTCTGTTGCTCGAGAACCTGCGCTTCTATCCTGAGGAGGAAGGCAAGCCCGTAGGCATCGACAAGGCCGACCCAGCATACGACGAAGCCAAGAAAGAGATGAAGACACGACAGCAGGAGTTTGCGAAGAAGCTCGCTTCTTATGCAGACTGCTACGTAATGGACGCCTTCGGCACGGCTCACCGCAAGCATGCTTCAACCGCTGTTATTGACGAATATTTCGACAAAGACCACAAGATGCTCGGCTATCTCATGGAGAAAGAGGTAAAGGCCGTTGACAACGTGCTTAGCAACATCAAGCGTCCGTTTACGGCAATCATGGGCGGTTCAAAGGTTTCAACGAAGATCGGCATAATCGAGAACCTGCTCGGAAAGGTCGACAACCTTATTCTGTGCGGCGGAATGACATACACTTTCGCAAAGGCACAGGGCGGAAAGATTGGCAAGTCCATCTGCGAGGATGACAAGCTCGACGTTGCTCTCGACGTGATTAAGAAGGCTAAAGAGAACGGGGTGAACCTGGTGCTCGGCTCTGACTGCATCGCTGCCGACGACTTCTCAAACGACGCAAACACCCAGGTATGCCCGGCCAACGACATTCCCGACGGATGGGAAGGCTTGGATGCAGGCCCCGAGACACGCAAGGCTTTCGCCGAGGCTATCAAGAATGCGAAGACCATTCTTTGGAACGGCCCGGCCGGCGTGTTCGAGTTTGACAACTTCATCGGCGGCTCAAAAGCCATCGCCGACGCAATTGCAGAGGCTACGGCCAACGGCGCGTTCTCTCTCATCGGCGGCGGTGATTCTGTTGCCTGCATCAACAAGTTCGGCATGGCCGACAAGGTGTCTTACATCTCTACAGGCGGAGGCGCACTGCTCGAGGCCATAGAGGGCAAGACTCTGCCCGGCGTTGCCGCCATAGAGGCATAACCATTACTTATACATATTTTTAGCATCATAGTAATTCGAGGCGGCTGCTCCGTGAGGAGCGGTCGCCTTTCCTTTTGGAACACATCATGGAGAGGCTTTACGCCATGTCAGAATGCAACAAACTGAAGCCTATAAGCCACATTATGACACATGGCTTTTGTTCATGAAAAACGCGGAAATAGAAAAACTAACGGCAGGTAACGACCGCAAGGATTACAATACACGGCATTTCATGCTGCCATATACGGCTTACAAGGAGGCGAAAGGCCGTATATGGCAAACGTTTCAACGCCCCAAACGCATCGTTTGGACGGCTCTTTCAACATGTCCGAACGGCTTTTGGCATGTTTCCCGACCGCCAAAGGGGCTGTTTTCGACTAACGTCATTGCACATTTACACGCTTGTCTGCGTAATTATCTGGCAATCACGCACATACGTTTGCACATCGATTTAGCGTGTATTTGCGGCCTGATGCCTTTAAAATCACAGCAAGGCCGTTCCACAACGCCAACGAGAATCAGAATGACAGCAACAACCGCGTTTCCACTTACACATTGCCAACAGGCGGCAAGCCGTGAAACGCCCACAAAAACAACACCGGCATGCCTATGGACAGGCTTGTCCGTAAACATGCCGGGCATCGACATTTATCCTGAAAACAATATCATCAAAAGCCTATACGGCCGTTACGCCACGGCGCAAAGCGTCATTTTGCCGGCACGTATCCGCTTTTCATCACAATCTCCTGTCCCTCGGGCGAAAGCAAGAAATTTATGAACGGTTCCACAACGGCGGCGCGGTCGGCAGTATAATAATAGTAAAGCTCGCGGATTATGGGATAGATGTGGCTTCTCCCTGTGTCCATGTTGGGATAGACAAAGTGCTTGCCGTCATATGACACCTTGACAGCCCTCACGTTCTTGCTGACATATGCCATGCCCACGTAGCCTATGGCGCCGCGCGTCTGGCTTACAGACTGTATGACTGCGCCCGTCGCAGGCATTGAGAGCACTCCTGCCATGTAGTTCTTCTCGTGCAGCACGCTGGTCTTGAAAAACTCGTATGTGCCCGAAGAAGTCTCACGCGAGTACACGATTATCTTAAGGTCAGGACCACGGCGACCCGTGTACAAGTCGGTCACTTGGTTCCAGTTGGTCACCTTGCCGCGAAAAATGTCCTCAAGCTGTTGGCGCGTAAGATGGGTGATGGGATTGGCCGGATTGACGATTACGGCCAGTGCGTCGTATGCGACGACGGCCTCGCGCAACTGCTTGCCGCTCTTGCTGATCTTCACCCGTTCGTTGAACTTCACAGGACGCGAAGCCATGGCAATGTCCGTCGTGCCGTCCATCAAGGCCGATATGCCCACTCCCGAACCTCCGCCCGTAACCGTTACGCGAGCCTTGGGATTCAGCTTCATGTATGTCTCCGCTCCTTCCTGCGACACCGGCAGCACCGTGTCGCTACCCTTAATCTTCTGTGCGGACGCGCCAAGCGCAAGCGCGGCGGCGAGAATCGTTGTGATAATCCTTGTAAAATCCATGTCGTATATTCATTTAAAAAGTTGTCAACATTAGGCATGCCGCCTTTCACGGCGCGAAATAACATGATTGCGTTTTCATTCGAGTTACACACATGTTACAATAAGATTGCACGCATCATGCGACGGCCGTTGTAAAGACATTGTAACATGCGTGTTACACGTTCGTCAACTGCATGCCCTACTTTTGCGTCCGAAAACAAAGATAAAACGAAACATAATACATCATGAAAAAGTTTCTGGAAAAGATTGTCACAGGAGTGATAACATGCAGCGGATTCCTCACCAGCGTAATAATCCTGCTGATAGTGTTGTTCCTCTTCTCTGAAGGCTTCGGCCTGTTCTCGCAAAAAACCACCGAGGACGGCTATGCGCTCGTTGTAAACAAGGACAACCCCGTTGATGAACTTAACGCAAAGCAGATAAAGGAAATATTCGACGAGGACCTTACCAACTGGAAGCAGGCCGGAGGACGCGACGAGGCCATAATGCTGTTCCGCTTCGATGACATGCAAAAACACTTCAGCCAAGAACAACTGGGTGAAAACTATGAGAACGCCGGACGCTGCATCAACGAGCTTGTAGAGAAAAACAGCGGTATAATAGCCTTCGTGCCTGAAAACTTCATAGAAAAAGACTTTGCCGGCAAGCGGTTGAAGGATCACAAAATCTCATGGACGGAAGTGTTCTTCGGCCGTGAATGGTTCCCTACGGCCACGCCAGCTCCCCAGTTCGGCTTCGTTCCGCTTATATCAGGAACGGTGTGGGTGACATTTTTTGCGATACTCTTCGCACTGCCGTTCGGCTTGGCCGTGGCGATATACATGTCGGAAGTGGCCAACGAGAAAACACGAAAGGTGCTTAAGCCCGTCATCGAACTGCTCAACGGCATACCGTCGGTAGTGTACGGCTTCTTCGGTCTCATCGTAATAGTACCGCTCCTGCAGGATGTATTCGGACTGCCCGTGGGCGAAAGCGGACTGGCCGGCGCCATCGTATTGGCCATAATGGCACTGCCAACGATAATTACAGTCAGCCAGGACGCGATGATGAACTGCCCACTGTCGCAACGCGAAGCAAGTCTCGCACTCGGTGCATCCAAATGGCAGACTATATACAAGGTCGTGATGCCATATTCCGTGTCAGGCATCACGTCGGCAATAGTGCTCGGCATAGGCCGCGCTTTCGGCGAAACCATGGCTGTACTTATGGTTACGGGAAACGCCGCAGTGATACCGCTGTCCATAACCGACCCCCTGCGCACCATCCCCGCCACAATAGCCGCCGAACTGGGCGAGGCACCGGCCGGCGGGCCTCACTACCAGTCGCTGTTCCTTCTGGGCGTGGTGCTGTTCTTCATTACGCTCATAATCAACTCAAGCGTCGAGTACATATCAGCCAAGAACAAGAAGTAAGACCAACAGACCACCATAACAAATAATACGCAACGACAATGAACAACGAAAAAAACATGATAAAGTCAAACCATCGCAGCAAGATCATAGCTGAACGCGCGGCATTCGCAACATTCCGCGTGTTGAGCGGAGTCATTGTGACAGTACTCTTTGTAATCCTCGGCTTCATCATTGTAAAGGGAGCAGGGGTGATAAGCTGGGACTTCATCACCACCCCGCCATCCGACGGAATGAAAGGCGGCGGAATATGGCCGGCCATCGTCGGCACCTTCTACCTGATGCTTGGCAGCGCGCTGTTCGCCTTCCCCCTTGGAATAATGAGCGGCATCTACATGCACGAATATGCAAAAAGCGGCCGCCTAGTAAGGTTCATACGAATGATGACCAACAACCTTGCCGGCATACCGTCGATAGTTTTCGGACTGTTCGGAATGTCGTTGTTCGTCAATTTTTTCGGCTTTGGCGACAGCATCCTGGCAGGTTCGCTTACGCTGGGGCTGCTTGCCCTTCCACTCGTAATCCGCACGACGGAAGAAGCCTTGAAGGCCATTCCCGACAGTTTCCGCGAAGGCAGCCTGGCTCTTGGGGCCACCAAGTTGCAGACAATACGCCGCGTCATATTGCCAATGGCCATGCCTAACGTGATTACAGGACTCATCCTAGCCCTCGGACGCGTGTCTGGCGAAACGGCCCCGATACTCTTCACCTGTGCCGCCTACTTCCTGCCGCAACTGCCGCAAAGCGTGTTCGACCAGTGCATGGCCCTGCCCTACCACCTCTACGTACTGGCGACCAGCGGCACCGACATGGACAAGCAAATACCGATAGCATACGGAACGGCTCTCGTACTGGTTGTAATCATATTGTTGGTGAACCTACTTGCCAACGCACTGCGCAATTATTTCCAAAAAAAACTGAAAACGCAGTAACATGAATCAACAACCGGACAAGCATTCGGCATCTGACTCTTCACGTTTCATTTTAAACTTTTAAATCCCAAGAATATGGACAATGTAACAATAGAAGCCAAAGACGTAAATTTCTACTATGGCTCATTCCACGCCCTGAAAGGCATAAACATGACGATTGAGAAGAACGAGGTGGTAGCTTTCATCGGCCCGTCCGGCTGCGGAAAGTCAACCTTCCTGCGCCTGTTCAACCGAATGAACGACCTGGTGCCCGGCTCGCGGCTCGAAGGAGAGATTGCAATAGACGGACGCAACATATACGACCGTTCTGTAAATGTGGACGAGCTGCGCAAAAACGTGGGCATGGTGTTCCAGCGTCCCAACCCGTTTCCCAAGAGCATCTATGAGAACGTGGCCTACGGCTTACGCGTAAACGGAGTGAAAGACGAAGCCTTCATCCAGGAAAGAGTGGAAAAGTCACTGCGCGGAGCCGCCCTGTGGGACGAGGTGAAAGACAAACTCAAGAAATCAGCCTACGCCCTTTCAGGCGGCCAGCAGCAGCGCCTCTGCATAGCGCGCGCCATGGCCGTGGCACCGTCTATACTGCTGATGGACGAGCCGGCATCGGCTCTCGACCCCATATCGACGGCGAAAGTAGAAGAACTGATACACGAGATAAAAAAAGACTACACCATAGTCATCGTAACCCATAACATGCAACAGGCAACCCGCGTAAGCGACAAGACGGCTTTTTTCTATCTCGGACAGCTCATTGAATACGACAAGACAACCAAGATATTCACCCATCCGGACAAAGAGGAAACGCAAAACTACATAACAGGAAGGTTCGGATAATAGCCGGAATAACAACAATAATAACAAATAAAAAACACAACCACTATGGTAAAATTTGTTGACGACGAGCTGAAATCAATACGCGCCGAAGTGCTCGACATGTGGGCACTGGTGTACGAACAGATGAAGAACGTGTGTGACGCCATACCGACAGCAGACAGCGAAAAGGCATGGGAGGTGCTAGTCCGTGAGAAACGGGTAAACGCAAGCGAACTGAAACTCGACTGCGACATAGAAGACTTCCTCGTTCTTTACAACCCGGTAGCCGTAGACATGCGCTTCATCGTGGCCATGCTCAAGATAAACACCGACCTTGAACGCATAGGCGACTTTGCCGAGAACATAGCGCGCTTCATCATAAGGCAGAACGGCGAACCGATAGACGCCGACCTGATAAAGAACGCGCGGCTGGCTGAGATGTGCCAGGCTGTGCTCGACATGCTACTGACGGCGCGCCTCGCGCTCGAGAAGGAAGACCTCTCGATGGCCAACAGCATATTCGAGAAAGACAACAAAGTTGACGAAATAAACGCCGCCGCCACGCAGGTATTGGCTGAATACATCGCCCAGCACCCCGAAAAAGCCGCCTTCTGCCTGGACTTCAAGGGCGTGTTCCTGCGACTGGAACGTGCCGGCGACCACATAACCAACCTGGCTGAGGAAATAGTGTTCTACATAGACGCTGTCGTGCTGAAGCATTCCGCCAAAAAAGGAGGCACCGAGCAAGCACTGCTAAAACGCATGCAGGAAGGACAGGAATAAACCCTTCAGCACAACAATACTCGGCAACCGGTTAACAACAAGACCATTAAATCATTGGCTAAGGCCGTCCCTTATGTGCGAGGGGACGGCCTTTTTATTATCCATACGGCCGCCGGAGACAACCGTATGGCCATCATGCATTGCCGAACGCAAATGTACACAAATGACAAAATGCCACATATTTTAAGGACAAAAGTACCAAATCGTCACACCAAAAACATCAACAAAAAACCACAAAAACAGAATACGCCGCCAACGATATTGCCATGCAGACATTACAAAAGCACATTCAAACCTTCTTTCAGCAATGACCGATAAGGCAACTTGCGGCCTTTCGCGCCACAAGTAACGGCATATTGCAAGCCCATAGACCATGTTTTGCAACGCAAGAAACCGCAATTATGATGCACAAATATGGCATTTATGACCGATAAACACGGCCTCCGCCACTTCCATATGGCATAAGGCGCTGCACAAACGGCATGGTTCCGCTGTAACACATTTTATGTCAGTCACTTACAATTGCACACTTTTCTTTGCAAAATTCTCGCCAAATGCCTTGCCGTTTCAGAATATCGCAATCTGAGAACGTTATTAAAAATCACAAAGAAACCAAAACAAAAGTTTGCATGAAAATATGTCAAGCATGAAAATCAATATGCAACGACACTTTTTCCTGTCAAAATTTGCATCATTCCACACGATTTCCTATCTTTGCAATGTTTCCCTTGCAGAAGCCGCGCAAGCGGCGGAGCGAGGGAAGCTATATATTGGAAAGGCGTTTACTTGACGCTTTGTGCTTGACACTTCGAAACTTCGCAAACTTCAATCCTGTCAAAGACAAAGCAACGGTAGATGCCCATTGGGATATGTTATACAGCCCTTATCAGGCACATTTGCATTCAGCAAGTGTGCTTATTGGGGTATATATACATATCAGCGTGGGCTTCTGCGTTGCTCGTTTCGACAGGATGGGCAATGCGAAGGCCTCGAAGTGTGGGACGGGTAACAGGTAAGAACCCCCACGCTTTTTTAGTATATACACGTCAATACCTTTTTATTAACCGGCTTGACTTGGGAATAATTGGCACAAAATCATAATGAAAGCCCTTAGGAACGATGAGGTAAGTCTTTTCATGAAATAAATCCTTTTTTGATGATACACATCGGAAATGCCATAAAAGCAGAACTCGAACGCCAAGAACGTTCGGTTACATGGTTCGCAAAAAGACTTTACTGCGAGCGTACCAATGTGTATTCCATATTCAAGCGTGAAAGCATAGACACGGAACTTTTACTCCGTATATCAATCGTTTTGCATAAAAATTTCTTCTCATATTATATAGACGAACTTGCAAAGTGTGATTTTTCTTCAACAAAACTGTGATTTTTACTTACGCAACAACTGAACTTTTGTTGCCCGAATGATATTACCTTTGCACAAAATAAACTAATAATATGTTCAAATTTTTTATTTCTTCTTGTTTGGCTGTATGCTGCTTGACATCATGCAAAAGCACGACGTCAGTCAGTTTGTTGTGCGACGAGCAGCACGTAGAGCTTTATGTAGATGACGAATATGTTGGACGAGGCCTCGTAAACTATATTGTTCCCAAAGGACAAGACAATATCAGAGTGTCTTGCAGGGAGAACGGAGTAGAAGTTTATAGCCGTTCATTTTATGTCAAAGGCATGAAAAGCCAACTCATAGAGATAACAATTCCCAAAGACTATAGATATTCATCAAGGCAGAGCATTATAAAATCAAAAGTAAAATAAAAATCATTTACGCCATGAATAAAAAGACATTATTATTGTGCATGGTCATATTGTTTGCGCTATGCACCACGGCAAAGAAAAAGACAGACATCGTAAAGATTACAGTCGAGCCAAAAGAAGCCTCTATTTTCATCAACAACACTTTTGCAGGATATGGCTATGCGGAATTTACACGTCCTAAGAAGAAAAATGAAGTGGTAATAATAAGGTGCAAATGCGAGGAATATAAACCTATATTGACAAAGTTTTATGGTGGAGACAAGCGCGCCAGCCTATCGTTCATGTTGCAACAAGACGGTTTTTACAGAGCTTCTGCCGCATCAGGCATTGTGAACAAGTTTTTCACAATAGACATCGACTCGATGTATTATGAAATAAAAGACAATAAAGTTGATGTCAGCCCTGCATGGAAACTTCTCCACCAAATATTGCTGAATTACTTTGAGGAAATCTCTACGACAGATATTTACGGTGGCTACCTGCAGACCCCGTGGCAATACAAGACATTCACCATGTCTGAAAAACAGATAAGAAACCGTGTCACAGTACGTGATATTTCAACACCGAAGCGTGTTGCATTCCAAATAAAAGTATCGTCAGAAGTAGCAGGAAGCAACGCTGCACGTCATGGAGAATATACAGAAGTTGACAGGATACCGAAAGAGTTTGAGCCTATAATTCAGGAATTGCAGACACGCATTGGGAAAGTAAGCAACTTATAAACATTATTTAATATATAGACAATTATGAAAAATAGAAACATCATTATTGCATTTTTCATGCTTGGAACATTAAGTGTGCAAGCACAGACGTTTAAAGAAACCTTTGATGCAAACTCTCTGGAATGGACAGAATGCGCATACGAAAGCAATAGCGGTACAGCGGTGATAGACGGCGGCAAGATGACAATAACGTCGAAAGGAGAGAACAAGGGGCTTGGTGTTGCACTGACCTTATTAAGTGGGGTACAAACAAAAGTCGGTAGAAACACGTTTTTTGAGACACACTGCTACGCTCCATTAGATGTGCAAAAACCGTTCAAAATTAGAACACATGTCAACATTGAGAAGTTGGCAAGTGACAGAATGACCGGACTTGTGTTCAATTACAAGGACGGAGGAAATTTTTATTGCTTTGCTTTCAACGATGAAATGGTTTGTTTCAATAGGTACGTAGACAATGTTGTAGTCGGACAAATTCAGCAAGGTGTCAAATGGGCTGATAAGAAAAAAGTAGACCAGGAATGGGAACTGATAAGTGACGGGCAGGTATTGACATTTATCGTTGACGGAATGCAAATACTTAAAGTACGCTATATGCCATTGGAATATTCAGGCTTCGGATTCTATACTTTTGGGAAGCAAGAATTGGCTATTGATGATGTAGAGTTTATACAGTTGTAATCGTTTGACCAATAAAAGAATAAAACATGAAAAAAACTGAAGAGCTTTGGTATGCTATGTCTTGCCATGCTAGCGTTAGTCAACTTTACAGCGTGCAGCGATGACGAAGAGGAAAGCGGCAGCAGCGGCGGCACAATCAATGGTGACCGCAATCTGAAAACTGTGTATGCCGACTATGGTGGCGGTGACAAGTGGTATGATTTCTCTGGAGCCGTATGGGATGGCGGTAAGGTAACGTCGTTTTGTCAGGGCGAGACGGCTAACGATGTAGAAAACCGCATGTCGATAACCTACTCTAGCAACAAGGCTTACATCAGCGACGGCGGAGATAATCACAAGATAACGCTTAACGGCAACGGCTATGCCGAGGAAGCCGACTTCTACGGCGAGACGTACAGCTATACCTACAACGCCGACGGACAGATGACAAGCTGGCGCGGCGACGAGGGTTTCTGCACGATAAGCTATAATTCTGACGGTGACATATTAAGCGTAAACTCTGATTATTACGACGGCGTTTTATTTGATTACACCAATGCAGATGTTACCAAACCGATAGACAACAAGGGCGGCGTGATGCTGATGAGCGAATGGGGTATAATGGAGGACTGGGAATACTTCTACTGGTTCGGCATATACGGCAAATCCACCAAGCACCTGCCCGTAAAGGTGGGCGACAACACGTTTGACTGGACACTCGACAGCCAGGGCTATCCCATAAGCTGCAAGGTTTACGACGCTGAATACGACGAATCGTTCACCTACCACTTTGAGTGGGAGTGATTTTATAGTAACAAGCAGGTAAGTTTTCTAGTGATGGGCAGACAAGGCTATTGCGTTTGTTTGCCTGTCACTTGTTTGTTGCTGAAAAAATTTGCTGATAATAAACTTCTTCAGTTCCTCCTACAAACCGACTTTACATTTTTTGCAATCACTTGTCTTTCTCTTCCAGCATGCTTTGCAGCCTAAGCAGCTCGTCGCGGTATTGCGCGGCCTGGATGAAGTCAAGCTCCTTGGCGGCCTTTTTCATGAGGCGCGTGGTGTTGGCTATGCTCTTCTCAAGCTGCTGGCGGCTCATGGTAAGCACTATCGGGTCGGCGGCGAACGCCACGTGCTCCTCCTCGATATACGGTTTGTATGTCTGTGAAGACTTCGCCTTGTCTGTCTCGCCGGACACAACGCTAAGGGCGTTGCGCTTTATTTCCTTGGTTATCTGCTTAGGAGTTATGTGATGAAGCTCGTTATACCGCAACTGCTTCTCGCGGCGGCGCATGGTCTCGTCTATCGTAAGCTGCATGCTGGCGGTCACCTTGTCGGCATACATTATCACCTTGCCGTTGACGTTGCGCGCGGCGCGGCCGGCGGTCTGCGTGAGCGAACGGTGGGAGCGCAGGAAGCCTTCTTTGTCGGCGTCGAGTATGGCCACGAGCGAGACTTCGGGCAAGTCGAGCCCCTCACGCAGCAGATTGACTCCCACAAGCACGTCGAACACGCCCTCGCGCAGGTCGTTCATTATCTTGACGCGGTCCAGAGTGGCCACGTCGCTGTGTATATAGTTGGCGCGGACATCGTGGTTCAGCAGGTATTCGGTCAGTTCCTCGGCCATGCGCTTGGTCAGGGTGGTGACAAGGGTGCGCTCGCCACGCTCGTTGCGCTGGAGGATTTCTTCCATCAAGTCATCTATCTGGTTCTCGCTTGGGCGCACTTCAATTTCCGGATCCAGCAGTCCCGTGGGGCGGATGACCTGCTCGACAACCACTCCCCCAGCCTCTTGAAGCTCATAGTCGGCAGGAGTGGCCGAAACGTAGATGACCTGGTTTATCATGGAATGGAACTCGTCGAACGTCAAAGGACGGTTGTCGAACGCGGCGGGAAGGCGGAAGCCATATTCCACAAGGTTGGTTTTCCTCGCCCGGTCGCCGCCATACATCGCGCTGATTTGTGGCACGCTGACGTGGCTCTCGTCAATCACAAGAAGATAGTCCTTAGGAAAAAAGTCGAACAGACAGTATGGCTTCTGCCCCGGCTGGCGGCCGTCGAAATAGCGGGAATAATTCTCTATGCCCGAGCAATGGCCCAGCTCCTTGATCATCTCCATGTCATATTCGACACGTTCCTTAATGCGCTGAGCCTTAATCGCATCGCCAATCTCGTTAAAATAATCTATTTGCTTCACCAAGTCATCCTGTATCTGGCGTATGGCCGTCTCCGTCTGTTCCTTGGAAGTGACGAAGAGGTTGGCCGGATATATCTGATACTCGTCAAAAGAGGCAAGCCGATGGAAGCTGACCGAGTCTATTTCCTCGATGGAGTCAATCTCGTCGTCCCAGAACGACACGCGCAGCACGTTGTCGCTATAGGCCATGAAAATGTCCACGGTGTCGCCTTTCACGCGGAAGTTGCCGCGCTTCAGCTCGATGTCGTTGCGCACGTAGAGGGCGTTGACAAGGTCACGAAGAAACACGTTGCGGTCAAGCTTCTGGCCGCGGCGTATCGATATGACACTTTTCGCCATCTCGACTGGGCCGCCCATGCCGTAGATGCACGACACGGAAGACACGACAACAACATCCTTCCTGCCTGAAAGCAACGACGACACGGCCGACAGGCGCAGGCGGTCTATCTCCTCGTTAATGGCCAAGTCTTTCTCTATATACGTATCGGTCTGCGGCAGATAGGCCTCAGGCTGATAGTAATCATAGTAAGAAACGTAATACTCGACGGCGTTGTCAGGAAAAAACGACTTCATCTCGCTGTACAGCTGGGCCGCCAAAGTCTTGTTGTGGCTGAGTATGAGCGTGGGCTTGTTCACATTAGCGATGACGTTGGCAATGGTGAACGTCTTGCCCGACCCCGTCACGCCAAGAAGAACCTGCGACTTTTCGCCGCCCAGCACACCGTCCGTAAGCTCGCGTATGGCTTCAGGCTGGTCGCCCGTGGGACTGTATTCGGAAACAAGTTTGAAGTTGCTCATGACATTTTTATTTTTCAGACAAAGACAAGACAGCTGTCGGCATGACGCAAACCGCGCTCCTTCCACCCGACTTCTCACGCCGGTTCACGGCGTAATGCGGGCGAAACGTTAAACACCTGACAGCCAACACATTACAGGCCACCTTGCGAAAGACGGCCTTTCGTCTCGCAAAAGACGGCCTTTCACAATGCTAAAGACGGCCTTTCACAATGCAAAACATGGCTTTTTGCAAACCATGCCGCGCGGCATAGCCGCTTACGGCGCGCCCTTGCATCATGCAAAGTTACATATTATTCCCGATTATCAACATAAAAGGCACGCACAAAAACAATTTTTTCTTAAAAATGGCAGCAAAACTTTGCCATTTATAGGATAATGTGTATTTTTGCAGCCAAATGCGGAATTTTATGAAGAAAAAAGTTCTTATCCCGATATTTGCCGTCATATTGTTTTCCGGATGCGCACACGAATTCAACCAAGTGTACAAATCACAAGATTATGCTTACAAATATGAATTCGCCAAAGAATGCTTCGCCAAAGGCAAATACGGCCAAGCCATAACGCTGCTGCAAGAGCTTGTAACCATACAAAAAGGCACGGACAACGCCGAGGAAAGCCTCTACATGCTTGCCATGGCGCAGTATTGCGACATGGACTATGAGGGCGCAGCAATGACATTCAAGAAATACCGCCAGTCTTATCCCAAAGGCATTTACGCCGAAATGGCCTCGTTCTACATAGGCGAAAGCCTCTACATGAGCACCCCAGAGCCCAGACTGGACCAGACACAGACCATCAACGCCATCGCCGCATTCCAGGAATACATGGACATCTACCCCGAAGCAAGGCTGAAAGACAAGGTGCAAGACAGGATATTCGAACTACAAGACAAGCTCGTAAAGAAAGAGTTGTATTCGGCGGAACTGTACTACAATCTCGGCACATACTTCGGCAACTGCACAAGCGGCGGCAACAACTATGAGGCGTGCATAATAACCGCACAGAACGCCATCAACGACTATCCGTACAGCACGCTGCGCGAAGACTTCGCCCTGCTGATAATGAAAAGCAAGTTTGAACTTGCGCAACAGAGCGTCGAGGCAAAGAAAATCGACCGTTACCGTGACGCCGAAGACGAATGCTACGGCTTCATAAACGAATACCCTGATTCAAAAAACAAGAAGCTTGCCGAAAAATACATAGCCTCGTGCAAGAAATTCACCGGAGAAAACAACGACAACGAATAAAGCAATATAAACGAAATATGGATTACAAGAAGTCAAAAGCCCCCACAAACACAGTGACCCGCAACATCATGGATCTGTGTGAGGAAACCGGAAACATCTATGAAAGTGTAGCCATCATTGCAAAACGCGCCAACCAAATCTCTGTCGAGATAAAGCAGGATCTGAGCAAAAAGCTCGCCGAATTCGCGTCTTACAACGACAGCCTCGAAGAAGTTTTCGAAAACAGGGAACAGATTGAGATCTCAAGGTATTACGAGAAACTGCCCAAACCCACACTCCTTGCCACACAGGAGTTCATTGACGGCAACGTATACTGGCGCGACACACAGAGAGACAATGTAAAAGAAGCATAATGATACAGCGTAAACAAACATTGTTCCTGCTCCTGGCGGTAGTGGCGGCCATAGCATGCCTGTGCCTGCCTTTAGGCGAGTTTGCAACAGGAAGCACGCTTGGCGGCAAGGCCGTAATGTACAACCTTTGGATAGCAAACCCCGACGGCACACATGACTTCTCGGTATGGGCACTGTTCGCAATACTGCTAATAACCTGCCCGATATCTTTGGTCGCCATATTCTCATACAAAAACAGAATGGCGCAAAGCCGCTTCTGCATGTTCAACATCCTCCTTTCGTTAGGATGGTATGTAGTGTTCGCCGTAATGGCGCTTAACGCCAAAGACGCAACTGGCGGTTTCAGCATATCTGCAACATCTGCATTGCCGGCCGTGTCAATGATACTTCATTTCATGGCAAGAAAAGCGATATTGGCGGACGAGGCACTGGTCCGCTCGGCCGACCGCATAAGATAATCACAACTTACAAAAAAACAATAAAAGCCGATGGACGCAAACAAGCGTTCATCGGCTTTTTCTTTAGCGAATATTCCGCCTCGCAATCTTCCAGAAAACACGCACACTGCAACTGCATATTTTCCGCATTTGAATACACAAGCGTACATTTCAGAAGAAAAAAACATTTTTTCAAAAAAAACACGGCAAACATTTGGTGGATTCAAAAAAACTGCGTACCTTTGCATCGCAATTAAGAAAAAGGCCCCGTGGCTCAACTGAATAGAGCATCTGACTACGGATCAGAAGGTTACAGGTTTGAATCCTGTCGGGGTCACTCAAAGAAAGCACTGAATGGTTGTGATTCAATCGTTTAGTGCTTTTTTTAATCACTGACTCCGTTATTTCCGTACCAGTCATATTCCAGTTCAAAATATCAGACAATAATAAGAAAAGAATTAAATGGAAATACGTATCTTTGCGCCCAAGATGCTTTTACTTTGGCAATACATTATTTGGCTTGCATGTATTTCCATAAGCATTAAAGATATCATTACAACAAAAAAAACAAAACAATGATCAAAATTTTCGGGATGAAAACCTGCCCTGACTGCACATATGTGGAAGAACAGGTGAAAGGAAACGGCCAATATGAAATTATAGACATCGGGGCACATGTGAGCAATTTGAAAGAATTTATGCGTCTACGAGACAACAATCCGGCTTTCGCTGCCGTTAAACGCATCGGCGCCATTGGCATACCATGCTTCGTACTTGAAGACGGCACAGTCACACTCAGGCCGGAGAAGGCCGGATTGCATCCACGTCCGAAAAAGTGCGAAGGTGCGTCATGCAACATAGATGGCAGCGGATGTTAAGCAAAAAAGCCCTGACATGCTCCGCCCCGTCATTGTAGATGCACACAACCATTGTTTCCGAAATACAATCATACAACAGGAAACAGGCATAACGATAATGCGCCGACAATAAACTATTGCCGACGCATTATCTTATTTATGAATTAAAACTATACTATCTTATAAAAGAGAAAACGAATAACGTATCGCTTGACGATATGTTTCACCTGGACGCAACACCTGTGACGGGAAACATTTATGGTTAGGGGCATCTGGAGCACCTTGACACTCGATTGCTACGCCTTGGTGATCTGCAAACGTCCTACCGTTTTTCCCTATGGACAAACAATCTGCGAGCCAGTTTCCAGTATACAACATAACTCCACACTGTGTAGTGAAAACATCAAGACGGCGACCGCTACGACCATCTGAAAGAGTCGCAGCATGACGCAACTGTCCGTCAGAACACCATCCGTCAATAAGAAAGAAATGATTATAACCTTTGCCTGCCTGCATGTTGGAAAAATCTGAAGAAATGTCACGGCCAAGTTCTTTCGGTGTGGTAAAATCCATTGGAATTCCACCTACATCGTCTATCGTCCCTATCGGAATGTCTGTTTCATCTGCAGGCAACCACCTATGACAATTCAAACAAAGCTGATGATCAAGGCATGAATCACTATTATCACCTGAAAGATTGAAATATGCGTGGTTTGTGAGATTCACAATCGTCGGCTTGTCTGTCTCTGCATTATACTCGATAGTGAGCTCGTTGCCGTCACTCCATGTGTACATCACCGAAACATGAAGCACCCCCGGATAGCCCTCCTCGCCGTCTGACGCGTCATATGTAAATTTCACACTATTGCCAGAACATGTTTCCAAATTCCACAAAACATTGTGGAAACCATTTGTTCCACCATGAAGCGCATTCGGTGCGTTATTGATTTCCAATTGATATTCCGTTCCATCGATTGAAAACTTACCATTAGCGATACGGTTTGCGTAACGTCCTGGAGTTTTTCCTGCACAAGGAGCATCATACAAGTAATCCGCATAGTCCGCGTATCCAAGCACGACATCACCTATGTGTCCACGCTTGTCCGGTACCATTATCTTGGTTATACCAGCTCCTAAATTAGACAATTCAACCGTACAACCAGATTGGTTTACAAGCCTTATTATAAAAATCTCTCCTTTCGGAGAATCTACTTTGAATATTTTTGCGTCCATATTAAGATTTTTACATATGGAGTTTTAAATGGGAAAATACTACAAATATAATTATTCAAGCATGTCCCCAATCATAAAAAAAATTCCAATGTGCCACCATTCATTATGTCAGAATGTGCCAAAGTATGTTTGCGATACGGCGTACCATTCAGCCTCATTGCCTTGACCTCCGGTCCGGAAGAAGACTTACGATAAGCCTTAATGACAAATTTACGACCGTTTGACAAATTCAAAGTAACACTGTCAAGCACCGGAGAACCTAAAGAATAATCACCACCGACAGGATTTACAGGATAAAAACCCATCGCAGAAAAGACAAACCAAGAGGACATCTCGCCACAATCATCGTTACCGGCATAACCTGACGAAGACGTATTGTACATTTCTTTGCATATTCGAGCTATCATGCGCTGTGCACAATGCGGTTTCCCTACATAATTATACAAATATGCGACATGGTGACTCGGTTCGTTTCCATGTACGTACTGCCCTATAAATCCGCTCGCATTGTCGTTCTTGCGACCGCTTCTTGCATTCAGGGTAAAGAAAGTGTCGAGCCTCTCGACGAATTTGGAACGACCTCCCATAAGACTTACCAAGCCATCGATGTCGTGAGGGACATACCATAAGTACTGCCACGCATTTCCTTCTGTATATGGATTGCCGCCATTTGCGCCGTACTGTAAAGGGTCAAAAGGTTCCATCCAGCGCCCATCACTGGTGCGTGCCTGGAAAAAACCATTGTGCTTATTATACAAATTGCGGTAATATTGGCTCCTTTTAGTGAACCGTTGACATATCTCTTCATGGCCGAGACTACGTGCCAGCTGTGCCACACACCAGTCATCAAAAGCCTGCTCAAGCGTTATGCTTACAGACTGCGACTGTATGTCCTCAGGCATGTAACCGTACCGCTCCCATACCGAGAACTGCGATCCGGGGTGATTGATTGTCGCCGAGGCGACACAAGAGTTCAAGGCACGCTCCGGGTCGATGCCCGGCAAGTTCTTCAATACAGCATCTACAACTACGGGAATGGCATGGTTGCCTATCATGCAATAATTGTCTTGCCCCCAAAGACTCCATATCGGCAGGTATCCGTAGGCATCATAGTGCGCAAGCATGCTGTTTACGAATGCTGCGTTACGCTCCGGTGCAATGATTGTATACAAAGGATGGGCCGCACGGAACGTGTCCCAAAGAGAGAATGTTGAATAATAAGTCTCCCCGTCAGGCATCCGCCGTGTTGAATAATCTGTAGCCGTGTAGTCTCCTGAAACATCGCTCATTGTATTGGGCTGTATGAATGCGTGGTAAAGAGCCGTGTAAAATTTTTGCAAGTCATGCTCTTTTCCTACGGCTTCTACGCGCCCCAAAAGTTCATCCCAACACTTGTCAGCCTTGCTTGCATAGTCATCAAAATCCCATCCGGGAGCCTCGCATTCCATATTCAAGCGTGCGTTTTCAATACTAGTCGTAGAAAGTGAAACCTTTACAACAAGCTTCTCTGGCTCACTTGAATCAAAACCCACTTTCGCCTTGAGCGCCGCACCGTTTGCCACAGGCACCTGTCCGTAGTCTTTGTCACCGTCTTTTATTGTGAAAGAGGAAATGTCACGCGACAATTCCATGTGGAAATAAACTCTGCGCAACTTGGCCCAGCCTGTTATTATCCGATATCCCTCAATGGTTCTTGGACCGACCATCCGCAATTGAGACTGTATTATGCGCCTGTTCCAACTCGTCTTTGGAGCAGAATGGTCAAGATCTATATGAAGGAACTGCGGTTTCCCGACAGGGAAAGTATATCTATGTATGCCTGCACGTGTCGTTGCTGTAAGTTCGGCTTTTATTCCCGTGTCAAGCATTATGCCGTAATACCCTGGCCGTGCAGTCTCTTTTGCATGGTCTACGGCCGACCACTGGTCGTCGTCAGCTGACAAAGCCGGCATAAGCAGAAGATCAATCAAATCACATGCTCCCGTTCCGCTCAACCTGGTATGGCTGAAACCGCAAAGGTGGGAATCATTGTAATCGTATCCGGAAGCCTTGTCCCAGTCTGGAGCGGCTTGCGTATCAGGACTGAGCTGCACCATGCCGAACGGCATCGTAGCCCCTGGATAGCAGTTGCCTGACAGCGAGTTCTCAACCGCACCCGTACCTATGAACGGATTTACATAACGCGTAAAACGGCCAGCAGTGGCGCCCCCTGATGACAGGAGCATCACCGCCGACAGCAAAAACATCAATTTATTTGGCATAAAAAGAATATTTTATGTATCTTGTCATTTCAGTCCGTTATACGGAACTGCAGTCAGTTTATATGAGCCTCCTTTAAGCAACGCCTCGTCAAACGTAAACGTAACATGCCTTGTCTCACCCGGCATCAGCGTAAAGTAGTTGTCACTCATCACTGCGGGCAATATACGCTCGCCGTCAGAGGCACGCACCGGCTGCACATGTACGGCAAACGCAGCATTGTCAGCTGAACGAGGCAATGTCACATCAGCCGATATTTCGGCCTTGCCTCCGGGCTTGCGTGTCAGTTTGGAAGAAACTTTCAGGCTGACGGGCTTCAGACTGTTGAGCGCAGTGAAATCCACACGGTTGTTTCCACGCCAGTAATTATTCTCAGATATTGTCCGCCCGTCCTTGTCTTTCAATGTAAGCCGTATGAAGTGTACATCGCTCAATCCCTCGCTCGGCTCTACCCCACCGAGCACGTCGAAGCTCCACAACGAGTATCCGAACCACCATCCCAGTTCTGTGCCGAACATGCGGACATAACGGGCCTTCACTTCGGGGAAGGTTATTTCGTCAACTCCGCCACGTCCCTCGTTGGTCTTGTACACCTCTGTCCAATGCTCCGCATCATTCGAAACCTGTATTTTGTATCCCTTTCCGAACGATGCTTCCCAGTTCAGACGCACTCCGCCTACAGGCTTGATCTCGCCCAAGTCAACGTATATCCACTCATTTTCGGCCTTGGCAGCAGCCCAACGGGTGTCTTCCTTACCGTCTGTCGCGTCAGACGGCTGGCCGTGTGTCGTGCTTGAAGCAAACGCAGGCCGGTTGAGCGACAAGTTCTTGCGCTCTTTGTTGAAGTCTATGTTGAAGCACCTTGCCACAGTATTGCTCGGTGAAGACACTGTGGCTGACTTGCGGTAGCGTTTCACCTCGTTTCCGTCAAGATTGTAAACCCTTACTTCAGCCGTCATCCCGTCAAGGTCACGGCGTGACGTGTTGGCTATCTTCACATCATCGGTCACGGGGTTCCAGTAAACATGCACCGGCTCACACGCCGACTTGGTGCCCCAATACACACCGGTTGGGTCGAAATAGTAATCGTATGTCTGCCAAACCATGCACGGATAGGCGGACTGTCCCATCCAGCACATTATTCCCGAGGCATCCTCCCACATGCGGTCGAGCCATCCCTCGTACATGGCTTTGTTAGACTCGATGTTGACCAACTGCGCCTTGCGGCAGAAGTCCTCCGCGCCGGTTGGCTTGCCATAACTGTTCTCTATTGTCGCATTATAGCGTTCAGGGGCGGCATTGAAGGCGTTTTGCCCGAAATAGTGCTTGTTCCACATTTCGTCCTGCGGCCACCAGTTTTCCTTCGGCATGAATTTCTTGAAACTCTCGAACGTCGGCACGGCGGCCGTACCAATCTCCGTGCGGAATCCCCATCCGCGTGCGGGGTCGCCTTCAAGACCGTCAGGATATTTGGTAAAATAGTATCTCGGCTCGAATGCGCCCCAAGGGCCGCTGCCCGTAAGTCCCTGCGCATGAGAATTTGCCTGGAAATAGCGGTCGCCACCGTCGAAAGTCTTGACATTCTCAGCCATCCATCCTTCAAGCGGCGGCTGAGGATTTGACTCGTTGTCGCCACACCACACGGCGATGCACGGATGATTCCTGAGACGTTTGATTTTCTCCATCATGTTGTTGTTGAACACGTTTAAGTCGTAAGGCAGGTTCGGATTAGAATTTATCCAGAAGTCATCCCACACCATTATTCCATACTTGTCGCATGCCTCGTAGAACTCATCATCGGTCACGGAGCCGAGCCAGTTGCGTATCATATTGAAATTCATCTCCTTGTGAAGAAGTATCCTCGTGTCATACTCCTCGCCGCGGCAACGCAACATGTACTCCGACATGCCCCAGTTGGCGCCTTTCACGAATACCGGAACACCGTTTATGTATATGTGGAACGTGTTGCCTTCCTTGTCGTAAGAATACTCCTTTATGCCGAACGAGATGTCGCGGCTGTCTGAAAGCGCTCCGTCTTCAAACACCTCAAACTTGCATTTGTACATGTTGGGCTCGCCGTAACCGTTGGGCCACCATAGGCGAGGACGGTCTATAGAGAGCTGCGGATAATAACGCTTGTCAAATTTCACCGTGCTCTTGCCGTGCGCATCAACCTTGACTTTTTGCTCAAACACGACATTGCCGGGCGTGATCGTACCGCGCACAAGCATTTCCGACGCATCTCCTGAATTGTTCTCAACATCCAAAGCCACGCTCAAGTCGGCACGTCCACGCGTCGGCAAAGACGAGCGTATCCACGGATCGACGAGCGAAGCGTGCCCCGTGTTCGAGAGGAACACCTTGTCTGTAATTCCACTGTTGAGTCCGGGAACATACGGCATCCAGTCCCATCCTCCGCTTGAGAGGTAAGTCGGACTGCCTTGATTGGCCAGGGGCTTGTCTGGAATATGCACGAGCACAAGCAGCACATTGTATCCATCACGCCGCGCAATCCCGGTTATGTCGAAGCGACCACGGTGCATGAAACCGTCAAGCCGGCCCAGCTCCACGCCGTTCAGGTATATCTCCGCACGGCGGTTAACACCGTTGAAGTTCAGCCATACGCGCTCCTTGGTGAAGTCTGACGGCACCCTGAACTTCGTGCGGTACCAGAAACTACGGTCATACTTTGCCTTATCCACATTGTGGATGTTGTCGCCGAAGTTGGGGTCTTTCTCCAACCCCGCGGCGACATACGCGCTAAAGGCCGTGCCGGGCACCAAGGCGTCCACCCAGTCGGCATCATTATAACTTGCCTCGCTAAGCGCGGCCACTCCGCCTGCGACCTCCGCCTGCGGCTTCAACTTCCACCCGGCCTCGGGCGAACCGGTATGCAGGTACACCTTGTCGGCCGCCCCGGCATTGAACGCCACCGCCCATGCGAGCATGAACAACACTTTCTTTGCTATGTTTTTCATCACTTTATGTTATTAACATGGTTTAAATTTGCAAACAATTTATCAAGGCGTATTGTAAAAGACCGTCTTTTGGCGTGCAAAAGACGGCCTTTCATGATGCAAAAGACGGCCTTTTGGAAGGCAAAAGGCCGTCTTTCAGAAAACAGCTTATCTTGCCGTCAATTCATATACGCGGCTTGCCAGCTTGTTGCCTGTGAACAGCGGCAGGCCAACCGTCATAAGATAATCTCCTGAATATGCCTTCGCCTCGCCTACGGAGCCGTCGGCACGGTTGATTTCGCGCACGTCGTAGGTCGCAGAAGCGTCGAGTCCGGCGAACTTGACATTGTATAATATCTCTCCATAGCGCGGATAGATGTCAAAAGCAAACACCACGGCGCTGCGCTTGTCCTTGCTTACGTACATCGTCGAAGCATGATTGCCGTCATACGGAGACACGAGTCGATACTGGTCACCGGCGAGAATTGCCGGCTTAAGGCGGTTGAAGTCTATTACAGACTGCTTGCAGTAAGCCAGCTCTTCGGCCGATATCTCATGCAGGTTGATGTCGAACCCAAGCTTGCCCATCATCGCAACGTTCACACGGAACTTAAGGCTCGCGCTCTTGTTCCACGACGTGACATGCGCACACTGCACCTTGGCGGGGAACACCTGTGAATAGCCCCACTGGATGAACAGACGCTCCACAGGGTCAGTATTGTCGCTCGGCCACATCTCTACAAAGTATTTCAAAGCCTCATAGTCCGTGCGTCCGCCGCCGCCCGAGCAAAGCATCATCGGCAGGTCGGGATATTTAGCCTTGATACGGTCAAGCACCTTGTAAAGTCCGCGCACGTAGTCTACATACAAGTGTGACTGGTTCATCTTCTCATACTTGGAATAGATGTTGGTAATAGGGCTGTTGCAGTCCCACTTGAAATAGGCAATGTCAGGATATTTGGTCATAAGTCCGTCAACAACGCCAAAGACATAATCCTGCACCTTGGGGTTGCTCAGGTCGAGCACAAGCTGATTCCGGAAGTAATACTCCTTACGGTTGTCAAGCCTGATTACCCAGTCCCTGTGCTTTTCATAAAGCTCTGACTTGGGACTTACCATCTCAGGCTCTATCCAAAGGCCGAATTTCACGCCCTGCTTTGCAGCCTCGTCCGTAAGACGGCCTATGCCGTTGGGCAACTTGTCGGCAGTAACCTCCCAGTCGCCAAGCGCCTGCGTGTCGCTGTGACGCTTGTACTTGTTGCCAAACCAGCCGTCGTCAAGCAGGAACATGTCCACGCCCAAAGTCTTGGCATCAGATATCAAAGATACAAGCTTGTCCTCGTCAAAGTCAAAATATGTAGCCTCCCAGTTGTTAAGCAGAGTCATGCGGTCGCCCTCACCGTCCTTTATCTGGTACTTGCGAGCCCAGTCATGGAGACAACGGCTGGCATGTCCCGTGCCACTCTGGCTCAAAGTGAATATGAACTCGGGGGTCTTGAAACTTCCACCCTTGGCCAACTTATATTGCGAAGCATAAGGATTGATGCCGCTGAGCACACGCAATCCGCCGAGATTGTCAACCTCGAAGGTGAAGCGGAAGTTTCCCGACCACCCCAAAGTGCCTACAAGCACCTCGCCGCTGCACTCTGTGGCAGGCTTGTCAAGCGACAGTTGGAAGAACGGAGGAGTGAACATGTCGGCACGGGCGCCAAGCTTCGTGTCAATCACTTTCTTGCCGAAATAGAGTTCCTGGGTATGCTTGTGCACCTCGGCCGCCCAATCACCGTCGTATTGCGTAAGATAATACTTGGGTGCAAAGAAATGAAGCAAAGACGAAGCATACTTCTCAAGCTCGACGGCAGACTTGCCTTTGTTGGTGATTTCGGTCCATGTCTTGAACACGTCTTCCTCTACAAACGCCACAAAGTGCATGGCAACTTCGTCTGAATAGACAGGGTCGGCAAGATAAATAACTGTCTCCGTGCCGCCTGGGCAAGCCTTAGTCTCATGCGACTTGTAATTCAAAAGCGTGGAAGGATTGCCGTCAGCATGATTGACATGCAACGCCGGCTCAAAGTAATCTTCCATGCCGTGAGTCAGGTAAGCTTCCTTGCCAAGAGGAAGGCTCGCGTAATCAGCCTTGTCGGCAAGTTTTTTCCCGAAATAACTTTGATAGAGACGGCCGTTGTCACCGACTGTGAACACCAGACTTGTGCCGTTTGTCTCTACAACAATTTGCTCCTTGGCGCCAACATTGCCAGCTACAAGCAGCAAGCACAACGCCGAAAATAGTTTGATAAAGTTTTTCATGTTGTTATATTTGTTAATGGTTTATTCTAAATAAATCACCGTTTTTCGTTTGAAAGCCAACATTTTGCCCTTATTTTCCAAAAGAGAATTGAGCTACCGGCAGTCCGGTTTCACCCCTCAGATTGCCATCCGGATAGTCCGCCCAGTTATATTTCAAACCCTCTATACGGCCTTGGGCCTTCACTACGGCCTCACCGTCGTCATTTATCACAGCCTGTGCCTGAACCCAGTCGCCGCCGGACGTGCGGACGATAAATCCCCGCGGCTCACCCTCTGCAGTTATATTGCCATTGAACTTGACAACAGCCTCATTTCCATTGAAAATGCACGAAACAGGAACAGGAGCGTCGGCAACAATATCTTTGTATCCATATGAATTACGCAAGGCGATGAGAGAAAGCCTGCGCGCCACCTCCTGCTTGTTTTTAGGATGGATGTCATTAGGGTCGCCAATGTCTATCGTCACAGCCATCGCCGTATTTTCCAAAGACAGGGCGTCAGCCTGCGCCTGCCGTAAAGCCGCCCATTCAGACACGGACTGCACACTTTGCGGTTTCAAATAAGCAGCCAACTGGACAAAGTAAAATGGAAGATCGTCGTCATTCCATAATTTACGCCAATCGGTTATCAGGCGTTTGAACAGACGAGAATACTGCTCTGCCCTGCCAACATTTGCACATCCCTGATACCAAAGCACACCTTTTACAGGCAATGTGTGCAGCGGATACAGCATGGCATTGTACAAAACGGTCGGGAAGCTTGAACTTTCAGGAGACACAGGCTTACGCGGCAGCTTGCTGAAATCCGCCACAACATTGTAACGCCAATCGCCAACAAGCGACAATCTTGCCCCGTCTTGACATACAACCAGGTCGTCACCGTCGCCGTATATGCCGCCTTCACCCTCAAAGTCTGTGACTCTGACCGTTATATAAGCCTTCCCGGCTTTCACCAATCCGGCAGGAACCGTATATACACGTTTTACATTATACCCCGATCCCTCGGCAACCTTAACACCATTGAAATATGTCACATCCTCATCATCAATCATACCCAAATGAAGTTCCAACGGCTTGCCTGCCCATTCTTCAGGAATATCAATGTAACGTTGCATGTAAACAATGCCATTGAAATCAGGAAGCTTTGACTTCTCCCACTGGCATGGCACAGGCATGATCGGCAACTCCTCATCGTCAAGAACCAACAACTTGCCATCCTGGAACACAGTTTCAGACACAGCCGTTACATTCATCTCGTCGGCGGATAAAGCAAGTTTCATCCATTCACTTATTTGCCTTTCATAGTCAGCCTTAATCCCATCATTGTCAAACTTGTTGTCGGCAAGCATCCTCACCTCATTTTCAAAACCATCCACAGAGGCAACACCGTCAAAACTTGACCATGCTTCAGCCGGCGTTCCGCCCCAAGTGCAATCAATTACACCCACGTGCACGCCAAGCCTCCGGCTCATTTCACGTGCATAAAAGTACGCTATTGAAGAAAAATTCTCCACCGTTTCAGGCGTACACGTGCGCCATCCGCCCATGGTTACTTCCGTATCTGACGCAGGAGAAAAACCGATCTGCTTCTTTATCTGCAAAAACCTCACCTCGGGGTGACACGCATTGGCTATCTCTTGCTCATAATTCATTACCTTTCCCCAACCGCCTACAGGCATCTCCATATTGGATTGGCCAGAACATAGCCACACTTCGCCTGAATAAATGTCGTGCAAAACGGTCTCGTGGCCGTCATCAAAAGTCAAAGTATATGGTCCGCCGGCTTCAGGAACATGCAACTCTACCGAAAAAGCGCCATCCTCTCCAACCGGCACGACTGACATCTTACCGTCCCACGAAGATTTAACTTTCACTTCCTTACCGTCGGCATGTCCTGCAACCTGCCACCTGCTCTGTTGCTGTACAACCATACTGTCTGTCACAAAATGTGGCAGCCTGACTTTTGCTTCAACACCAAATGACAATGCCACAACAGCCAACGCCAATGAAAATCTAAGAATATTTTTATTCATTTGTTTGGGTTTATTTTAATATTCGCTTACGAACCGACATGTCAGAAACTTGCATCCGCATCTATCGGGAAACCAATTCCGACATGTTTATCCACCGCAAAATTACTTTACAATAATCTCTAATTTCATATATGAAATCTTCAAAAAATAAAATTTTTACCCCAATATGACACCTTTGCTCTGAATTTCAACATTTCAAGACTTCTTTTCCCTACATTGCTTCTCAAAATCTTTAGGACTGATGCCGAATTGCTTGAAAAACAATTTGCTGAAATACGAAGGAGAAGCGATGCCCACCATATAGCAGATGTCACCTATCAAATACTTGCCTTCCTGTATCAGCTCTGCCGCCTTCTTAAGCTTGACGGTGCGTATAAGCTCTACCGGCGACATGTTGAACACTGAACGGATTTTCCTCAACAGGCTTGAATGGCTCATGCAAAGTATGTCTGCCATTGATTCCACATTGAAATCATCCTCACCAATGTTGTCTTCTATGATTTTCATCACCTTGTTCATGAAATCCTCGTCAGCCTTGGTCATACGCATATTGTCAACATTGAAGAACGGCTTTTTCGAGAATGACTCACGTTCACGCCGCCTGTTATCCAGCAAAGAGGATATCAGCTGACGGAAATACTTTATAGAGAAAGGCTTTTCTATGTATGCCTCAGCGCCCAACTGCAAACCTTTGAGCTTACTTTCAAGGTCGTTTTTAGCAGTGATGAATATTATAGGAATATGAGACATGTTTATGTCAGCCTTCACCGTCCTGCACAATTCAAATCCGTCCATTTCAGGCATCATTATGTCCGTGACTATCAAATCAATATGAGTTTCCGCCAAACGTGCCAGAGCCTCACGGCCATTGCATGCGGTCTCTATGGCAAAAGACATGTTTGCTTGCTCCGCCAGAAACTCACGCATGCTGTCGTTGTCCTCAACAATAAGCACGGTGTAACCTTCAGCGCGTTCCTTTGACTGATTTGAATCATCCTCCAACACATAATCCGGAGTGTCAACCATCTGCTCGTTGTTCTTCCTGATACCATCCTCATTCAGCGGAATGGCGGCCGTGAATGTGTTGACCTGCGTGTCGTCATCGTCAAGAGTAAGACTGCCGCCTAAAAGTGAAGCCAGCGACGATGACAGCGGCAATCCCATGCCTACACCGTTTTCTCCATTATCATGTCCGTCCGCCTGATAGAATGGCTCAAATATCCGCTTACGCTCACCGCCAGAAATCTTCTCGCCGTCACTCGTTACTTTTATAATAAAGAATCCGTCTTTTGAAGAAAGGGTTACTTTCGTCAAGTGGCGGGCGTATTTCAAGGCATTGTTGAGCAGGTTGCTTACGATCTTTGTCACCGCTTCCTTGTCAGTCGAAGCTATCATCCGGCCTTCACCGATGCTTTTCTCAAGAACTTTCCCTTTCAAAGTGAAGGCAGGTTCAAACCTGTAAAGCGTTTCGTTGATCAGCGCACGGATATCGACGTTTTCATTCCTCAATGTCAGCCGGTTGGCACCAAGCTTCTGGAAATCAAGCAATTGTCCCGTGAGATTAAGCAAACGCTTGGTATTCTGGCGTATCACCTCAAGATAATGCAACGCTCTCTTGTTCTTTATTCCGGCCTCCTCAACCGCCTCCAATGGAGCGGATATCAGAGAAAGCGGCGTGCGTATCTCATGTGCGACTTCCGTAAAGAAGTTCACCTTGTTCTGATAAAGTTCCTTCTCCTTGCTCACTTCGAAAAGCCTTTGCCGCTCACGCAGCTGCTTCTCTTTATGTCCGCGATACCAAACGAACCATCCCCACACGGCCATAGCCGCCAAAGCCAAATATACGGCGTAGGCCCAGACAGAGCTCCACCAAGGCGGTGTTATCACGATCGAGATAGACCTCTCGGCCGCGCGGCCGTTGTTTTCAACCCTTACGCTGAGTTTGTACCTGCCGGGAGAGAGGTTTGCAAACGATATGCGGTTATCGGCCATGCGCACCCACTCTCCGCTACCGGGGTGCAGCCTGTAACTATACTCTCCGCCGCCGGCCGCACCAAAGTAAGGCGCAACAACGTCCAGCGAGAACGTTGCCATGTCATAAGGCAATTCCAGGCGGTCTGAGAACATGATGTTGCGCCGCAGAGGCGAGTCTTCTGTATAAACAGTTACCTCGCGGTCAAACACTCTCAGACGCGTGAACCACACTTCCATGGATGTCATTCCGCTGTCTTCCATTGCCGGATTGAACGCCGTAACGCCGCCTACTCCGCCGAAATAGAAGCGGCCGTCAGCACCGCGCAAAGCCGAATTGTAGCTGAACTGATTGCCAGGGAGTCCGTCTTTCGTTGTAAAAACGCGCGCCGTCTCAGTTTTAGGGTCAAACCTTACAAGACCCTTGTTCGTGCCAAACCACAGATTCCCTCCATCGTCCTCAAGCATGCTGTAAGCCACGTCGTCCGGAAGTCCTTCTTCCACGCCGAACGACGTAAAACGGTCTTCCACCTTGTCATAACAACTTATGCCGCCCCTGTCTGTCGACAACCATATCCGGCCATGGCTGTCTTCCATTATCGAACTGATATTGTCTGAACGCAGACCGCTGTCAACCGGTTTTGTCGTTGAATAACTTTTAAACGTTCCCGTAGACGGAGTGTACTTCCACACGCCATTGCCCATGGTGGCAAGCCACACCGTGCCGTCACGAGCCTCAAGCATGTAGAATATCCAGCAGAAGCCGGTCTCGCTTATATGCACAAATTCCTTTTTGTCCGCGTCGCGCCGGTAGAGGGCATAGCCAAGGCCAACCCACTCGTTGCCCCGGCTGTCCTTAAGATAAGAATACACGCTGTTGTCGGCCTCTGATATGTCGAGCACATTCGACATTGAGCCGCCAGCGTCAATCTTGATCAGTCCGCCACGCACAAAACCGGCGAACACGCTGCCGTTAAAGTTTTTCAGGAACAACGAAGACTTACATTGTGACGGAATCCCGGCCACAGGCGAGATGATGCCGGTAGAGGTGTTGAACGTGAAAAGTCCCTTGTCTTCAGTTCCTATCCATATTCTCTTGTCCGGGCCTTGAGCCAGTCCTGAGACAATGCGTCCGCCCAGTCCCGACCATGAGCCGAACACCTCGAAGCCGAACTTGTCGCGCAACGCGTAGTCGGCTCCGCCGTATGTGGTGCCCACCCATGCGTCTCCGCTATGGGTCTTGTAAATATAATATATTATGTTGTCAGACAGGCTGAACGGATTAAGCGGATTCCTACGCAACACTGACGTGTGTCCGTCAATCTTGTCGACTATGTAGAGTCCGTCTTGCGAACCTATCCATATCTCATTGTCAAAGCAAACAAGGCAGCGCAAATAGAGGTGTCCCTCTTGCTCGAAATGTATTCTTGAGAATTTATTTTGTACCGGGTTGTACCGCAAAAGATATCCGTTTGAAGAAGCGAACACAATGGTTCCGTCGGTATCCTCGGCCACGGTGATGAACATCGTGCCATCCAATGTCTCTCCGTCGGCTGACACAATCTTGTCAAAACGGTTGCCCGCCTTATTGAACTTATACAGCCCTACACCTGTTGTAGCCAGCCATACATTGCCCTTACGGTCGACACACATGTTGGCGATGTGGGTGTCCTTGAGATTCGCCTTCGGCGAAATCACGCGGTAAAACTCCACCTTGTCGCCATGGTAGCGGAACATGCCCTGGTTTGGCAGCAATACCCAGACGTTGCCTTTGCCGTCACTGGCTATGGACTGTACCCAATTGCTTGCTTTCAGGCCGGTCTTCTGGTCTTTTGCATCCATAAAACTGAAGCTGTCGGCTATCGGGTCATAAAGGTAGACTCCACGGTCTGTGCCCACCCACAGCTTCTTATTCTCGTCCTCATACAAGGCTCCGATGTTGTTGTTGCCCCGATGTTTCTCATAGTCAAAACAGTTCAGCCTGTGAGTGTCTATGCCGTCAAAGCGATGAAGGCCGTTCTTCGTGCCAAGCCACATGAAACCATAGCTGTCCTCAGTGATACACTTCACGTTGCTTGAAGACAGTCCCACGTTGTAGTCCACATGCCGGAACGAATATATGTCCCTGCCACCCACAGGCACTGCCAGCAATAACAACACTGCCGATACGGCAATCTTAACAATCTGTCTTGACTTCATATAAATTCTTAATTTTATGTATAACAAAAACGCCATGCCGTTCCTTGTTTGCAAAAGGCCGTCTTTTGCCATGCGAAAGGCCGTCTTTCACGCGCCGATTGACGGCCTTTCACACCGTAAAAAACCGCTTTTTATAACGCGTTGATTATCAATATATTATGCATCCGTCCACAAATCACTCACTTGAAGCCAGTCCGCCGGGACCGTCAAACAGGTAAGCAAACTCGTCGAAACAGGCACTTCCGCCGTCTTCAGCCGTTGTATATGCGTAAATACCGATTCTGCTGCCCTTCCAGTCGACCGAGCCTGAAGCGAATGTTTCACCTAAAGGCTTGAACGCCTTATTGTCAAAGCTATACAGGTAACGGTGAATATTATTCACCGCGTCTATCTCCAGACGGATGTATATGATTCCGCCTGTCGTCGACGGCACATCTCCGAATGTTTCAACCGCCCCGTCTGCCTCCATGTAAAGCTCAGCCACACGTTCGCCGCCGCGCATCGCGACGGCCACTCCGCCGCCCACATGCTTACGGCCTATGCAGCCTATGCCAACGCGGCCGCCGTCGTCGAGTCTTGAAAAATCAATCTTCACCGTAGCCACACCGCGATAGCCCATTGTCTTTTGCGTCAGATGGTTGACCGCGTCGCGCAGTTTCAAGGCATGACGCGGCTTTATCGTAAGCCAGCCTTCACGTTCGGAAAGCGACCAATAACCGTCATGCGGATTATGATTGAACTGCCATTGCAGTCCAAGTTCAGGCTTGTCAAAATCATCGGAAGCCTGTGGGGCACTTACGGCTGCGGCCACACCTGTGGCAGGCTTGGCGCAAACCTTTACGGGCTCGCCCACACCGTTGCCGTCATAGTCCTCCCCTATTTCCGGGAAACCGTCTTTCCATGCCACCGGTTGCAGATGGACGACTCGGCCCTGAGGCTCTGTCGACTGGAAATGATAGAACCACCATTGACCGTCCGAAGTGTCAACGAGCGCACCTTGATGGGGTCCGTTGACATTGGTAGAGCCTTGCTCAAGCACCCTTTTCTTCTCGGCATAAGGTCCGTAAATGCTCTTTGAGCGCATCACCGTCTGCCATCCGGTGCTCACGCCACCCTCAGGTATGCTCAGATAATAGTATCCGTCTTTCTTGAAAAGTTTTGTTCCCTCGGCCACCGGGCCTTCATACACCGTCCGCCCGTCATCAAGCAGCGTGCGTCCGTCAGCACTCATCCGATGGATAATGATCGGGCCTCCTCCAAGTTGGCTCCGCCCCAAGTACGCCTGGCCGTCATCGTCCCACAACGGGCAGGGGTCCTCCCATCCGGCCACGCTCTTCACGCAGTGCAAAGGCGTCCACGGGCCGGCCGGGTCTGTAGCCATTGACATGAACAACCCCTCGTTCGGGGTGCAGACATATATCCAGAACCTGCCGTCATGATATCGCAACGCAGGCGCCCATGTGCCGTTTCCGTATTTAGCCATGCTTGAATAGCCGTCCAGGTTGATACGGCTGAATACGCGTCCGATGATTTTCCAGTTTATCATATCATCAGACTCAAGCACCGGCATGCCCATGAAATGGAATTCGGAACACGTCATGTAATATTTCGCCCCAACACGGATAACGTCTGGATCAGAGTAATCGCCGTTTAATACGGGATTGGCATACGTGCCGTCTCCCAAGTCTCCCCATCTCAGGTCGGTCTTGGTGTCGCCGCATGCCGCGGCATTGCATGGTGAAGAATAATGCATGCCAAACGGTGAAAGGACTAAAAAGACAAACGATAATATGTGTAATCTCATCATGGCCAATAAAGAATTTTGTTTCAGTATCGCTGCGTCAGACCCGCCGGCATTCCACATGTCTGTACAGCAGTCGGGTTTAGGGTTAATGAAGCTACGGCTTCAGGAGTCTTCTTAGAAAGGCTCCCGATGCCGTAGCTTGTATTAGTATCCGCCGGCATCACTGTCAAGCGTGACAGCCGTCATGCCTAAAGCGCTTTCTCTATGCGGTACATCCGCACGTCACACTTGGGTATTGAGACGTCAAAGCCCCAGTTTGTCACTTTCACGTTAGCACCTGTCCAAAGTTCCTTGATGCTCTTCACCTTGGCTGCATCTATGCCTATGCGGCTGAAGGCGGCCGTTTTCATAAAGTCAGAAGACTGATCATAATTGAACACGGCGTAGTAAACCGCATCGTCAGTGTCAAGTACAAACTCATTGTCCACACGGAAAGCCTTGCCATATCTGTTGGAATCGTAAGCGAGTCCGCCGTCTACAGGACGGAACGAACGCCCTATGTGAGCCACCGCATTGATGTCGGCATTAGTGGCTACGCGCATCGCCAAGGCACGCTCCGCTTCCGGATTGGCAATCGTATCGCCAACAGTAGCATAGTTGTCACCCAGCAAGACTGTACCTGTCATGGCACCACAGGTATAACGGATGCGTGCCTCGCCGTCAGTCTTTGCACGTGAGAGGACAAGGTGGTCGGGGTCGTTGTACTGATAAACGCGGTCGAGCCACCATGACATTTCAACGCTGTTAAGGCAATACATGCTGTTGTCCAGCTCGCCCCAGCAGTCGCAAGAGATGCGGCGCGCATGGCCTTTGGCGGGGAACACGGGGGCTATCGAGAGGTCGATGAACATGCCGTCGAGCATCTTTATTATCTCGTTCATGCCGTAGTTGTAGGCCTGCACACCGGTAGTTATGCCAGGAGCATAGAACTTGTCGGCCTCAAGCGTGCCGTTGTTGATGAAGTCGAGCTTCACATACTCGAATCCCCACTTCTTGAACTTGTCAAACTGCTGCTTGTTGTAAGCCAGCGTTCCCGGGTGTGTAGGGTCAAGGGCGATTGACGCGATGCGGCGCATCTTGCCGTTTGCGGTTATCGCCAGGTCGGCGAAAGTGTACTGCTCTGCACCCGTAACCTTCTGTTTCTTTGCGTTCTCCTCATTTCCCCAATAAGAGAACGGAGTGAAGTAAACGCCCGGATGCAGGCCGTTGTCCTTGCAATACTTCACAAACTTCTTCAGTTCTTTTTCCGAGAGGAGGTTCCATCCGGAATCAAGCACCATGTAACATGTGCCGTTCTCATTGTGGAAATTGGCCTTTACAAGGTCGTTCTTGAAGAAATTGCACACATCGATGACTCCTGTGTAGTTCACTCCGAACGCCATTCCGCCCCAGCTCTGCCATGCAAATATCGTGCCGCCGTCCCAAGGCAGCTTCGGCTCAAGCGCCGCAGTTGCGTCACCGAGGTCCTCAAGACCGTTGCGCCAGTCGTTGTAGAAGCCGAAGAAGAAGCGCGGCGAGCTGACACGCTTGCCTGAGATTGAGCCGTGCTTGTAAAGCGACGGACGGTCAGGAAATTCCTTGTTGATGTCGTTGGTAAGCTCGTTCACCACACCGGCGGCCACAGTTATCTTGCTCAGGCTGTTGCTGCTGCTTGGTGTAATGGCCACACCGCTCTTCCAATTGTCGTGCTCTATCGAGCCAACTACAAGTCCCTTGCGGCTCATAACGTCATAAGCCACCGACACTTCACACGACTCAACGCTGCGCCCTTCCGTCCAACTCTGCGCGTTGTAGCTTACCCAGTTGTCGTTGTCGTGCGGCATGCGGTAGATGTAGTTCTGCCCAACGGCGGGCAGGAAGGTGGTCGACGAGTTGTCAGAGACTATCGGAGCGATGTAGTTAGTCTTGGTAGTCTCGCCGTTTGCAACGAGCACCGCGTCAACCAGCATGTACCCCTTGTCAGGGTAGATGTATATGGACTGCTCGATGTTGTCCTTGTTTTGAAGGCCTGAATAGGTGTAGGTGTACTTTGTACCAGCGCCAAACTCGTCGTTTACAGCCTTCTTGTCAAGTTTCACATTAGGATAGTTCTTGGACAAGAGCTGTGTCTCAGCCGGATTGTGAACCGCCACGTAAGCGTTGCGCACCAAGTCAACGCCGTTCTGAGTGTATGTAAGCGTCTTGGAGTTCTCGTCAAACTTTATCTGCCAAGCACCGTCCTTAATGTCGTGCTGGGCCGACATCATGGCGGGACACGCCACTAAAGCCGCCATAGCCAGTAAATTTCTAAGTTCCATGGTTAATGTGATTTTTAGCTAAATGTTGTCTATTTTCCTATTACTACTTTCTTCGTTGCAGAGCGTCCCGACTCCAGGCACACCTTGGCAACGTAAATTCCTGGGGCGAACCCCATGCTGACGGTGGCCTCGTTTACACCCTTCTCGAAGGCGAACTGCCCCAACAGCATTCCCTGCATGTCGTAAACCTGCACCGAGGCAATGGCCTCCGCAGCCTTCACGGCTATGCTTCCGTTGCCGTAAGCTATGCTTATGCCCGTGTCGTCGGCACCGCCGGTGACGGAGTTTATGCCAGAAGTGCCTTTCTCTATGCGGTACATGCACACGTCGCACTTGGGCACCGTAACGTCAAACCCATTGCCGTTAACCTGCACTTCGGCACCTGTCCACAACTCCTTGATGCTCTTCACGTTGCCTGGGTCGATGCCAATGCGGCTGAAGTCGGCCGTCTTGGTGAAGTCGGCTTCCTTGTCATAGTTGAGCACTGCATAGTAAAGAGCGTCGTCAGTGTCAAGAACAAACTCGTTGTCTACCCGGAATACCTTGCCATATCGGTTGGAACTATACAGCAGCCCACCTTCAACCGGGCGGAACGAACGGCCCAAGTGAGCAACGGCGTTGATGTCTGCATTGGTGGCAATGCGCATCGCAAGGTCACGCTCAGCCTGATTGCCAAGATAAGAGCCTTCAAGAGAATAATTGTCTCCAAGCAATACAGTACCTGTCATAGCACCACAGGTATAACGTATGCGGGCTTCGCCGTCGGTCTTTGCACGTGAGAGGACAAGATGGTCGGGGTCGTTGTACTGGTAAACGCGGTCGAGCCACCATGCCATTTCCAAACCGTTGAGGCAATACATGCTGTTGTCCAGCTCGCCCCAACAGTCACAAGTCATGCGGCGGGCATGGCCCATGGCCGGAAATACCGGCGCAATGGAAAGGTCGACAAACATTCCGTCGGCAAATTCAAGAATCTTCTTCATGCCGTAAGTATAGGCCTGCATGCCGGTGGTAACGTTCTTGTCATAATAGCTGTCGGCCTCTAGCGTGCCATTGTTGAGGAAGTCGAGCTTGATATACTTAAAGCCCCAGGCCTTGAACAGTTCAAACTTGCGACGTATGTACTCTATCGTACCCGGATGAGTGGGGTCAAGGGCTATCGAAGCAATCTTGCGCAACTTGCCGTTCGCCCTCAGCGACATGTCGGCAAACGTGTATTCGCCTTGCCATCCGCCGCTATATTTGTCTGACGGGTTGTATTTCTCAGCATCCTCTTCACCATACCAGCAGGAGAACGGCGAGAAGTAAATACCCGGTATCTGGCCATTTGCGTTGCACTTGCTTACAAAACGCTTTAGCTCATCTTCCGAGAGGTTGTCCCAATAAGAGTCGAGTATCATGTAAGATACCCCGTTCTCATTGTGAAAGCCTGCCGGTTCCATCTCCTGCTTGAAGAAATCGACTACATTGACGGCACCGGCATAGTTCACATACTGAGCCATTCCGCCCCAGCTCTGCCATGCGAAGATAGTACCCTTGTCCCAAGGTAGCTTGGGCGAAAGCGTTGCCGTGGCATCACCCAGGTCTTCAAGACCAGTGCGCCAGTCATCGTAGAAACCGAGGAAATAGCGCGGAGAGCTGACACGCTTGCCTGAGATTGAGCCGTGCTTGTAAAGCGACGGACGTTCGGGGTATTCCTGATTTACATCATTGGTCATCGTATTGACCACGCCGGCCGCCACCTCTATCTTGCGCATGCGGTTGCTGCCATTGGGAGTTATGGTAACACCGCTCTTCCAATTGTCGTGTTCTATCGAACCAACCACAAGTCCGTTGCGGCTCGTCACGTCGTAGGCCGCAGACACTTCACACGATGTTGCTGGCTGGCCGGTGCTCCACTGCTGTGCGTTGTAGCTCACCCAGTTGTCGTTGTCGTGCGGCATTATGTAGATGTAGTTCCGTCCGCCTGAAGGCAAAAATGTGGTCGAAGACAGGTCGGAAACTATCGGAGCGATGTAATTTGTCTTGGTTGTCGCGCCGTTGGCCACGAGCGTAGCGTCCACCAAGATGTATCCCCTGTCGGGGTAGATGTATATCGACTGCTCGATGTTGTCCTTGCCTGCCAGTCCTGAGTAGGTATAGGTGTACTTCGTTCCTGCGCCGAACTCGTCGTTGACAGCCTCCTCGGTGAGCGTCACGTCAGTGTAATCGGTCGACTTGAGCTGCTGCTCGTCCGGATTGTGCACAGCCACATAGGCTTTCTTTATCAGCGCGACACCGTCTTGAGTGTAAGTCAGCGTTTTTGAGGACTGGTCGAATGTTATCTGCCACCGGCCGTCGTTGATGTCATACTGGGCTGAAACGAGCAAGGGGCATGCCATCATTGCGGCCGAAGCCAGGAGTTTTCTTATTGTCATAAAACGTATTAAAATTTTGTCATTCATAGAAGAGAAAGCAAATCGAGGCGGACCGCACGTGCGGCATTCCATGACCCTTTGGCATGAAACCGGCGTACTTTCCGCCTCGACACCAACTCAAAAATACATGTAAAAACCAAACACTATAATCTATGAAAACTTGTATTTCTGCAAGTCAGCGACATGGTTGGCAACCGTCATGCAGCTTTCTTTATAAGTTGCTGCAACACAGTGTTTTGCAAAAGGCCGCCTTTTAGAGGCCAAAAGACGGCCTTTTATAATGCGAAAGACGGCCTTTTGCACGGCGAAAGGCCGTCTTTCACATTTCAGGCAATTACTGACTACCTGTAGCCCTCGTTCTGGTCTTCCTCAGAGATGTCCTCGTTCTGGTTGATTTCAGTCAGAGGTATAGGCCAAACGATGTTGTACTGCTGTATCGTGCCTGAACGTTTAGCCCACTTGTTGCGCTCCTTCACAAGCTCGAGGAACTTGTTGGTACGTATCAGGTCGAACTTGCGCCAACGCTCGCCGAAGAGCTCACGCACACGCTCGGTCATTATCTCCTCGCGGAACTGGCTCTGGCTCATTCCCTCGCTCCATGCCTTGTCTGCCGGCAAAGAGAAGTCCCATGCGCGGTTGCGCACGATGTTGACCTGCCTTACAGCCTCCGCCGTGCGGCCAATCTCGTTCAGACACTCGGCGTAAAGCAGTATGGCGTTGGCCAGACGCATGTAAGGCATGTTCTTGCCTGAGTACCACATGTTGTTGATTCCGTAGCCAGAGTATTCGTCTGTGCGGTAGTCCTCATACTTCTTAATGTGCGGCAGCAATTCGTCGTGGTCGTCACCCAGCTGCTCCCATGATATGCTCTCAAGATTGGGAACCTGTCCGTTGTAAGTGAAGTCGTAACGCATTGACTCCTCCTTGCGCACGTCGCCGTCTTCCCAGATGCCTCCATCGGCAATGTCGCTGTATGCCCAGGCAGAAGGAACTGCGTGGTCATAGCCGGCAAAGTAGATGTGGTCGGCCTCAGGAAGAGCTGCGACGGCACGCGAACCGATCTGGAACTGCACCTGATTCTGGTCAGTATAGGGATTGAACTGCCACTCGAAGATTGACTCTGCAGAGTTGGTTATGTTGAAATCCCACAGATCATAGTAAGGCACAAGCTCGAACGGGCCGTTCACCACAATCTCCAATGCGTCGGCAGCCTTGTTGAAGTCACGCAAACCAGTCTCCTCGGGAGCAGACATGTAGGCATAGCCCAACATCATGTTTGCGGCATAAAGAGTGGCACGCTGATAGGCGTTAGTAGCCGGGCAATACTTGGCGGCGTTCTCAAGATCGTTGATTATGAATGTCCAAACGTCCTTAAGAGGCTGGCGTGCGTAGCCAAGCTCGCTTGTGCGGGCAATGTCAATGATTGGAACCTCGCCCCAAAGCATGGCCGCTTCCATGGTAAGACAACCACGAATGAAGCTTGCCTCACCGAAAAGATTGCCCAAATGGGTGTCGCCGTCAAGGTCGCCGCCGCCGATGGCGTTAATCACCTTTGCAGCCTCGCCTATCGAAGGCCAGCGCATAGTCCACTGTTCCTCTACATACGAAAGTTCAGAAGTAAGCAACGCATTGTACATGTCGAGTGCGCCGCGCAGTCCGTTGCCCTCCTTAAGAGCCTGATAAGCGCCTGACTGTATTTCGTCCGTGCCGACCATGCATTCCCAAAGATAACGGTCTTTGAACAACTGCTTCCAGTTTGTGTACAGTTTCGTAAGGTTAGACTCTATATTGGTGGTGTCTGAATAAATCTCCTCCTCGGTAAGAGCCGTCTTCGGTCCCTCGTCAAGAAAGTCGGAGCATGATGACACTGCCATGACAGAAAGGACAGAGAGTCCCAGTGCCATGAATTTATTTTTAAGTTTCATCGCTATTCAATTTTTAGAATGTTCCTTGTTATTAAACTATTAGAAGCTGAAGTTGAGGCCGATGGTGTAAGACCTTGTGGTCGGGTAACTGCCGTCGCCGACTTCCGGGTCGTAGCCTTTATAATCTGTCAGAGTGAACAAGTTGTTTGCAGAGAAGTACACACGCAGCGATTCCAGATGCATGCGGCTGATCCAGTTCTTCGGCAGATTATAAGCCAAAGAGAGTGTGGCAAGACGCAAGTAAGAAGAATTCTGGATGTAGCGGTCAGTCTCACCGGCCTGGAACTTGGTGTATCCAGACGTTCCGGCCATCACGCGCGGCAGGTAAGCGTCAGTGTTCTCCGGAGTCCAACGGTCGAGCAAATCAGGCGAAGCCATGCTTTCACCGTAAGAACTGATAAGGCCCTCGTAATAAGAGCTGATGCGGTGTCCGCCCACTGAGTAGTTGAAGATGGCGTTAAGTGTAAGTCCCTTCCAGCTGAAGTCGGTAGAGAAACCTCCATAGAACTTCGGGTCTTGGTTACCGTAAATATAACGGTCGTTGGAGTCTACCACGCCGTCGGGCTTGCCGTCGGGGCCGCTGATGTCAAGAACGAAGAGGTCGCCAAGACCTACGGTGCGTCCGTTGAAGTCAATGTTCTCCCACAACTCGCGGTTGTCCTCGTTTGCAATGCCGCCAGCCTTGTAAGTGTAGATGTTGCTCAGTGACTCGCCAATGAAGATGTTGCCTGTACGCTCAAGACCGTTCAGGATGTAATCCACGCCTCCGTAAAGCTTGGTGACCTTGTTGCGGTCGAGCGAGAGGTTGGCGTTGATGTTCCATTCAAAGTCTTTCGTGCGTATCGGAGTGGCACCGATGGTAAGCTCGAAGCCCTTGTTCTCCAGCTCTCCGATATTCTCTGTCGTTGAAGTATAACCTGAAGTTGTGGGCAGAGAGTGGCTCATGAGAAGGTTTGAGTTCGTTATGAAGAACAAGTCCATCGACATATACAGCCTGTTGTCGAAGAAACCGAGGTCAAGACCGATGTTGGTCTGCTTCTGCTTCTCCCATGTCAGAGCCGGTGTTCCGCGGCGTCCGTCAGTTCCGTAGAATGCCTCGCCGTTGCTCTGCTGCGGCGTGTAGAGAGTGGCATACATGTAGTTACTGATGTTCTGGTTACCAACAACTCCATAACCGGCGCGTATCTTCAAGCGTGAAAGGAACGAATTGCGCGGGAAGAACTCCTCGTTAGTCATATCCCATGCCACAGAGAATGAAGGCATGAAGCCCCAACGGTGTCCCTTGGCGAACTTTGAAGAACCGTCATAACGGCCTGTGAACGTGAAGAAATAGCGGTAATCGTAGTTATAGTTGATACGTCCCACGTATGACATCAGCGAACTTGTCTGCCAGTCAGACTCTATTTCGCGTGTCTCACGGTCTGCAGAAGACTGCAAAACGTTGTATCCAAGCTCGTTGCCAGGGAAATTCTTACCTCCGGCTTTGAGCACCTTGTACGAATAACGTGAGGCTGAAGTACCGAAGAAAGCGTTAAGATTGTGCTTCTCTGCAATCTGAGTGTCATAACTTACGGTGTTGTCCCACTGCCACTGAGTGTTGCTGAAGCGCTGCTGGGTGGCATAGTTGAAGCCTCCGTAATAACGGATTGACTGCTGGATGCCCGTAGGTACAAACTGGTTCCATGTCTGCTCTGTGCGGTTAAGGGCAAGAGTAGAACGGATGTTGAGCCCCTTTATCGGGTTGATGTTGATATAGTTTGAGGTCGTAAAGGCGTAACGCTCACGGTCTGTCTGTATATCCAACGAGTTGAAGGGGTTGAAGTTGTTGTTCGTCTCACCTGAGTGTACACGGTAATAAGTAGTCAGGTATTCCGCATTGTGGCGCGTCGCGTCATCCTTATAAGGAGCATAGTCAATCAACGGGTTACCTATCGACTGGGCAATATTGAAGACCGAGCTGTCTGTCATCTTGTCTTTTACGTATGTATAAGATGTGTTTGTACCCACCTTTAACCATGGCTTGATGTTAGCCTCGGCATTGACACGTCCGTAATATTTGTCCTGCTCGGTTCCTTCGAGAGCTCCGTCAAGTCCCGTATAACCGAGGCTTATATAAACATTTGAATTGTCAGAGCCTTTAGAGAAACTTACGCTGTGGTTATGCTGGATGCCGGTCTTAACTACCTGGTCGAGCCAGTCATAGCTCTTTCCGCTGCGATAGCCTGCGAACTCCTCGTCAGAGAACACTGTGTTTGAGCCCATTATCACATCGTCCCAGTAAGCCTGCTTCTCTGCATCGGTAGCGTTAGGGTTGTTGTAAGCGTATCCGTTGGCGTAGGCCTCGGCGCGCAGCTCGAACAAGTCTTGAGCATTCATAGTCTCCGGGCGGTGTCCCATAGTGGAGAATGTCACCCATCCGTCATAGCTGACCTTGCCTTCGCCCTTCTTACCTTTCTTAGTTGTGATGACGATCACACCGTTGGCACCGCGTGAACCGTAAAGAGCCGTGGCTGAAGCGTCCTTCAACACCTCGATAGACTCAACATCGTTTACGTTGATTGAGTTGTAGAAACCGAACTGGTTGTCCATTACGAGACCGTCGACAACATAGATAGGAGTTGAGCCGGAGTTGATGGTGTTGGTACCACGCACCTTGATTGAAGAGTCGTCACTCGGGCTGATACCTCTTGTGATATTAAGTCCGGCCACACGTCCCTGCAAGGCTTCGTTGATGTTTGTCACCGGTTTTTCGGTCAAGACTTCGCCGTCAACGTGAGAAACAGAGCCGGTAAGGTCGCTCTTCTTCATCAAGACACCTACCACAACGACACCGTCGAGCTGGTTGGCATCGCTTTCCATGATGATGCGCAGCTTGCGAGACTCTGGCACCTTGACCTCTTTTGTCTCATATCCGAGATAAGATACGACGAGCGTCTGTCCTACCTCAGCCTTGAACTTGAAGTTACCGTCGAGGTCTGTAGGCGCTCCAACTTGCGTGCCCTTAATCTGAACGGACGCGCCAATGAGTGGCTCCGAATTCTCGTCCACCACTTGTCCCGTCACGTCAGACTGTGCAAACATTGCCTGCACGCCGAACATCATCAGGACTAACATACTTAGCAGTTTCCTTTTCATGTTTTTTGAATGATTGATTAGGTTGTTTTCATTGGTTTAAGGCAGTGTGTTTCTTTCACTGCGGTTCATTTTTTCAAATGTCAAGTGTTAAGGTTTAAATTCATGTTTTCATGATTTCTTGCGTTTATAGGGTTATTATTTTATGTTAATAACATCAATGCCAAAAGCATCAAGGCCGTCTGTTCCGCATGCAGCAACAGGCCGTTTTGTCAATTATTCACCTGCAAAATTATCGCAAAAGGGCGTTTAAAAATGTTGCAAATTGGGCACAAATTAGAAATAATGACCCAAAAACGCCGAAAAACAGACTTTTATGCATGATTTGTAACATTACTGACGAAAATGAGGGAATTTAACAGATGCGGCACTGATGACAGATTAATAGTTTGTGAAAGACTGATTTATTATCGAAGAAAAGTGGGTATCAAATCTGCGAAAGGCATTGGACAAAACACCCGGAGGCGGTCATTCGCAGTACAAAAGACCGCCTCCGGCATCATCCTGAAAAACCTTATTGATTATCTAAAACCTAAAAATGATGAAGTTGTTTACTATTTCTTATAATGTTCCACCTGCTATCGGCGCATGTCGTAAATGTCTCTCTTGTGCCACATTCATAAAACATTCGCCAAAATAACAGGAATCGGCAGACAACCGATTTGGGATAAAAAACACGCCTCAAGACACGCGACAGCACATCTACTCGCGCCATGGAAAAGCCAAGTCTCAAAGGACTGATGCGGACATGCGCGAACGCACATCCGCAAATCTGTCCCACCTAACTTATTTATGAATCATCTTAAAACTTTAAATCCTTGGTCTCGCCTTTTTTCAGCTTTATCTTTCCGTCGATGCCTTTCACGCTGAACGTGCAGTCGGCCGTTGCCGTTATGCGCGCTGTCTGCATCTTGCCGCCGCGCCAAGTCATGTCAACCACCAGTCCGCCCTCGGCGCACAAGCCCTTCACTGAGCCGTCGGCCCACTGGGCAGGGAGCGCGGGCAGGAAGTCGAGGAAGCCGTCATAGCTCTGGAGCAGCATCTCGCACATGCCGGCAACGCTGGCCTCAGTGGCGTCGAAGCTGAATATGTCATACTCCGCACCGGCTATACCGGCTGGCGAAACGGTCATGAGGTTCTCACGGGTAAACCGCTTGAAGAGGTTTTGCAGCCAGCCGTAAGACGCGTCGGCATCCTTCAGCCGCGCATAGAAACAGAGCATGTTGGCCGTGCTCCACTCGGTGTCCTCCCAGTTGGCAGACGCAGTCTGCATCTCCAAACCTTTCCTTGCCGCGGCCATAAGCTCCGGACTCTTTGTGTAAGACATCTGGCCAAGGGGGAAGAGCGACAACAGATGTGACGAGTGGCGGTGCGATGGATCGCTGCGGCGAACGTCGTCGAGCCACTCCTGCACTTGTCCGTCGCTGCCTATCTGCAACGGGGGCAGACGCTTGATGTCTTTCTCAAGACGCTTGCGCAGGCTCTTGTCAACACCCAGAATCTTGGAAGACTCTATGCATGCGGCGTAAATGTCGTGTACGATGGCACGGTCGATGGTGGGCATCATGGCCACACCCATGTACTTGCCGTCCTTCGTTACGTATCCGTTTTCAGGCGAAACGCTTGGGCCGGTGACCAGATAACCGGTGCGAGGGTCTTCAACCATGTAGTCGATGAAGAACTCGGCGGTCTTCTTCAGCAGGGGATATCCGGTCTCGGCGAGCCACTTCTTGTCCTGTGTATACAGATAGTGGCTCCATAGGTGGGTTGCTATCCACGCTCCGCCTGTGACGTTGAGTCCCCAGCCGGTGCTCCATCCAGGAGACGTGTAGCCCCAGGCGTTGCACACGGTGTGGGCCACCCATCCGCCGCAGCCGTAAACCTTGCGCGCGGTCTCGGCACCTTTGTCAGCCAGGAAGGCGATATAATTGAACAGCGGAACATGGCACTCGGCCAGGTTCACACGGTTGGCCGACCAGTAGTTCTGCGGTATGTTTATGTCAAGATGGTAATCGCACGTCCACGGCATGTTGCACGCGCCGTTGTCGTTCCATATTCCCTGAAGGTTGGCGCAGAGCGGCGTGCCGTTGGGTCGAGACGAGGCGATGAGCATGTAGCGGCCATACTGGAAGAAGAGGGCGTCAAGCCCGGGGTCGGCGGCTCCGGCCTTGGCCAGGTAGAGACGCGTGTCTGTGGGAAGGTCGCTGCCCGTGGCGTGGCCGAGAGATATGTCCATACGGCTGAAGAGGGCCGCGTGGTCGGCTATGTGGGCCGCCTTGAGAGCGTCGAAGCCCTTGGCCGCTGCCCGGTCGAGGTTGTCCTGGCAGAGCCGGGCGTAGTCCTTATTATTATAATCGGTGCGCACGTCTACGAGTATTGTCAGCTCGTCGGCTCCGGCAATAGTCACAGTGCTGTCGCCTACGGTGACCTTGCCACCCTGCGGCAGAAGCCTTACGCCGCCGCAGAAGCTAACTCCGCCCTCGCCGTGCATGTGGAACTTCACCTTGCCGGCAAGCCGCAGCCCGTCGGAAGAAGCCTTGACCACGGCTTCGCGGAGCAGGTCGAAGCCCACGGTGAGGCTTATCATGCCGGGGCGGTCGGCCTTGAAGCGCATTGCAAGAACGTCGTCGGGATGGGTGGTGATGTATTCGCGGCTGAACCTTACGCCGCCGCTTGTGAAGCCTACAGTGGCCACGGCGTTGTCCATGTCAAGCTCGCGGCGGTAGTCTGAAATAAGGTTTGAAGGATATTTGAAGTCCATCACCATGTCGCCCAGCGGCAGGTGGGTGCCGAAGGAGCGGCCCTTGCCAGTAAGATATTTGTCGGTAAGACGGCCTGCCTGCTCCAAGTCGCCGCGGAAAAAGCACTCGCGTATCTCGTCGAGGTGCTCGCGTCCGCAGAGGTTGTTGTTCTCTGGGTCTGGCTGGCCGGACCACATGCTTATCTCGTTAAGGGCTACTTTCTCTTCATCGATGCCTCCGTAGACCATCGCGCCGATACGGCCGTTGCCAAGGGGCACGGCCTTCATCCACTCGTCGGCCGGTTGCTGGTACCACAGTCGGCTGTCGGCCTGCGCGTGGAACGCCGTGAACGACAATGCCGCCAAGGCCAGTGTAAATTTCAGTTTCATGTCGTTAAGTATTAATCAGGTTGAGTTTTCAGTACGCAAAATTAGCTGACAGATTCGGCAAAAACAACTGATAAATGTTCAAAAATTGCCAAAATTACGCCAAAAGGCGGCTTTCACGGCTGAACATGCGCAATATTTACAATTTCAGAATGATTCCTACCAAAGAAGCGGCAACGATTCACACTGCAAGGCGAAACGCCTCGCGGCATTGCAAAACGACATTTCAGAAACAACACGCGGCAGCCGCCATTCTGTACGCAAATGTTAAACTATTTTCATGCAAACGGCCCTCGCCAAGAGTAAAAGGCATCTTCTCTATGCACAAAGAGGCTCTTTAAGCATGGTAAAGACGGCCTTTAACACTTCAAATGACGGCCTTCTCCAAGCGAAAAGACGGCCTTTTCGTTAAACAAATGCCGTATTTGTTAACAATGTTAACCATTCTTTGCATAAAAGACTGGCGTACACATGCACATATTCTGTCGTTTTTCACGTAACAATTTGATTGCCAACAAGTTAATCTTGCACACTTCTCCTTGCAATATTTTCCGCCGACAAGGTTACGGTTTAAAATAAGCCGCTCTCAGAGCGTCAACGATTTTCAACATGTAAGATTATCGGCCATCAAGCCGACAATGTGCTCAAACAGTTCAGTCATTACACAAAAAAGGCTCCGCCCCTGCCTCACGGCAGAAGACGGAGCATACAAACCAACTAAAAAAACGTCAAATTAGTGATTGTATGGATTTGAACGCCTGTATGCCCTGATGGTTCACGTCGAGCGCGTAAACGTCATCGGCATAGCGGCGGCTGTGCTCCTTGTCGCCAAGGCCGTAGTGGCCCAGAGCCATCATGTACTTGCAGTGAATGTCGTTGCGCGTCTGCAGCGAGTCTTCCCATATCAGCAGGTCAGGCAAAGAGACGGCAAAGTAGTCCATGCGGACGGTGTCGAACAGGTGCTTCTCGCCGAAGTCTACCAGGCGGTGGAACCTTCCGCGAGCCTCGGCTTCGCGTCCGAGGCGCATGAGAGCAAGTCCCTGATAGAATATCTTGTCTGGCTTGGCGTCGTTGTAGTACAAGGCTGCGGCAGGCTCAGTTGGTCCAAGCGTTGCCTGCTCATAACACTCGCGCGCCTTGTTGGCATCACCCATGGCCTCGTAAGACAGGCCGAGCAGGAAGTAGAAGTCGCTCTCCTGCGCTCCGTAAAGCTTGCCTTCGCCGAGGTGATGCGGATAAACAAGACACTCGTCAAGCAGTTTCACTGCATCCTGATAACGCTTTTCGCTTATCGCTATCTTAGCCAACTCTACGCGGCAGAACTGGTACTGCGCCGGCACCTTGCCTTCGCCGCCCTCCCACGGGTGGAAGATGTGGCCGTCGAGCAGCGTCTTGGCCTCCTCATAGCGGCCAGTCTGGTTGAGCAGGGTTATCTCTTCGAGCAGCAGGTCGTCCCTCTTGTCTACCAAAGACTGGTGTTTCTGCAGGTTGGCAAGCCTCTCGGCGTGAGGACGCTGCATGCGCTTGTAGAGCTGGTCAAGCTCCATGAGGATGCGCGCGTCGGTCTCGTCAAGGCTGAACGCGCGTTCCATGTACTCAAGGGCACGCTCCTTGTCATCCTGCTTGTTGAACGCGGCGAGAGCCAGGTTGCGCCACACTGTCGGGAATTTGGCATCGGCCTTTGCCGAAGCCTCCCACGCCTCGACAGCCAGGTCATACTGGCGCTTGTCATAGTAGAGGCATCCCAGATAATAAGGAGCCTTGGCTGCGCAATCGAGCGACTGTTGCGCGCACTGCAGGGCGAGAATGGCCTCAAGACGGTTGGGGAAGCAGCAATATGGGTCGGCAGCCTCGGCCTTGGCGAAGACATCCTTGCATCCGGCCTCGCCGGCCATGCACATTGTCCAGCCCAAGTAATAATATGTCATCGGAGTGACGGCTCCGCACTTTATAGCAACATTCCACAAAGACTCGGCCTCGGCCCAGCAGCCGGCAGCGCAGTAGTCAAGAGCGGTTTCGTCATAGTTGTGAGCGTTGCCGTGCATAAGCTCGCGCATTTCAGAAAGCACGGCATCGTCGCCGGTGATTAGGTATTTCTCATACAGACAGCCGTAGTTGAAACGGTCTATCGAGAGCGACTCGCCTATCAGCGAGAGCGCTTCCTCGGCACGGCCGGCACGCCTCAGTATCGTAGCCTTGAGCGCGCGGGCCTTGTGGTTGTGCCAGTTGCGTATCAACGAGCGGTCTATCTCGTCAAGCGCGTCGTCGATGCGTCCCTGCATAAGTGATATCTGCGCACATGCAAGATAACCGGAGTCCTGCCATGCGGCGTTCCAACACGACTTGTAGAACATGTCGTAAGCCTCGCTTACACGGCCTTGGTACTTCAGGGCGAGGCCAAGATTGTATATCGACTCGCCGTCATACGGATTAGGATTGCGCTTCATAAGCACCTTCACGGCCGTGCGCAGATAACGCTCGGCACGCTTGAACCGTCCCTTGCGGATGTACCAGAGGCCGAGAGCGTTGTTGTTTCTCACGTCGAGCGGGTCGCGGCGCAGAGCCTCCTCGTAGTATTCAACAGGGTTGTAAGTGGCGTGGCGGTACTGCTCCAGGTGCAGTCCGGTAAGATACAGCTGCTCGGTTGTCTTTATCTCGTCGGGCAAAAGGGCAGCCTCGGCTGCGTCAGGAATCGGCCGCACCTCGTCGGGCTCGGCGTGCCAGTGCATCAGCTCGCGCCCTTCGGCTGTTATCTCGAGCGTCAGTTCGCCTATGCGTGCGCCCTGCACGTCTATCTTCTCGTCGAAAAGAGCTTCAGGCGTTATATCCTTCACACGGTCATAATATACCGTGCCGTCATCGTTTGAAAGCCTGATGTTCACCTTCTGTGCCGATGTCGCGAATATTTTTAGCTCTGCGCAGTGTTCGTCGCCGCACGCTTCGATGTTCATAAGCAGGTCTTTGGTGGCGTTCTTGACAATGCCCAGTTCCCTGTATGGCAGGAAATACTGCACGAACGACTTTTCCTCATACGGTTGCAGCCATGTGAAGTCGGGCTGGTTCTCGGTGTAAACACCAGCCATAAGCTCGATGTAAGGGCCGTCCTCGTCGGTCAGGTTGCGGTCCCATGCACGTCCGAAGTCGCCGTTACCCCATGTCCACTGCTTCTTTCCAGGTGACACATGGTGGTTTGCCACATGCAACATGCCCGCCTTCGTGTCGTTCTCGTAGCCTCCCTCGAAGTCGTATTTGCTGTTAACCGCCATATAGCTGGTGGGCACAAAGATGTTCTTATAATTCGATATGTCGACACCGGCAGAGTAGTCCATCTTATAATAAGTGCCCGTGGCGATGGGGAACGAGCTTACGGCGCGCTTGCCATGGTCAAACACGGCGTTGATGTCAGGTGGGAATACGCTCTGGTAGTGGTCGTTCACAGCCACTGCGGGGTTAGCCCACCACAGGAAAGTCTGCGGCACTTCGGTTCTGTTGTACAGCACACCCTTTATCTCCAAGTAAGCTTTGCCCGGCCTAAGGGTGAACCCGGCCATACCCTTCTGGTGCGTCATGCGCTCCATCTCATTCACCCACACGGTCACGCTGCCGTCGGCATTCTCCTCGATGGTGCTGTCTATCGGCATGTAAGTGCTCGGACGGTGGTGCTGTGGCCAGTTAAACTCTATTCCACCAGATATCCACGGACCGGCAAGACCAACCAACGCGGGCTTGATAACATGGTTGTAGTAAATGAAGTGACGCTTCTTTATCTTGTCATAAGCCATCTGCACACGACCGCCAAGCTCGGGCAGTATCATCACCTTTATGTATTCGTTCTCAATGAACACGGCCGCATACTCCTTGTCGGTCTTCTCGTTGGATATCGACTCGATGACCGGGTAAGGGTAAACCACGCCGCTTGACCCCTGATAAACTCTCTTTTCAAGAAAGATGGGGTTCTTTTCCGGTGCCCCTACTTCATACGTGGGGATTACAACCGTTTCTCTCCATGCTTTTACCATAGTGTATCCTTATTTTTGATTAGTAAGTTCTTTTTCAATTTCCTCAAGCGACTTGCCTTTCGTCTCAGGCAGAACATGCAAGAAATAGGCAAAGCCCAATGCGCAGATCAGCGCGTATATCCAGAACGTTCCGTAACTTCCAAAGGTAGTGTTGAGCAGTGGGAACGTATATGTCAATGTTGTACTGCCCACCCAAAGGGCGAAGGTGCATGTGCCCACGGCAACCGCACGCACGCGGCTTGGGAACAACTCGGCAATCAACACCCATGTAACCGGACCGAGAGTCATGGCGTAACATGCGATGGCAAGCACCACGAGCGCAACCATGAAGGCTCCCTTTATCTCGAAATAATAACACGTTCCGAGCACGAGATATATCAATGCCAACCCACAAGAGCCTATCAGCATGAGCTTGCGGCGGCCGAGACGCTCAACCGTATATATCGCCACGAACGTGAAAATGACATTGGTAACACCAGTTACGACTATGTTGAACAGAACGTCGCTCAGCGAATAGCCGGCAGACTGGAATATCTCCTGTGCGTAATTGAATATCACATTCGTGCCACACCACTGTTGGAACACGGCAACAATGATGCCTATCGTAACAATCTTGACCAACGGACGGCGGAACAACGTGCGCAAGCCGTGCTGCTCTTCGTCGCTTTTCGCTGCGGCAGAGATGGCCTCAAGTTCCTCGTCGGCATACTTCTCACCGCCTACACGGACAAGTATCTCACGCGCCTTGGCCGTCTGCTTCACCATTGCGAGCCATCGCGGACTCTCAGGAATGAAGAACACCAATATGAGAAAAGCCATCGCCGGAAACGCTCCGGCCCAGAACATCCAGCGCCACCCCATCTGGCAGTTCCATGTATCAATAGTGTTATGGACAACAGGCTCAGCTATCAGCCAATTGGTTATCTGTGCAGCCAGTATTCCCAAAACTATCGTCAGCTGATTGAGAGACACTAGCTTTCCCCTTATGTGGGTAGGTGCAACCTCTGCAATGTACGTAGGCGACAGTCCCGAAGCTATGCCTATGCCGACACCGCTGAGGAAACGTGCCGCAAGGAAAAGGCCAAAGCTGCTGAAATAACCTGTGCCGAACGCCGACACCAAGAAAACCACCGATGACACGATAAGCAGTTTCTTGCGGCCGAAACGGTCTGCCAACGCACCCACCGTCATGGCTCCCGTGAGGCAGCCTACCAACGCTATGCTCATGGCCAAGCCCTGCATCTGCGGATTTCCGGCAATGTCGAAATACACTTCGTAAAACGGTTTGGCTCCGCCGATTACCACCCAGTCATATCCGAAGAGCAGACCGCCCATCGCGGAAACCAGGCAAATGAAATAGACAAAGCCTTTGTTAAAAGTTTTCATCTTGTCTTTTATGGTTTTAGTTATACATTCTTGGCATCTTGTCTGTTACCGCTGCAAAGATACACACATGCCACAACATAAAAAATAGAAAAATAATCAAACAAGATGGACAATCTTGTCTCCATAATGATTATATTTGCACAGAGAATGTGCCGGCACTTATCAAACAACGGCAAAAGCCGCGATACAGGCACAAACTTATCATCTAACCTAATGACAAGACTTATGCTGAAAATCAAAAACGGGTTTTCCGGCGAACGTTCACTGGTATTGCCGAAGATGGTGACTGACATGATGAAGGCCGACCCGATAGCTTCCATACTTTATGTGACCGACATCGGATACTATCCAAAGGCTGAGAACCATTACCGCGAGCGCAAAGAGCCTATCGGGCAATACGTATTCATATACTGCATTGACGGCTTTGGAAGCTACGATGTGGACGGCAAGCACTATGAAGTATCACCTAACCAATACTTCATACTTCCTGCCGGGAAACCACACACGTATCAGGCTGACACCGCGCAGCCATGGACCATATACTGGATGCACTTTTCCGGCAGCCTGGCCGAACATTACGCAGCCGACACAATGGCTCCGATATCAGTAAATCCCGGGCTTCACTCACGCATAAGCAACAGAATAAACATGTTTGAAGAGCTCTTCGACGCTCTTAATTCCGGCTACAGCATTGAAAATATAAGATACTCCATGTCGCTTTTCCATCATTACCTAAGCTCGCTCAGGTATGTCCGCCAATACCGGGAAGCCGGCGGACAGCCGGACGGGAACGACGTTGTAGACGCGGCGATACACTTCATGAAGGAGAATTTAGAGCGGCACATCACACTGCAGGAAGTGGCAGACTTCACTGGCTACTCCCCTTCGTTCTTCTCAAGGCTGTTCAAAACAAAAACCGGACACAGCCCCCTGAACTACATAAACCTGCTGAAAATAAAACGCGCATGCCTGATGCTTGACACCACACATATGAAAGTCAACCAGATATGCCACAAACTAGGCATGGACGATCCGTACTATTTCTCAAGACTGTTCAGCAAAATCATGGGGATGAGCCCACGCTCTTACCGCTCACGGCCAAAAACCTAATAAAACATGCATAACAAACAATGTGTAATCAGCTATCGGCGAACCTTACGCCGACAACTGATTACACATTATTCCTTATGCCTCACAAAGACCTTGCGTCAATTGTCAAGAAACTCGTTGGTGCCAACCTTCAAAGCCGGGCCAAGATGCATGGCGCCGGCCTCATACGGCAACCACACCATCATCTTGCCTTGTCCGCGATTGGCCCATGCATAATAAGGTATAAGTTTCAACGTCGCATCCTGTGTCTGCATGCGGCCGTCGGCATCATACGCAACCTTCTGCACGCCGACCGCTATCATGTTCGCGCCGCCAGGAGCCTTCTCGTCAATGACACTGAGCTGCGGCTTGCGCGGCATGAGCACAGAGAAAAGATCCAAGGCGCTATTATCCACCCACTCGGCACAATAAACAAGTGGGCCGCGCTCAACTGCAAGCATGCCGCGATCAGCCTCTACCTTGTCGTTGGCCACGACAAGACGAGGAGTCATGTCGAGCGACAACTCAACAACGTCGCCTTTCTTCCACTTGCGTGCAATTGTAAAATAACCCTTGTCCAAATCAGCCTCAACGGCCTTGCCATTGACTTTCACAACGTATGACGACTGCCGGCCGTCGGCAAAGCTGTACAAGTCGCTCGGCACGACCTCGCCCCTTGCCCATCCGGGTATGCGTATCTTCATGGCAAAGTCACCGCCGCCGCGCTCTACAGTCAAAGCCACAGTGCCTTCAAAAGGATATGCGGTTTTCTGGCTCAGCACGACCTTGCGCTTACCGACCTTAAGGTCTGACCTGCCCTCAACAAAGAGGTTGACGTACAAACTGTCGCCGCGCGTGGCATAAATATAACCAGGCACAGAGGGCAGGAAGCGACACAGGTTGGACGGGCAGCATGCACATCCGAACCAAGCCTTGCGCTCATAGCCTCCGGCAGACTCCAACGGATTGGGATAGAAGAATCCGCCTCCGTCAAGTGATATGCCTGACAGCACGCCATTGTAAAGCGAACGCTCAAGCACATCGTAATATTTTGCGTCGCCGTGGAATAGGAACAGGCGATGGTTGACATACACATTGCCTATCGAAGCGCACGTCTCGCAATAAGCCGTGGCGTTCGGCAACTCATAGTTTACACCGAAACCCTCGTTCGACGCACGCGAGCCGATGCCTCCCGTCAGGTAAAGCTTCTTGCCTACGATGTTGTCCCAGATGCGGTCTATGGCATGCACATAGGCAGTGTCGCCGGTCAATGCAGCCACATCGGCCATGCCTGAATACATGTATGTGGCGCGCACGGCATGGCCTACGGCCTCGTCTTGCTCAACCACCGGCTTGTGTGCCTGGCTGTATTCGTCTTTGCGCGACGTGCGCCCACGCTGGTCAAGAAAGAACTTGGCCTCGTCCAGATATTTCTTCTCGCCAGTGGCCAAATACAGCCTGACAAGCGCCATCTCGGCAATCTGATGCCCAGGCACGCATACAATCTGCCCATCGCCCGGACCAATAGTACGGCACACACAGTCTGCATACTTCATTGCAATGTCAAGGAAATTGCGCTTGCCTGTTGCCTGCCAGTATGCCACGGCTCCCTCAATCATATGACCGAGATTGTACAGCTCATGGCTGCCGGCCTCTACGGCCTCCCACCGCTGTGAACCGGCCCACGAATGCGGATGCTTGGGGTTCATCGTGCGCGGAGTGTAAAGATATCCGTCTGCTTCCTGGGCACCGGCCACAATTGTCAGCACACTGTCAATGTAGCGTTCCATACGCTTGTCAGGGAAGGTCTGAAGCAAGTAGCTTGCTCCCTCGATGGTCTTGTACACGTCGGTATCATCAAACGGGAATCCACCGACAGAGAACGTGTCACACGGATTGGCAGCCTTCACGAAATTGTCATAGCGCCCTTCCGTCTCACACTTGCTGAACGCAAGCGGCACGGTTACCTCGCGGCATGCATCAAGCCGCGGTTCCCAGAAGCCTCCGCTTATGTGCGTTGCAGTAAAGGGCACGGGCGTGATGGGATAGCCCGAATGCTGTGCAAATGCCATGGATGACACGAGCATCGTTGCCAGCAAAAGTCTGGTTTTCTTCATTGCGAATGTATTTTAAAGTTATTTGAACATTAATTTCTGTATCTTTGGTAACTGTCTGTATAACAGCACGTTATGTTTGCGTCCGCAAAAGCGTCCTTGTCAAGATGCTTGGCGGCCCACGGTTGCAGTCCCCAATCTTCGTCGTTGATGAACAGTCCGCGGTATTTCACCGACGGAGGGCCTGTCACCGCCGCGCCACGCGTCACGCAGACGGTCTCGTGTTTGCGCGGAGTCACGTCAGCCCACCAGCACCATGGCGACACGCCCATCATCCTGGAAAGTTCCATAAGGCCGTAAGACGTGCCGCGAGGATCGCTTCCGTATACGACGAGAGCCTGCGGAATGCCCTTGAAGGGTTTGTCAACCACGGCTATGCCGAACGTCTCCCACTTGCCTTTTACATTGCTTACATCTATCTTCCCGGTCTTTACAAAGCGGTCAATCCATAAAGAACGGCCTATCGTTCCTACCAGAACGGGGCGTGAGCCATCGACTACAGTCGTGGCAACAGACAAAACGGGCTTTGCTCCAGACACCATTTCAATGTCGTCGCAGAACATTTCAGCGGCAACCTTTACCACTTCCGCGTCGTCATTGTCTACTATCACCATGGCCGCCTTGCCGTCAGCAGCCAATGTGAAAGAACCTTTCATGGCTTCATAAACAACCCCTAAAGGCAAAGCCAAGGCCTTGGATGACATGCAGACAGCGACAAGCGCCATTGCGCATAGCTTCAATCTTTTATGAAGACCAATGCTTTTCACCGTCTTGTCATTTAAATTCGCTCCATGCTGGAGGGGTTTTGCCCAACAGGTTTTTCACAAAGAAGTCGTATCTCTTGTGCTCGCCGTAACTTTCACCCATGGTGTGGTGCGCACCGGGAATTACCACAAGCTCGAAGTCCTTGCCTGCCTTCACAAGCGCATTGACAACCTGCATGGTCGAAGCGGGATCCACATTATCGTCAAGCTCGCCAACGACAAGCATCAACGGACGTGTAAGCTTATGGGCGTTAACCACGTTGGAGCACTCCTCATACTGCTTCCCTACCGGATACCCCATCCACAATTCGTTCCACCAGATTTTGTCCATCCTGTTGTCATGACATCCGCAGGCCGAATACGCCGCCTTGTAAAACTCGGGATGAAACAACACCGCCGTCATGGATTCCTGTCCTCCGGCCGAACAACCGAAGATGCCCACACGGTCAATGTCCATATAAGGATACTTCTTTGCGGCCGCCTTTATCCATGCAATATGGTCGGGCAGGCCGGCATCCTTGAGGTTCTTGTAGCACATGTTCTCAAAACTGCGCGAACGGAACGAGGTGCCCATGCCGTCAACCATCACAACAATGAAGCCAAGTTCGGCAATGGCAGACATGTACCAGTTGTAAGGAGTGAACGATTTTGGCACATACTGGTTGCCCGGGCCTTGGTATATGTACTCAAGCACAGGGTACTTCTTTGAAGGGTCGAAGTTTGTCGGGCGCATTATTATGCCCCACATGTCGGTCTTTCCGTCGCGTCCTTTTGCCTTGAAAACCTCGGGTGCCTTCCATCCTTCAGCCGTAAGGCGGCTTATGTCGGCCTTCTCAAGCGGCATGACGGCATCGCCAGTGGCCGCGTCACGCAACACAGCAACCGGCGCGTCGGCCAAAGTAGAATACACATCCACAACATACCGCGCGTCGTCTGACAGCCAGGCCTCATGCATACCCTTGTCAGGAGTGATGCAGGTCAACCCTTTTCCGTCAAAGCCTATGCGGTAATAATATATGAAATATGGGTCTTCTCCTTTCCTCATTCCATTGGCTGAAAAATATATCCAACGGTTTTTCTCGTCCACCTTGACAACATTCCTCACATACCATTCGCCCTTGGTTATCTGCCAGGCTGGCTTTCCGGTAGCGCGGTCATACATGTACAGATGGTTCCAATTGTCGCGTTCGCTCGCCCAGATGATGTGCTTACCGTCGGCAAGGTCGTAACGATAGCGCATCGGATAGTTGACATATGTTTTGCTGGTCTCCTCTATCAGCGGTCTCACCTTGCCAGTTTCGGCCGACAGTTCAAGCACCCTGTACACCTGGTGGCCGCGTTGGTTGTACTCAAAGGTCACGCTGCGGCTGTCTGCCGACCAGTCTGGCCCCCACAAGTCATACTGCTGTGAAAACAGACCGGTGTCGGGAATGACGCTTTCGCCCGTCGTCACGTCGAAGATGCATGGCACCTTGAAGCGCAGCTCGTCGCCGGGCTTCGCGTATTCCTGCTTATGGAGCTTCGGCTGAAGCTGGTCTTCGGGTGAAGACTCTACGTAATACACATACCGCTTGACGGCGGGGCGAATCTTGCACGCCGCAACCTTCTTGCCGTCGGGCGACCAACGTATGTACGCCGAATAATAGTTGCCCTCGGTGCCGTCAATGCTCAACTGCCGCTCCTTGCCCGTCTTGACATCGCGCACCCAGATGTTGTTCTCGCGTACAAACGCCTGGGTCTGTCCGTCAGGAGACGCTACGGGAGCCGCCACCTTCTCATCGTCAACTTCCATCCAGTGACGCTGATGTCTTGCAGGCACCGCTCCGCAGTCTTCCAGACGTCCTGCAGAAACGGTATAAAGCCAATTGCGCCCGGCAAAGACAAACCTCAGACTGTCAGCCGACCGGCTTACATCCAACCGGTCAAGATACAGTTTGCTTGCATCCACCTGTCTGCCGGTAGACTTTGCCAGTGCCTCTGCCAACGCCTTGTGTCCGAAGAGCTCGGCACGCCGCTTGCCAACAGCGTCGACAAGCACATAGACACGGCCCTCGGGAGTGTTGCGCACATACCAGAAACTATCTGTTCCGCCTATCCATGTAGGCCTTACTCCTGAATAATAAACTTTTGACGCGCTGAATTTTTCACCCAACGCGAATGCACGGCGATAATCTTCCGCCGTGCCTTGCGCCGCTACATGTACGCCCGTACAAGCCAGGGCGAGCACCGCCGCAAAATTAATAATCTTATGAAACATCACCTTTAAATGTTTGTTTTTCAAATAGTATCCGCACAATCCGCCGCCCGTCAACGGCTGCCCGACAGACAACCGCCCGCGCACACGACGGCAACATGCAGCCTTGCCATAACGCGTTGTCAGTCAAGACGTTACCAACAGCATTGTAAAAGACGGCCTTTTATCGTGCAAAAGACCGTCTTTCATGCTGCAAAAGGCCGTCTCTTACAATGCGTTTTGCCGTGTTTTGCATCTTGGCCGGATTAGGCCTGACGCCTTATCTGCAAAAATAGCTTATTTATTTCATACGTGCAAGGACAGGCGGCAAATTCTGCATGGTTTTTTATCGGCACTTTATTTCAAATCGTCCATGCTCCACTCGTCTTTCCACTCTACCACGGGTGTGCCGTCGGCCTTGAACTCTATGGGCAGCCAGATGTATCGGGCGTCGCTTGGATGTTCGGGTCTCCAGATGTCGGCCATGAAGATGTAAGTGTCAGGACGGTCTGCAATCTTTAATATATATGTGCTCTGTCCGCCGAATGTAAGGTCGGCATTGGGGCCTACGCACGGATTGGGCAGCTGCTTCCACGGCCCCCAGATGCTCGTGGCCGTAAACATGCGCGCCTTGTTTGGCGCCCAACCGGTACATCCGCTGGTTATCATCCAGTACACGCCGTTGCGCTTCATTATGGCCGGAGCTTCGTTCTGGCCGCCTTCCGCCACGCGCACATAGCGGCCCGTGTGTGCCGTGTAGTCGTCTGTAAGCTCGGCAATCTGCAACGTAAGGTTCTCTTCCGACGAATATATGTGGTACGCCTTGCCGTCGTCGTCAACGTAAACGGTCTGGTCGCGCGCCATCTGTCCTCCGTCATAATCACGCCATGTGTACATTCCTTTCTTCACATACTCCATCCACTCGGGTGTCCACCAGTCAAGCTTCGGATTCCCGTTAAGTGCGGAAGTCAACACTTCGGCATCAGGTTTCGGAGTATTCTCAGGCCATATTTTCGGATTGACCCTGCCCGAACGCAGGAACGTGTAGGGGCCTTCAGCCTTGTCGGCTACAGCTACTCCATAACGCGCTGCGGCGTATCCCTGCCCTTTCAGCTCCAGATGGAACCACATCACGTACTTGCCGGTCTTCTTGTTGTAGATTACTTTCGGGCGTTCCAATATGCAGCCACGCTCGATGTCGCTGCCTTTCTGGTCGCTCACGCTGAGCGCGACGCCGCGATAAGTCCAGTTTTCAAGGTCTTTGGACGAGTAACACGTAACTCCCACCATCGCCGAACTGGTGGTGTCGGCCTTGTGTTCGCCAAACCAATAATAAGTGTCTCCGCTCTTAAGCACTCCGCCGCCGTGCGCGTTGATGTGCACACCCCGGTTGTCCGGCCAAACGGCTCTAGGCTTTATGCCAGCCTGCGCACCAATGGAGAGCGACAAGAATGCCACCGCCATTGTCATAATTCTTTTGCTTGTCAACATAGCTTTAAATTGATTAAGTTTCCATATTGTTATAATCATTCAAAAAATCTGCCCGTAACATTGCCTGAAACAGACCTGTAGGGTTCAGTTCTTATAATGTCTCGCCACTTCGCATGCTGCCAGCAGAAACGCTCCAACACCAAAGTCGGCTGTCGACCCGGCGCTTATCACCTGGCCTGGTATTGCCCTGTCGCCTATAGGCTGAACATATCCAACGGAGCCGTCAGCCTGCACCGCCGTCTCGGAAAGATACTTCCACGCTTTCATTATGACCGGCATGTACTTGCCAGAGTCGAGCAATCCGTTGTTTACTCCCCACATCAGGGCGTAAGTAAAGAATGCCGTGCCGCTGGTTTCAGCGCCCGGAGCGAAGTCGGGGTCGAGCATGCTGCGGGTCCAGTAGCCCTCCGGCTGCTGGCAAGAAGCCACAGCCGATGCCATCAGCCGGTAGCGTTCAAGGTATTCGTTGCGGTGGGCATTGTCTTTGGGAAGGTCTTGAAGCACCTTGGCCAATGCCGCAAGCACCCATCCGTCGCCTCTCGCCCAAAAGTCTTTCTTGCCCGACGCCGTCTTATGCGCCGGATAAACATAGCGTGCGTCACGGTAATACAGGCATGCGTCCTTGTCATACATCAGTCTGTCGGCGTATGCCCAATACTCATACAGCTTTTCCAGATAGAGCGTGTTGCCGGTAATCTTGTACAGCTTTGTCATTACCGGCATTACCATGTAAAGCCCGTCCGCCCACCACCAATAGTCTTTCTGCGGCGTGGACATCTCGTATTCCATGACTTCCCGCGCACGGGCAATCTTCTTCGGGTCAGGCTCTGCGGTGTAAAGGTCGGCGTATGTCTGGAAGCACACCTGCCAGTCGCCGAACAGCACGTAGTCGGCCGTCTCGCCGTAAGAGTATTTCCACTTTGCATGGTCAGTGCCCTGTGCGCCCATCCAGCGGTTATGTTCCGCCCAACGCACTGAATAGTCGTAATAAGACTTGTTGCCCGTGAGTTTCCATGCTTCCATGTTGCCTGTATGGTAAGCGGCATTGTGCCAGAAGGCGGTGCCAGGCTCCGTATGCGTTGCCTGCCAGTGGCTGTTCACCTTGTCTATTATTGCCAGCACATCGCTGTATTTGTCTGCGGCGAAAGCCGGCATTACGGCGGTGCAGCACGTAGCCGCGATAAGGCCGATCAGTTTTTTCATAAGTTGCAATAGTATTTGTTTGTTAAAGTTTTAATTATTATTTCCTTCAAAGCCGACTTCAAGCACATAGACGGTCTGGGGCTTTGTCTCGACCGCACGCTCTCCGTCCCCCTGCTTGGTGTTCTGAACGTAGATGTGCAGACGGCGGCGGGTGTTCCATAGTTCGGTGTCAAACGTCGGTTCCCATGCGTCCACGGAGAAGTCTGTAAGGTCTGTTGTCTCGACAGACAAGCGGCCATCTGACGGACTGTCAGGCCCGTCGGTATTGCTCAGTGCCTGCCTGTCAACTAAAATAGCCGACACCTTGCTGCCGCGCTCAGCGTCACGGAACAGACAAATCACCCTTTCACCGTCGGCAAGAATGCGCGGACGGGCTATAGGTATCATCTTCGTGCCGCCGCCGCTCAATGAGAACGGTGTTGTGCGGTGTGACAGCCGGGCCGTGCGCCAGCGTGTTCCGTCGTTCCAAACCATGCGGTATTGCGGCACAGTCTCTCCCCCGGCACGCCAATAAGTAGCGATATAGGGGTGTCCGTCGCCGTCGGCCGTCATGCCAGTCTGGTTTATCAGTTCAGAGTTTTGCGGTATCCGGCAGGCATATTCGGCGTTGTCGGCTGTGATTGGCAATGCGTATGGCTCGCCGTCAGACTTCTCCCATGTCAACCCTCCGTCACGTGAACGGGCGTAACAGAGGTCATGATTGGTCTCAACGAGCCATGACTCGCGCCACACCCACGACAAATGTATGGTTCCGTCATTGCCGACACACAACTGCCAGTATGCGTTACGCTTGCCTTGTCCGTCTATGAGCACGCTGTGCAGACGGCTCCAGCGGCGCGTCTTCAGGTCATACCGGTTCATTACAAGGTTGCCTTCGCCAGAAGCTCCCGAGCGGTAGACGAACAACAGGCCGCCGTCTGCCAGCCGGTAAAACTCCGGATAGGTCAGCTTTTCCTCGTCGTCGCCCGTCATCGGTTCCTCATCGCCAAGCTCTACCGAGTGCGGAGCTATGCCGCGGCAGTAGCGCAGGCGCGAATTGTGATGGTCGAACGCCACGTGCACGTAGCCGTCGCCGTCTACCATGAGGCTGATTACGTTGTGGGCGTCGCTCACGTTTCCCTTATACTTAGAGCGGCAAAGCGTCCAGTCTTCGCTCTCCACGTTGCGTTTGCCTACGACAAGATAGCCGTCGCCGTCATAAAAAGCTATGAACTGCACGCCGCGGTCGGTGGCCAGCGAATTGTTGCGGAACACGGCCGTGTTGACCGAAGTCTTGCTGAATCCGGGCGCTACGGCGACAAGACGTGTGCTCGCACGCAGGCTGTCAGCGGCCTGCGTGTAAGCGCAACATGCAATGGCTATAACCAGTGAGAGTATCGCTTTCATAATATTTTATTTTTTATGGAAGGTGTGGGATACCCGGGAAAACTGATGGAACAGGGATAACCTCACATCCCCATGACCTCACAACCGCATCACATTATTCATAATATGCGTGGTCCTTAGGGAAGTCTTTGCCTTCCCAGGCCTTCTTTGACGTCCAGTCTTGCGGCGCGTCAGTCCAAAACGGGTCGTCGGCCGACAGTCCGAGAGGAAGGAACGCCAGAGAAGCCATGTAGAGGCTGCCGTTGTTGGTGTACCAGTCAGATATGTTCGGCTGACTGCCGTTGAAGCCGAGGGTAAGGAATCCGCCCTTGTTATAGTTGCGGTCATCGCTGAACATGCGCTTTATCACGGCCGTAAGCGCGGCGCGCACCTGTCCCTTTGGCAGTTCTTCAGGCAGCCATCCGCGCCAAGACAGCAAGGCGAGTGGCTGCATAGTGCCGGTACGGTAGGTTATGGAGCGGCCGAAAACGGGGAACGCTCCTTCGGGAGAGATGAATCTCTCGAGTATCATGCCGAAGCGTTGCATGCGCTTCAAGGCGCGTTGGAAGTCTACAGTCGGCGCATTCCAAATCTTGTTCTTGCCGCCGTTCGTGAACACCTCGACGCATTCCACATACATGGGATGGAGCACATAGCTGCTGTAATAGTCGAACGCGAAGTCGGGACCGTCGCAATACCAGCCGTCGCCGTCATACCATTCGTCAACCTTGCGCAGGGCTGACACTATGCGGTAAGTGTCGCTGTGCGCCCCGGCCTTGCGCAGGAAGCACTCCACCGTGGCCGAGAACAGCAGCCAGTTGGTATAAGGAGGGTCGACCCGGCGCAGCTGAGTGAACTCCGTTATATAACGCTGCTTTGTCACAGAATCGAGCGGCACCCACAGGGCGTCATACCCGCGGAGGAAGCTCTCGGCCACGTATGCGGCGTCTACGAGCGTCTGCCCTTCCTGCCGCCACAACAGATAGTCGGGGCTTTCAGGGTCTACGGCATTGGCATAGCTCTTCAGCGCCCATTTGCGCAGCTGCTTGCGCTGCTTGCCCTCGGGCGTGTTGTCGTCGGGAAGCGAGAGCCACGGGGCAAGCCCGGCCATCAGACGGCCGAAGCACTCCATGTATGCCACCTTCTCGTTGCGCCCGTCCCACGTGGGGCTTAGCTCCAGTTGCATATTCTTCTGCAGTTCGCCGCGACTCATGTTCTCAAGCACCGGGGCGGCCATCTTGTACAGCACGTCCGTCCAAACCTGCCTGTCGCTCTTAGCCTCGGCCTTGCCTTTGGCTGCGGCTGCACACGGCACGAGGGCCAGGCACAGCACGCCTACGAAAAATCTCTTCAATACTTTCATGTGTTCTTATTCAGTTTTAGTTAAAGTTTTCATACTATCCGGCACGCAATCCGTAATAGGCTGACTGTCAACACTTTGCAATCAGCCCTGCAAAAAGCCGCAAATCAGGCCGCGAAAGGCCGTCTTTCAGCTTGCAAAAGGCGGCCTTTTGCAAGCTGAAAGACGGCCTTTCGCAAAATCATTTCTTCTTATATACGCGCACATAGTCTATCTCATACTTCATCGGCATTGCCGCGCCGTCAATCTTGCCGCCGTTCCTTCCGCCCAATGCAAGGTTGAGCAGCACATACTGCGGCTGCTTGAAGGGGTTGGTGTGGTTGCCGTATGCGCCGTTGACGGTCTCGGTCAGGGGCACACGGTTAAGCAGTTCGCCGTCAAGATAAAGGCAGATGAAGTTCTCGTCCCAGTCCATGCGCCATACGTGGAACTTGTCGGCCCAGTCCTTGTCTTTGGCCAGGAAATAGTCCAACGGCTTCGTCTTGGTGCGCCATTCCGAGTCAAACCGGTTGTCCCTGCCCCACGCCACGTTGGCCAGGATATGCTGTTCGCCGTCTATTGGGTAACATTCCATCACGTCAATCTCGCCGCACGAAGGCCACTCCTGGCGCGAACCGAGTGTCCAGATGGCAGGCCAGGCGCCGCCGCCCACCGGTATGCGCGCCCTCACCTCGAGCCTGCCATACAGGAATTCGCGCTTGCCAGCCGTGTTGAGCGAGGCCGACGTGTACTCGGCATACTCACGGTTGAGCTGCCAGCTGCGGCTGTCCTTGACATAACGGGGATTCTTCACACGCTCCTTGCGCCCCTCGATTACAAGCATGCCGTCCTTCACGTAGGCATTGTCTGACTGGTACCACTGGTCTTCCTCGTTGCGCACGAATCCACGCTCGAAGTTCCACACCGTGGTGTCAGGCCTGCCGTCATTGTCAAACTCGTCGCTCCAAACCAGTTCCCAATCGTCTGCAAGCACGCCGGTAGTGCCGGCAAAGGCTAACGTCAACGCCAAAACAAATACTTTCATACTCTTTTATTGTTTTTAAATTAAAGTTCACTCAAAACGGGAAAGGCACAGAATCTGCACAAAATCCTTGTCCCGTATTACCCTTAAAAACAACTTTTCCTTGCTGTCAATATGTCTACTGACCTAATACCAATGAAAACTAACCTAATCTTATCAATTTTCAGATGCAAAAATAACATATAAAGACCAAAAACAAGGGTATTTTTTCGTATGAAAAGAGGTGTTTTTGGTACGAACGCGTTTTTTCACTTTGTTTGACTTTTCTGTTCGCCTCCTGCTGCTGCAAACACCTTGTTTTAACGTAAATTCGATATAAGGATTTGTCTTCTTGGCATATGGGAGCGTCCTTTTTTTACGTATTCCAGTTAGTCTGTGGGTAATCAGTCATTCCGCTGAAAAGCGGAATCCAGTGTAAACAACAAGATGTTTTTATATGCTTGAATTCTGGATTCCGCTTTCCAGCGGAACTGAAAGTCGCCGTTAAGACAATGACGGCTTGCCACCGAGCGGAAGAAAAGCAAAGCGGAAGAAAGTCTATATTAGGAAAGATGATTGCTTATGCCGAACACACGAACTAATAAAATGCTCGTACACTTCAGCGGATGAACCGCAAACAACACCAATAAGCAAGAAACAAAGAAAGACCCGGACGGAGGAACGAGCCTCTCGCATCCGGGTCTTAAGTTTATCTGTCTTGACTATGCATCCGCACAGTCGTCAGTCATTTTACTGCTCTGCCGGCATGTCAGCAGATATCGGCCAGTACGGATTCTGGTACAGCGGACTCAGCTCAGGACTTGCATAGTCAGAAGCGGTAAGTATCATCTGACGGATAGGCATTGGCTGCAGATAGTGAGCCATGTGCCATGTCAAACCTTCCTTAAAGTCATTCTGAACCATGTTAACCTCGTGAGGACGCATGTACTCGCTCAAGTCAGGTGAAGAAACATTAGCTGATACAGAGCCGTCGTTTATGATTGCGTTTGAAGTAGCTCCGTCAGAAGCCCAATCATACCACTCGTAAATCGGGTTGTTCTTGTTGTTGCCATAAATGCGCATACCCTCGATGTGAACAGGATTGCTCTTCAGCTGGTCAAGAGCGCGCCAACGCTGGAGATCCATCCAACGCAGACCTTCTGCAATAAGCTCGCAGCGACGCTCACGGCGGATGTTGTAGAGAACAGCATCGTCAACAACTTGTCCACCACTGTAAGCACCCCAGTCGCACTTAGCCTCCTGAGCCATATCTGTATGGCTGATGGTTACCTGCGGATCAATAGCATCGCCAGTAAAGCCGGCAGCCGTGCGCACTGCACGCCAGTAAGGCAAGATGTTGTTAATGCTTCCAGTCAACAGATACTCAGCCTCCATGTAGTTGAGCAGAGCCTCGGTTGCACGGAACACGGCGCAAGCGTTGGTAGAAGCACCGTTGTCGGTCAGAGCACCGTCGAATGTGCCACCCTTACGCAGGGCGTAGCCAGTAGGATAACCGTTCTCGGCATCGCCGTTACGGATGATGTTAGGAACAGGTTCCTCTGCAACACCGTGGTCACCAATACTGTTTGCGTCAGCATTGATGAACAGGTTGGTCTGTCCCGGTTCCTTCAGGAACACTGTGAGACGCGGGTCGCGGTTCTCGCGTACCTTATGCACAGAGGTGTCGCAATACTCATACTGAGAGTCGTAAATAGGACGTCCGTCCTTCATAAGATAGTTCTCAACGAACGAACGGGTAAGACCTATACCATAGTTACTCTTCGTCACAACAACCTCAACGTCGTTGACAACGCCGAGTGAACGGTTGTACTCACGCCACAAAAGAACTTCAGGCACATCTGACATGTCAACTGTTCCCCAGATGCCAAGATAGGGGTTGGACGGGTCGGTTGACGACTGAGGAACAACGCCGGTGTTGATGCGGAGCTGGCTCATGTACTTGTCGGCTATCTCCTTTGAAGTCTCGGCAGCAATCTGCAGGAAGTAATTAGACTCAGCCTCTACAGAACCAGTAGGATACTGATAGTTGGCGTTGTAGTCCTTAGCTGCGCCCGGCCAGTTGGGTCCGTTGGGAACGAACGGAGTATTAGCAAAATACTTTAGGAAAGTACCCTCATACAATGCAACGCGTGACTTGAACAGCTTTACTGCGTCAGGCCCGATACGTGTTGTAGCGTAAGTGCCCTGAGGCTGCATAAGATTGAGCGCAGAGTCGAGAGAGTTGATGATGAAGCGTGCAACCTCGTTGCGCGGCTCGCGCACGCTGAGGGCGATAAGCTCATGCTCGTTGTCGTTCAAAGCCCAGCTGAAGATAGGCAGGTCGCCCCACTTCTGCAACATGTCGAAGTAGCAGTAAGAGCGCAGGAAGTAAAGCTCGCCTATATACTGGTTGATAGTTGTTGCTTCACCAGATATCTCGCCGGCGCTGTGCTTGTCTGAAATCGTGCGCAGCTGGTAGTTGATGTTACGGATGTTGTCCCATGACCAGTTACCGTTGGTAAGAGAAGTCTGCCAAAGGCCTGTGCCGTACTTGTTGTCGGGATACCAGTCGGCCTGGTTGTCGGTCTCGTTGTCGTTTCCGTAAACACCATAACTCCAGTTGCCGTGAGTAACCATGACCGTGTAGAACCAGTCAACGGCAGCCTGTACCTGTGTCGCATCTGTAAAATAGCTGTCAGGCGTAAGATACGACGGTGGTTCTTGCTCAAGCCAGTCGCTACATGAAACCACGCTTGCAGAGAGGGCAAGAGCTGCGATTAATGTTTTATATAGTTTCATAATTATTTATTTTTTGTTTTTAATGAGTCAATGAGTGATGAGTAAAGCAAAGGTCTCACCTGGCTCATCTTCTCACATTCTCTCCTTTATGATAGTTTTACTTATATTACAGTGTGATGCTCAAGCCGAACGACGTTGTGCGTGACAGAGGATAACCGTTGTTGCTGTCATAGCCGAGGAGTTCGGGGTCGAACTGCTTAGGCAGGCTTGTGATAGTGAAGAGGTTATCAACTGAGAAGTAAACACGGAGGTTCTGGATGCCCCAGCTTTGAGTCAACTTCTGCGGAAGAGTGTAACCAATCTGCAAGTTCTTGCAACGCATGTAAGCGGCGTTGAGCAAGTAGCGTGTCTGGCTCTGGAGGTTCTTGGCACCACCGTTTACACGAGGCAGGTAAGCATTGAGGTTAGCCTCCTGGTATCCGTTGGCAACTGACCATGAGTCTTCGTTGCGGAAGTAGTCTTCAACGCCTTCGATACCTGACGCCCACCACTGGCCGTTGGATGCGAAACCGAACATGAACGGGTTGTCGTTCAGCATGTAGTCACGCTTGCCTACGCCCTGGAAGAACATGCGGAAGTCAAAGCCTTTCCAGCTTGCGTCGAGGTTGATACCGAAGAAGTAGCGTGGAGTGGAGTTACCGATGAGCTTAAGGTCGCCGTGGTCGGCTTCGGTATAGGAGCCACTGGTGATGCGGCCGTCGCCGTTGAGATCCTTATACATGATGTCACCTGCGGCCCACTGGCTTCCGAGAGCGCTCTGGTCGGTAGTTGCAAGGTGCTCGGCCATCTGCTCGTCTGTCTTTGCAAGACCTACAGTCTCATAACCCCAGATTTCGTTGATGTAGCGTCCTTCGATGTAAGTGCCAAGGTCGCCTGTCGGGTTGTTGGGGTAACGGGTGATCTTTGTACGAGAGTCAGACACGTTGAAGCCGATGCCATAGCTGAGTCCGTTGCGCAGGCGGTCGCGCCATGCAATCTGGAGTTCCCATCCTGATGTGCGGAGGTCAGTGTTGTTGGTAACAGGCACGCCGGTACCGAGGATTGCGGGAAGCTCGGGAGCGTTGCCCACCATGTCCTTTGTATTACGGATGAAGTAGTCGGCGCTCAAAGTGAGTCGGTTGTTGAACGCAGCTACATCAAGACCGATGTCCCAGCTCTCGATGGTCTCCCATGTCAGCAATGCCGAGATGAGGCCCGGAGTGGTGACAGTGTTGGTCAAAGCGCCGTTCTGGAGCCACTGGCCGGCCGACGGAGAGTAAGTGATAGTAAGGTAAGTAGGATACCAGTTGTCGAGGTTGGTGTTACCCAGGTTACCGTAAGAAGCGCGGAGCTTCAACATGCCGATTTGCTTCTGCAGCGGCTCGAAGAACTTTTCGTTGGCGATGTTCCAGCCGATAGATCCTGACGGGAAAGTCTTCCACATCTTGTTGCGGCGGAAGCGAGAAGTACCATCGTGGCGGAGGTTGAACTCGAAGAGGTAGCGGTCGGCGAAGTTGTAGTTCAAACGGCCGAAGAAACCTGCTGTCTGCCACTGGTTGCGCGCACCGTTTGTGCTTGGAACGATGGCAGAGCCGTCGCCGCCGAGACCTGTGGTAAGGTCAATTTCGGGCTTGTCGTTCATGAGGATGCCGTTACGCTGCAAGCCGAACACGAGCTGCTTCATCTGCTCAGCCTGGAAACCGGCCATGATGTGGAAGTTGTGCTTCTCGGCGAGTGTAAGGTCATACTCGGTGTATGCCTGGAAGTTGAGGTAGTTCTCTTTCTTGAGGTCCTCGTGTACGTTGGTTGTACCGTCACCCAAGAGCACGGGGTTGCCGTTTACGTCGTGGTTGTAGTCGGCGTAGCTGTCCCAGTGGCGGGTGGCAACTTCGGTGCGATAGTTGAAGTCGATGTGGGTGATCCAGTTCTTGATAGGCTCGATTACGAAGCCGAGCTGGTGGTTCAAGATGTCGCGTTGGGTGGTGTCCTTGCCGCCTTCTGCAAGGTGAAGATAGGGCGACGGGTTAGAATACCAGTAGCCGTTACGGTCGACCGTAGGCAGCGTAGGCCAGCCTTGGCGGGCGAGATCCTGATAGAAGTTGTTGGCGAGAGCCGCGGGACGGCGGTAGTCTGTACGTGTGAAGCGCATAGAATAGTTTACGTCAAGCCACTTTGTAACCTCGGCGCTTACCTTGGCTGTTCCTGCGTAACGGTTGTAGCTATCCTCGTTGATCTTCATGAATCCGTTGTTGTCGAGGTAGTTGAGCGACAGGTAGAAGTTCACCTTGTCTGTACCACCGCTTACACTGGCGTTGTGCTCCTGGGCGAAAGCCGTACCTTTATATATAACGTCGTAGATGTCCTCGTCGTTGATACCGTTGCCATAAGGCTCGTCCCATGTAGAACCGTTTGCCGAACCGATTGAGTAAAGTATCTCTCCGTCCTCGGTGATGCGTGAGCCGGGGCCGTAAGGCTTGGCGTTGTGATACTTGATGATGTTGTTGAACACGTCAGCGCTCCATGCAGAACCATTGGTTCCGTCCATCATCCAGCTTGCGAAGTCGTAAGAGTTCATCATGTGCTTGTCGCGGATGCGGTTGCTGAAGCGGAAGCTGTTGTTGTAGTTGATGCTTACCTTTCCTTCCTTACCCTTCTTTGTAGTGATGAGGATGACACCGAACGGAGCGCGCGCACCGTAGATTGAAGAGGCGGCAGCGTCCTTGAGGACAGAGATTGTCTCGATGTCTTGTGGGTTGATGGTGTTGAGGTCGCCCTCAGAACCGTCGATAAGGATAAGCGGAGAGCCGCTTGAGCCTTGGCCGATGGTGGCGGTACCACGGATGTTGATGCTCATGTTGTTCTCAAGAGAACCACCCGTAGAGCTGATCTGCAAGCCCGGCACGGCACCCTGCAGAGCCTCGGTGGCGGTACGCACCGGACGGCCTTCGAACTGCTCGCTGTCTACAACCGAAACAGCGCCGGTCAAGTTGGCCTTCTTCTGAACGCCGAAGCCGACAACTACGACCTCGCCAAGAGTCTTAGTGTCTTCTTCGATTGTAACTGTAACAGGCGTTCCCGCCGTTACGTTTACGGTAGCCGTCTTATAACCTATATAGGTAATGACAAGCTTGCCGCTCTTCACACCGCTGATGGAGAAGTTACCGTCAAGGTCGGTCAAAGCGCCCTTGTCTTGACCTTCGACCTTCACTGTGGCACCGATGATGGGTTCGCCACTCTGGTCGACAACCTTTCCTTTCACCACGTCAGCCTGTGCAACGGCGTTAACGCCATTAACGGCAGCCGCCACTTCAGGCGGACAAAAGGCCAAAAACGCTGGCAGCATAGCAGAGCATACCAAGACGCGTCTGGCAGTTGTTGTAATTAAGTGTTTTTGATTCATAACTATTTTTGTTTAAGTTAGGTGGTAAATCTCTTTTGCATTGTGTTTAGACAACCTTCACATCAGGCTGAATGCACATTTCCCGGTACTTTTAGGATTATTAAGTTTGCTTGCAAAGTTATTACAAATTACGAAAAAAACAAAGGTGAGATTCGTAAAAAAAAGGGCATTTTTCGTAAATTTGATAATTTTAATGCTAAAAAATACCGATTTTGGCTAAAAGGATGTAAAAACGGGGTGATTTGTCGGGGGTATTTATAAAGATTTTCAATAAGAATCAAACAAATAGACACAGACTGGCAACATTTTGTGTATAGTTTTGTAAAGAAAGGTTAGGCAAAATGTTAAAAACAGGCTTCCAATGTATGATTTAAACCCACACAGAATGCGATTAATGGCATTTCAGTGTGCGATTCACGGCCTTTCGGTGTGCGATTCATGGCATTTCGGCGTGCGATTCATGGCCTTTCGATATGTAACTCATGGCCTTTCGATGTGCGATTCACGGCCTTTCGGTGTGCTATTCACGGCCTTTCGGTGTGCGATTCACAGCCTTTCGGTGTGCTATTCACGGCCTTTCGGTGTGCGATTCACAGCCACACGCAAGCGGTCGGTGGCTAGTCGTCATTCCGCTGAAAAGCGGAATCCAGGGTTGACAGCAAGGCCGGCGTACCATAAGGATGTTTTCTGGATTCCGCTTTTCAGCGGAATGACGGCATGACACTGACCGATTGAATCCATGCCGCCTACCTTGACTCTTGTCACATCGGAATGCAGTACATGTAGCCCATGCCCATCGATGTGTAACTCATGGCATTTCGATGTGCGATTCATGGCCTTTCGGTGTGCGATTCACGGCATTTCAGCGTGCGATTCATGGCCTATCGATGTGCGATTCACGGCCTATCGATGTGCGACTCATGCCCTTTCGGTGTACAATTCATACTCTTTCAGTGCGCGATTCACGGCCACACGCAAGCGGTCGGTGGCTAGTCGTCATTCCGCTGAAAAGCGGAATCCAGGGTTGACAGCAAGGCCGGCGAACCATCTGGATGCCTTCTGGATTCCGCTTTTCAGCGGAATGACGGCATGACACTGACCGCTTGAATCCAAGCCGCCAACCTTGACTCTTGTCACATCGGAATGCTGTGCGTGTGGCTCATGCCCATTCGGTGTGCGATTGACGGCCTTTCTGTGCGCAACTCATGGCCTTTCAGAATGTGATTCATGCCCTTTCGATGTGCGATTCACGGCCTTTCAGCGTGCTATTCATGGCATTTCGGCGTGCTATTCATGGCATTTCAGCGTGCTATTCACGGCCACACGCAAGCGGTCGGTGGCTAGTCGTCATTCCGCTGAAAAGCGGAATCCAGGGTTGACAGCAAGGCCGGCGTACCATAAGGATGTTTTCTGGATTCCGCTTTTCAGCGGAATGACGCGATTACTGTCGCCAAACAAAAAAAGCAGCGCCACGAATCATCACGATCCAAAGGCGCCGCAATATAAATAACCTAAACTAAGACATTAATACAATGCCTATCTTATAAAGTACATCATTCAACAGGCTTCAAAACGAAAGTGAAGTCCTTGTCGCCGTAATTTGTACGGTATTGTGGCAATGCTATTCCATTCATGCTCCAGCTGTCAACACCGCCAACACCTGCCTGCTCGAGGTCGATGCTGAGATTAACGTACTTTGACTTGGGAACCTGCGGACTGTGACGCTGTTCCTTTGAGTCGCCGTCGTCCAAAGCCGACACACTGTAATGCAAAGCTGATGCTGAGAACAGTCCGGCGTTGCCTACCTCGAGGCCGAAGCCAGAAGCATCAGTCTGCTTCCACCAACGCAGATCGCTCTTGGTTCCGGTTTCCTGCGGACGGATATACGGATAGAACTGCTCGTCGACAGTCTGAGTGTAGAGGCCGACACGCTGTGAAAGCTTGCGGTCCACATAGTTCTCAACAGGTCCGCGGCCATAGAATGTGCTGCGGTCGAACTGGTAAGGCATCTCCATAACCATTCCGAAACGCATCATCGGAGCAACATCGTCGCCACCATGAGCGGTAAGCTTCTCGTTTACCTCGACACTTCCGTCAGCAGAGATGACATAAGTCATGCACAGTTCAGATTTTACGGCAGGCATGTCGTACTTGGCAACAATAACAACGGGAACGCCGTTCTTATACTTCGCCTTGTCTTTCACCTTCTGAGAAGAAACCGACACGAGCTTCATTTCAGGCGAACGCCATACCTTATATTTATTGTTGATGTTGGCACCCATGTCGTTGTCCGTAGCCGCACGCCAGAAGTTAGGCTTCAGCGAACCGCCTTCGCCCAGAAGGCTCTTGCCCTTGTACTCATAACGTGTCATGAAACCGTCCTCACGGCTGAACGCAATGGTGAAGTCGTCGTTTGAAACAGTGATTACCGGCTCGTTCTTCTTGTCACGCACCTTCATCTTAGGTTTACCCGCAGCAAGATAAGACACTGGCTTATACTGGCTTATCTGCAACTGCTGATAAGCAACGGTCTGGTCTTTGTCCATGAGCGGCTCTGCCGTCTTCAGGCGGTAGTCAACGTTAAGCATTATTTCCTGCTTGCCGGTGTCAACCTTTGACAGGTCATAAGGTATGGTAAGCTCGACAGTCTGTCCGGGAGCGGCATTGATGTCTGCAATCTCGCCCTGCTGCACAGCCTTGCCGTCGGCAAGCAAAGTCCAGCACAGTTTGTAATTGGAAAGATCGCGGAAAACGTATTCATTGAACACGCTGACCTTGCCAGACGCCAAGTCTACTGGCGAAGTCCAGATGTTCTGCATCCAATAGGCAGCCTCGTAAGCATGCGGATTAGGCACGCGGTCGGGGCTTATCAAGCCGTTGCAGTTGAAGTTGTTGTCGCTGGGATCATAGTCGTTGTAGTCTCCTCCGTACTTGTAAATCTCCACACCGTTGGTGTCTTTGCCGTGAAGAGCCTGGTCGGCGAAGTCCCAGATAAAGCCACCTTGGAACTTAGGATACTTTCTGACCAGATCCCAATATTCCTTGAAGCCGCCACCAGAGTTACCCATCATGTGTGAATACTCACACTGAATCAGAGGCTTCGTCCTGGCAGGATCTTTTGCATAACGCTCACATCCGGCCTGATTCATGTACATGGGGCAGTAGATGTCGGTGCCTTCTCCGCCATGCGCCTGCTCATACTGCACAGGACGGCTGTTGTCCTGAGACTTGATCCACTTGTATGCCGCCAAGAAGTTGTCGCCGTTGACAGTCTCGTTGCCAAGCGACCAGAATATCACACTGGGATGGTTGAAGTATGTTTCAACATTACGCTGGTTGCGCTCCATTATCTGAAGGGCGAACATCGGCTTCTTGGCAGGCGCGTCGTCGCCGTAACCGAAGCCGTGGCCTTCCTGATTGGCTTCCGCGCAAACGTATATTCCATACTCGTCGCAAAGGTCATACCACATCGGGTCGTCGGGATAATGGCAAGTACGCACGGCGTTGATATTGAGCTGCTTCATTATCTGTATATCCCTTATCATGTCCTCGCGCAACAGATAATAACCTCTGTCGGGATGCATTTCATGACGGTTGGCACCTTTTATCAAAACCCGGCGGCCATTGACGAGCACCTGAGCGTCGCGTATCTCAATCTTACGGAAGCCAACTTTAACCGGTATAACCTCAACGACCTTGTCGCCGGATTTAACCGTTGCTGTAAGCGTATATAAATAAGGTGTCTCTGCCGTCCACTTCATCGGGCTGGCAACTTCAAGCACGGCATTCTTCTTGCCTGCTCCGGCAATGCTACCTGAAACGACCTTGTTGCCTTTTGCATCAGTCAGCACAAGCTCTATCGTTGCATTGCCTTTCACGGTAGCATCAACAGAGAGCTTGCCGTCAGAATAATTGTTGACAAGATCAGGGGTGACACGTATATCGGACAACTGAACCTTGTTGTCACGGCTATAAAGATAACAATCACGCGCAACACCGCTCAAGCGCCAGAAGTCCTGGTCTTCACAATATGAGCCGTCGCACCAACGGAAAACCTGGAAGGCAATGAGGTTGTCGCCCGGCTTAAGATACTTGGTGATGTCGAACTCGGCTGCGACCTTGCTGTCTTCAGAATAACCTACGAACTGTCCGTTTACCCACAAGTACATGTTTGACGTAACAGAACCGAAATGGGCGATAACCTGACGGCCCGACCATCCTGCAGGAATTGTAACAACACGGCGGTAAGAACCTACGTGGTTGTCTTTTGACGGAACCAATGGAGGATTATCCTTAAAATGGCCTCGCCAACCGAAGCCGGTATTCACATACTCAGGGTCACCATAGCCGTTAAGTTCCCATATTCCGGGCACTGGCATCTCGCCCCATTCCGCATCGTCAAAATTCAAGTTGTAGAATGTAGAAGGACGCTCATCGGCGTTTTCCACCCAATTGAATTTCCACTTACCGTTAAGAGACAAATAATTTGCCGACGACTTCTTGTCCCCACGAAGTGCGGCTTGCGCACTTTCATAAGCGAAGTAGTCAGTGTGACACTGGAAACGGTTGATTTGATTAACTCCAAGGTCATGCCATTCAGTGAACGTTGGAGCCTGCACACTTGGCTCATTGGCAGCAAACGCGCTGCCGGGCAACGCCAAGGCGGCCAAGGCCAAGACCATAACTTTTTTAATGTTGTTGTCCATGATTATTTATTAAGTTAAAGTTTTCCTTTGCAAAGATAGGCAATTATAAACATATGATAAGGAGTGAAATTCGTAAAAAACAGGGTGAAAATAGTATTTTTCACACATCAGACAACTTTCTTTGATAAAATCTTTCACTTTAGACATGTCTATATATCACAACAAAACAAAGACCAGTATTTGCACATTTGATACAAAATCACTAATTTTGTACATCCTTTCATAATACTATAATACAAAATGAAACCAACTATACATAGCATATTGGTAACTATCCTGGTTCTCATCGGCCTGCCAGAACGTGTTTCGGCAAATAAATTCAAAATGATAAACAGCGGTGACGGACTGCCAGGCAATACAATCACATCAATCGTGCAGGACGCAAATGGCTATTTATGGTTTGGAACGTCCAACGGACTTTGCCGTTACGACGGCGTTTCGTTTACGACATACAGAAATGACCCGTCTGACAACCAATCGCTTGCAGCAAACATAATTGTCGACATTCAGGCTGACAGTAAAGGCATATTCATGGCAATGAATTATGGCATTGACTATTACTCGTTCGAAGACGGAACGTTTCACCACTGCCAGAAACTGGTTGCAGGAGAACATAAAGCCATCAACAAGGCGATATTGTCAATGACAACCTTAAACGGGAGACTGTTCTACGCAGACTCTGACGGCTCTCTTTATGCAAACTCCGCCAAGGACAAACTGACATTCCAGCACATTCCGCAACAGGTAAAGATTTATTCCCTGTGCGCCGCTGACGGATATCTACTGGCTGCAGGCGACAAGGGAATATACACACTGACACCTGACGGCAAATCGATAAAATCCCGTTTACAACTGCATCCTGGCTCAATAGCCAAACTGAACATATCTTATATCAAGCAGACAAAGACTGTATACGTAGGCTGCGGACTTGGCTTCAGTTCATCAGCTTACCGGTTAAACGATTCAAAGCTCAAACAAATTAAGGGATATGTGCCGGCAAACCTTATGGATGCCGTATGGTACAATGGGAATACTGTATTCGCAACAGACGGACACGGAATCATCGTTTTAGACAATAAAGGACGAACAAAAGCATATACAACAGCCAACAGCAATATCGGCGGAGACGTTGCTTACGCTCTGCATGCCGACAACAGCGGCGATCTTTGGATTGGAACTTACCGTGCAGGTTTGGCACACCACATTGGCGGCAGCTCTCCATTTACTCTTATCGGGACAACAACAGGCGGCCTTACGTTTGACATTGTAACGGCAATAACTCCTGTCGGCGACAAAATATATGTCGGACTGGACGGCGGCGGCTTAAACATATATGAACAAAAAAGCGGCCTTGTGCGTGCTTTCAACACACGCAACAGCGAACTGCCTGGAGACAACGTAGTGTCAATGGCTTACGACGGAGCAGACCTGTGGATGGCTGTCTACACGAAAGGCCTTGTAAGATACTCGCCTCAAAAAAACTCCTTCGACCTGTGGCCCATGCCTGAAAGTAACAAGACAGGAGAACTGAACAATGTCTGGTGTTTGTGTGACGACGGACTCGGCAACATTTGGGTCGGAGGGCCACGGCTATACATATTCAACAAACACAGCCAAACGTTCACTACAGTAAAAGGGATAGACGACATAAAATGTTCTTCCATACAAATAAGCGGCAAATATGTATGGATTTCATCAAACATAAACGGTATTTACAAGATAGACAAATACACAAAAAAGATCATAGCGCATTACACAGCCTCAAGACATGAAAGCAAGTTGCCTGCAAACAACATAAAATATATTCACATAGACAAAAACGGGCGCTTATGGTTTACAATTGAAAACGTAGGCCTTTATTCCATGGATACTGCCACAGGAAAGACAAAGGCTTATAACGCCGACAACGGCCTGACACTGCCATTGGTCGTATCAATAGCGGAAGACGACATGGGACGGATGTGGATGGGCACGGACGGCGGCGGACTGTTCTGCTATAATACGGCTTCAGAAACATTCATGAAATATGACGGACAGACAGGCATTCCTCTAATCTTTACGTATTCAGCCACGGCAACACACAACCAAGCCGTTTACATGGGCACCATCGGAGGGATGCTGTGTTTCAAGCCTTCTGAGGTCGGACATTTGCGCCTTACTACAAACGTGAGCTTCAACAACCTGAGCCTGATGGGAAGCAAAAAGCACACATTCAACCTGTATGGAATGAAAGACGCGTCAGTACGTCTTGCACACAATCAAAACTTCTTTACCGTGTCGTTCTCGGTTCCCGAACTGCACTCACCTGGCAGCCTGCGCTTCTCATGCCGTCTCGACGGCCTTGAAAGTTCGTGGCGCGACTTATCAGACATGCGAGAAGTGTCATATACAAATGTGCCGCCTGGCCGCTACAAACTATACGTGCGCTCAACCGAAACCAACGGCCGCTGGAGCAAACCTTCGGTATTGGCCATAACCATACTGCCACCATGGTGGAAAACAACATGGGCCATAATACTTTGGACCATATTGGCCATATCGGCGATAATCGGCGGCATCATGATTTGGGGCAACGAGCAGAAAGTGAAACAGCGCATGCGAATCAGCGAGATAGAGAAAGACGCGACCAAGCGTCTGTCAGAAGCAAAACTGAACTTCTACGCAAACATAACCCATGAGCTCCGCACACCAGTATTCCTCATAATGGCGCAATTGGAGGAGCTTATAAACATACGGCATTCTGTTGTCAACGTGCCTTCCACATACCTGAAAATGATGTACCGCAGCGCAATAAAGCTGAACAAACTGATAACAAGCGTGATAGACTTCCGCAAAATGGATTCTGACAAACTCACGCTGCAGCCTCGCCAAGGTGACCTGATTGCATTTTGCGACAATCTGATTGACGACTATACCGAACTCTGTTCGCAAAAAGACATAACCTTCACATTCATACATGAGGCAAAGTCGATACCGCTGAGTTTTGACCAGGAAAGGCTTGACATCATCCTGTCAAACCTTGTCAGCAACGCATACAAATACACCAAAGAGGGTGGGCATGTCGAACTTATAGTGGAAGACCTGGCCGACCACGTGGCAATAACGGTTAAAGACAACGGCATCGGCATACTGAAAGAAATGCAGACCGATATATTCAAAGACTTCTTCCGTACCGAGCGCGGCAAGCTACAAAGTGGCGGCGACGGCATGGGGCTGTCGTTTGTAAAGCAACTTGTCGAACTGCACGGCGGAACAATACGCGTGGAAAGCGAACCGGAAAAAGGCTCGGAATTCATATTCACCCTACCAAAAAACATTTCCGGGATCACAGCCAGTGCTTCTACGGCTATCGCACACACGCCACAAACCAACAAGCCGACATATCAACAAGAACCAACGGCAAGCCAGACTGAGACAAGCCAGACACAAATCAGGCGGGCCGAAACCGCCAATCCGACGGCACTCCACTCCATACTGATAATCGACGACGAAAGAGACACTGTAAGCTTGCTGGAACGCAACTTATCGGCAGATTTCAAGATATACAAGGCTTACGACGGCTCCGAAGGACTTGACGTTGCCCGGCAATACCTGCCGGACATCGTCCTATGTGACCTGATGATGCCGAAAATGGACGGCATGCAGGTTCTGGAAGCCATCAGGAATGACAAAAAGCTGCAACACATGAAAGTGATAATGTTTACGGCGGAAAGTTCTGAAGAAAACATGATAAAAGCATACGACAACGGAGCTGACGCCTATGTGACAAAACCAATATCACTGAAATACCTGCGCACACGTATCGACCACCTGATAGAGCAAACAGACACGGCCAACACGACAGGAACGATGCAGCCCGGAAAGAAAATCTACAACAAAGAGGAACAGGTTTTCCTGCTGCGATGCCGCGAAATAATAGACGACAACCTTGCCAACGAGGCATTCAACATAGACTTCATGGCAGACAAGCTGGCAATGAGCCATTCTGCATTATACAAGAAAATCAAGACAATGACCGGCATGTCGCTCATCGAGTTCATAAACGAATACAAAGTCTACAAAGCCATACTGGCATTCAAGCAAGGAGCCACTTCTGTCGAGAAAGTTGCCGCGCAATGTGGGTTTAAGGACATAAAGAACTTCAGGCAAGCATTCAAGAGGAAGACTGGCACCACTCCCAAACAATTCATAAAGAGCCTGTGACAACAGGCAAGAACACCCGTATTGCGCCAAATTGAATGAATACACCATGGCAATAATAGAAATATCATCGCTCGACCACCCGGGAATAGAGGTTTTCGCCAGGTTGACAGAAGCCCAGCTACGCAACTACACCGGCACAGAAGGAGGCCTGTTCATCGCCGAAAGCCCAAAAGTGATACGGACAGCCATCGAGGCGGGGCTTGAGCCAGCCGCACTGCTATGTGAACGAAAGCACATAAAAGGTGATGCGGCCGACATCATTGGCAAATGCGGAGACATGCCGGTATACACCGGCGACAGGGAACTTCTTGCGCGCCTGACAGGATACACACTTACACGCGGCGTGCTCTGCGCCATGCGCAGACCACGGCTGAAGACGGCGGAGGAGATATGCCGCGGCGCACGCCGCGTTGTTGTAATCGACAATGTGGTCGACACGACCAACATCGGAGCAATCTTCCGCTCTGCCGCGGCGCTCGGAATTGACGCGGTATTGCTGACACGCGACTCATGCGACCCACTCAACCGCCGCGCCGTCCGTGTGTCGATGGGGTCGGTATTCCTCGTGCCATGGACATGGATAGACAATCCGGTCGAAAGCCTGAAGCCATTGGGCTTCAAGACCGTAGCAATGGCATTGACAGACAACTCCATTCCCCTTGACTCCCCCACCCTTGCCGAAGAGCGGCGGCTGGCAATCATCATGGGCACGGAAGGCGACGGACTGCCATACGACACAATATCAAAGACAGACTACCGGGTGCGCATCCCTATGCAGCACGGTGTAGACTCTCTCAACGTGGCCGCCGCGTCAGCCGTCGCGTTTTGGCAATTAAGAGTAAAAGGCAAGGCAGGCTGCGAGACATGAAACAAAAGCCGTAAACAATAAAGCCATGCCAAGACCATGAAAATGCCGTCATGACGAAACGTGAAAGCCGTCCAAACGCCTCGTTTGGACGGCTTTCACGTCTTTAGAAAACGCATATTGCATGCAGGCCCATAACGCATTGACTATCAAGATGTTGGCTCCGGCATTTCAAAAGGCCGCATTTTAGCCTGCAAAAGACGGCCTTTGAGTGTCCAATTGGACACGTTTTACAATGTGGGAAAGCACTTATCGCAAATACGGAAGGAACAGGGTTGGCTTGAGAACGTGGAACCGTTACAGGAATGAAGAGCGTCTTCAGCCGGTTTATGACAAGGAGCCGCACAATAAACAATTACACAAGGGCCGATGTGGCACATACAAAAAGCAGACAAGGCTATCCGCCCTGTCTGCTTTTAACTTGTCGCTTGTAACCGGAAACGGACTAAGCCGCCATCTCGATCCAGTCGTAGAAGAAGCTGCACACACCGAAGAGCAGAATGCCAGCTGTGCAGATTGCGAGAGCAAGCTTGGTGTTGCAGTCGCTTTTGAACGTAGGCAACGGATTCTCCGAGCTCTTGATGTACATAGCCTTGACGATAAGCAGGTAGTAGTAAAGGCTCACAACCGTATTAACCAACGCGATGAACACCACCAGATAAGTAAGTGGTGACCCCTCCTGGGCTGCGGCCATGAAGACGAAGAACTTGCTGAACATTCCGGCGAACGGCGGAATACCGGCCAGAGAGAACAGCGCGAACGTCATCAGAAGAGACAGCTTTGGATTGGTTGTGTAAAGTCCGTTGTAAGCATCCATGTCAGTTACGCCGCCGTTGTTCTCCTCAACTACGCCTATGACAGCGAAGACGGCGAGGTTGGCGACAACGTAAACCAGCACATAATAAGACAGAGCGGCCACGCCCATGGCACTGTCACCGATCACGGCAAGCATGATGTATCCGGCCTGCGATATCGAACTGAACGCCATGAAGCGCTTAAGGTCTTTCTGACGGATGGCGAAGAGGTTGCCGACAGTGATTGTCAGTACCACGAGAACGTAAAGCACGTATGTCCAGTATTCCGTCATCGGAGCAAACACCTTCATCAAGATTGCCATCAAGGTAAAAGCCGCAGCACCCTTGGAAATGACACTGAGGTAACCCGTAACGGTAGTTGGAGCGCCCTGATAAGCGTCTGCCGTCCAGAAATGGAAGGGCACAAGGCTTATCTTGAAGCCCAAACCGCTGAAGAAGAACACCATGCCCATTATTGCCATCGTAAGGTTTTGCTTTGCCGTCAATATCGCTGCGACATCGTCAAAATAGAGCGTTCCGGCCGCACCGTAGACAAACGAAATGCCATAAAGCATAACACCGCTTGAGAACGTGGCTGTAAGGATAAACTTTGCAGCACCTTCGGCTGAGTTGTGACGATACTTGTCAAGTGCCACAAGGCAGGCCATTGGCACAGAAGCCATCTCAAGCCCGAGGAAGAACATAAGGAAATGGCCCGCGCTCATCATCATGTTCATACCCAAAAGGGTCGAGATTGCAAGCATATAGAACTCGCCTTCCTTGAAACTGGTATCAGTGCGGCTGAGCCACTTGCGAGCCTGTATGAATACAATGAGCGTGCCTGCGGCAAAAATGGTCTTCATGACGTTTACCGCGGCGGTTGTGACATACATTCCGCCGAATGCCGATGTAGGCTCCTGCGGCCATACGCTGACAAGTACCTGCACAAGCATCAACAGGCAGACAAGCGGATTGAACCACTTGCGCTCGCTGCTGCGCGACGATGCGAAATCGGCGATGAAGACGATTATGAGGACAGCCATCAGCGTGGCTTCCGGAATCATGTTTAAAAATTGACTGTAATTCATTGTTCTAAGATTTTAAAGGAGTAAAAGAAGTCAAAGGAGTTGCCGCTCGCTGTGCTAGCGCTGAAGTCAAAGACAAATGCCATGCCGGTTTGCAAACCCGGCAATGGTATAGGCTTTAAACTCCATAACCTCCCTAAATTCTTTGAATTCCCCGATTATCATATTGCCGCAATAGCTGAAACATTATTGATGTGGTCAAGAATTGGAACCAAGGCATTGTCAATGACTTCGCTCGCCCAAAGCGGAGCGATACCAAGACCTGCCACACAGAAGATAAGGCAGCAAACAGCCACACGCTCATCCCACGTTGCGTCGGTCAGCGTCTCATAATGCGGATCGGCAACCTTGCCGTAAAGTATCTTGCCGACAACTCGCAGAATGTAGACCGCCGTTACGACGATGCTCGTACAAGCAATGATTGTAGCCGTGCGGTGGAACACATCATTATTGGCAAACGAGCCGACAAAGATAGTCATTTCAGCTACGAAGCCTGAAAAGCCCGGCAAACCGAGATTGGCCAAACCGGCAACGACATAGCCGACGCTGAGGAACGGCATGATCTTCATCAGTCCGCCAAGCTGACGCACGTCGCGAGTATGCGTACGGCCGTATATCATACCGATAAGGGCGAAGAACAGGGCCGTCATCAGTCCGTGCGAAAGCATCTGGAGGATTGCGCCGGTGCAAGATGTCTTTGTCATCATGAGCAAGGCAAAAAGCACGAGACCGCAGTGAGACACGGATGAATATGCATTGATATACTTCAGGTCGGTCTGAACGCATGCCGACAACGCCCCGTAGACAACCGAGATGGTCGTAAGGATGAGGAATATCCAAGCCAAGTCATGGGCGGCTTCGGGCAAAAGAAACATTGCAATGCGGAAACATCCGTAACCTCCAAGCTTCATCAACACGCCGGCATGGAGCATTGACACGGCCGTAGGCGCCGAAGCATGACCGTCCGGACTCCACGTATGGAACGGGAACAATGCTCCAAGCACACCGAAACCAATGAACACAAACGGGAAGAACACCTTCTGGAGAGCAACCGGAATGTTGTGCATCTGGGCAATCTCAAGCACATTCATTGTCGTAGCACCGCTTCCGAAATATATGCCAAGAATACCAAGGATGAGCAGAGCCGAACCGCCCATCAACATCAACGTAAGTTTCATTGCCGAATACTCCTTGTGGCCGCTGCCCCAGACTCCGATAAGAAGATACATCGGGATAAGTGCAACCTCATAGAACATGAACATGGTGAACATGTCGGTTGTGATGAAGAAACCGTACACACCAGTGCTCAAAAGAGTGAACCAAAGGAAATACTCCTTTGTGAGCGGCTTAAGCTGCCATGAGGCGAACGTACCGGTAAACACAATGATGCTTGACAAAAGCAACATTACAACTGAAATTCCATCAACTCCTACAGAATAGGCAATGTTCAATGGCTTGAACCAAGGGATGCTGTATGTAAACAACATCTCGTCGGTATTGCCTCCGGCACGCATCTGTATGAATGCAACAGTCAACCAAATGGACAAGAGCAGCAAACAAGACGCTCCGACCACCATGACACCGCGCACCTGGTTTAGATTCTTTGCCAGCCAAAGGCCAAGCAACATCAGCGCGGGAATTACTACGAATAAACTTAATATACTCATTTTACCGGTTTTCTTTTATAGACAAATACATAACAAGACTAACGCAACAGCTCCTGTAAGGAACCATACCGCATACTGGCGCACGTCGCCACTCTGCCATCCGCGGATGCTCTCACCTGCCTCGTTGGCTCCCCATGCCATGAAGTTCATAGCCCCGTCAACAACATGACGGTCAAACCAGGCGATTGGACGGCTCACGCAACGGAAAATAATCTTATGGGTTACGAACATCCAAACCTCATCAAGATAGAAACGGCGGTAAGCTGCCTGGTGCAGGCGTGGGAACTTCTTTGCCAACATGTCAGCAACAGGAGTTTCTTCGCCCTTATACATAAAGGTAGCGAGACCTATGCCGCAAAGCGCAAGAACTGTACTTGCCCCGGCAACAGCCCAGTTTGTATGAGTACCGAAACCGATACCATTAGCAGAAACGAACTCGCCAAACTCGAACACATGCAGCGTTCCGAACACTCCGACGAGCAAAGTTATCGCAGACAGGACAATCAAAGGAATCGTCATTGTAGACGGTGCCTCGTGAGGCTGATGCGCACCTTCCGTCTTGTGTGTCTCGTAGTAGCTCTTTCCCCAGAATATTGAATAGTAAAGACGGAACATGTAGAATGCCGTCATCGCGGCGATGCCACTCATTATAACGCCCATCACAGGAGAGAAGTTATAGCATGCAACCAGAATCTCGTCCTTTGAGCAGAAGCCCGAGAAGAATGGAATGCCGGCAATTGCAAGGCATGAAATAAGGAATGTCCAATGTGTTACAGGCATGTACTTGCGCAGGCCGCCCATGTACATCTTCTCGTTTGAATGAACAGCATGGATTATACATCCCGCACCAAGGAACAAGCAAGCCTTGAACATTGCATGAGTAAACAAATGGTACATTCCGGCCATATAGCCAAGACCGTTGACATCCGCATATTCCTCTGTCATTGCAACCTTGCCGAGTTCGGGATCAGGCATGCATACGCCGAGAGCGACAAGCATAAAACCAATCTGAGAAATCGTCGAGAATGCAAGCACGCGCTTGATATCACTCTGGCAGCAAGCAACAGCCGCAGCATAAAACGCCGTGAATGCAGCAATATATGCCACCCAATGCAACGCCTCAGGAGCGAACTCGACAAACAACGGGAACAGGCTTGCCACAAGATATACACCTGCAACAACCATCGTAGCCGCGTGAATCAACGCGCTGACAGGAGTCGGGCCTTCCATTGCATCTGGCAACCATATGTGCAACGGAAACATCGCACTCTTGCCCGCACCACCGATGAACATAAGGAACAAAGCCGTAGGCATTATCCAACCAGACTCATGAAGCGCGCTCATCTGTGCGGGTGCCATTGCCGTAAGATCATAATTGAAAGTTCCTACATAGAAACTGTAAATCAAAATACCTATGAGGAAGAACATATCGGCAAATCGGGTTACTATAAAAGCTTTCTTTGAAGCCGCGACAGCCGCATGCAACGGATAATAGAATCCGATAAGCAAATAAGAGCTGACACCCACAAGCTCCCAGAAAAGGTACATCTGGAAAATGTTAGTCGCAACAACAAGACCGAGCATCGACATTGTGAAGAGACTCAAGAAAGCATAGTAACGCTGAAAACCCTTCTCACCGTGCATATACCCAAACGAATAGATGTGCACCATAAAACTTACCGTAGAAATGACGATAAGCATCATTGCCGAAATTGGCGTTATACGGAAGCCTATGTTAAATGTAAGAAGCTCGGAAAACTTCAGCCAAGTTATGTCAAACACTGTAACAGTAGGATAAAGACCTGTAGCCGCATCCCTACCCTGCACAAGGAAATATTCAAATGCCGTATAATAGCACAGCACTGTAACTATTGCCAGCGAACACGTACCTATCACCCCGGCAACCTTATGGGACATCTTCATTCCCGCCAGTCCGAGCAACACAAACGCGAGAGCAGGCAACAATAGTATCAAAAATACAAAACTATAATCCATAACACATTAATTTTTCATGTTTTCAATACAGTTCACCTGGTCGCTATGGAAATTACGGTAAACATTAATTATTATAGCAATAGCAACTGCTGTCTCAGCCGCGCTCACTCCAATGCTGAACAATGTGAAGAAGAAACCTTCCAACTGACCGGGAAACAACAAACGGTTGAAAGCGGCAAAGTTGATATCAACTGAGTTGAGTATAAGCTCAACGGAGATCAGCATGGCTATCAGGTTACGCCTTGTGACGAAACCGAACACGCCAATGAAAAACAACAGTGCTGAAAGCACAAAGAAATATTCAACTGGTACCATACTGCATTACTCCTTTCTAGATATTACAATTCCACCGATGATGCATGCCAACAAGAACACAGAAATGAATTCGAACGGCAAAACATACTGATATTTCTCAGAACCCATAAGCGTCTTGCCTATAACGTTCATCGGAACTTCTGCATCTGCCATCTGCATTGACATGTCGATAAACTTATTCTTAAAAAAGACTGCCACAACCGTAACAAGTCCGACAATGGTCATCAAAGCGCCAAAAGCCACACGGCTTCCCTTGAAACGCTCCACCAAACCTTGCAGCGTCCGCTTGCTTACCAGTTGAATGGCAAAGATGTAAATCATGGTTATACCTCCTGCATAAACGCTTATCTGGGCTGCGCCCAAGAAAGTATAGTCAAGCAAGAAGTACAGGCCAGCAACACCCAAGAGAACGAACAACAGGAAAGTGGCCGCTCTCATAATCCGCTTGGTCATAACACAAACAACGGCAGAGCCGAGTATGACGACAGCAAGAATTAAAAACATTACCATATTAGCCATATTCACGTTCTCCTTTTACTTTATACCTGTATTGAACTTACCGATCTCAAGGGGAGCGCCACCGTCAGTAAGATCAGGCAGCGGCGTCTCAAACTTCTCCTTGTTAAGGTGCTGGACAAGGCTGCCACGGCTGAATGTGGCATTCTCAAAATCGTTTACAAATTTGATTGCATCATGGGGACACGCATTTACGCACAGTTCACAAAACATGCACTCTCCAAGATCATAAATATAATCGTCAAGTACACGCTTTTTCTTGCCGTCCTCTGTCTCCACCATTTTCTGAACAACCTTTATCGTGCCGTTAGGACAAGCCATCTCGCAAAGCTTGCAGGCAATGCACTTGTTGTTGCCTTCTTCATCCTGCGGCATGATGAGGCGGCCGCGGTGGCGTGGCGATACATGCAGGGTGGTCTTCCTGTTCTCCGGATACTGCTCGGTGACTTTCTTCGTGAGATATTCACGGAAAGTGACGCCAAGTCCTGTAGCTAAAGACCTCAGTCCATCCCTTATTCCGCCAAAATATGAATTCTTATTCTCTTCCATTTAATTAAATGTCTTCAAATCGTAAAATAACATTTTATCTCATTAGAAATGCCAGCCCAGAGCTACGACAATCGTCATTATCACCAAATTGAGCAGGCTCAGCGGCATGAGATACTTCCACTCAAGCTTAAGTATCTGGTCGATACGCAAACGAGGATATGTCCACTTAATCCAAAGCAATATCCAAATAAGGAAGAATGTCTTTACCAGGAACCACACAATGCCTGGGATATAATCCATCACGGCATTGAATCCGTCGAGACCCGCAATGTGAAGTGGCATCCATCCGCCAAGGAACACCGTAGAAGCGACACCTGCGATAATGAACAGGTTAAGGTATTCAGCCAAATAGAAGAAGCCGAAGCCCATACCTGAATACTCCGTGTGATAACCCGCTGTAAGCTCGCTCTCTGCCTCGGCCAGGTCGAACGGGCCACGGTTCGCCTCGGCGTTACCAGCAACGAGGAACACCAAGAAAGCTATGATCGCAGGAATATGTCCCTTGAAAATCAGCCAACCGTCATTCTGCGACTCCACGATACCAGAGAGACTCATCGTGCCGGTCAAAGCCACAGCCGTTATAAGGCAAAGGCAAAGGGACATTTCGTAAGAAATCATCTGTACGGCGCCACGCATTGCCGATACAACAGAATACTTGTTGTTAGAACTCCATCCGGCAAGGAATATGCCGACAACGCCAATGCTTGATATCGCCGTAAGCAGGAATACGCCCACATTGAAGTCGAGGATGCCCGCGCCCTTGTTCCAAGGCATGAAAGCGAAGGCGCCCACACTGCCTATTATAACAAGGAAAGGAGCGATGACATAAAGAAGCTTGTCTGCCTTGTCTACGGGGAAAATCTCCTTGATAAGCATCTTCAGCACATCGGCGAACACCTGGAAGATACCCCATTTGCCGACACGCATCGGGCCAAGACGGCACTGGAAGAAAGCGCAGACCTTACGTTCCATATATATGAGCACGATTGCCAGCAAGGCATAAGCTATCAATATGAGCAGCCCGACAATGACGCACTCGATAAGGATTGACAAGAAATTGCCCAACCCGAGGGTGTCCCTGAGCAGGCTGTCAAACCATGTCGTTACAATACTAAAATCGAACACTTTTCTTTAAAGTTTAAGTTATTAATGGAGGAGTAAAGGAGTTAAGGAATAAGGGGATAAAGACAAACGCCATGCCGTTTCTCACCTTCTCACCTTCTCACTTTCTCACCTTTTTATTATCTGTCAATATCAGGAATCACATAATCGAGGGTGGCTCCGATTGAGATAAGGTCGGCTATCTTCTCGCCGCGGCAGATAGTGTCCATGGCCGATACGAGAGGCAGACCCATGGGGCGGAACTTCAGCCGGCAAGGATTCTTGCCGCCGTCGCTTCTCAGGTAAACGCCTATTTCGCCACGGCTGCCCTCACAACTTGTGTACCATGTTCCCTCGGGAACCTTGATGATAGGCTTCTGCTTGATGTAGAACTCGCCTTCGGGAATGTTGTCGATAAGCTGCTCGAGTATGCGGACGCTCTGGCGCATCTCGTCGAGACGTACTTTATAGCGGTCGAAGCAGTCGCCGTTAGTGTAAGTAATCTCATCGAAGTCCACCTTGCCGTACAAGTCGTAAGGATGATTCTTCCTGACATCGTTGTGCCAGCCGCAAGCACGTCCCGTGCCACCGGTACAACCGTAGGATATAGCATCCTCTCTTGACAGCACGCCTACACCCTTGAAGCGGTTTTGCAGGATTACGTTGCCTGTGAATATGTCGTCATACTCCTTGAACATGGGCTTCACATATTCGCAAAGCTTCTTGACGTTCTTAACGAAATTCGGATCTATGTCGGCCTGGCAGCCACCTATTCTATAATAGTTCTGGATAAGACGTCCGCCGGTTGTCTCCTCCATTACGTTGAGCACCTGCTCACGGTCGCGCATGCCGTAGATGAAGGCCGTCAGCGCTCCAAGGTCCTGGGCGCAGCATCCGAAGTAAAGCATGTGTGAGTCGAGACGCTGAAGCTCGTCCATGATTGTGCGGATGTACTTGATGCGGTCAGACAGTTCTATGCCCATGCCTTCCTCGATCACCGACACGAGAGCGTGGCGGTTCATCATGGCCGAGAGATAGTCAAGACGGTCTGTCAGGGCCAATGTCTGCGGATAGGTGTAGCTCTCGCACATCTTCTCGATGCCGCGGTGTATGTATCCGCAATGCGGATATATCTTGCGCACATATTCGCCGTCAAGGATTGTCTGCAGACGGAGCACACCGTGGGTGGCCGGGTGCTGCGGACCGATGTTGATCACGTAATCGTCGTCGGTGAAGAGCTTGTGCTGTGTGGCTACGAGCTGGCCGTCCTCGTTGAGGTTGTACTCAACGGTATAGTCAGGCTCGGGGTCATCCTCGAGTGTGTACTGGTTGTTCTCGGGACTCATGTCGTAGTCCTTCCTGAACGGATAGCCCTTAAAGTCTGAACGGAGATACAAGCGGCGCATGTCCTTGTTGCCAAGGAACTTGATGCCGTAGAAGTCATACACCTCACGCTCCAGCATCTCGGCGCCTTTCCAAAGGTCGCTCACTGTAGGTATGTAGGCGTTGTCGCGGTCGGCGTTCACGGCCTTCACGCTCATGCGCTCATGCGTCTTGGTGTTTTCAAGTATGTACACGGCACCCAGGCCATCTTCTCCGAAGTCCTCACCTACAATAGTAACGAGGAAGTCAAAATGCTTCTCATTCTTGAGCTTCGCCATTTCGGCGGCAAAGCTGTTCAACTCGAATATTTTGTGTTCTAGTTTCATCGCGTCACTTTATTTAATGTTTCACGAAGACGCGCCAAGCATCCCTTGTCAGCATTATCGTTGTCTACTATGATGGGTTTCTTCTCCTTATGGTTCACGCCGCCGAAAAACTTCTCCACCTTCACTTTTCTCTGCAACTGCATCATGCCGTAAAGTATGGCCTCGGGGCGCGGAGGGCATCCCGGGATGTACACATCCACAGGCACAATCTCGCCGATTCCCTTAACCACATGGTAGCTGCTCTTGAACGGGCCGCCGGAAATGGCGCAGCCGCCCACGGCCACCACGTACTTCGGCTCGGCCATCTGGTCGTAAAGACGCCTGAAGGCGGGAGCCATCTTGTGGGTAATCGTGCCGGCGCACATTATCAAGTCTGCCTGGCGTGGGGAGTTACGCGTTACCTCGAAACCAAAGCGCGCGAAGTCGTAACGCGCACAGCCTACGGCCATAAACTCGATGCCGCAGCAGCTCGTAGCGAAAGTCAACGACCACAACGAGTTGCTCCGTCCCCAGTTTATCATGCTGTCGAGAGAACCTACCACTACATTTACACCACCCTCGTGAAGCTCGTCTACAATCTTCTCGAGAGACTCATTGTCTTTGAATTCCGAATAAGGAATACTCTTGATGACGGGTTTTCTTACTTCCATTCCAGTGCTCCTTTCCGCCAAGCGTAAGCCAGGCCAAATACTAAGACTAACAAAAAGAACGCGATGCTGACCATTGCCATGACGCCGAACTCCTTAACAACGACGGCCCACGGATAGAGGAACACCGTCTCCACGTCGAACACGAGGAAAAGGATGGCGAACAGATAATAGCCCACGTGCACAGGTATCCATGAAGAACCGTGCGTCGGTATACCACACTCGAACGGCTCTCCCTTCACCTTGTTATAAGTACGCGGACCCATTAACTTAGCTATGACAAAAGCAGCCACGACCAAGAAAACAGCCGTTATCAAAACGGTAATTAACAAGATAAAATACATATATATTTTATTTAATAAAACGTAGCACTACTAAACTTGTGCAAAGGTACAATTTATTTCGCAAAGTTTTAATAAAAACCCATATTTTATTTTAATGAAAATCCAATTATTATGTAAAGAATCTTGACTGTTGTACAGAAAGCGGCAAACTGTGTTGTAAAATACGGCTTTTGGGCCTGCAAAAGGCGGCCTTTGACCTTGCCATTTGCCGCCTTTTACAACGTCAAAGACGGCCTTTCACCTCGCACCATGCAACACGTTGATTTACAACATGTTACAAAGCACATAAAAAGAGCCGTCCAAGCCCATAGCTTGGACGGCTTAAACGCATCGTTCCAACGGCCCAAACGTGTCGTTTGGACGGTCTAAAACACACCCATCGTGTGCGTATTCCTCTTTTATTTCTTGTTTTTCACATTTTCACACTTTCACCTTTTCACCATTACCAGTCCTTCCATAGGACTTTTTATGACCTTATCCACACGGAAACCTTCCGTCTCGGCCGCCTCGTGAAGCTCTCTTTCATAATAAAAAGCAATGCTTCCAACGGCTCTTACAGGCAAATCCACACGTCCGTAAAGGGCCACATTACGTCTGAAGAAGTTTCTGAAATTTTCTACAACAAGAGCTCTCAGCTCATTGTTTTCCAGATGATTATGAATAAATACGGACATGCCTGCAAGGAAGCGGTTGGCCAACGGCTCACGATAAACCTTGCGGATGATTTCGGCCAGCGTAAGACCTGTATCCTCCAGGAACTCGTCACGCAACGACTCTGGCAATCCGCCTTTGAACAAACCGTTGACGAACAGCCTGCCGAGCACCGCTCCGCTGCCCTCGTCACCGAGCACATAGCCGAGCGGAGGCACGTTGGCCGTTATCCTCTCGCCGTCATACAGACACGAGTTAGCCCCTGTGCCGAGTATGCAGGCGATGCCTTCCCTACCGCCGAAAAGCGCACGGGCAGCACCGAGGACATCCGAGCAGACCTCCACCTTGACGGCATTGACGAACAGCTTGCGCAACAACCGCTCCATGCGCGGCACCATCCCGTCGCGGCATCCGGCTCCGTAGAATTCTATTTCAGCAATGCTGCGAGCATCGCCAAACAACGTTACAAGCTCTGCCTTGATTACATTTTCTATCGCGTCAATGCCCTGCTGTAACGGATTTATGCCCTGCCCGACAGTACGGAAAACAACCTCACCGCCATCAACCACGCACCAGTCGGTCTTCGTGCTGCCACTATCTGCTATAAGTTTCATATACCCTCATTTTAAAACAGCGCAAAATTAACAAAACTATTAGAATGTGAAACAAAAACGGCGAAGGATTTTCCCTTCGCCGTTTCACTTTACACGAATAAGAATGTCAACCAAGATTCAAGGACTTCTTGATGGCCTCAACCTTGGCAGTTGCCGCGTCAGTGCAACGCTCATAGCACCCTGCACACTTCATCGTGTCCTTAATCTCGATGTAGAACTTGATTTTCGGCTCCGTGCCTGACGGACGCACGCTAATCTTCGTCTCGTCGTCGCAGAACCACTGAAGCACGTTACTCGTAGTCGGCATGTCAATCTTTGTCACATTGCCTGCCGCATCACGCTGTTCAAGCGTCTGGTAGTCTTTCCACAAAACCACCTTGCTGCCGCCGAGTTCGGTAGGCGGATTGTTGCGGAAGTTTGTCATCATCTGCTTTATCTCGTCAGCACCTGTCTTGCCGGGCTTTACGACATTGACCGTAACTTCCTTAGAGAAGCCATATTCAAGATAGATGTCCATAACTACATCATACAGCGTCTTGCCCTGGTCTTTAGCCCAAGCGCAAATCTCTGCAAGCAACGAGCAGGCCGAAACGGCGTCCTTGTCGCGCACAAAGTCTTCCGCCAAGAAGCCGTAACTTTCCTCTCCGCCGCCGATGTACTGCTGCTTTCCTTCAGAAAGTGCGATTTCACGGGCAATCCACTTGAAGCCTGTGTAGCAGTCGCGCATCTCGATGTGCTGCTTGTCGGCTATCTTCTTAATTACTTCCGTGGTGACGATGGTCTTCACGATAAAGTCAGTCGGCTTCATCAAGCCCTTGGCCTGACGGTTGCGGATGATGTAATACAGGAAGAGAAGGCAGGTCTGGTTGCCGTTAATCAGTATCCATTCGCCCTTGTCGTTCTTGCAAGCCATGCCCACACGGTCGGCATCGGGGTCGCTCGCCATGACAATATCCGCATCAATCTCTTTCGCATCGCGCAGTGCAAGGGTAAGAGCCTCGCCGTTTTCAGGGTTCGGGCTGACTACCGTCGGGAAGTCGCCGCTCTTCACCATCTGCTCTTTCACGCAGTGAACGTTCTCAAAGCCCCAAAGCTTCAACGAGCGCGGAATGAGCATCATGCCTGTACCATGCAACGGAGTGTAGACTATCTTCAGGTCTTTCTGACGCTTGATGACTTCCGGATCGATAGAAATTCCATGAATAAGGTCAAGGTACATCTTGTCAATCTCTTCTCCGATAATCTCGATAAGCTCCTTGTTGCCGTCAAACTTGACATCCTCCACCTTTACTTTATTCACCTCGTCGATGATGCCTGTGTCGTGGGGAGCAAGCACCTGTGCGCCATCTTCCCAGTAAGCCTTGTATCCGTTGTACTCCTTCGGGTTGTGGCTTGCCGTGATGTTCACACCACTCTGGCATCCAAGGTGACGGATGGCGAACGAGCATTCAGGCGTAGGACGCATGTCGTCAAACAAGTAAACCTTTATTCCGTTGGCAGAGAATATATTGGCAACGGTCTCCGCAAAGAGGCGGCTATTGTTGCGGCAATCGTGACAAACGACAACGGATATTTGCTCGCGGTCGGCAAAATTCTTCTTCAAGTAGTTGGCAAAGCCCTGCGTAGCCATACCTACGGTGTAAACATTCATGCGGTTGCTTCCAGCTCCCATTATGCCACGAAGGCCTCCTGTGCCAAACTCAAGATTCTTATAGAAGCTTTCAATCAGTTCCGTCTTGTCTTCATTGTCAAGCATTCCCTTGACAGTTGCCTGCGTGTCTGCATCAAAAACAGGTGTGAGCCATTGCTTCGCCTTAGCCTCACACAAAGCAATCAATTCTGAATTATTTTCCATACAATTATTAAAATGTTAATTATTTGCGTTAAATGGAATAAAGTCACTGCATAAACCGGCATTATATGAAAATGCTTAAACGCGGCTTATCTTGCTACAAAGATAATAAATAAAAGTAAAAAATACTATTATGTGGAATATTTTTCACCTTTTTTCATCGATTTTCATCGCTTTTTCAATGGGCTTGCAACATGTTGTATTCCAATCTTCACACCAACCTCAACGGTTTACCCCATAACCAAACAAGGCAAAATCGCCTTTCATCGGGTCGTCCGGAAATATTTCTGCAAGTCTCACTGAAAGCTTACGCGCAACAGTCATGGACGCCGTCTTACTGTCAATCAGCCCTAAACGGTTGGCTTCTTGAAGCACATGCGTGTCCATTGGGATTATCAATGTGCGCTTATCTATGAAATGATTCCATAATCCAAGGTCTACAGGTGAGCCGTCACGAACCATCCAACGCAGGAACATGCACACACGTTTACATGCGGAAGTTGTGTTTTTAGGTATTATCGTCTCAATTCCTTTATTTGAGAAATAATCAGTAATGCACTTTACTGCAGCAAAACCGTCTGAGGCGAAAGTCTTGACATACTTGCCTATACTCCCATATTCCCGGAGCATTTGGCGCAAGGCAACAAGCAACGTATACATTGTATGCCAGGTATAAAGCCGGTAAAAACAAGACTTGTCATCATCAGGCACATCGTCCTTGAAATTTCCTGTCAGCAACCAATCATACATATCGCCCTCGGACACATCCAAAAAGAACTGTATTTTAGGCATGAATTGCTTTCTGCTGCCATAGCTTAAGCATGAAGCAACAAATGCTGTAACCTCCTGATTCTCCACACCTTCCACTTGATGCATGAACCAACTGGGATCTGCAGGAAGAAAGTCTGCGGTCTCATACTGCTCGGCATACCGTCTCAAAAGTGTCTCGATGTCATCCATAAAGCAAACAAATGAAAATAAAAAGGTAAAAAAGGCACGTGAAGAAACATATACAACTTTCACACATCGTGCCTTTTTTACCGTCACATCATATTGACTCTAAAATTAAAGTATTGTCTTTACAGCCTCAAGCATGCCCTTTTCCTGAATAAGGTCAAGGTCTTTCTTCACAAGGGCGTTAAGTCCTTCTATTTTATTAAGGTCTTCACCCCATATCTGCGTGGCTGAAAGAACGCCGTCAGTAACCTTTTGTGTGTCTCCGGTAGCCCATAGTTCCTTCAGCAAATCCATGATTTCCTGCGAATCATTGGGAACAATCTCAGTGCCGTCTGCACGCTTACCACCCTTGTAATATGTGATTATTGCCGCCAAGCCGAACACAAGTCCTTGTGGTAATTCACCTTTACGCTCAAGGTAAGTCTTGACTCCGGGCAGGTCGCGAGTTTGGTATTTCGGGAACGAATTAAGCATGATGCTTGTCACCTGGTGGTCAACAAACGGGTTCATAAAGCGCTCAAGCACGTCACCGGCAAACTTCTGCAATTCGTCTTTCGGCAGATTGAGAGTTTCCATTAATTCTTCAAACTGCACTTTGTGAATATATTTGCCTACAACAGGGTCTTTACAAGCATCGCGTACAATGTTGATGCCGCTAAGGAATGCCACCGGACTAAGCACCGTATGAGGACCGTTGAGCAAAGTAACCTTACGCTCGTGATACGGTTCTTCAGACGGAACAAAAAGGACATGCAGTCCGGCCTTGTCTGCCGGGAACTCTTCTGCAATCTCTTTCGGCGCCTCGATTACCCAAAGATGGAAGATCTCGGCCTGTACCACAAGGTTGTCCTCATAGCTGATTTTCTGCTGTATTTCCTTGATTTCCTTACGAGGGAAGCCCGGTACGATACGGTCTACCAAAGTAGCGTAAACACCACAGCACTCTGTAAACCATTTCTTGAAACCTTCACCAAGGTTCCACAGTTCTATGTATTTGTAGATACAGTCCTTAAGCACATGTCCGTTGAGGAATATAAGCTCGCAAGGGAATATGATAAGTCCCTTTGTCGGGTCGCCGTTGAATGTCTGGTAACGGCGATAAAGCAACTGGACAAGCTTTCCTGGATATGAGCTTGCGGGTGCATCTTCAAGCTTGCAACTGGGGTCAAAGGCGATGCCTGCCTCGGTTGTATTAGATATGACAAAGCGCATCTCCGGCTGGTCGGCAAGCGCCATGAAAGCCTCATTCTGAGAATACGGGTTCAATGCACGACTAACACAATCTATGCGTGTAAGGCTGTTGACAGGCTTGCCGTCCTCAAGACCTTGCAAGTTTACGTGATAGAGGCAGTCCTGGCCATTGAGCTTGTCGATCATTCCACCACCGAGAGGCTGCACTATCACAACAGAACCGTTGAAGTCCGTTTTCTGGTTCATGTTGTAAATTATCCAATCAACAAACGCACGAAGGAAGTTTCCCTCACCAAACTGTATCACTTTCTCCGGCATTACGCTCTTAGGCGCTGTCCTTTTGTTTAAAGCTTGTAATTTTTTCATGATTTGATTTACTAAATTCGTTTTTATTAAATTTGTTGCAAAAATACAGTTTTATTCAATATGATGTTCCTTTTTTACGCATTAAAAGCACGTAAAGGTTTGCGTAGTCGTATATTTCAACATACAAACAGGCAAAAGGCAAGCAGGCAACAATATCCGCCATAACAATCCATTATGGCTAAAAGTTTGCCTGCTTGCCTATTGCCTGCTTACCAATAAATGACATCTTACATCGCAAATGTATTGAAGCCTCCGTCAACAACAGCCACCGTACCCGTCACGAACTTGGCGGCGTCGCTCATCAGATAATGTATTGTTCCGCAAAGTTCCTCGGGGTCACCCATGCGTCCGAACGGTGTCTGGCGTACCACGTCGTTGCCACGCTGGGTATAAGAGCCGTCGGGATTGGTCAACAACGCACGGTTCTGTTCGGTTATGAAGAAACCGGGAGCTATGGCGTTAACACGTATGCCCTCGCCAAACTTCTTGGCGCACTCTGTCGCCATGAACGCAGTAAAGTTGCTTATGCCGGCCTTTGCAGCCGCATATCCGCACACACGGGTCATCGGACGGAACGCGGCCATTGACGAGAAGTTGATTATCGAGCCTTTGCCCTGCTTTACCATAGGCTTGAGGAACACCTGCGTAGGTATCACCGTGCCTGTAAGGTTAAGGTTGAGCACCTTCTGGAATTCCTCTACTTTAAGGTCGAAGAAGGTCTGGTCGGGAGTAATCGTAGCCCCGGCCATGTTGCCTCCGGCGGCATTGAGCAACGTGTCTATGCGTCCGTACTTTGCAATTATGTCGTCGCAGTTCTTCTGAACGGCGGCATAATCCATCACGTCCGTCTTCATGAATTCGGCCTTGCCGCCGTCCTTCACGATGTCGTCCACTATCTCCTTGCCCACCTCTTCCTTGCGGCCGAGGATTACAACCTGCGCTCCGTTGTTTGCAAGATACTTCGCTATTGTGCGTCCGAGAATGCCCGTTCCGCCTGTTATTACTACAACGTAATCCTTGATGTTGAATAATTCGTTCATTGTGGCTTTAGTTTTTTTAATAAGGCAAATGAGCCTGATGAGCCCGATAAGCCTTATGGAAAATGGTATTTTTCAATCCCTGACTCTCAATCCGTCATTCTTGGCTTATTCCCAGTTCGCGGTCAACGGCCGCCAGAATGCCCTGCACCTGTCCCATGGCGAACATGCGGCCGAGGAACGTGTAGCCGGCGTTGTAGCCGCGGTCCTCGTCGCCAAGCATGTTGGGGCCGTGGTCAACGCGCATCGGCAGCTTGGGGTTCGCCTTCTCGAAGACGTGCGCCAGCTCCACTAGGTCGGCGCGCCCGCCGAGGTGGGAGGCCTCGGTGAAATCGCCGTTGGGGAACACCTTGCACGAGCGCATGTGTACGAACCACGTGCGGTCGGCATATTTGCGGGCCAGCTCCACCACATTGTTGTGCGCTCCGGCAGACAAAGAGCCTGCGCAGAACGTCAAGCCGTTGTGCGGGTCGTCCACCGCCTTTAGGAACCAGTTGATGTCGTCGTCGCACGTTACGATGCGAGGCAATCCGAGAATGGGGAATGGCGGGTCGTCTGGATGCACGCACATGTACATTCCGTATTCGTTGCAGGTGGGCATGATGGCCGCCAGGAAGTAGCGCATGTTCTCGCGCAGCTGGTCTTTAGTAATGCCCTTGTAAAGGTCGAGCAGCTGGCGGAACAGTTCAACCGGATGCTCGTCGTTCTCGGTGATGTTGCCGTTTACGAAGCCCTGCGTCTTCACGATGATGGTGTCAACCAGCTTGTGGTTGTCTTCCGCAGTCATGGTCTGCTTCAGTTTCTCCACCTCCGCCATTACCTCCGGACTGTAATCCTTCTCGGCGTTCTCACGCTTCAGGATGCAGCAGTCGAAATAAGCGAACTGCGCATGGCTGAAATAAAGGTTGCTCGTACCGTCTGGATTTGGATGGGTCAGGTCTGTGCGCGCCCAGTCGAGCACCGGCATGAAGTTGTAGCAAATAGTGTGCACGCCCTCAAGTCCGAGGTTCTTAAGGCTTTCTTTATAGTTCTCAATCAGTTGGTCGCGGTCAGGACCTGCGTACTTTATGCTTTCGCATACAGGCAGGCTCTCCACAACAGACCAGCGCATACCGTAACTCTCGATGTATTCACGCAGGTCACGGATTTTCTCGCGCGTCCAAACTTCACCGTTCGGAACATCGTGCAGGGCGGTCACGATGCCCTCCACGCCGATTTGTTTCAGCATGGACAAGGTTATCTTGTCGTTCTTGCCGAACCATCTCCATGTTTTTTCCATATCAAAAAGTTTTTATGTTTGTTGTAAAATTCCTTTCAAGAGCCATCATTCATGATGGTAGGGCTCGTTCTTGAGTATCGTGCAGGCCCTATACACCTGCTCTATGAAGACGAGCCTTACCATCTGGTGCGACAGAGTCATGCGCGAAAGCGACACCATGCCGTCGGCCCTGTCATAAACAGCCTGCGAGAATCCGTAAGGCCCTCCAACTACAAATGTAAGGCTCTTGACGGTCTGCTGCTTGTTGCCAAACCATGAAGCGAACTCCACACTACGGTATTCCTTGCCACGCTCGTCAAGCAGCACGACTAAGCTCTTGTCTTCAATACTTTTCAATATAAGCTCGCCTTCCTTCTCCTTTTGCTGTTTTTCGCTAAGGCTCTTGCTGTTTTTCAGATCGGGTATCACCTTTATATTAAAAGGTGTATAATGACTTATGCGGCAGGCGTAGTCTTCTATTGCCTCGGCGTAGAGCTTTCCTGTTGTTTTTCCGACAAGTATTAAAGTGGTTTTCATCAGTCACAGGTTAGGGATTCAAGTTTTTCATGACACGCAACATACAATCAATACTCGCTCCTGCGTTTCGGATTCATCGGGAACCAGCCTTTCTTCACTCTGTCGCGCTGCTCGAACAATTCTTTTATCGACCAAAGACATGAAGCGCCGAATATGCCAAGAACCGACGAAACCACCGCATTGCCTATAAACAAGGCGGCAACCACACAAGCCAGACCTACAAGCAGGAACACCCACCAATACCTCGTGCCTGTGTAATATTCGGTCTTTATCACTATCGGATGAAACAGCCCTATAATCAGGAAACATGATATGGCGATGACTATTCCCGTAAAATGAAGTCCCATTTTTTTGTCTTTGTCTTAATGATTTTACTGTCTGCAAATATAACAATTTTTTCTCACACGCACAAAGTTATCCCACCAAATAGAAGACGCATAAACAAATAACCAAGGATATGAAACATATCAGTAGCTTATTGAAACATTATTACAACCTGCCTCGTTATCACCTGCATGCAAAAGACGGTCAATCAGCCTGCAACTCATGGCGTTTTACAAGACAAAAGACGGCCTTTGGGAAGCCCAAAAGCCGTCTTTTACAAGGCAAGCGCCAACAGGCTGTGGCACAGCCTGTTGCAAATCACGCACCAAGCAATAAGCCACTACCTGTTCTTATGCCCCATATACCATCGGTGTGTGAATGCCAGATACATGACCAGAGCCACACAACACAACGCGACGGACAACGACAAAGCTCCACGACCGTCATCATTGAACAAGCCATAGCCAAGAAACAAGCCGACGGAAAGTCCCGACTCGCATGACAGGAAATATGTGCTTTGAGACGTTCCGCGCTTACAGTGCGGACTGAGCTTTATGAAAAACAGAAGGAAACGTGAGCCTATTATTCCAATACCACACCCCAATAGGACCGGAGACAGTGACAACACCGTGGCATTGTCGCCATACAGAAGCACGAGCAATGCGGCAATCATGAGCGCAAGTCCGGCCACAGCCTCGCTCTTCAGCTCTGCATTGACGAAAACAAAGCGTGCCGCCAACAGGGCCAAAAGGAAACCGACAAACAGCATCCCGTAAAAATAAGCTGTGCCGCCAATGGTGAAAATCAGACCCACCGCTGCCATGACAAGCAACAGATTGACAAACAGCCACTTACCCTGAGGCAGGAAAAAGCGGTCGGCAGATATGTGGCGCACTATGTCTTCAGGAGCCTTGAACGGAAACTTTACCGCCGATATGAGAATGACTGCCACGATGCACAGCATAGCCCCGACAACCATCACGCTGCCGAAATCCATCACAGGCAGCAACGCAAGAGCCAGCATAGGGCCGAGCGACAGTGCAAACCGGGTGAACCAAGCCGCAGAGTAATTGGCCTCAGTGCGCTTTGATGACTCGCACGAGTCAATGACAAGCGTGCTCGACAGCACCATCTGCGCCAGACCGAACATGGCGCCTTGCACCAGCCTCACAACAGCGACAAAGCCGAACGCCCCCAGAGCCGTCCCCACTCCACGATGAATGAACTGCAGACAATAAAAACACATGGCAATGGCAAACAGCGAATAAACGCAAACATGGTTGCGCCGATACCGTTGTACAAGGTAAGAGCAGAAACATCCCAGCAGGAACGCCGCCGCACCGGGCAGCGCAACGCACACAGCAGCCTCAACAGGAGTGCATCCGCATACTGCCATCATCCATCTTGGAAGCAACGGCAAAAGCAGGTACATGGCAGTTGTGACAAGCAGGCTGGCAACAGCCAGAAGCCAGAAGTCCCTGTGCCACAGGCCAACATGTACCGGAGTGTTCTGCGTCTGCATCAGTATGACTCGTTAGCATTAGGGAAAGCTCCGTCCTTGACATCAGAGACATACTGCCCTATGGCATCTGTCATGACTGTGTTCAGGTCGGCATAACGGCGAAGGAAACGGGGGCTGAAGCCCTTGGTCATGCCCAACATGTCGGCCACTACGAGTATCTGGCCGTCTGTTCCGGCACCGGCACCGATGCCGATTGTAGGCACGGATATAGCCTTTGACACCTCAGCGGCAAGCGCGGCGGGCACTTTTTCAAGCACAACGCTGAAGCATCCCGTCTCGCTCAACAGCCTTGCGTCAGACAGCAGTTTCTCGGCCTCGGCCTCTTCCTTGGCACGCACGGCGTAAGTTCCAAACTTGTTGATGCTCTGCGGAGTAAGTCCGAGATGTCCCATAACGGGTATTCCGGCGTCAAGTATTCCTTTAATGGTGTCTATTATCTCGACTCCGCCCTCAAGCTTGAGCGCGTCGCATCCGCTTTCCTTCATTATTCTTATGGCATTCTTCACTCCCTCCTTGCGGTCAACCTGGTAGCTGCCGAATGGCATGTCACAGACAACAAGGGCGCGCTTTACACCGTTCACTACCGCTTTCGCGTGATAAATCATCTGCTCCACGGTCATTGGCAGAGTTGTGGTGTTGCCCACCATGACGTTGGAAGCGGAGTCGCCGATCAGTATTCCGTCAACACCGGCACCGTCTACAATGCCCGCCGTAGTGAAATCGTAAGACGTAAGCATTGAGATTTTCTCTCCGCGCTGCTTCATTTCGATAAACCTGTGTGTTGTGACCTTACGTGTGTCACTTACTAAATATCCTGACATTTCTTATCGTTTTAAGTTTTTTCAAATACACATATAAGTCCGGAGCAAAATCCGGACAGGACTTTAAATCCAGCAGGCGACTGCGTCCGCCGCAATGAGTCAAGGCAGCATGGCGTACAGCTTGCCTACACCCAGCCCGCGAAAATCAGGTATGACGCAATCGGCATACGGCCTTATGGCTTCCGGCCGATTGGTAGTAGACAGACCGACAACAGCCATTCCCGCTGCCCGTCCGGCCTTCAGGCCGTTGAAACTGTCCTCGAACACAACACACTCGTCACGCTCCGCCCCGAACAGGGCTGCCCCTTTAAGATAACAGTCAGGGTCTGGCTTGCTGCGCTCAAAGTCCTCAGACGTGAGTATCGCGTCGAAAAGCTGCCTGAACTCAGGCCGGGCGGCATATACGGAAGCCATCTTCATGCGGTTTGAGCTTGTCACAACGGCCGTCTTCACACCATTACGGCGAAGGTCGCCGGTAAAATCCGTAAAGCCGCCTACGTAATCAAACCTCATGTTACGCTCAAACTCGTCAAGACGGGCGACAATCTTGGGCTGCTCGTCTTTCATGCCTGAGAACCAGGCATCGAATATCTGCACCAGCGTCTGGCCCTTTATCTTATGCTCAAGCCCAGTCTTGTCTGGGTGATACAACCTGAACTGCTCTCCCCAAAAGAGAGTGTACTGACTCTCAGTGTCAAACACGACACCGTCCAAATCGAACAACGCCGCGCGTATGTTTCTATCTTTCATCATAAGCTCTGAATACAAGCGCAGGGCCACGGCACGCACCCACCGCCACACCGGCACGCAGACAAAGCGTCACGCATGCAACGACAAGCACCTGCCTGAATCCGCGCTGCAAAATTAATCATTTTATGAAACATAACATAAAATACTCGCCGTTTTCACATTTTTACGCTGAAATTGCCACCTGCAAAAGCCGCTTGAAAGAGGCTTTAGACCATGGCGTCTCACAATTGACGGTTCATCCGCAAACCTTTTGGATGACCATATGGCTCTATTAAATGCGACACATTATTTCATTTGCAAATATATCCTGCTACAATCCAGGCTGTCGGTAACTGTCATTCCGCGCTCCGACGCGGAATCCAGTAAATACCGCATATGCTGTTTGATGTATAGGATGTTCTCTGGATTCCGCGTCGGAGCGCGGAATGACAGTTACCGACAGCCTGGATTATAGCAGGATGGTGTTATTAATAGAACTTATATTTAATCCAAAAGGTTTGGAATGAACCCAATTGATGGCATTTTACCTTCCAAAAGGCCGTCTTTTGCACACCAAAAGGCCGTATTTTGCACGCTAAAAAGCCATGAATTGGCAAGGCGTTGAGATTCAGGCATTTACAAGCTGGCACAACATCCGGCCCCACACCATGTCAAATAAGGCACAAAAGATGCCATGAAAACGTTTTTTAAGGCATAAATCAGCCGATTTCCATTCATTGTCAGTTTTTTATAGTATCTTTGCAAATTGATATATGCAGGTAAAACGATGATGCCGACGCCGTGCGGCACGCGAATACAAACAGTTAACACTAACAACACCAGATTAATTATGAAGAAAGCATTATTCTCAGCGCCCGCCATATTGTTGGCTGCGGCCATGTTCACAGCGTCATGCGGAGGCAATACCGGAAAGTCGGAAAGCAACAAGGACAGCATCGCGTTTGACAGCATCAAGGTTGACTCAACCTTGTCTCTGACAGAAGACACCGCCGGCCCGAGATGCCACGTAAGCCTGTGTCTCACGTATGCGAAAGGCAAAAATGCGGAAATGATAAACGACTCGATCATACGCTCGGGCATTCTCAGCCCCGACTATTTCTCCATAACATCTGAGAAGATAAGTCCGGAAGAGGCGGTCGACTCTTTCGTAAAGCGCTACATGGCTGAATACAAGAAGGAATATGGCGAGATGTACAAGGCGACAGGCAACAACGGCGCATCGTTCAACTGTGAATACCTTGTAAAGACATACGTGCTCGACGACAGCGAAAAATACTTCACTTACATAGCCGACGTTTACATGTATGGCGGGGGTGCGCACGGAAGTTCTGTCGTAGTGGCCAGAAACATTGACGCTTCCACGGGCAAGATAATATCGCTCAAAGACTTGTTCGTGCCTGGATACGAGCCGGAATTGAACGCCCTAATAGTCAAAGCGTTGTGCGAAAAGTATGAAGTAAAAGACCTGAACGGCCTTCACGACAAATCAGTATTCGCATGGATTGACGTGTATGCGCCAGACAACTTCATCATCGGCAAAGACGACATTACATTCATTTATTCGCCTGACGAGATAGCAAGCCATGCCGAAGGCGAAATAAGGGTAACAATAAAGAACAGCGACTTGGAACGTTTGTTCAAGAAATAAAAAGACAAACGCGGCATAAACCGCCGAAGGTGGTTAAAACAGCCGAAGGCAGACACCGCTTGACGCATAACGCCTCAAGACCACCAGACGCCTGCCTTTGACGGTTTTAGCCACTTTACACTATCTAAACTCCCCAAACCGATGGATATAATACAAAAATACTTTCACAACCTAACAGAAAAGCAAACCAGCCAGTTCGCCGCGCTTGACGCCCTTTACCACGACTGGAACAGCAAGATAAACGTCATATCAAGAAAAGACATCGACTCGCTATACGAACACCATGTGCTGCATTCGCTTGCAATTGCAAAGCTGATAAAGTTCAGGGCAGGAACAAAAGTGCTCGACCTTGGCACCGGCGGAGGCTTTCCAGGCATACCTCTTGCAATAATGTTTCCTGAAACAAGCTTCAAACTGATTGACGGCACGGGCAAGAAAATCATGGTGGTAAAGGAAGTCGCAAAGGCCATCGGCCTTGAGAACTGTGATGCCGAACAGCTGAGAGGCGAAGACGAGACCGGGAAATATGACTTTGTAGTAAGCCGCGCCGTCATGCAACTGCCAGACTTGGCCCGGCTCGTAAAGAAAAACATCAGCAAGACTCAGCACAACTCGCTGCCCAACGGACTGATATGTCTCAAGGGCGGAAACGTGGACGAAGAGATAAAACCGTTCAAGAACATTGTCGACGTGACAGAAATCAGCAACATGTTCGATGAAGAATGGTTCAAACAAAAGTATCTGATATATTTAGGTTTGTAAAACCATGCGGTTTCCCGGTTATACTGTCATAAGGCCGTATGATTACACCGCCGCCTCAAACAATGCGGCAAAACCGTATAACCAGACAACAACATAACCGCAAAACCATACAACATGATAACCGCGCAACCCGAAACAAAATGCTTAAGATACAAAGATTTGTCTGCAACATGTTCCAGGAGAACTGCTACATTGTGAGCGATGATACAAACGAATGTGTAATAATAGACTGTGGGGCATTCTTCGATGAAGAGAAAAATGCCATTGCCAACTATTTGAAAAGCAACGGACTGACCCCCAAACACCTGTTGTGCACACATGGACACATTGACCACAACTTCGGCAACAAGTTCGTATTCGACACATTCGGGCTACGTCCTGAAGTGCACAAAGGCGACCAACCGCTCATGAACAAGCTTGGAGCACAGGCCAAGGCGTTCATCGGTGTAGATTGCGGCAACGACTTCCCTGCCGTCAGCAAACACCTTGAAGACGGAGGAAAGGTTACTTTCGGCAACCACACCTTTACCATAACAGGCACGCCCGGACATACGCCCGGCTCTGTGTTCCTTTATTGTAAGGAAGAAAGACTGGCCTTTTCTGGAGACACCCTGTTCCAGATGAGCATAGGACGCACCGACCTTGAGCTTGGCGACTTCGACGAAATAATGCGCAGCCTGGAACACATCGCCAACGCATTGCCCCCCGACACAACGATACTTCCAGGCCACGGAGGAAGCACTACGATGAAAGAAGAACTGGCACACAACCCCTACCTTAACGTCAAAGGCGTACAACGATGACCGAAAAAATAATCATGGGCATCGACCCCGGCACCAACGTCATGGGCTACGGACTGCTGAAAACACGCGGCAACAAGGCTTCAATGATGGCAATGGGAGTCATAGACATGCGCAAGATGCACGATCCGTACCTGAGGTTGGGCAGGATCTTCGAGCGTGTAACAAGCCTGATAGAGGAGTTCTTGCCCGACGAAATGGCCGTAGAGGCCCCGTTCTTCGGCAAAAACATCCAATCAATGCTCAAGCTTGGACGTGCACAAGGCGTAGCAATTGCAGCCGCAATCCACCATGACATACCAATACATGAATACGCCCCGATGAAAATCAAACTGGCCATAACCGGCCAGGGAGCAGCGTCAAAAGAACAAGTGGCGGCCATGTTGCAACGTCTGCTGAACATAAAAGACGAAGACATCAATCCGTTTATGGACGCAACCGACGCCCTTGCTGCGGCATATTGCCACTTCATGCAGGCCGGAGCGCCAGTAACCGACAAGAAATACGGCAGTTGGAAAGACTTTGCCAACAGGAATAAAGACAGAATAAGATGCAACGGATTATAAAAATTACCGACGGAGTGACGCGCATGCCGGAATGGAGAATGGCCCAACCGGTGAACTTTGAACTGTGCGACGGAGAGCATATAGCCATCGTAGGGCCGAACGGCAGCGGCAAGACAATGTTCATAGACATAGTCACAGGGCGTCACCCCATAATCGGAGACGGCATTGAATACGACTTCTCGCCAAGCCTTAAGCCCCTCGTTTCAGACAACATAAAGTATATCGCTTTCAAGGACTCTTACGGAACTCACGACGGAACATATTATTTGCAGCAAAGATGGAACCAACACGACATCAGCGAAGACACTCCTACCGCCGGTGAACTGCTTGAAGAGGCGTTCTTGTCTACAGGCAAGGACACTGCTGAACGTAGAACCTTGCAGAACCACCTTTATTCGGTGTTCCACATCGAACATGTACTTGACAAATACATCATCACCCTTTCAAGCGGCGAACTTCGCAAATACCAACTTGTCAAGGCATTATTTGCAGCCCCGCGAGTGCTGATTATGGACAATCCGTTCATCGGCCTCGACGCTGAAACGCGCGACCAGCTACGCGATTTGCTCACAACCGTAGCCAAGGAAAGGGCTTTGCAAATAATTATCGTGCTGTCAAAAGCCGACGACATTCCCCCTTTCATCACTCATGTAGTGGAAGTAAAGGACATGAAAGTAGGCCACAAGCAAGCCGTAAGCGATTATCTTACCCGTCACAAAGATACTTGCGACACGGTGTTCAGCAACGAAAAGCGAGCCATGCTGACAACCATGCCATGCCACAACATCACCGACTGGCATGGCAAAGTGGTGGCGATGGACGGCATCACGATACGTTACGGCGCACGTACAATACTCGACCGCTTCAGCTGGGAAGTCAACCAAGGCGAGCATTGGGCGATTTCAGGGCCTAACGGGGCGGGAAAGTCCACGCTGCTAAGCCTCGTGTGCGCCGACAATCCGCAAGCCTACGCATGCGACATCACACTCTTCGGCCGCAAACGCGGCTCAGGCGAAAGCATATGGGAAATAAAAAAACGCATAGGATACGTGTCTCCAGAAATGCATCGCGCCTATCGAAGCGACATAGCGTCGGTAAAAGTCGTTGCCAGCGGACTGAAAGACACCATGGGACTTTACAGCCAACCCAACGATGAAGAAAACGAGACGTGCCGCAAATGGATGGACATATTCGGCATAAAAGACCTGGCAGACAGGACATTCCTCAAGCTGTCCAGCGGCGAACAACGCCTGGTCTTGCTTACACGAGCCTTCGTTAAAGACCCCGAACTGCTTATTCTCGACGAACCTTTCCACGGGCTTGACAACGCAAACCGCATCATGGTGACCGACATCATAGAGACATTCTGCCGGCGGCCGGGCAAGACTCTCATCATGGTAAGCCACTACAAAGACGAGCTTCCGCCCTGCATAGACCACACACTAACGCTTAAACGCACCGTGTAAAGTTTACCATCAAACATACAAAGCATGTCAGAAACAGCGCAGACAATCATCGTCCTTACCGTAACCGCATGCACCATAGCCTATGCGTCATGGCGTATATACAAATCGTTTACGGCAAAGGGCGGAGCCTGCGACGGCTGTCCGCTTAAAGACACATGCCGAAAAGACAAGCGGAAACGCAACAGGTAAACACAGGAAGCCAACCCACAACTCTGCAATATGCGGTCTTTTACATGGTAAAAGGCCGTCTTTCATACGCCAAAAGGCCATGTTTTAGCTTGTAAAACATGACCTTTTGGAATATCAATCTTAACTATTTGATTATCAACAACATATGAAGGGCAAGACAAATTGTCCGAAATGGAACGCCGTCAGCCCACAACTTTGAACCTGGCGAACTTCACAAGCAACTGCTTTACGCCCGCATTCTCAAACTGAACGGTAGCCTTAAGGTTCTCGCCGGAACCTTCAAGCCTCGTCACCTTGCCCATGCCAAAACGCTCATGCTCGATAACGCAGCCTTCCTTCAAACCGCCGACAGCTGCCGACTGGCTTTCCGCCGCAGGCTGCACACGCCTGCTTTTAAGCGACGCTACGGCGCGCAGACGCTGGAAACCCGGCGAGAACGTGTCGGCTACGGGCGGCTCTTCACGGTGCGAAGCCTCGCGAGGCTTCGGGTCAGCCTTGAACTGCGACGCCACCGGGCGGCTGTTCTGCCAACGGTCGCCGGCTTGAAACGACATGAAAGAACGCCGTCCATCAAAATGCGACATGCCTCCTGAACTACCGTCAACAGTAATCAGCTCAGGACTGATATCACGCAGGAAACGGCTCGGAGCCTCGCTTTCCATGCGTCCGTAACGGTAACGAGTCTTGGCATATGTCAGTATGCAATGGCGCTCGGCACGCGTTATGGCCACATAAAGCAAACGCCTCTCCTCTTCAATTTCCCGTCTGCTGTTAAGCGACATGAGGCTTGGAAAGATGTTCTCTTCAAGTCCCACGACGAAAACCGTAGGAAACTCAAGCCCCTTAGCACTATGCACGGTCATCAGCGAGACACGGCTCTCGTCATCGTCAGCCGCCTCACTTTCTATATCAGTCTGCAATGACACCTCTTTCAGAAAATCAACCAATCCGATCTCGTTCTCAAGCCCTTCTTCCTTATGGCTCTCCACAAATTCCTGCATGCTGCCAAGAAGCTCCTCTACGTTTTCCTGGCGCGACAAGTTCTCAGGTGTTCTGTCCGCATAGATGTCGGCAGAAATTCCACTTGCCTTCACCAGCTCCAATCCCAACTCATACGCGTCAGTAGACACCAGCTTGCCTGCGAAGTAAAGTATCAGCTCCCTGAAACTGTCTATCTTCGCCATCGTCCCTTTGCTTACAGACAATCCATAACGCGCAGGCTCACAAATCACAGCCCACATGCTGACACCGGCCACCGATGCAAGTCCCGCTATCTTGGCAACAGTCGTGTCACCGATGCCGCGCTTGGGATAATTGACAATGCGTTTGAACGCTTCCTCGTCGTCAGGATTGACCACCATGCGGAAATAAGCGATTACATCCTTTATCTCCTTGCGCTGGTAAAAGCTCAGTCCGCCATATATCTTATAAGGTATGGCGGCCTTTCGCATGGCCTCCTCAAAGCTACGGCTTTGCGAATTCGTGCGGTACAGCACGGCAAAGTCGCCGTATTCGCAATCATCCTCACGCCTAATTCGCTTTATCTCATTGCAAACTATCAGGGCTTCTTCCCTGTCGCTGTAGGCTTCCTTCAGCTCTAGCCTCTCTCCCTCGGCGTTCCGGCTATATACGTCTTTGGGTATCTGGCGCTCATTGTGGCGTATAAGGCTGTTGGCCGCCTGCACAATACGCTGCGTGCTGCGGTAATTCTGCTCAAGTTTGAAAAGCTGCGCCCCTTTGAATTGTTCCTTAAAATCAAGAATATTGTCAATGTTCGCCCCTCGGAATGCGTAGATGCTTTGAGCGTCATCGCCCACGGCGCATACGTGCAAATGCTCCTTTGACAGCTGCCAGACAATCTTCTGCTGCACCGAGTTGGTGTCCTGATACTCGTCAACAAGTATGTACCTGAACCTGTCTGCGTACTTAAGGCGTATGTCCTCATGCTCATTGAACAAGGCGAAAGTGTTTGTCAGCAAGTCGTCAAAGTCCATGGCATTGGCCTTTTTGCACCTTTCGCAATATGCGGAATACACGCCGCACATGGCCGGAACACGCTGTTCGCGGTCACGATCAAGCAGGTCTTTCATTGTGACATAATCTTGTGGCATGACAAGATGGTTCTTAGCCATGCTTATTCGCGAGCTCACCGATGCCGGTTTATAGAGCTTGTCATCAAGCTGCATTTCCTTAATGATGGTCTTGACAAGACTCCTTGAGTCGCTTTCGTCATAAATTGTAAAGTTAGGTGCATACCCAAGGTGGTGCGCTTCGACACGCAATATGCGTGAAAAGACACTGTGGAAGGTGCCCATGTTAAGCTTCCGGGCCATGTCTTCGCCCACCAGCGCGCCGATGCGTTGCTTCATCTCGTTGGCCGCCTTGTTGGTGAACGTAAGGGCAAGGATGTTCCACGGCTTCATGCCTCGGCTTAGCAGGTAAGCTATCTTGTATGTAAGCACGCGCGTCTTGCCCGACCCTGCCCCGGCGATTACCAGCGACGGACCGTCACAATACTCGACAGCCTTGCGCTGACTCTCGTTCAATTCGTTAAGGAAAGACATTTTTCTAATTAAGAGTTAAGAATTAAGAGTTAAGGGAACATGACTTTGTAAGTCAAGAATTAAGAGTGAAGAGTTAAGAAAACGGCCTTGTCTGACAACCGGCAACAGCATGTTTTCTTAATTCTAACTCTTAAATCTTCACTTCCTATACACTCCGCCGGCCGACGTCTTGGGGTCGTAATCCTCGCCCTCTGCCGGGAACGACGGTATGAACCTCATCTGCCGTTCTATCTGCCTTTTGCGTTTCAGCATGTACGCGCTGGGATTTTTAGAGCTGAACTTCAGCGGATTGGGCAGCGTGGCGGCAATCAACGCACACTCGTCACGGAACAAGTCGGCGGCGTCTTTATTGAAATTGTCGCGCGCCACGGCCTGCACGCCGTATATTCCGGGACCCATCTCGATTGAATTCAGATACACTTCCATTATGCGCTGCTTGCTCCACATAAACTCTATGAGCACCGTAAAATACGCCTCAAGACCTTTGCGCACCCACGAGCGGCCCGGCCATAGAAACACGTTCTTGGCTGTCTGCTGCGAAATGGTGCTGCCGCCGCGTATCTTGCCGCCCTTAAGATTGCTCATGGCGGCCTTTTCTATGGCATCATAGTCAAACCCGTGATGCAGCAGGAAACGCTGATCTTCGCTGGCCATCACGGCAACGGGCATGTGGCGCGATATCTTTTCCATCGGCACCCACTTGTGGTGCATCTTCAAGCTTTCGCCGTCTTTCAACTGTTCAGCGCACCGTATGAACATCAGCGGAGTGAAATACACCGGAATGAAGCGCAAGGCCACAACGGCCAATATGGTAGAACCGAAGAAGGCCACCAGCACCCACCGCAATATGCGGCTGAATATTTTAAGTCGTAACATGCTCATTAGTAAATTAAGAGTTAAGAGTTAAGAATTAAGAAAATGTGCCGCTGAAGCATGTTTTCTTAATTCTTAACTCTTAACTCTTAATTAATTACGTTATTGGAGTGTCCCGTTATTAGCAGCGTCGATCATCTCCTGGCTTGCATAGAGGTACACCTCCACGCGGCGGTTTTGCTCACGCCCGGCTTCGGTGCTGTTGTCGGCCACGGGATTTGACTCGCCAAAGCCCTCAACTGTAGCTATCTGGCCCGAAGCCGCGCCGCAAGCAAGCAGATAAGAGGCTACGCTCTGCGCACGCTCCTGTGACAAGTCGAGATTCTTCTGTACGCTCTGCTCGGCCGTAGAATTCTTCCAGCCTTGGTTGTCTGTATATCCGTAAACGTTCACATCGACACTGGCATTCTTCCTCAAAACGTTGTTCGCGAATTTGCTCAGCGACGATTTTGCAGAAGAGCTCAGGGTTGAGCTGCCGGTTGCGAACAACAGCCCTGAGTCAAACGTCACCTTGACGGCCTTCAGACCGTTGTTGTCGGTGACTTCCTCCACCGTCGCCGTCTCTGCAAGCTGGGCTTCGGTCTCGGCCTTCACCTTGTCCATGTGCTTGCCAATGAGCGCTCCCGTGCCTGCGCCTACGGCCGCGCCGATGGCGGCGCCCACGGCAGTATTGCCTGCTATCTTGCCTATCACTCCTCCAACGAACGTGCCGGCACCGGTGCCAATCAAGGCTCCCGTGCCCGTCTTGGTGCTGCAGCCAAGCACCAGGACAGCGCTCAGTCCAAGCGCGATTACCTTCAACTTCTTCATAATCCTTCAGTTTTAAAAGTTAGAAATGCATGCACAAAAGTACAAATTTTCTGACACCTGAACAACCTTAAACGATGTTTTTAATCAAATACCAACGCTTGTTTAGGAATAATTAATTACTTTTCATATGTCTTACGCAGGCTCAATCCCAGCCAGTCCGCATTTGGCCGATACCGCCGGCTACACGTCGCACAATGCCGGCGAGCGCCTCCACACCTGCGTTTCACAATGTAAGGCAAAAAGCCTTCATGCTGACACTTTGATTTTCAATGACGCTCCGCAGGCGAGTTATTCCTGAACAAAAGTCTGACGGACGAAAATACGGCTTAAAAACGCGTGCAAACATAAACGCCTGGATTACAACACATTACACACATCCTGCACTTTTTGTGCAGAAAAAAGGCCTCTCCCAGCCGGCAAAAGCCGCTATTTTGAGCGGCAAATGCCGTGTTCTTACCCATTAATCACGATGATTACAAGCTGGAAAGACGGCTTTCCCGGTCGCAAAAAGCCATGTTTCACCCAGCGTTTTGCCATGTTTCACCCCGCAAAAGGCCACCAACCACACTCCCGACAGGCATCATACGCCTCCACGGATTCCTGTTTCGGGAAAACAGGCGAGCATTGTCAAGATGACACTTTGCCATGCACCATCCCGACATCCTTTCATGATGACACCAATGCCAACGCCCGTCAATGCAAACAAGAAGCATGACATAAGAGCCACAAAAATAGTTAATTTACGCTTTGGCACGGTGTTTGTATGAATAAATGTGTACCTTTGCAGGGACAAGACACGATAAATTTAACAATTAGGAGATTTAAATGACAAGCCAATTTTCACCGAAAGTATCGCAAATACTCGCATTCAGCCGTGAGGAAGCAGCACGGTTGGCCAGCAGGTCTGTGGGACCAGAGCACCTGTTGCTCGGCATCCTGCGCGACAGCAGCGGCCCCGTACACGATCTATTCGTAAAATCTGACATTAATTTCCAATCCATAAAAGAAGAACTAGAACAGAAAGTGCGCGAGGAAGACTTCGCGCAGCCACTCCGCACACACGAGCTCGTGCTCAACGAGAAAGCCAGCAACATACTGAAACTGGCCGTGCTCGAAGCACGCATACAAGCCACACAGATGGTTGACGAGCAGCATCTCCTGCTCGCAATACTGCACGACCACGTTAACAACGGAGCCAAAGAAGTACTTGAATTCAACAACATGAACTACGAAGACGCACTGACATACTTCCGCCAGAAAGCCAGCAGCATAAGCGACGGCATAGGGATACCCGACAAGGAGGAAGACGAGGACGACGGCATGCTGAACATCAACGGCAACAACTCGCAGAAGGCACGTCCGGCAGGCACCACAACCACACAACGCCCGGCAGGCAAGACACCCGTGCTCGACAACTTCGGCACCGACCTGACAAAGGCCGCCGCCGAAGGCAAACTCGACCCCGTGGTGGGCCGCGAGCGCGAAATACAACGCGTAACAGAGATACTATGCCGCCGCAAGAAAAACAACCCGATACTCATCGGAGAGCCGGGCGTAGGCAAAAGCGCCATCGTGGAAGGCCTGGCGCAGATGATATGCAAGCACCACACGTCGCCCGTGCTGTTCAACAAGCGCATCATCAGCCTCGACATGACGGCCGTTGTGGCCGGCACGAAATACCGCGGACAGTTCGAGGAACGCATACGCGCCCTGATAAAGGAAATAGAGCAGAACCCAGACGTGGTGATCTTCATCGACGAGATACACACTCTCGTTGGCGCAGGCTCCACCCCAGGCTCCATGGACGCGGCCAACATACTGAAGCCCGCGCTTGCACGCGGCACGATACAGTGCATCGGAGCCACCACGCTCGACGAATACCGCAACTCCATCGAGAAAGACGGCGCGCTGGAAAGGCGCTTCCAGAAGGTGATAGTAGAAGCCACCACGGCCGAGGAGACGACCGAGATTCTCAACAACATAAAGGAGAGATACGAACACCATCACCACGTGTCATACTCAGACGAAGCCATCACGGCATGTGTCAAACTGACAGACCGCTACGTCACCGACCGCGCCTTCCCCGACAAAGCCATCGACGCGATGGACGAGGTCGGCGCACGCGTGCATCTGCAACATGCAAAGATGCCGCCCGAAATCGGCGAGAAGGAAAAGCAGATAAGCTATGTCAAGGAGAAGAAACAGGCCGCCGTAAGAAACCAGAACTTCGAGTTGGCGGCAAGCTACCGCGACAAGCAGACCGAACTGGAAGCCGAGCTGCAAGAGCTCCAGGCCAAATGGGAGAACAACGAGTTCGGCAGCCGCGACGTAGTGACCGAGAAAGACGTGGCCGACGTTGTGTCAATGATAACCGGAGTGCCCGTACAGCGCATGGCGGAAGCCGAAGGAGTGCGCCTGAAGAACATGGGCGCGGAGCTTAAGAAGGCCGTAATAGCACAAGACAAGGCCATAGAAAAGATGGTGAAAGCCATACAGCGCAACCGCGTAGGCCTGAAAGAGCCCAACCACCCGATAGGCGCATTCATGTTCCTCGGCCCCACTGGCGTGGGCAAGACATACCTTGCCAAGAAACTGGCCGAATACATGTTCGGCAGCGCAGACGCCCTGATACGCATCGACATGAGCGAATACAGCGAGAGCTTCAACACGTCGAGACTGATCGGCGCGCCTCCCGGATACGTAGGCTATGAAGAGGGCGGACAGCTGACGGAGCGCGTTCGCCGCCATCCCTACTCAATCGTGCTGCTCGACGAGATTGAGAAGGCCCACGGCAACGTGTTCAACATGCTTTTGCAGGTGCTCGACGAAGGCCGCCTTACCGACGGCAACGGCCGCCTGATAGACTTCCGCAACACTGTAATCATCATGACCAGCAACGCCGGCACCCGGCAACTGAAGGAGTTTGGACGCGGAGTTGGCTTCACGGCGGGCGGCAGCATGGGCCTTAGCCTCAACGAGAGCGACAAGGAATACGCGCGCAGCATTATACAAAAAAGCCTGAGCAAGCAGTTCAGCCCTGAATTCCTGAACCGCCTGGACGAAATAATAACCTTCGACCAGCTCGACCTTGACGCGATAAAGAAAATCATAGACATTGAGCTTCGCGGCCTTAAGAAGCGCATCAATGAACTTGGCTATAAACTCGAGATAACCGACAAGGCCAAGGTATTTGTCGCAACCAAAGGCTACGACGTGCAATTCGGCGCGCGTCCGCTCAAACGCGCCATCCAGACTTACATCGAGGACGGCGTATGCGAACTGCTGCTTGACGGGCAACTGCAAACAGGCGACACGATAAGGGCAGACAAAGACGACAGGGACAAACTGACATTTGTGACTACGCATGCCACACTGCAGGAAGAGAACCATGCCGTAATGGCTGAGTGACAACATTCCCGCCATGGCTCTTCTGCGATTCAGGCGCATATGGGAAAATGCACACTTTAATGTGTTTGCCACCGTTACAAGCAGAGCATCCTGCGGACAATCCGGACTGTCGATTGTTGTCATACAACCCCGATCCAAGTGAAAGTATATTCAAATATGACATCTACAAACAATAAAAAACGATGTTTCTTGAAAATATCTTTCCAAAAATTTGCAGGAACAAAAAAATATGCTTACCTTTGCAACCGCATTTGAGCGATAATGCTTCGGTACAATAAACCGGAAAGGAAGTTTGGGTGAGTGGCTGAAACCAGCAGTTTGCTAAACTGCCGTGCGAGTTTATCGTACCGGGGGTTCGAATCCCCCAGCTTCCGCATAGGTGTTGGGTACTACGAACAATAAATACGGTGGATTCATCTAACGGTTAGGATACAAGATTCTCAATCTTGGCATAGGGGTTCGATTCCCCTATCCACTACAAAAGAAAACGCTAAATAACTGAACATCAGTTGTTTAGTGTTTTTCTTTTATTGCTACCACACCCATTTACTACCACATTGCTACCACGCACAATAAAGAAGCCTCCTGTCCTCACTTGGACAAAAGGCTTCGGTGCAATTAAAAAAACCTCGATATGAGGTCTGCTGCAAAGGTACGAAATAATCCTGACACTTGCAAATAAAAGCGGCGGCCGCCATGAAAAGCAACCGCCGCCAGTGGTAGTGTTATATGTAATGTTTGGCTTATCTCTTACAATCCAAAAGCCGCTTTATTTCGGCCTAATGCTAAATGTTGTTTTTCTTGTCTTTAAAAACTTTGTCTTGCCTGTTGAAATACACATATCCCACAACGGCAATAACGATTACCAACACAGATGTTATTATTGCTCCCATAATCATTCCTCCTTATCTTTTATCATTGACAATCCTACAACCAAAGTAACCAACACTGCTACCACTATTAAAGCGTAAACATACCATGCCCATTCCTCTATGCCATTAAAAACAGATGACAATAAGATAGCGGTCGCCATGTATTTGGCTATATCCATAAGCCACTTTCCAAGTTCTTTCTTCATACGCCAGCAAAGGTAAGCATTTATCCGTACAAATCAAAATCAACGCTGCAAAAAGAATAAAAAAGCGGCAACCCGTAAAGAGTGCAAAAACGAGATAATCCCCACCAACACCAACAAACCCAAATCGGTCATTAGACCGCCAATCTTACATTTACGTTTATCCGTAAGCTCTTCATCCGTCTTCCGCACTGTTGCCGTCATCTTGCTTTCCTCTTTTTCTCGATGTAGCCCGCTACATCTTCGATAAAAGTGGAAAACAATCTGCCTGACAACAGCACGAAATACGGGGGAAGTTTAATGACCGATTTGGGATAAAAAGCGACAGTTGCCATAAAAACAACCGACATTCCGGTGTGAATCGATTTACATCATTAACGTTCGTGAGTTCGGCATAAGGAATAATCTTTCCAATTATAGAAATTCTTACCGCATGGCTTTTCTGCCGCTCAGTGTCAAGTCGTCATTCCGCTGAAAGTCGCCGTTAAGGCAATGACGATTACCCACAGACTAACTGGAATATGTAAGAACAGAAACGTTTTCGCATGCCTGGAAGATAAATCCTTATGCCAAACTCACGTATCATTACTTATCCGCTAAAATGTCAGAACTCAATTTGACTGGACTCCTGTATAAATAAAAAAGACTCCTGAAAGACAAATAAGCCTTCAAGAGCCTTTTTAAGAGGTACCTAGCAGAGTCGAACTGCTCTACACGGTTTTGCAGACCGTTACCTAACCGCTCGGCCAAGGTACCCTGTTAAGTTCTGCGGTGCAAAGATAATGCTTTTTTACAATCTGTACAAATTTTTCTGCAGAAAAATGACCATTGCACCTACATCGTTGCCTCAACTTAAACTTTCATGCCTGTCATGGAGTTAGCGACAGATGCCATGTCAGCGCCTTTCTTTTATAAAACCGTGACGATAGGCGTAAAGCAATTTCTCCAAATCGGCAATTTGCTTTTTCAGTTCTCGCCCTATGTCGGTGTCAGCCACAAGCATGCGATGGGCCGACATTTCAACTATCTGCGTGGTGCTCTTTATGTCCGACCCACGCAGGATGGCATCCTCAGTGCTGGTGAACGGCTCGTGCTGCACTAACTGAAAGCCACGGCTGTGATACACTAAGGTGTAGCCAGCTATGCCGGTTTCCTTATGATATGCCTCAGAGAATCCTCCATCTATGACCATGAGTTTTCCATTTGCTTTTATGGGATTTTCTCCACTGGCAGCATGCACCGGCACATGACCGTTGATGATGTGCCGATTGTCGCCCAATACTCCAAATGAGTCCAAAATATGGTCACATACACGTTCGTCATCACGAAGCCTGAAATAGTTGCCTTTCTCTTCTTTATATGTTGACTTGTCTACGAGGAAATAGCGTTCGAACGTAGCCATCTTGGATTTGTCGAAGAGTACAGAATCACGCCCACACCACAAGTAGAGGAAATAGTCTATGGCGAAAAGCTTGTCTTGTGGGTCTGTGTCATTTTGGAATGCACTACGGATAACGCGATCCACACGGTTCATCAGTTCTCGTCCGCTGAATTTCATCCCATTGTACAATTCAACATCTTTAAGGCTTCCGTCCGCATTTAGCGGCACAGAGGCATGAAACAGGAGATTGTCGTTTATTATGTTATAAAGCGAACCGTGCCCAAGCATAAGTCGGATATGCTTGTGGAGTTTCTCATTTGCGGTGAAAGAATGACGCAAACGATCAACGAGCGTCCGTTCCTCAAGGGTAAGCTGATATGGATTGGCCGGATCTACCGTAGGGAAGCAACAGCTTTTCATTTCATATTCATTGCCATCAATAAAGCATATGCCCTTGCCATAGTCAATGTCGCCGAGCAGCAGGCGGTCATGCATGTTCCATTCAGGGTGACGGTTGATTATTGCAGCCTCAACCTTAAATTGAATCACTGTAATTGCCTTGTGCATTTGAGCGGTAAGCCGGCGTGTCTTGTCATCTATATCAGCACCACCTCCGATTGTCTTCGGCATGAACTCTTCGCATGGATCGTCACCGTAATGCTCCATGGCAAATGTAGCAAGCGGAACAAGATTTATGCCATAACCTTCTTCAATGGTTACTAGATTAGCATAACGCAGGGACAGGCGTATCACATTACAGATGCACGCCTCATTGCCGGCGCAGGCTCCCATCCAGAGAATGTCGTGGTTGCCCCATTGCATGTCCCAATCATGATAACCGCTAAGAATATCCATTATGACATGAGCCCCCGGTCCACGATCGTACACGTCGCCGAGGATGTGAAGCATGTCGATAGCAAGTCTCTGTATTACGTGGGCAATTGCTATTATGAAATCATCGGCACGGCCGGTGGTGATGATGGTGTCTATAATTACATTTACATAAGCGGCCTTATCCACATCATCAGTGCGTTCATGCAACAGTTCTTCTATTATATAGGAAAAGTCGTCAGGTAAAGATTTGCGGACCTTCGACCTAGTGTATTTGCTTGACACGTCGCGGCACACACGTACAAGCTGGTGTATGGTGACGTGATACCAGTCGTCAATATCAGCCTCGCCGGCTTTTACAAGTTCCAGTTTCTCTTCCGGATAATAAATCAACGTACAGAGTTCCTTCTTCTCCGCCTCACGCAATTCGTTGCCGAATATCTCGTTGACTTTCCTTTTTATATTTCCTGATGCATTTTTCAACACATGTTGGAAAGACTTGTATTCTCCATGCAGGTCGGCAAGAAAATGCTCTGTACCCTTCGGAAGATTCAGAATGGCCTGTAAGTTTATAATCTCGGTGCTAGCCCCGGCTATAGTGGGAAACGACTGAGACAATAGTTGCAAATATCTCATATCATTTTCTATGTCAAGAAAAGCTGTTTTCATTGTATTCTCGATTTAAAAAGTTTTTTTCTCATTTTCATTGTCCCATTGTCATCCAATGGGTCAGCAAACATAAATCCTTCGCCAAGAGCGTAACGTTCTTTCATTATCTGCAGCAAACGGGACGCACTATCTAGCATTTTCATTGTTTTCAGCTTGTTACATACCAAATCTTCGTCATATTCATTGGAACGCAGCATTTGACCAAATTTTACAAAATCCGATCTATGTACACTTGCGTCATTAATTTTATCAAGCATGGAAACCACAGACATGCAAAGTTCTCGTTCAAAATCAGGCAAAGAAGCATCTGATTTCAAATAAGTGGATTTATAACCATAATAATTCTTTCCAACAACATCCATGTTTGAGGAAAAACGATCTATCCCACTTACGTTTACATCGTGAACAGGCACATTCATTACTTTAATGCCAACTCGTATGTAATCCAATATTCCCTCGTCTGACGAATGCAGAAATATGCGTCGCCAAGCCTTACAGTCAAGCTTTTTTATCAATGCCACATATTCTTGCGAGACATGAATTTTAGCATCACCGCCAACTGCTCCGGCAAGCACGAGCACATCCTCAACATGAAGTTCGTTATCGTCCATACGGTCGAATGGTACGCTGTCTATCACTTTCTGATAAAGCGCCAACATTTTTTCGCTCATATCCTTAGCCGACATGTCACCTATCAGATTAAAAGCTTCTATCATGACACCTCTATCATTAAGAGGGTGTTTGGCTTTTATGCATGGATGCCATCCAAACCTGTAAAAAGAATCCTGCTCTTGGCGGTTGACGAAATGCAAGGCGCCAGCATGTGAAAGCATATATCGCTGAAACCTCAGCATTTTAGGCAGTTTGCAAAACAAGTAATTCTGTCTCACATGCCATTCTTCAAGCTGACGGTCAAGAGAAATAACCGTCGGAATTTTACGGATGACGCACTCGCCAAACAACTTATACGCCTGCATATTCCAACAACCATGGATATGAACTATATCAGGATTGAATGAAGATAGCTTGTCCGTAAGAAAATTATGGATACGCCGAGGAAAAAAGTCAGTACCAGAATTGGAATACGTCAAAACACCATCTAATGGAACATCTCCTGTCTCAAACGTCAAGACACAAACATCAACGCTACGTGCCATCGTCTCAAACATAGCCAACTTATACCTCCGAGATGCAGACCCATTGATGGATTCGAGGCTTGGCACAAAATGCAAAACCCTCATACTCATGACTTATGGCTTATAAAATCATACTTGTCCGCACGTCTATAAATAATGGAATATTTAAGATTCTGCCATATTAGACACAATTCTAATGGTATAACAGTCCACAACGGCACAACAACATTGAATTGCCGCATTGCATGCCGTGCACTAAATGTCCTTATAATCGCAGGTAAAAACAAAGTGATGCACGAAACCGGAATTAACAACCATCTTTGAGACATGGCTGAATATACTGCCGTAGCAAAACTGGCAAACAAACAGGAATTAAGCGAAAACATGTCAAGATTGAAAAAGAACCTATGTCTTAATTTGCCAGACAGATGGCGACGTGTCTCACAATAAAAAACATTCTTACTACGCCATTCTTTTTTTGTCGGACTTTCCTCAACTACATAACTTTGCGGATTTGCTTCTATTTGGATGACTCCACAGCCTGAATATTTGTTTACAAGAAACTCGTATTCGCCACGAAGATACTTCAGGTTGCCTTGAAACCCGTTCCCGTCCATGAACATGCTTTTACGAAACATTAAATTATTACCTGCCATGCCATAAGGTGCACCATAAGAAGCTGCTTCATACAAAAAAGTATATTCACGATGAAAACGGCTGAATATTTTAAATATTCCGGCCTTTTCTGAGTAATTACTATATCCAAGTATCATTTTCACACCCATGCCGCAATTCTTTGCCATGATGCTGATCCAATTCTCGGATACAGGATGGCACGTTGCGTCAGTAAGCAATATCCACTCATATTTCGCAGCCTTGACACCCAAGGTTATGGCAAGCTTCCGCCGGCTCATATACCTTGAAGAATCAGGCACAAATGTGGCATAAAAATTAGAATGGTTCCCGAATGTTTTAAGAACATCACCAGTACCGTCTTCATCCCTGTCTACTACAACAATTATTTCATAATCAGCCGCATATTTTTGTGACAAGAACGCTTGGAGATTATTCTTCAATTCATTGGCATTATTGTCTGCCACGATTATTACAGAAATCCGTGGACAATCCTCATCTGCAGATTTATTGTCCTCGTTCTCCGAAACTTTCTTGAAGAAAATATCAGAAAACGAAGACAACAATGCCAATACAGCCAATACCGCACAAATTAAAATCGTTACAGTGTCAAAAATCATAATTATTTCACTTTGTCATTGACTGTCACATAATTCATGTAGAATCAGTTTCATTAACGCATATCCTCAGCAATATAACCTTTCGGCAGAATACGGCAGTTATATCCTGACGCCATGATTTCCCCATAAGCGCCGGCGGAGCGTATCGCTACAAAATCACCACGATGACACTCATTCAGGTCTATGGCCTTTGCAAACACGTCACTCGACTCGCATATCGGCCCAACAACATCATAAGTCTGCATTGTGCAGTCGCTTGATATGTTCTCTATCTTATGATAAGCTTGGTAAAGTGCAGGACGAATAAGATCCGTCATGCCGGCATCAATAATCGCAAACTGTTTTGCCGTACCTTTTTTAACATAAAGTACTTTTGAAATAAGTGAGCCACACTGGCCGACAACAGAACGGCCAAGTTCAAAATGCAAAGTTTGCCCCTTTCGCAATTTCAAATGACGTGCATATGTGTCGAAATAAGCTTTGAAATCGGGCATCGGAACCTTGTTGGGATGAGTATAGTCAATACCAAGCCCTCCACCCACATTAATATTTTCTATTTCTACATGATGAGCCTCAAGCTGTTTCTGCAATTCATTTATACGGTTGCAAAGAGCTGCAAAATCCCCCATGTCAAGAATTTGTGAACCAATATGGAAATGCAAGCCTATAAACTTTACATTTTCCATTGAAACGGCTTTTCCTATAACACTTTCCATGTCTTCCATTGCTATGCCAAATTTATTTTCAGCAAGCCCTGTAGTTATATTTGCATGGGTATGAGCACCGACATTGGGATTTATACGGAATGCCACACGAGCCACTTTACCTTTCTTACACGCCAGTTCGTTTATCACGTCAAGTTCAGGAACACTCTCAACATTGAAACAGAAAATATTTTTGTCCAAAGCAAGATTTATTTCCCAATCACTTTTACCGACTCCGGCAAACACAATTTTGTCATTGGGGAAACCTGCGTTTAAAGCAGCTTGGATTTCTCCGCCGCTAACGCAATCCGCCCCAAGTCCGGCTTGGCATATTATGTTCAGCAATTTAGGATTGGCATTTGCCTTAACCGCATAATGCACACAAAATCCCTCATGCTTCCCTGCTTCCGTGTTTATTGTACGCAAGGTAGCACGCAACAAGTCGGTGTCATAATAATAAAATGGAGTGTCTGTTTCTTTAAATTTTCCCAAAGGAAAAACACCTTTCATTTCTTCATTTATTTTTTGTTAAACAAAGTATCGCTAAGACATTGCAAGGCGCGCTTCTTGTCGCATTCACGCACAAGGAATGAAATGTTATAATTGCTGCCGCCGTATGAAATCATCCGCACAGGGATGTTCTTCATCGCGTCTGTGGCCAATGTCTCAAAACCAACATTGCTCCAATCCAAATCACCAACAACACATATTATACACATGTCCTTATCCACCGTCACGGTGCCATACTTTTTCAACTCGGCCACTATGTCATTCAGATGAGAGTCGTTGTCAATGCTCATGGACACTCCGACTTCGCTCGTAGCTATCATGTCAATGGGTGTCTGGTAACTCTCGAATATTTCGAAAACCTTGCGTAGGAAACCCGTGGCCAGCAACATCCTACTGCTCTTTATCTTAATTGCGGTGATGTTGTCTTTTGCGGCAACAGCTTTTATTTTGCCGGATACGATTTCGTTGTTTATGATAGTTCCCGGAGCGGTAGGATCCATTGTGTTGAGTAGGCGTACCGGTATTCCTGCGAATTTGGCAGGTTGTACACATGTCGGGTGAAGTATCTTGGCTCCAAAATAAGCCAATTCGGCAGCCTCCTCGAAATGCAGCTGTCGCACGGCGTCAGTTTTGTCTACTACACGCGGATCATTATTGTGCATGCCGTCAATGTCTGTCCATATCTGTATTTCGTCCGCATTGATTGCCGCACCCACAAGCGATGCTGTATAATCGCTGCCTCCACGTTGCAGATTGTCAATCTCGCCATAAGCGTTACGGCAAATAAATCCTTGGGTCACATATACTTGTTTACCAGGATTCTGCTCCAAGAGTTTTGTAAGTTTATCTTTGATATAAACAGAATCAGGTTCAGCGTTCTTGTCTGTCCGCATATAGTCGAGAGCTGAAAGCAAAGTTGCATCGATGCCACACTCAGACAAATAGTTTGTCATCATGTTTGTGCTCATTATCTCGCCTTGGGCTACGATGCTCTTTTCCTCGAAGCTGGTGAACAGGTCTTTGGTGAAAGAGCGCAGGTAGTCAAATTCTCCGCGCAGGAAGTTGCGTGTCTTGTCTTTCCACTCGTCAGTTGAGAACAGTTCTTCAACATGGCTCATGTATGTCTTTTCAAGACGGTTTATCACGTCGTTCGCCCCTTCGGGATTTTTCTTGTATAGATAGTCGGATATCTCAATCAGTGAGTTTGTCGTACCAGACATTGCGGAAAGTACAACCAACACCGGTTCCCCACCGCTTGTTATCAATGAGGCCACACTTCTCATACGTTCGGGAGAACCAACAGAAGTACCTCCAAATTTCATTACCTTCATAACGTTCATATTTTATTTGTTCAAATACATAATTTTAAGTTATAAGCCCATTTTATCACCATCACTCTTCGCAATGCGGGCTTATTTTGTTGTATTCCGCGGTAACATCACTTATGGCGCCATCTTTACACCTATAGACTATTCCAGGATACTTGTCAAGCATAGGCAGGTTGTGTGTCGACATTACAACCGCCGTGCCCGTAAGGCTTATCTGCTTTAACAGGCTTACGATATTGTCTGCTGTCTCAGGATCAAGATTGCCTGTAGGCTCATCAGCTATTATTACTCTCGGCTTGTTCAGTATGGCTCTGGCAATGGCTATTCGTTGCTGCTCGCCACCTGACAGTTCATAAGGCATCTTTTGTTTCATGTCCTGCATTCCAACGGCTTCAAGCACTTCGTCGATGCGTTCGTTTATATCTTTCTTGCTTTTCCACCCAGTTGCCTTCAAGACAAACTGCAAGTTCTTATCTACGCTACGGTCGTGCAACAATTGGAAGTCTTGGAAAATTATGCCAAGTTCCTTGCGTAATGACGGAATCTCCTTGCGTTTAATCTTCAACAAGTCACGCTCCAACACGACGGCTTTTTCACCTTCGTGAATGTCAAGCTCGCAGTACAAGGTCTTAAGCAGGCTGCTCTTTCCCGATCCCACATGACCTATAATATAAATGAATTCTCCTTCATCTACATGGAAGTCGACTTTATCAAGAACGCATACGTCGTCTTGATAAATGTTTACATTCTTATATTCTATAAACATATTGCCTGATGTGTGTTACCATAATTCAGTGTTTATGCCAGCCGGGTTCATGACGGCTGCGCAACTCTTCAGCTATGCGCTCGATGCGTATTCCCTTTTCGGTAAGCAGTACGATCAGATGATAGAACATGTCTGACGCTTCATAAACCAGACGGTCGTCACTGCCGTTAACGGCTTCTATCACAGCCTCAAGCGCTTCTTCTCCCACCTTCTGGGCAATCCTGTTAATTCCGTCCTTGAACAAGCTTGTAGTATATGACCCTTCAGGCATCTCTTCATGGCGCTTTTCGATGAAATCTTGAAGCGCAGACATGAATGTCAGAGGATTTGCCGTATTGTCCTCTCCCCAGCAGGTATCAGTCCCCGTATGGCAAACAGGGCCGTCAGGTATCGCCTTAATTAACAATGTATCGTTATCGCAATCGCTTTCCACACTAACCACGTTGAGGAAATTTCCTGAAGTCTCGCCCTTTGTCCAAAGGCATTTCCGACTCCTGCTATAGAACGTCACCTTGCCGCTTGCCAAGGTCTTCCGGTAGGCCTCTTCGTTCATAAAGCCTAACATCAGAACCTTTAAAGTCCTTTCATCTTGTATTATGGCCGGCACCAGACCGTTCATTTTATCAAAATCTATATCCATTTTCATTGTTTTAATCGTTCACAACCTTACGTTTATGCCTTCGCCACGCAAATATTCCTTCAACTCGCGTATGCTTATCTCTCCGAAATGAAACACACTTGCAGCCAAGGCTGCATCAGCCTTGCCTGCAATAAAGGCGTCACGGAAATGCTCCATCTTGCCGGCTCCGCCACTGGCAATCACAGGAATGCCCAACATGTCCGCAAGCCTGGCGAGAGCATCGTTTGCGTAGCCTGTCTTCACTCCGTCATGATTCATGCTGGTAAACAATATTTCACCAGCCCCACGCTCCTCAGCCTCTTTGGCCCAATCAAACAAATTGCGGTTCGTGGGAACGCGTCCGCCGTTCAAATAACAAACCCACCTGCCGTCTTCATATTTCGCGTCAATGGCGCAGACACAAACCTGAGAGCCGAACCTGCGGGCGATGTCGTCAATCAGTCCGGGCCTGCGCAAAGCCGCACTGTTCACGCTGATCTTGTCTGCACCGGCACCTAACAGCCTCTCCACGTCTTCAATGTCATGGATTCCTCCACCCACTGTAAACGGGATGTTTATTTCCTTTGCCACACGGGTTACAACGTCTGTAAACGTTTTGCGCCCTTCGCTGCTTGCTGTTATGTCCAGATAAACCAGTTCATCCGCACCCGCCTCGCTGTAAGCCTTGCCCAAGTCCACCGGGTCGCCGGCGCTGCGAAGATTCACAAAGTTTGTCCCCTTCACGGTCTGCCCGTCTTTTACGTCAAGACAGGGTATTATTCTTTTAGCCAATCCTCCAGCCATAAATTTTCGCTTAAACTCCTGTTGATCAAACACTTAACAGACCTGGCCCGCTGCCGTCCATGCAGCATTGTCCATTTACGACATAGCTTGCCAATGCCTTCAAGTCTATTTTCCCTTCATAGACGGCTTTGCCAAACACAACCGACGGTACACCTTTACTGTCGAGCCGTCTTATGTCATCGGCGCATGACACACCGCCACTGGCTATCAGGTTGATGCCAGGAAAAGCGGCCAATATCTTTTCATACAACGGATATGCAGGACCTTGCAGCATCCCGTCTTTTGAGATGTCTGTACAAAGAACGTTCTTAACACCTCTTGAAACATAATATTCCAAGAAGTCCACAATGTCCTCGGTCGTGTCTTCGAGCCATCCGTTTATGCTTATCTTGCCGTCACGCACGTCCGCGCCAAGTATTATCCGCTCGGCACCAAACTTGGCAAGCCACTCCACAAACAGGTCTTTCCTGGTAACGGAGATGGAGCCTACCGTAACCATGGAAGCGCCGCACGCGAACACTTTTTCTATGTCCTCGTCGCTTTTTATTCCTCCGCCGAAATCGACCACAAGGTTTGTTCTGGCCGTTATGCGCTTTAACACATCAAGGTTTACCACATGTTTCGACTTAGCCCCGTCAAGGTCTACGACGTGTAACCGCCTGATGCCCTCAGCCTCAAACTTGACCGCAATGTCTTCAGGCTTATCACCGTATACGGTTTTTGAGTTGTAATCGCCCTTGGCAAGGCGGACACACTGGCCGTCAATTATATCTATTGCCGGAATCAGCTCTATCATGATTATGTGTTATGTAAATATGCAACATCGTTTTTACAAATCAAGGAAATTGCGCATTATCATTTCTCCTGCGCTTCCGCTCTTTTCCGGATGGAACTGTGTGGCATAGAAGTTACCCTTGTGCATTGCCGCGCTGTACGGCTGTATGTAATCGGCCTTCGCCGCCGTGGAACCACACACAGGCACGTAATAGCTGTGGACAAAATACACATAGTCGCCGTCGGCCATGTTCCTGAACAACGGCGAACGCATGTCGTACAACGAGTTCCAGCCCATGGCCGGAACCTTGTCCTCATGACACGACGGCCTGAATTTCAGGACGTCGACATCAAACACTCCAAGGCAGTCGGTGTCGCCTTCTTCTGAATGGCGGCAGAGCAGTTGCTGGCCTATGCAGATGCCAAGAACCGGCTGGCAAAGGTATTTTATCACCTTGTCAAGCCCCTTGCGGCGCAAGTACTCCATTGCTCCGGCGGCCTCTCCCTGTCCGGGAAACACCACCTTGTCGGCCGACTTTATCTGCTCAGCATCATCTGTGAACAGCGGCTCAACGCCCAGTCTTCTCAGGGCGTTGACGACACTGTACACATTGCCGGCATTATATTTCACGACTGCTACATCCATATCCGTCAAACATTGGCTGACCATCCACGAACCGGACTCAGCTGAATATTATCGTCTTATTGTTATACGTCAGAATCTTTCGCTCAATGTGCTTCGTCACAGCGCGGCTAAGCACTATCTTCTCAAGGTCGCGGCCTTTCAGCACAAGGCTCTCAGGCGTGTCCTTGTGGGTTATCCTGACGACGTCCTGCTCTATTATCGGGCCCGCGTCAAGCTCCATGGTGACGTAGTGGCTGGTGGCTCCGATAATCTTCACTCCCCTTTCCCACGCCTGGTGGTAAGGCTTTGCGCCGATGAACGCGGGCAGGAACGAGTGGTGGATGTTTATTATATGATGCGGGTATTCGCTTATCATCTGCTCGCTGATTATCTGCATATAGCGTGCGAGCACGATGAACGAAACCTTCTCTTTCTTCAGCAGTTCCATCTCGGCCTGCTCCACCTCGGCCTTGTTGGAGTGGTCTTTTTTTATCGACCATACGTAATAAGGTATGCCGAATTGCTCCGCAACATACCGCAAGTCCTCGTGGTTGCTTATTATGCAGGGTATCTCTACGTTCCATTCCCCGGCATTGTAGCGTGCCAGCAGGTCGTAAAGGCAATGGCTCATCTTGCTCACGAATATTGCCATGCGCGGCTTCACATCGCTGAAATGCAGGCTGAACGTCATGTCATACCTCTGCGCGTAGAGGGTCTGGATATAGTCTTTCAGCTTTTCCCTCGGTATCGTGAAGTTGCTTAGCTCCCACTCCAGCCTCATGAAGAACATTCCGTCCAGGCTGTCCACATACTGGTCAAGATAGACAATGTTTCCGTTATTGTCGGTTATGAACTTTGTTATCTCTGTTATGATGCCCTGCTTGTCGGGACAGTGAAGCAGCAATATTGCAGTTGGTCTCATTTACCTTAATTATTGTTATACCTTGATTACTTTTCCATTTGCAAAAGTAATAAATAACTTCGGATTAACAGCCATCTTTTACAAATAAATTATCAATATGTGCATTGTGACACAATTTTAAAGCAAAACCAAACTATTTATTCCGAATTTCGCCCAAATCCGCAACAAATGCGTCGATTTGCCGGTTCTGATTTATCAATGCGTGCCATTCAAGCCATGGCTTCAAACAACACGCCTGCATACAACCGAACGCCGCAGAACATCCAAGCCGAGCAACCAAGAGCTGTGTCAAGCACGAGCCACGGCACTTCAAAAGCCATGCCAAGCCATTGCACTATAAGCATTATTTAACGTTTCATTTTTCCGTTTCCTTTACATTACGAATTGCCAAACTGTAGTTTCTTGTGGCATCAGCGGCCGCTGGCACACGGGACGACGGCATTGGAAATGCCAAAAGAAGACTTTACACGCGGCGTTTTGCCGTCTTTTGCAAGGCCGAAAGCCGTCTTTTGCAAAACGTTTCACGCCCTTTTGCACGGCAAAAAGCAGCCTTTCATGGCGCGAAACGGGCCTATTTGGAGCGGTTAAAGTCGCTTGAAAATTTCAGATACCGCGTAACACGCTGTTTCTCAGGCAGTTATGCAAAGACGCAAAAACCGGGTCTGTTTCCGTCAAAAGCCATGTTGCTCCACGCCGGCAGCCCTCCTGAAGCGTCAACCGTAATAGCCTGCTCCTCACGTTTTAACAATATTTACCACGCAGGCGACATGCGCCCCATACGGCAATGCGGCTGCACACTGCCATATACTCAACGCGCGAAACCCGACACAGGCAAAGAAATCAAGCCTTTTTATTGTGCAATTAATTTGGAAATGTCAAAATAAAACTGTAATATTGCAGACTGAAATTAATAACAAAAAGAAAGGAGTTACCGCATGAACGGAGAATATTGGCAACCGGAAATAGAGACCATGCCGCGCGAAGAACTGAAAAAGCTGCAGACCGAGAAGCTAAGACGGACAATTGAGACGGCGCTGAATTCGCCGTTTTACGGGCAAAGGCTCGGCCGGCTCGGCATCACTCCTGACTCGATAAAGACCGTCGGCGACATACGCAAGATCCCGTTCACCACGAAGCAAGACCTCAGGGACAACTACCCCTTCGGCCTCGTGGCCGGCGACATGAAGGACGCCGTGCGCATACACTCGTCAAGCGGAACCACAGGCCACCCCACCGTTGTCGTATATTCACGCCACGACATCGACTCGTGGGCCAACATGATAGCACGCAACATGTACATGGTGGGTTGCCGCGACACCGACGTATTCCAGAACAGCTCGGGCTACGGCATGTTCACCGGAGGCCTCGGCTTCCAGTACGGAGCCGAAAAACTCGGTGCAACAACCGTTCCCGCAGCCGCCGGCAACAGCAAGAGGCAGATAATGTTCATACGCGACTTCGGCACTACATGCCTGCACGCAATACCAAGTTACGCCGTAAGGCTGGCCGAAGTGTTCCGCGAAGAAGGCCTGGATCCGCGCGAGACAAAGCTACACACACTATTCATCGGAGCCGAGCCGCACACCGACGAGCAGCGCCGCCGCATCGAACGGATGCTCGGCGTAAAGGCATACAACAGCTTCGGAATGACCGAGATGAACGGCCCAGGCGTCGCCTTCGAGTGCAAGCGGCAGGACGGCATGCACCTGTGGGAAGACAACTATATCGTGGAGATAGTCGACCCAGACACACTTGAGCCCGTTCCCGACGGCGAATACGGCGAAATGGTGCTCACCACGCTCGACCGCACGATGATGCCTATACTGCGTTACCGCACACGAGACCTCACACGCATCATCCCGGAGCAATGCCCGTGCGGACGCACTCACCGCCGCATAGACCGCATAAAGGGACGCACTGACGACATGTTCATCATAAAGGGCGTAAACGTATTCCCCATGCAGGTAGAGAAGATACTGGCACAGTTTCCAGGACTGGGCAGCAACTACCTGATAACCCTCGACACCGTGGACGACAACGACATAATGACCGTTGAGGTTGAACTCGACAGCATGCCGACTGACGTATATCCGGAACTGCAGAAAATGACAAAGAACATACAACGGGCCCTCAAGGACGAGATTCTGCTTACACCTAAAGTAAAGCTCGTCGGCAAAGGCTCAATACCCACAAGCGACGGCAAGGCCGTTAGGGTAAACGACAAACGCGAAGGCCGAAAATAAACTTTCATGACACATCAGACAAGGAAACAACAGCAAATCAAGATATGAGAAAAACATTATCCATCATGGTGCTTGCATTAGGCATGATGCACGGCATGGCACAGACATCCATAAGGGAAGCCCTGAAAACAATGCCGCAAGAACTCTTGCCATACATAAGCGACGACCAGCGCAAGGAGATTGACGAGTTTACCGCCAAGCAAGACACTGTGACAATAAAAAATTCGCTTAACGGAACAACCGTAGTCTGCATTGCCGACAGCTGTTTTGCACAGATAGACCTGAATGAAACGGCATGCATGCAAGTAAGGCTGTTGCCTGTCAGTGACAGCACCCGAATCATCTGTATGGCCAAAACCGTCAAGACACCCATCGCTGACAGCAGCATAAGGTTTTACTCGTCAGACTGGAAACCGATATACTCTGAATTCAACCTTCCGGTCAACGCCGATGCGGATTCAATGCTTGCTGAATTCACACAAAGGCCTGACACCATGACGGCAGCCAGATATGAAGAACTGCTTAAATATCTCGAACCTGTCATTGTCTACGCCGACATCGCCAAAGACAATGCCACGATAACATTAAGTCTCAGCATACCGTTTGGCTCGAAAGAAACAATTGACGACATCAGAGCCATCACAAGGCAAAAAACCTTTAAATGGAACGGGAGTCGTTTTAAAGCATGTTAAAAACCAAAGATTTATCTGTCAATATTTTGCAGAATAGAAAATAATCAATACCTTTGCATTGTGTTTTTCATGGTATTAGATTATTAAGGTTAATAAAAGATTGGTTGTCGTGAGACAATCAATTTTTGTTTTATAAGGACTTATCGTTGTTTCAAGCATAAACTTTACGTGAGTTCGGTATAATGAAAGACCCTTCCAATCAAAGAAATTCTTACTGCGTTGTCTTTCTGCCGCCCAGTAGCAAGCCGTCATTGCCACTGACTTTCAAAAAACTGACAGGCATGACATTCTTGTTATGCCGAACTCACGTTCGGCTTTATTAGACAAACGGATATGAATGCCATGTCAGTATGGTGTCGGCGGCCCCGTTTACAGCCAAGCTTTGCCCCATGCCGCAAATGCAAGCATGCCGCTTATCTGCGTAATGCCGCCAATTGCATCACAAAAGAAGCATCTTTCACGATGCAATTGGCGGCATTTCACATTTAGAACGGGCGTGCCTTGTTTCCCTTGCCGCAGCGCTACATTCCGATTCTTATGTCGACACCCATCTGAATCGGGGTTCCACGTTGTGCAAACCACGTTTCACTACCACCGGCGGCAGAACTGAATGCGAATGTGGCGTAACGTGTGTTGGTGATGTTGCGGCACCACAGCCGGATGGCGGACTTGCCGTGTTGCATACCCACATGCATGTTCATTACGGCGTAGAAGGGCTGCGAGGCAGTGTTAGCTTCGTCCCAATATGTCCGTCCCTGAGCCGCAATGTCAGCACCAAGCAGCAGGGCATAGCTTTTGACGGCGCCGAGCGGAAGCCTGAAATCACATCGTGCGGACAGCGTGTGGCTGGGTACGAATGGGATTGAATTGCCTTCATAACTGACCGGCGTGCCGTCTTCGGCGGTCTCCGTGTACTCTGTAAACTCGGCATCGGTAAGTGCGTATGCCACAGCCCATTGCAGACGGTTATCCATCAGACTGCCTCTCAACGAGGCTTCGAGTCCGAGACTGCGGCTGCGTCCGGCATTGACCATCATTCGCCCGAAACCATACGTTCCGGCCATGACGGAAAGTTGCTGGTTGCGCACATACATGTAGTAGGCCGCAAGATCAGCGTGCATGGAGCCATTGAACAGGTTTAGATGCGTTCCAAATTCATAGTTCCAACTTTCTTCAGGCTTATATGCTATGGTGTTGTTTACTTTACGGTAGTCATCAGCCGTGTGCGGTATGTCATAACTGCCGTTCATGGCCTGCGAAGAGTTTGCCGTAAGCTCGGATTGCAGTATGTCTGAGAACATTTGTATGTTGTATCCGCCGGCGCGGTAACCCTTGCTCACCGTGGCGTAAACGTTGCCGCCGTTGGCAGTAGATAATGTCAGCCCTATCTTGGGCAACAGCTGGCTGTATGAGTCATGGCTGTGTCCGTCGAGAGCCGATGTAAGGGTATTGACCGCGTTGGCACCCATCACGCTTGCGGCTACGGCCATCGTGGCGCGTGTCTCATAGTCAACGGCTGTGCGACTGTAGTCATAACGCAGGCCTATGGTGGCTGTCAGTCGTGGAAGGAGACGTATATTGGACTCGTGGAAGAGGCCGATGTTGAGCTGTGGGGTATGGAACAGTCCCGGCACTTGCATGTCAACCGCAGCGGATATGCCGCCAGCCTGTTCTATTGCGGTTGCAGCCATCTGACTGGCTGCGGCCTCCGGCATTCCCGCAGCCTCCATACGGTCAGTCATTGCCGAATGTATTGCCGAATACATTGCCGATTGTATTCCTGACGCAATACGGCCGGTGAAATCGTCATCGAAATACACCGGAGCTTCAGTGCGTAGCCATTGGTATGACACATAAAGCCCGCTAGTGTGTTGCCATGCGGCATACGTGGTGCTCTTCAGAGTCAGTTCTTCGGTCAGGGCATTGAGCAGCTGGCGTTGTGACAGGTGCATGAGGTCTTGCGGCAGGTAGTCTTGATCCATGTCCATCCGGTCGCGTAGGAACTGATAACTGGTTTGTGAATTCAGTGTTAATCCGTCCATTGCGTATGTAAGGCCGACTCCAGAGTTAAGCATGTTGCGCCGATAAGAGTTGTTGCGGTTGTTGGCAGGACGCGAAACATCGCCTGTGACAGTGTCGTATGTTCCATATGGGAATGCTTCTTGTGACGTATATTGGTAGTCTGCGATAATGCTTGCCGTGAATTTTGCTGTGGGACGCAACTCCAAACGCACTTTTCCGCCTGCTTCATTGTGGCTGTCGGCGCGTCGGCCTGTAGTTTTATTCCTTAAAAAACCGTCTTGTCCGCTGTAGAATGCGGCAACAGAGAATGCCGCCATGTCACCGAGTCGGTCATAATGTGCTATTTCGACATTGCGCATGAAACGTGTCCCTATGCCGAAAATAATGTCCGTACCCTGGTAGGTCATCGGACTTTTCGAGTACATCCTGACTATTCCGCCCTCGGTGTTCATGCCGTAAAGCGTGCCTTGAGGTCCTCTCAGCACGTCAATGCGGTCAAGTTGGTATGTGTGGAAGTTGTAGGAATTCTTGCTTACAAGCGGTATGCCGTCAAGATAGATGCCTACGGCTGGATTGTTAACACGCGATCCAATTCCTCTCACATACACCGAAGACGTAAGCCGCGAGCCGTATGCAGGCATGGAAAATGAAGGGACGTAGGCGCTGATATCTGACAGGCTGCGTATGCCAAGACGGGCCATGTCGCGCCCGGTAAGCACTGTCGAGCTTAGCGGTTGATGCCTTAGAGAAGTCACTTCCTTAGGTTGTGAAACGACTACTACCTCGTCAAGGTTATAGACTCTCGACGTGTCTGCGTGTGACAAACCATCATTCCTCAAAGCGGATATCGTTTCATGATGCGCCGCAAGCGCGTATGTTGCTGCCAGGCAGGCCGCCATGGCCATGATTATAGTCTTTGCCATTAACTTTTTCGCATTTGTTTTAAAAACCGTGTGCAAAGGTAATGACAACCATTTACATGTGCAATCCTCATTTATGTGGATTTTCCATGTTTGCGGAAAGAATCCTTATACAACCTGCCGAAGCGTTTGACGTACACGTAAACGGCAAATGCCGCATACGCGATGAAAAGCGGATATCCGACATAATACAATGTGGTGATGGAGAAAATGATGTAATTGAGCGCACAAACACCGGCTAATCCGCACAGATAAAGAAAGGCTTCACCTGTGGGCAGAATGCCGCGCACGACATCGACAGTTGCAAGGCCGATGATAAGCATCGCCCAAACCGACACCAGGAATATGCCAAGTGCAGGGGGAACGATGAACGGATTAAGCGTAGGATTAAAGTAAAAGTGCTGCCATGTGTCCTGAGCGAACATCCGGATGCTTGAATACAGCACGGCTGCGGCTGCAACGGTAAGAGCGAGTGCCGTGGGATAAAACGTCGGAATGTCGTTGAAATGTACTATGCGGGCATTCCTTTTGAAAATCGTCCGCATCAGATAGGCTACGGATATGACGCTTATGACAATCAGGAAAATTAGCAGATATACGTCCGAGAACGTGGAGATGAACTGTGAGATGGGGTCGTCAGGCACAACAGACGGCAACAGTGATGACTCGTGCAACCATCCGAATGTTTCCTGGTCGCGTGCTATTTGAACCCAAACGGAGTCTATAGAATCTGTCGGCAATACGCGAATCTCGGCAACTGCGACATGGTCGCCGCGATACACGGTTATAGTGTCGGTGTGCATACGGCTCAGAATCTCCACCGGCTGTTGCCTGACAAGCATCAGCGAGTCGGCTTTTACGACGAAGTTGAAGTTCTGCCCGTAGTGATGGGTTTCGTAAAAACATGTCGAGTCAGCTTCCACGCCCACGGGCACTGATGGCAGCCGACCGTCATGGTGGTTGCCGTAGCAACCGGCAAAAAGGGTTGCAATGGCGGCGAGAAGCATGAAAGTCATGCGGCGGAAGCAGGCTGTCATATTTTTCATAGTCGTTTTATTCAGCGTAAATGTTCATTTGGCAGTTCTTGCAATCGAATTCCAGGCGGAAACGCCGGCCGTCGTCCATACGCAGGAACAGCGGCTCTTTCCAGTTTGCAGGCTTTCCCCCGTGCTTCGGGCAGCGGCCTAATGTGCGCTTTATGCAATGCTTGCACTGCATGATCTGTGCTTTTTCAGGCGTCTCCAATTCAAATGCCGGGGTGACAGAGGTGTGTCCGTCTTCTTTATAGAACGCCTTGGCAAGGCTGTTTGCCACATTATAATTATATTGTGTGGCTTCCGGATATATGTTTTCAGGCTTTACATCAAAGTTCCTTATGTCATTTCGATCCTGTCTGCCTGCGGCTTTCCGCAGCAAGGCCTCGACAAGTTTCCCTGTAGCCTGGCGTCGTGTTTCAGCCAGAACGCTCGAAGGAATAAACGTCATCGGCTCTTCTGGAATGGTGGAAAAGCTGTTGCAGGCAAACGGAGTGTTGCCCAGCTTCGCCATCTGGCGTTGCATGTTGTCGCGCTGCGGTTTCTCTGCAAGCTGCTTTTCAATGCTTTTTTCAATTGAGACAGACGTTCCGTTTTCAGCCGTGAAGGTTGTCCTGAATCCCTCGGCGGTGTCTTCGAGCGTTATTCCGACTAAAATCTTGCGCTCAGCAGAATGCCCTGACAGAGCCGTCTCAAACGCCTTGTCGCTGTTGCGGAACAGCTCGGTGCCGCGTTGCAGGCCCTTAGGCATTTTCAGAGGGTAAATCTTGTTGCCTTCTGCGCGGTTCACACGGAATCCGCACAGCTCGCGCCCGGCGAAAAAGCAGAGGCCGTCGCCGTTGGCAAATGCCGCCGTGCCGGCAACGGTGAACATGTTTCCGCGTATTTCCTTGACTCGCCCTACCCTTTCGCCTACGGCTTTCGGGGTGTCGGGCGATGCTATGCCGGTGTCATGTCCGTCAATGAAGTAGCCGGTGTAGCCGCGGTTGAACGTCTTGTCAAGGCTTGGCGTGAACGCATAACGGCAGTGTCCTGACGACGCACGGCGGTATTTCCCGTGGCTCCGCTTTATGATGTCGTCAAGTTTCTGGCTGTATGCGGCCGTCACGTTCTTTACGTATGACATGTCTTTCAGCCGTCCTTCTATCTTGAACGATGTCACTCCGGCTTCGACCATGCGCTCCAGGCTGCCTATTCGGCACATGTCTTTTAGCGAAAGCAGGTGGCGACCATGCTCAAAGACGTTGCCTTCAGAGTCTGTGAGGTCGAATTTCAGCCGGCAGAACTGGGCGCACTCTCCTCGGTTCGCACTGCGCGAGAAGCAGTACTGGGAGGCATAGCACAGTCCGGAGTAGCTTACACAGAGCGCCCCGTGCACAAAAGCCTCAAGCTCGACGGATGGCACGCAGCGGTGAATGTCGGCCATGTCGTCGATTGAAAGTTCGCGTGCCAGGACAACGCGGCTGAATCCATGGGATGCGAGCCACGCCACTTTGGCCGCCGTGCGGTTGTCTGTCTGTGTGCTTGCGTGCAGCGCTATCGGCGGCAGACGCATTTCCAGCAGCCCCATGTCTTGCACAAGAAGCGCGTCCGCACCGGCATCGTACAACTGGTTCACAAGTTCCTCGGTCTGCGAAAGTTCGTCTTCGTATATGATGGTGTTGACCGTAACGTACACCTTCGCGCCGAAAACGTGTGCGTAGCGGCACAATTCGGCGATGTCGTCCACCGGGTTTCCGGCTGCGGCGCGCGCTCCGAAACGGCTTGCTCCAATGTAAACGGCATCGGCTCCGTGGTCGATTGCGGCCTTGCCACACTCCAGGTTCTTCGCGGGAGCGAGCAGTTCCAGCGCTATGGAAGAGTTTGCCGGCAGCGCGTTGCCTGCGATGTGCCGCTCATTCAATCTTGTTGATGTCATAAGGCGTAGCCTGGTAAACGTAGTAATTGATCCAGTTGTTGTAGAACAGGTTGGCATGCGCGCGCCAGCGCAGCACCGGCGTGTTGTCCGGATTGTCGTCGAGGTAATAGTGGCGCGGCATGTCCACGTCGTCGCGTTTGCCCATGTCGCGGCGGTATTCATTGTCAAGCGTGCCGCGCGAGTATTCCATATGGCCCATGATGAAGAATTCCCTGCCTTCACGCGCCATGACTATACCCACTCCGCTTTCGGCCGACTCGGCTATGACGGACAGGCCGGCTACGGACAGTATGTCGGCTTTTGCCACCTCGGTGTGCCGGCTGTGAGGCATGTAGAAGTAATCATCAAAGCCGCGGAATATCGGCAGCAGAGGGTCGGTGATGTCCTGGCGGAACACGCCGAACATCTTTCTGTCCAACTGGCGCTTGCCGACGCCGTAATGGAAGTACAGCCCGGCTTGGGCGGCCCAGCATATATACATGGTACTGGTCACGTGGTTGCGGGCCCATGTGAATATGTGTGTGAGCTCGGGCCAGTATTTAACGTCCTCGAAAGCGAGGTGCTCTACGGGCGCGCCTGTAACAATCATGCCGTCGAACTTTTGTTCCTTCAGTTCGTCGAAGTCTTTGTAAAACGCCATCATGTGCTCCACGGGAGTGTTCTTCGGCGTGTGGCTCTTCAGCTTCATGAACGTAACGTCCAGCTGAAGAGGCGTGTTTGACAGCACGCGCACCAGGTCTGTCTCAGTGGTTATCTTCAACGGCATAAGGTTCAGGATGACTATCCGCAACGGCCTGATGTCTTGCGCGTGTGCGCGAGACGAGTCCATGACAAATATGTTCTCACGTTTCAGGGCCTCTATGGCCGGCAGACGGTCGGGTATTCTTAAAGGCATTTGTAATGGCTCCTTTCTTTTTTATGTTTCGGTTAAGCGTGTCAGCCTGCAATGCCACGTGCATGGCTTAGCTCATGCAAAGGTAATGCAAATCGGGCGTAACGCAAAATTATAGCGGTTAAAACAAGCTATTGTGACCATTTGGAGGCCGTTGCGCGTTGGAGGGAACGCTGCGCGGCATGTTTTCAGCGGTGAAAGCAAAACGGCTTTCCGGCTTACATTCTGTTTTTGAATGGTGCTCCGTGCCTGGCTTATTCGTGAATGCGCACGGATTTTGTGATTTCACGCACGCCACAAGTGCGCAAAAGCAAGTGTCTGACACCATGCGCATTACACCGCAAAACGGCAAAGTGTGCATCTTTTTACGGCAAAAAACGGGCAAGAAAGCCGTCAATACGGCGCATGTTGACGGCTTTCTTGCACATTGAAGACGGCCTTTCACGGCGCGATTCACGGCCAACGGCATCGCGTTTTACGGCAAACCGCACAACAAGCCCGTGCAGGCAAGACTCACACGAGCCGTAAATGCAATGTCCACATGTCATTTTGGCGATGTCCGCTTCCTGTTTCCCAATTTACCGCCGAGGTTTCCAGTTTGACGCTTTGCCATGCATACATGCCGTCAAGACGACACAATGTCAGACGAGCGAAGCCGGCATGACGCGGATTCGTGCGCATGTAAAAGTGAGACCGCCGATGTTAAATAATGCTTTTTATTGCGCCTGTCGGCCTAAAATTCGTAACTTTGCAGAAATATTCAATTTACAGATGAGACTGTTTTTTATTCTTGCAATGTGCCTTCTGCCCATGGCAGCCATGGCGCAGGGCGTCTGGGAAAGGCCAGACACGGGCAAAGAGACCGTTGGCCGTCAGGAAGAGATGAAGGCTGAAAAGCCCAATCCCGACGCGAAATACCTGGAAGGAGCCGTGCCTGAGGTTGACGGGAAAGTGGAGTGGAAACTCGACATGGACGTGCCCGGCAAGTCGGCCGACCAGATATACGCAGACATCCTGCAGTGTTTCACCGACCTTACCAAGACTGAGAACCAGATAGAAGGCAGCAGCGTGGCCCTGGTGAACAAGGCCGAGCACATAGTGGTGGCCACCATCAGGGAATGGCTGGTGTTCACCGACAAGTTTTTCATGCTTGACAGGACAAAGTTCTATTATACGCTTATAGCATACTGCAAGGACGGCCACCTTACGGTAACGATGGGGCGGATATCCTATCGCTATGAAGAAGGGCGCTCGTCTGACGGCGGCTACGTGTACAAGGCCGAGGAGTGGATTAACGACGAGAACGCCCTCAACCGCAAGAAGACACGCCTGCTGCCGGGCTCGGCAAAGTTCAGGCGCAACACCGTAGACCGCAAAGACTATCTTTTCAGCGTCATACGCGAGGCCGTAACGCAATAAGTATAATAAAGTATTCTAACTAACATTCCACAAATGATTGCAAACCGAGACAATGCGGCCGCCAACGGAAAGCCCACGCACAGGCGTGGCGACGGCGGCGACCGATACATAGTGTTGCGCAACATCCTCAATATCATTTTCATGGTTGGCGCAGTAATCGGCGTAATAGTATATTTCCAGTGCGGACGCAACGCCGGCACGGTGATAATCCTCGCGTCGATGCTGTTCAAGATTGTTGAATGCGTATTCCGGTTCATGAAATGAAAGTAAGGTTAATCTTCGCTTTTGTGCTGTTGTCCACACTGTGCCGCATGCCGGTCGGCGCGCAAAGCTTCAACCAGCTGACAGACAGCGGCGAATATACAAGCTCGGGCTCAAACCGCTCATCACGGAGCGATTCGCTCTCGTCTGGCAACAAGGAAATACCCAAAGGGCTTAAAGTGTGGACCGTCGACGAGCGTTTCGGCGAACGGATAGCCGCTGTACCAGACACAATGCCACACATGTACATGAACTCCATTTTCACCGATGGCGTGCGCGGAGAATTCAGCTCGTTGGGCAACCTCGGCTCGCCGCGCATCAACCGCATATTCATCGACCGCGGCGAGAACCAGCAATTCATGTTCACCCAGCCCTACGACTACTTCATAACCCCGGTCGACCAGTTTCACTTCACCAACACGCTTTCGCCGATAACCAACATATCTTACAACGAATGCGGCGACAGAACCAACGGCGAAAACCACTTCAAAGCGCTTTTCGGAGTAAACGTAGGAAAGAGGATAGGCTTGGGATTCAAGTTCGACTACCTGTACGGACGCGGCTATTTCCAAAACCAGAGCACGTCTCATTTCGATTACTCAATGTACGGGTCTTATCTTGGCGAACGCTACCAGGCACATCTGCTGCTGTCAACCAACCACGAGAAGGTGGCAGAAAACGGCGGTATAACAGACGACTTGTACATCACACACCCTGAAACCTTTGAAGACAATTTCCGTAACGACGAGATACCCACTGTTCTTCAGCAGAACTGGAACCGAAACGACAACCAGCACGTGTTCTTCTCTCACCGCTACAGCTTCGGTTTCAGCCGCAAGGTAAAGATGACCCCCGAGGAGATAAAAGCAAAGAAGTTCGCCATGGAGTCGCAAAAGGAGAATGCCGAAAGAAAGGCCAAAGAGGAAGCCAGAAAGAAGGCGAAAGAGGAAGGACGCGACTTCGACGAGGACAACTTCAAAGAACAAAAGACCTTTGCAGGACGACCAGACGATGCCGTAATTGCCGGCAACGAACCAGCCGACACCGTTAAAGCGGACGGTGGCAGGATTGCCGTCGACAAAGCCGCGGCCGACAGCCTGCTGGCCGCTGAGACAAAAAACAAGGCGGATATGAATGCAGACACCACGTGGATGAAGGATGAATATGTGCCCGTGACAAGTTTCATACATACATTGAAATTCGACAATTACGCGCGTATATACCAGGCTTACGACACTCCGGAGAACTATTACGCCAATACTTTCCCAGTAAACGAGAAGTTCACCGGCGACTCGATATATGACCGCACGACGCATTATTCGCTCAAAAACACATTTGCGGTGGCTCTGCTCGAAGGATTCAACAAATGGGCCAAAGCCGGGCTTAGGGCCTTTGTCACATCCGACCTGAGGCATTTCACTCTGCCTGACTCTGTCGGCGGACGCTCGTCTTACAACGAACACAGCCTCAGCGTGGGCGGACAATTGCTCAAGGCGCAAGGCAACACATTGCATTATAATGTCACGGCGGAAGCATGGCTGTTGGGCGAAGATGCCGGACAGCTGAAGATTGACGGCCGCGCAGACCTGAACTTCCGTTTGTTCAAAGACACCGTCACACTCGCGGCCAACGCCTATTTCCACAGGTTGAATCCCACATTCTATTACAGGCATTATCATTCAAAACACTTCTGGTGGGATAATGACGGATTGGACCAGGAGATGCGCACTCACATCGAGGGAGCGTTCTCGTTGAAACGAACCCGCACAAGACTTCGTGTCGCATACGATAATCTGCAGAATTACACGTATTTCGCCCAGAGTTACAACATAACAGAGGATTTCGGACGTACAGGCAACACCGTGGCCGTGCGTCAAAGCTCTAAAAACATCAGTCTGTTGACGCTGCAACTGGCACAGGATTTCCGTCTTGGCCCGCTCCGTTGGGAAAACATGATAACATATCAGAAGTCGAGCGACGAACACGTCTTGCCCGTGCCCGACCTTAACGTATACACAAATCTTTACTTGCATTTCAAAGTTGCCAAGGTGCTTACAATCGACTTGGGAGCCGACGCACGCTTCTTCACCAAATACAAAGGCTTGGACTACAGCCCGGCAATAGGCCAGTTCACCGTTCAGGACAATGGAGACGCCAATGTGGAGGTGGGCAATTACCCAATAGTGAACGCCTATGCCAACATGCACCTGAAGCATACGCGCTTCTTCGTCATGATGAGCCATGTCAATGCAAGCAGCGGCGACAGCTTCCTTGTACCGCATTATCCAGTGAACGGAAGGATATTCCGATTCGGCGTTTCTTGGAACTTCTTTAATTGATAAGTGTCGTTTTATTAGCTTATTACAATTGTTTTTTGTAACTTTGCTGCCGTTTTCAATAATAAAAAGATAGAAACCATGCCCCAGATATCAGTCCGCGGATTGGAAATGCCGGAGTCGCCGATACGCAAACTTGCGCCTTTGGCTGCTGCGGCGAAGAAGCGCGGTATAAAGATTTATCATCTCAATATTGGCCAGCCGGATCTGCCGACACCCAAGGTGGCTCTCGACGCAATACGAAACATTGACCGTACAATACTTGAGTATTCACCGTCTCAAGGCTATCTGAGCTACAGAGAAAAGCTCGTTTCTTATTATAAGAAATATGACATAAACGTGACGGCCGACGACATAATCATCACCTGCGGAGGAAGCGAGGCCGTGTTGTTCGCATTCATGTCATGCCTCAACCCCGGGGACGAGATTATCGTACCAGAACCGGCCTATGCAAATTACATGGCTTTCGCCATATCGGCCGGCGCCAAGATACGAACCATCGCTACGACGATAGAAGAAGGCTTCTCATTGCCAAAGGTAGAGAAGTTTGAAGAGCTTATAAACGAGCGCACGCGCGCCATTCTTATATGCAACCCTAATAACCCGACAGGTTATCTTTACACACGGCGCGAGATGCACCAGATACGCGATCTTGTAAAGAAATATGATCTTTACCTGTTCTCCGACGAGGTTTATCGCGAGTATATCTACACCGGCTCTCCTTATATCAGCGCCTGCCATCTTGAAGGAATAGAGCAGAACGTTGTGCTGATTGATTCTGTAAGCAAGCGCTACAGTGAATGCGGAATACGCATCGGGGCATTGATTACAAAGAACACGGAGGTGCGCCGTGCCGTGATGAAGTTTTGCCAGGCGCGTCTCTCACCGCCTCTTATCGGACAGATCGCCGCGGAAGCCTCTCTCGACGCACCCGAAGAATATTACCGCAACGTGTATGACGAATACGTGGAAAGACGCAAATGCCTAATAGACGGTCTTAACCGAATACCCGGAGTGTATTCGCCGATACCCATGGGAGCGTTTTATACGGTTGCGAAACTTCCTGTTGATGACAGCGAGAAGTTTTGCCGCTGGTGTCTTGAGGAGTTCAATTATGAAGGAGAGACAGTCATGATGGCTCCCGCTTCAGGTTTTTACACAACTCCGGGGGCCGGATACAACCAGGTCAGGATTGCATATGTGTTGAAGAAAGAGGATCTTACGCGTGCTTTGCTGGTTTTGCGCAAGGCGCTTGAAGCATATCCGGGGAGGGTTGACGAAGAATGAACCTGCCATTATTCATAGCAAGGCGTATTTATTCCGCTAACGATGCAAGGCAGAAAGTGGGCCGTCCCGCCATGCGCATTGCCACGGCCGGAGTGGCGATCGGCCTTGCGGTGATGCTTGTTTCAGTCAGTGTCGTGCTTGGTTTCAAACACACCATACGTGACAAAGTCATCGGTTTCGGCAGCCATATTACGGTGGCCAACTTCATGTCCCTGCACGGAAGGGACACCCGTCCTGTATGCATGGATGACAGCATGATGGCTGTTTTACGCTCGGTCAGCGGCGTAAAGCATGTCCAAAGATATGCCCTGAAACAAGGAATTTTGAAAACCGACAGTGACTTTCTCGGCGTGGCGTTCAAGGGTATAGCGTCGGAATATGACACAACATTCATCCACAATAATCTTGTCAGCGGCAGCATACCGGCTTTCAGCGACTCGGCAAGCCATAACAAGATACTAATATCGCAAATAATGGCAGACCGATTGCAGCTGAAGTCGGGCGACAAGGTGTTCGCATACTTCATTGACGGCAACGGAGTGCGTGTCAGGCGTTTTACAATATCCGGCGTTTACCAGACAAACCTGTCAAAGTTTGACGAGTCGATCTGCTTCACCGATCTTTATACGACTGTCCGCTTGAACGGCTGGAAGCCTGACCAGGCGGTCGGAGCAGAGCTTACAGTGAACGAGTTTGACAATGTGGATGCCGTTGAAGAACTGATGGTGAAGAAGGTGAACCGCACGGTTGACCGTTACGGCGAGACTTATTCGTCGGAAACTATACAAGACTCAAATCCACAGATATTCACTTGGCTTGACCTGCTTGACCTCAACGTGTGGATTATTCTTGCGCTTATGCTGTGCGTCGCGGGATTCACCATGATTTCGGGTCTGCTCATAATAATACTTGAACGCACGGCAATGATAGGCGTGCTAAAGGCTCTTGGAGCGCGCAGCGGCACTGTCCGCAAGACGTTTCTCTGGTTTGCGGTGTTCATAATAGGCAAAGGCATGCTTATAGGCAACCTCGTAGGATTGGGACTTATCATGTTGCAGAATCTCACCGGAATCGTCAAACTCGACGCAGCAACGTATTATGTCGATGTTGTTCCGGTTGAATTCAACCTGCCGGCCATACTGTTGCTCAATGCGGCGACACTGGTAGTGAGCGTCTTTGTGCTTATTGCTCCGAGCTTCCTTGCCTCCAAGGTGCATCCGGCCAAGTCGATGAGATACGAATAAAAGTTAAGAATTAAGAGTTAAGAATTAAGAGTTAAGAAAAATATGCCTTACAAGCTATCAATAATGGTATTTTCTTAACTCTTAATTCTTAACTCTTAATTCTTTCAATATCCTACCGGCATGTATACCAGCGGCAGGATGTTTTCCTTTATGCCGAGAAATTTCTGTACGTCTTTGGGTGTGTCGCCTGCATAGCAGCATACGGTGGCCAGTCCGTTGGCGGCACAATACAGATAGACGTTCTGCATAACCGCGCCTACGTTGAGGCCGCTTATGGCCTTGTTGCCGCCCGTAAGCCCTGTGTCAGACGCGATGACGAGCACTATTGGGGCTGTCTCAATAAACTTGTTGCGTCCCGCCGCAGCCTTGCGCAGGTCGCCGCCGCCTATTTTTACCAGCTTGTTTGACGCCGCGTCATATCTGAACGTGCCGTCGGCCTTTCCTACATATATTGTCACGTCCTGGCGGTTCATGGCCGACGGGGCTGTGCGTTTGCCGTCCTTGCGGTTGACGCCGTCGGCGGCCCATAGCAGGTCGGCCAGTGTCTGGTCGGTCACGGCCTTGTCTGTGAACGTGCGTGTGGAACGCCTGTCTTGCAGGGCTTTTGTCAGGCTGCCGGCCACGTTGCTTTGTGTCGGCTTTGGCAGTGCCGTTTCTTGTGCGCTGGCCTGTGTGCAGAATGAGGCCAGTCCGGTCATTGTCGCTAATGCCATGGTGATGATTTTGTTCTTTTTCATATGTTTCCGGTTTAAAGTGTTTGTATATGATGCAAATTTATCACAATTGATTCTGAAAACGTAAAATGTCAATCATTTTTTCATTTTGTTAGATTTTAATAGCCATTGAGAAGTGCAATGATTTTTTATCTCTGCCTCGCCGTTTTGCGAAAGACGGCAAAACGCATCGCAAAAGGTGCCCAACGGCAGGCTAAAAGACGGCAAATCACGTTCCAATTTGCCGTCTTTTGCAAAGGGCCATGCAACCTGTTGACAGTCAACAGATTACGATGTCTTAGGCCGGTTTTGCCGAAAGTACGTTAAAAATGTATTAATTAATCGGAATTTTGCGGTCGACGATGTCGCAGAATTTTATTAATAGCACATAATTTGTTTTCTTTGTAAAATGAATTTTTAATAAGGAAAAACATAAGCGGAGGTTTTACGATGAAGATACTCATAGTTGGAGGGGTGGCCGGCGGAGCCACTGCGGCAGCCCGCATACGCCGCAACACTGAGGATGCGGAAATAATATTGTTCGAGAAAGGACGGTACATATCTTACGCCAACTGCGGCCTGCCTTATTACATCGGCGGCGTCATAGGCGAACGCGACCGCCTGTTCGTGCAGACGCCCGAGGCCTTCGGCCGGCGTTTCAACATTGACGTGCGTGTGAACCAGGAGGTGACGGCCGTCGATCTGCACGGGAAGAAAGTGACGGTGCGCACAAGCGAAGGCGACATATACACAGAATCTTATGACAAGCTGCTGCTTTCCCCGGGTGCGTCGCCCGTGCGTCCGCCTCTGCCAGGCATAGACGGCAAGCGGATCTTCACGCTGCGCAACGTTGCCGATACCGATGCGATAAAATCTTATTTGCAGGAAAACGAAGTGAGAGACGCCGTCATCGTGGGTGGCGGATTCATCGGACTGGAGATGGCCGAGAACCTTGCGCATGCGGGCGCGAGCGTCTCTGTGGTAGAGATGGCCAATCAGGTGATGGGGCCTATAGACTATTCCATGGCCGCGCTTGTACACGAACACCTGCTGCAGAAGGGCGTGGGGCTGTATCTGGAGCAGGCCGTAGACTCGTTTGCCGAGACTGACGGCCGTGTTGAAGTAAGGATGAAGTCAGGCATATGCCTTAAGACAGACATTGTCATACTGTCAATAGGCGTGCGTGCAGAGACCAGGCTGGCGCAAGACGCGGGCCTCAGGATAGGCGAGATGAAAGGCATTTATGTTGACGAATACCTGCAGACGTCAGACAAGAACGTCTACGCGGTCGGCGATGCGATAGAGTTTCCCCACCCTGTGACCAAGAAGCCGTGGCTCAACTTCCTTGCCGGCCCGGCCAACAGACAGGCCCGCATAGTGGCCGACAACATTGTGTTCGGCAACAAAGTGAAGTATGAAGGCTCCATCGGAACGTCCATCGCCAAAGTGTTCGACATGACCGTGGCATCAACCGGACTGCCGGCCAAGCGCCTGAAACAGATGGGCATACCGTCGCTTTCGGCCACGATTCACCCCTCTTCGCATGCAGGCTATTACCCGGGAGCGTCGCCAATGTCGGTCAAGATAACTTTCTCGCCCGACGGCGGACGGCTTTTCGGCGCGCAGATAGTAGGATACGACGGCGTTGACAAGCGCATAGATGAATACGCCCAGGTAATAAAGCATGGCGGCACGGTATATGACCTTGTGAAGACCGAGCATGCCTACGCACCTCCGTTCTCGTCGGCCAAAGACCCCGTTGCCATTTCCGGATATGTGGCCGGCAACATATTGAGCGGAAAAATGTTCCCTCTGTATTGGCGTGAGCTGCAACAGGCCGACCTCAGCCGCGTCACCCTGGTTGACGTGCGTACCAAGGACGAATTTGCGCTCGGTGCCATAAAAGGAGCAGTAAACATTCCGCTCGACGACCTTCGCAACCGTATATCCGAGATACCAAAGGACAAGCCCGTGTGGGTATACTGCGGAGTCGGGTTAAGGGGATATCTTGCCTCAAACATACTGAAGGGCAAAGGCTTCGCCGACGTACATAACCTGATAGGCGGAATAAAGACATACAAGGCGGCAACGATGCGCATTCAGCCGACTGAGGGAAAACCGTGCCATGCGGCAAAGCCCAAGCCTGCTGACAGCAAGAGCACAAACGAAAAAGCCGGCACGACAGAGATAGACGCATGCGGACTGCAGTGCCCCGGGCCGATAATGAAGTTGAAGAAAAGCATAGAAGACATAGCTCCAGGCAAAAGACTGTATGTAAGAGCCACAGACCCGGGATTTGTGCGCGACGCCGAGGCCTGGTGCAACATGACGGGCAACCGCTTCGTTTCAAAAGAAGCCGCCGGCGGAGTGTACGGCGTGCTCATAGAGAAAGGCGGCGGACGGCAACCTGACGCCTCGGCCACGGCCAAAGGCAAGACATTCATAATGTTCAGCGACGATTTGGACAAGGCTCTTGCCACATTTGTACTGGCCAACGGAGCAGCCGCCACTGGCGAGAAGGTCACGGTGTTCTTCACATTCTGGGGGCTTAACGTCATAAAGAAAGAATACAAGCCAAGGGTTGAAAAGGACCTTTTCGGACGAATGTTCGGCTTCATGCTGCCCGGACACTCGCGCAAGCTGAAGCTGTCGAAGATGAACATGGGCGGCATCGGCGCAAGGATGATGCGCAACTTGATGAAACGCAAGGGCGTAAGCTCGCTCGAAGAACTGCGCAACCAGGCCATAGACAGCGGCGTGGAGTTCATCGCCTGCCAGATGTCCATGGACGTAATGGGCGTGAAGCGTGAAGAATTGCTTGACTGCGTTACGGTCGGCGGAGTGGCCACTTACATGGAACGCGCCGACAAGTCCAATGTCAACTTGTTTATTTGACATTCCAAAAAACTACAATAACGAAGCCGGGCGATTAACGCCTGTGCCTCGTTATTACATATATTATCACCGGTGCGCCCATTATCGGCGTTATCGCGTTAAGCGGAATGACACCGTTTTCGCCGGGCAGCGTGCATATGATGTTGCACGCAAGTGCTGTCAACGCTCCCGTAAAGATTGTCGCAGGAATGAGATATCGGTGGTTGTCAGTGCCCAGAGCCATGCGCGCCATGTGCGGAACAGCCAGTCCGATGAAAGCTACAGGCCCGCAAAATGCGGTTGCCGATGCCGTCAGAAACCCTGTTACGGCGAGCAGTTGGTTGCGCAACGTTGTTGTGTTTACGCCGAGATTCTCGGCATATTGTTCTCCAAGAAGCAGCGCATTGAGCGGTTTTATAAGCAACAGCGACCATGCAAGGCCACCCACCGTCACTGTCGCGAAAAGCGGTATCTGGCTTAGTGAGACCCCGCCAAAGTTTCCAAGTCCCCAAACCATGTATGAGTGTACGCCTTCTTCTGTGGCAAAGAAGTTCAGCAACGATATGGCCGACGAGGCGATGTAGCCAATCATTATACCAACAATGAGCAGCATCACGTTGTTTTTTACAATGCCCGCAAACGCCAGCAACAACAACATTACCGCCACTGCGCCAGCAAATGCGGCGGCAAGTACGGCGGCAAAACCTCCCAATGACACCGTCCCTATGGTTATCCCTCCGCCGAATGCAAGCAATACGACGGCGGCCCCGAGACTGGCACCGCTGTTTATTCCGAAAATTGACGGTCCGGCAAGCGGATTTCGGAAAGCGGTCTGCAGCAACAAGCCGCTAACCGCAAGCGAACTTCCGCAGAGCATGGCCGTAACGGCTTGTGGCAGACGCGTGTTGAGCACGATATATTCCCATGCGGTGTTGCCAGAATGCTTGCCCGCAAGTATGTCGACAATGTCCGGCAGCGGTATGTTCACCGAGCCGTATGCCAGATTCAGAGCGAATAGTGGCAGTATTGCTGCCGCCAGAACCAAGTTGGCCTTTGCGCCTTTGCTCATTTCAGTTTCTCGAAATATTTAGGTTCGCCGAGTTGTTTGATGTCCGGATGCGTTATGATTATGAAGTCGCGAAGCAGCAAGTCTGGACTGAACGGCGTGTCTTCATAGAATGTACTGTTTCCTGAAGTCCTGCATCCGTATACGTTTTGCTCCTTGAACGCCTTGAACTGGGCGTAACCGGCGTTCTCGGAAAGCAACGATGAGTAAGTTGCAGGCCGGCCGTTATCATGCCTGTACATCCACACGTCAGCGTCTTTACCCTTTGTCAGCACTGTTTCAAATGTAAGTGGACGGCTTCCGCTGTTGTCGTCTGCCGAGAAAATGTAGCCGGCGTTTGCATCTGCGATGATTTGCCCTATTGTGCTTTTTCCTCCAGGAACATACCATACGGGGCCATTCACCTTGTCTATGAGTATTGACTGACGTGTGACAGACTTTCGTGCGATGGCTTTCAGCCCGTTATATCTCAGCTCAACATTGGCAAACAGACTGTCAGCCTCACGTTCGGCACCGAACAACATGCCATAGAATTTCATCCATTCAGCTCGTCCTAATGCAGATGTTTCCATGTAGTCGGCCATTTCAATGATAGGATTCCCCCATTCGCCAAGCCTTCCATATCCGCCATTGTTTTGAAAAGGAGATATCAGCACGGCATCAGCGTTGCACTCTATTATCTTTTCGAGCGTCGGAGTTATGCCGTTGCCACAGTCTACTATCAGTCCTTTCATGTGCCGCTCTTTTACCCATGGCAGATTGATGTATTGCAAGTCACACACTCCGCGGACAGCGTTGCTCTTACCAAGTTTGTCCAATAGCGCGCAATGCATGGACGTTGTCACCACCGCGCGGCGCAATGGCGTGTGGACAATCTCGGTTGACGGTGGGTCGGCAAGCCCCTCAACGTGTTGCGCCAAGTTGCCAGGCAGACTGTCACCGACTAAAATATATGTATGCAACGTCTTCCCCTTGTTCCACGGGTCTTGAAGAGTAACAACCGTGTAGCCGTCGTATTTTACAATGGCAAGCCGCTTGGCATATTTCAGCCTGACGGTATCGCCTCCTGAAACAGCTGCCTTGGTGCCGCCTCCTCCGCACGCGCAGAGGAGGGGCAGCACCGTGGCCATAAAGAAAACTATGGTCTTCAGCTTATTCATTTGTCGTGTAATAGTTGAAAGCAAACGCCGTGGGGCCTACTCCGGTGTCGTAAGTAGCCACGAATGTTCCGTCTGCCCGGTATCGGTTGACGTATCCGTAAGTGAAGTAGTCGGCGTAACCTGTGTCGGGGTTCATCCTGTATGACGATATGAACACGTCTCCGGTTACAGGGTCTACGGCTATCGCCGCAGGGCTGTCTATGTCTTTTCCTTCAATGAATGTCGTTGTCTGGCCTGTTGTTATGTCGTAAACGCCGTATGTGACAGGTATTGCCGGATAGCTGTAAGGCGCATTGACGGTGTAGATAAGACCGCGTTGTGTGTCTACAGCCATGAGCGTTGCGTCTGCCACAATGCTTACTTCGCCATTCTGAATCTTGCGTACACCTGCATCGGTCTGGTTCCAGTTGGCGTCGTATCGGCCGTAGTCGAGCACATAAAGCGCGTCTCCTGTAGCGACGATGCTTGTGGGGTTCATTATCAAATTGTCTTTACGGTCAGTGGTTTCGCCGGTATTCAGGTCTATTTCAGATATTGAAGGATTCACGCCCTGGCCGTAATCAGAGTTAGCCACGTAAAGTTTGCCATTACCGACGGCCATTCCTTCAGGGTATGAGCCTGCTTGGTAGCAGTCTGCCATGGTGTAATCTGTTGTGTCGACGGCTGCCACATATCCGTCAAACGTCGACACGTAGACATTGTTTCCAGCCGCGGCGAGTCGGCGGGGATTCTTTCCTTTGTCGTCGCCCATCAGCTCAGTCGTGCTGATCATCTTGATTTCTTTCAGCGAGTTGCGGTCAACCACCCATACAACGTTGCTTCCGCTGGCCACGACATACAGCTTGCTGCCATACACAAGGGCGTCGTTCGGTGTGTCGCCCAGCTCTGTTCCGTTGATTTTTTCAAATGCGCCTTGTATCACGTTGCCGTCATGGCCTATGTAAGTAAGGCTGCCTGGAATGTTGCTTGACGCGTTTCCGCTGTTGACAATGTACAGTCCTTCCGTCACGGTTATTGGTGTAGGGTTGGGCGTGGGGTTGTCATCATCGCTGCACGCCGTGAACATTGAAACACTCATTGCCGCTATTGCGGCGATTGATAATAGCTTTTTCATTTCCTTAGAATTTGTAGTTTATAGAGAATTGCCAACTCCGTCCCGGCATGGGGTAGCGTGCCACAATCTCGTATTGTTTGTTTAACAGGTTCTTGATGTCGGCCCTTGCCTCGAGCGTTCCGCGCCATACGTGCCACCGGCGGTAAGCAGTCAGTCCCATCTCGGCATATCCCGGAATGTCTGTGCCTTCATAATGGTTGTTGTTGGCATGCCGCAGGCTTACCGCGTATCCGTGAACTGAGACGTTCACCCAAGGGTTTTCAAAGCTGACTGTCGCGCTTCCCTGATGTTCAGGGGTGTAAGCAATCTGGTAACCGTAATAGGGCGAATCTTCGTTGGTGCGGTTTTCGGCGCGCTGCCAGCCATAATTGGCCGTGGCAAGAAGCGCGAAGCGTTGGCTGAAACAGTGCTCCAGTGCGGCTTCGGCTTCAATGCCGTGGCCGCAAACCTTGCCCACGTTTACGTTAGTCCATACAAACATGTTGTAGGGCACGGCCACAATCTTGTCTTTCACCTTATTAATATATCCGTCTGCAGAGAGTTTAACGTAAGACTCTTTGCCGTATCCATGCCGCCATGTAAGCCCCAGGTTTATCTGGTCTGTGCTCTCTGGCGACAGGTCGGTACTGCCGTAATGGAAGTAGTATGATTCGTTGAACGTCGGCGCACGGAATATGTTTTTGTATGAGAGACGGACGTACAGGTCTTCACCTCGCAAAACACGGTATGACATTGACACCGACGGCGACAGCCTGCGCATGTCGCGCGCGCTCTTGCCAGCCTTCGCCGCGTTGAAATACATCGACCAAAGCAGACGTGCCATGACCGTGAGCCGCGAGTCCTTGTAGCGAGCCGTGGCCGATTGCAGCACCGTGTGGCGGTAAGGGCGCGTGTCGGTCTCAAGGCTGCTGTTAAGGTTGTTGAAGATGTAGTCGGCCGAATAGTCCACGGCCCAGGCCTTGGCCGGCGTGTACAGCAGGCACGCCGAGGCGTAGGCCTCGCGCTGCCAGTAGCTTGCGTCGTTGATGCCGCCCTTGTAAGTGTCGTCCGCGTATATGGACGATGCCCAGTTGAACCTGGCGTTAAGCTTGACGGACAGGCTGCGGCTGTTCCACGCGCGGTATTGCACCTGCGCGAAGAAGTTGCGGTCGTGCAGCCTTTCGCCGCTCACGTCGGTGTAATATCTCACCTGCCCGGGCAACCTGCGGTTGTTGTCATAGTAGTATATCTTGCCGTCAAGCCTGCTCTTCGGGCCGGCGCTCCATATGAATCCGGCCTCAGCATGGGCCGAGTTCATTCGGCTGTCGGTGCGCTTCTCGTGCATTGTGGTGTTGCCGTTGCGTATGGTGAACGGATAGTCGTTCTCCGCATAAACGTATTCTCCCGACGCGCTGAAGGCAAACCTGTCGGTAAAATTCTGACTGTAGCGCACGAACGGACTTGCATATCCGAAGGAGCCAAGCTTTATCTGCGCAGTCACGTGCGGCCGCAGGTCGGCCGACGGAGGCTGCATCGTGTTGATTGAGAGCATCGAGGCGAAAGCGGCGTTGCGCGCCGGGATGAAGATGTCCTCGTTGTCGCCGATGGTAAGAGCGATGCTTGCCGCGTTTTCCAGTGAATACCGCGACACGTCAATCTCGCCCGTCTGGCAGTCGCTAAGAGCCAGTCCGTCATAACTTACGCCCGTATGTTGTGCGCCGAAGCCGCGCACGGCCACGGTCTTCATGCCTCCCGCCCCGCCGTAATCACGCAGGGTGACCCCGGGCAGGCGGTGCAGTGCGTCGGCGATGTCGGTCACTCCGAGCCGCAGCATGGCCTCGCTGTCAAGCAGGCGCACCGGAGCCGTGGCCGACACGGAGTTGCGCCGTGCGTTCTCCGTTATGGTAACGCCGGTCAATGTCTTGCCTTCCGCAATGCTGTCGTTGCGCTGTGCGGCGGCAGGTACGCATGCCAAGGCCGCCATGGCGGCCGCAAACAGTAGTGGCTTAGAATGTCTCAACACAATTGCACATAATGCACAGCCTTCCTCGAAGCGGTGAATTAAACATAACCGACGGCAGGTCTTCTGACTATGCTGCCCCAAGACGGACGGCCTTCCCGGCGTAAAAACTGTGCCAGTGGCTTGTTGCCCGCCTCGACAACGGCAGCTCACAGCAGCGGGACTGTACGGGACTCTCACCCGTTTCCCTTTTAATCACATGCGTGTGAACCAATCGGCGCGTGCAAAGTTATGCAAAAATAATGTACCTGCAAAGAAAATGCGACAAAAGATTTATCGTTTTTCTTAATTTTGTCTGAACGCGAGCTGTAACTCGCTGATTGTCAATGCAATTATAAAAGGCCGTCTTTTAGCCTGCAAAAGACGGCCTTTTAGAGCGCGATTGACGGCCTTTCAGCGCGCGATTCATGGCCTTTTGGACTCATCCGCAGTTTAGGTGTATTGTCATTCGTGGTAATAGGGCCTCGAAGAGGTCCAATTATGCTTAACCGCATGTGTAGCGAAGCGGAACTTGCGGTAGGTATGCAGTCAATGATTTCGTCCTCGAAGAGGGCGAATGTCACCCTGCTGTTCGCCCCCTTTGGGGACGGGTTTGTTAGTTTTGACTTACCGCAAGTTCCGTTCCCTTCGGTCACTCCACATGCGGTTAAGCATAGTTCGCCCCCTTCGGGGACGGGATTGACACCTATACGTTATACACCTAAATTGCTGATGAACCATGAAAGGAGGTTCATCAGCAAACCTTTTGAATGGACATATGGCTCTATTAAATGCGACACATTATTTCATTTACAAATACATCCTGCCATGATCCAGGCAGTCGGTAACTGTCATTCCGCGCTCCGACGCGGAATCCAGAGAACATCCTGTACATCAAACAGCATATGCGGTATTTACTGGATTCCGCGTCGGAGCGCGGAATGACAGTTACCGACTGCCTGGATTAAGGTTGGATGTTGTTATTAATAGAACTTTTATTTAATCCAAAAGGTTTGCGGATGAACAGCTTTTGCCAAACAGAAAAGCGGCATATCCAAAAGTCGTTGACCTTCAAGCCGTTAGCAACATGAAGTTACCCACGCGAAGATTAAGCCGTGCCATTATGCCATTTTTCACGAAAACGCTTGTGTGTGTCGGCGAAATGATGTAATTTTGCACGCAGATTACAAATCAAAGAATATTTAAAGATGACTCACAATTTATTGAAAGGCAAGCGCGGAATCATTTTCGGCGCGCTCAATGAAGACTCAATCGCATGGAAGGTGGCCGTGAAGGCCGTTGAAGAAGGCGCACAAATAACGCTGAGCAACACGGAGATGGCTCTGCGCATGGGCACTCTGGACGAACTGGGCAAGCAGCTCAACGCCCCCGTGATAGCGGCTGACGCCACAAGCGTGGAAGACCTTGAGAAAGTGTTTTCCGAGTCTGTACGCCTGCTCGGCGGCAAAGTGGACTTCGTGCTCCACTCCATCGGCATGAGCCCCAACGTGCGCAAGCACCGCACCTATGACAACCTTGACTACAACTACCTGCAAAAGACGCTTGACATATCGGCAATCTCGTTCCACAAGATGCTGCAAGTGGCAAAGAAACAGGACGCCATCGCCGAGTTCGGTTCAGTTGTAGCGCTTACCTATGTAGCCGCACAACGCACCTTCTTCGGCTACAACGACATGGCCGATGCAAAGAGCATGCTCGAAAGCATCGCGCGCAGCTTCGGCTACATATACGGCCGTGAGAAGAACGTCCGCATAAACTGCATATCACAGTCGCCCACCCCGACCACGGCCGGAAAAGGCATAAAAGACATGGACAACCTGATGGACTTCGCCAACAAGATGTCTCCACTGGGCAACGCCTCTGCCGACGACTGCGCAGACTATTGCGTGATGATGTTCTCTGACTTCACCCGCAAGGTCACAATGCAGACGCTTTACCATGACGGAGGCTTCTCTTCAATGGGCATGAGCTTGCGTGCAATGAACCAGTACGCAAAGGATCTCACCCCGTATGAGGATGAAAACGGAAAGATTATTTACGGATAAAACGGACTTATAAAATTAAGATTTAAGAGTTAAGAATTAAGAAAACATGCCTTGCAAATAAGTTATAAAGGTATTTTTCTTAATTCTTAACTCTTAATTATTAATTATTTCCAAACGTCCCTAAGCGCGGACATGCTTGGAAGTACCACATTGGCACCCTCGTCGGCCAAGGCCTTGTCGGGCAACGGACCGGTGTTCACCGCAACTGTGAATATCCCAGCGGCCACGGCTGCACGCACACCGAGAGGCGCATTCTCCACAACTATTCCTTCACTGGATTTTATACCCGCTTTTGCAAGACCCGTAAGATAAGGTTCGGGGTCGGGCTTGCCATGCTTGACGTCAAAGCTTGTCACCACAAGGTTACGGCTGACAAGCCCGTGAAAATCCTCTTCAAGCCGGTCCAAAAGACTCTTCTGTCCGCTTCCGGTCACCACCACGATTTTCAGTCCGCCGGCCTTGATCTTCCGCATCAGCTCTTCCACGCCCTCCATCTTTTCCGCCTTCGGGCACAAGCGGAACGCCTCAGACTTAGCGTCATACATCCTTGCGGCTTCCTCGTCGCTTATGTCCTTGCCGAACTGGCGTCTCACCAAGAGCTTTATGGTCTCGACGCCACGCATGCCTTCATACGCGTAGGCTTCTTCAGGAGCCATACCTATGCCGAATCTGGCCATAGACTCATGCCAGCTACGCGCATGGAAAGGCATGCTGTCATACAAGACCCCGTCCATATCAAAAAGCACGGCCTTGGGCGTAAAAGCCTCAATGCCGTGCTTCTCAAGATATAAGTTGATTTCGTTCTCAAACATTTTCCGCTTATTTGGCTTAATGGATATAAGGTTGCGGGCATCTATGTCACGTCACGACACAATTACCCAAAACCTGACAACCGTAAGACCCTATATTATTTCTCGCTGGCCAGTCTCTCCTTTATAGCTTTGCTGTCAGCCTCGTAGCCAGGTTTGTCGAGAAGGGCAAACATGTTCTTCTTGTAAGCCTCAACTCCAGGCTGATTGAACGGATTTACTCCAAGGATGTTGCCGCTGATTCCACATGCAATCTCGAAGAAATAAATAAGCTGTCCGATGTAGTACTCGTTGAGCACGGGCACGCTGATACGTATGTTAGGCACACCGCCGTCAACATGCGCAAGACGCGTTCCAAGCTCCGCCATCTTGTTCACTTCGTCGACACGTTTGCCTGCAAGGAAGTTCAATCCGTCAAGATTCTCCTCGTCATACGGGAACAAGAGTTCACGATTAGGCTGCTCCACGCTTATCACGGTCTCGTAAATTGTACGTTCGCCTTCCTGTATCCACTGGCCCATAGAGTGCAGATCAGTCGTGAAATCACAAGAAGCGGGGAATATGCCCTTACCATCCTTGCCCTCGCTCTCTCCGTAAAGCTGCTTCCACCATTCGCTGATGTAATGCAGCTTGGGCTGATAGTTCACCATAATCTCAATCTTCTTGCCAGCTTGCTCATACAGTCCGTTACGCACGGCGGCATAAACAGCAGCCGGGTTTTCCTCGTATGCCACATCTTTTCCACAGGCATTCTCCATGTCTGCGGCACCGGCCACAAGCTGACGGATGTCAAATCCGGCACAAGCTATCGGCAGCAGGCCTACCGGAGTAAGCACGGAGAAGCGTCCGCCCACATTGTCAGGAATGACAAAAGTCTTATATCCTTCCTTGTCTGCAGCCGCACGGGCGGCACCTTTCCTTGCATCGGTAACAGCTACGACCACCTTTTTGGCCTCTTCCTTGCCGCGCTGCTCTTCACACTGCTTCTTAAGCAGACGGAACGTAAGGGCCGTCTCAGTCGTAGTTCCCGACTTTGATATGTTTATAACACCAAACTTCTTGCCTTTCAGATAGTCGGTCAGTTCAGACAAATAGTCCTCACCGATATTGTTTCCGGCAAAGAGAATGGTAGGGTTTTTCTTGTCACCGACAAGCCATGCAAACGAATTGCCCATCGCTTCGATTACAGCACGCGCCCCAAGATAGCTTCCGCCAATGCCTGCAACCACTATAGCCTCGCAATTTTCACGCAAGACATCAGCACAGTCTTGTATTTCCTGTAGGAATTCAGGCGTGATTGACGACGGAAGGTGAAGCCAACCAAGGAAATCATTGCCCGGACAAGTTCCATTTTCAAGCGCCTCTTGCGCCGCCTTCACTTTAGGCTCGTAAGCCTTCACCGTACCTTCAGCAAGAAACTGAACGGCTTTCGTTACGTCTAATGTTATATTTTTCATTTGCTTATATGTGTTTTGATTCTTCTTTATCTGAAAGAATCGGTTAATAGCTTTATCTCTATCTGCGGTGAGATGCGCTCATAAAGGATATTGTACACTGCGTCAAGTATAGGCATGTTGACATGGCAATGGCGGTTTATCTCCTTCATGCATTTCGTTCCAAAATATCCTTCGGCTATCATTTCCATCTCTATCTGTGCGCTTTTTATGCTGTATCCTTTGCCTATCATGGTTCCGAACGTGCGGTTGCGTGAGAATTTTGAATATCCGGTTACAAGCAGGTCGCCAAGATAAACAGAGTCTGTGATGTTCCTTTCAAGCGGATACACAGACTTAAGGAAGCGTGACATTTCCTGTATGGCGTTGGCCATAAGCACGGACATGAAGTTGTCTCCATACTTCAGGCCGTTGCATATTCCGGCGGCAATGGCATAAACATTCTTGAGCACCGACGCATATTCAATGCCCACTACGTCAACACTTGTCTTTGTCTTGATGTAGTCACAGGCAAGTATCTCAGAAAAAGCCTGTGCCTTCTCCCTGTCACTACACCCCACAGTAAGGTATGAAAGACGTTCGAGCGCGACTTCTTCCGCATGTGAGGGGCCGCCAAGACACGCAAGATTTTCATACGGAACGTCATACACCTGATGGAAATATTCAGAACAAACGAGATTCTCTTCAGGCACAATGCCTTTGATAGCCGTAATCACAAACTTATCCCTTATGCGGGTTTTCAGCTTCTTAAGGTGGTTCTTTATGTAAGCTGACGGCGTGACAAAGATCAGAGTGTCGTATGCCTGGACAATCTTGTTAATGTCGCTGAAGAATCCTATTTCGTCAATGTTGAAATGCACACTTGTCAAATAAGCCGGATTATGGCCGAGCCTCTTGAAGTCAGCAATGCGGTCATCGCGGCGCATATACCACCCTATATGGTGCGTATGCTCCACTACAATTTTGGCGATTGCCGTAGCCCAGCTGCCTCCGCCAATAATCGCAATTCTTCCGCAGTCGTACATTTTTCTCTAAATTGAGAATTAAAAACTGAGAATTGAGAATTATGATTACCTTTATATATTCGTCATAAGCTATTCTCAAGCTACAAAGGTAATCATAATTCTCCATTTTCAATTATGAATTTTCAATTTTATTCGCCGCCTCAATCCACTTGGCGAATTCGTCAACCTTCGGGTTCTCGTAGCCAAGCTTGTATTTCTTGTTCACTCCACAGGCATCCTGCTGGAGTTTCTGCGGGTTCACTTCCTTGATGTCCTGCACGAGATAATATCCACACTTGTTCAGCACGGGCACCCATTCTTCGGGCACGCCGACGGCCTTCCACTCCTCCACGCTGCTCTTCGGAGCTTTCTTCTCCGGACGCATCTGTGGGAAGAAGAGCACCTCCTGAATGTACGTCTTGCCCGTCATGAGCATTACGAGGCGGTCTATGCCGATGCCGATGCCGCTCGTGGGCGGCATACCGTATTGCAGGGCACGCAAGAAGTCTTGGTCTATTATCATAGCCTCGTCGTCGCCCTTGTCGGCCAGACGCATCTGTTCCTTGAAGCGTTCCTCCTGGTCGATGGGGTCGTTAAGCTCCGAATAGGCGTTGGCAAGCTCCTTGCCGTTAACCATCAGCTCAAAACGCTCGGTCAGTCCGGGCTTGGAGCGGTGCATCTTCGTGAGCGGAGACATCTCGACGGGGTAGTCGGTAATGAACGTGGGCTGGATGAACGTGCCCTCGCAGAACTCTCCAAAGATTTCATCTATGAGCTTACCTTTACCCATGGTGTCGTCAATCTCCATGTCGAGTTTCTTGCAAACCTCGCGTATTTGAGCCTCGTCCATGCCTGTAAGGTCGTAGCCTGTCTTTTCCTTGATGGCGTCAAGAATGGGCAGTCGGCGGTAAGGAGCCTTGAAACTGACGATGTTGCCGTCGATTTCGCGCTCGGTCGAGCCGTTTACGGCGATGCAGACCGTCTCCAAAAGCTTCTCGGTGAACGACATCATCCAGTTGTAGTCCTTATATTGCACGTACAGCTCCATGCAGGTGAACTCCGGATTGTGGTTGCGGTCCATGCCCTCGTTGCGGAAGTTCTTGCCTATCTCATACACACCCTCGAATCCGCCGACAATCAACCGCTTCAGGTAAAGCTCCGTTGCGATGCGCATGTACATGTCGGTGTCGAGCGCGTTGAAGTGCGTGATGAACGGCCTTGCGCTCGCCCCGCCGGCAATGGTCTGCAGCGTGGGTGTCTCCACCTCAGTGTATCCGGCCTCGTCGAGCACCTTCCTTATCGTCCTGATGACCGTAGCACGCTGCAGGAAGGTGTCCTTCACGCCATCGTTAACCACCAGGTCCACGTACCGTTGGCGGTAGCGCAACTCCGGGTCGTCAAACTTGTCGTATGCCACGCCGTCCTTGTATTTCACTATCGGCAGGGGCTTTAGGCTCTTCGAAAGCAGCGTCAAGCTCTGCGCGTGTACGCTGATTTCGCCCGTCTGCGTGCGGAACACGAAGCCCTTGACGCCGATGAAGTCGCCGATGTCAAGCAATTTCTTGAACACCTTATTATATAAATCCTTGTCCTCGCCGGGACAAATGTCGTCACGTGTAATGTAAACCTGTATCCTGCCCTTCGAATCTTGAAGCTCGGCGAATGCGGCCTTGCCCATCACGCGGCGGCTCATCATGCGCCCGGCGATGCACACCTCGCGGCGCGGCTCGTCGTCCTTGAAGCCCTCTTTGATGTCAGTCGAAAATGCGTTTGTTGGATACTCTGCCGCAGGGTACGGGTCGATGCCCATGGCGCGCAGTTCTTCGAGGCTTTGACGCCTGCCGATTTCCTGTTCACTCAGTTCTAAAACGTTCATACTTTAGATAATAGCTTTTCTCTATGCAACAACGCCGCACCGACAAACCGCGGCAAGCCTCGCAGCGCACTCCACCACCGCAGCTTGCCACACCAGTGCAGCTTATTTCCTGCAAAAATACAAATAAATGTTGACATAGACGAAAGTTTAAGGAAGATTAATTAAAATATGGGCTGCAGTGCATTTTTCTTCAACGCCATGACATGTATATTGCCAGCCTTGCCTACCGCATGGCACATTGCAACACACATCCCTTATTTTGCTTTCTTTTTGTATTTCAATGACGCTTTCACAAGACCGTCGCCGTAAAAAATCCGCCGACCGCAAATACGGCAAGCAGAAGTGTGCAAACGCAACTGCCATACATACAGGGTGTTAACGCATCCAATGGCTTGAATGTGCAAAAACAACGGCCTGAAAAAGCGCGGAAACGGGCTGTTTGGGAAAGAAAGAGCCGTCCAAACGGCATGTTTGGACGGCTTTCAAGCGTATAAAAGACGGCTTTTGGCGATGCGAAAGATGGCCTTTTGCACTGTCAAGGACGGCAAACGACGGTGAGAAATGCCGTTTCTTATAGGAACAAGAGCCACAATACGGCTCAAAGCCGACCTGTTTCGCGAACGCAGACGTACATTTTCCGCCTGACGTTTTGCCACAAAATCACGGCTAAAGGTTTCAAAGTGGCGCAACGGTTGTCCGCATGAAATTCACCGGCGGCGGCTCAACCGCGCATGAACTTATTGTAACGGCCAAACTGTTCAGTTATATCTTGCGTGTCGTTTTCCCTGAAAATAATAGGATAAAACGCAGAATAAAGCGAATTTGAGCATTCTCACTGACGGTCAGAGGGTTTGGCTTC